>JBEEOW010000003.1:0-180094 GCA_041191405.1 Bacteroidota bacterium
AATCTAAAAAAATAGTTAAAGGTTACGTAAGTATCTTTAGAGATAATGCTCAATAAATATTATTTATTACAATAAGGAGTATTTTTAGTACTCCTTATCGTAATAAATAAATATTGATAAATTGTGTATTTATTAAAATCAATATGTTAAATTTGTCACATTCTAAATAATTTATATTAATTCAATAATTAATATGAAAAAACTAATACACACAGCTCTTGCAATTTTAGCTACTTCAATAGCAGCTTATGCACAGCATCCACTGTACAGTCAGTACATGTTTGCTCCATATATTATAAATCCAGCAGTTGCTGGTATTTCAAACCACGTAGAGATTACGGCTGGTTATCGAAATCAATGGGTTAGCTTTGAAGGTGCGCCTACTACTTATTGGCTTTCTGCTCATGGTCCATTGGATATGAGAAGAGCAAGATATAATAGTAAGGATTTTAATCACTCTGCGGCTGGTGCTATATTGTTTGTTGATCAATATGGTCCAATTCAAGAATTAGGTTTCAATGCATCTTATACCTACCATATTGCTTTAAGTAAAGAATACAAAATGTCACTTGGTGGTTCTTTAGGTTTTAGACAATATGCATTTGATAGAGGTAAAATTACTACATGGGATAATGATGATATTATTACTGCATTAAAAACAAAGTACACATCTGATGGTCAGTTAGGTACTTGGATTTATGGTAAAAATCTTTATTTCGGAGCATCTGGGGTTAATTTATTGTCTTTTTCTGATTATGCTTATAATAATTATTTTGCAATGGCAGGATACAGATATCAAGCTAACAGAACTTTGGAAGTATTACCATCTATGTTAATGAGATATAGTAGAACTGTAGACCCTCAATTTGACTTTAACTGTAAATTACGTTTTGCTGATAATGCAGGAGATAAAGTTTGGGGTGGTTTATCTTTCAGAACAAATAGAACATTTGTTTTAATGGCTGGTTTAAAATTGAAAAATTTACTTTCGGTTGGTTATGCTTATGATACTCCTTGGAACTACGTTCAAAACTTCCAATCAGCATCGCATGAGATATTTGTACAATACGAAATTAGAAATCCAAAAGTAACTTGTCCTGAGTTCTGGTAAAATTTAATAATTATAATTGAAAGCCTGTTGATTTTAAATTGACAGGCTTTTTTGTTTTTATGTTATTTTCAATCATTTTCAAAGTTATTATTATTTAAATTTGAGTTATATTGCATATTGATTCTATTACAATAAGCTTTAAAATATAATGATAGCAATAGCGGATAGCGGAACCACTAAAGCAACGTGGTTATTTATTGATAATGCAGGGAAAACCTATATTCATAAAACAACAGGTTTTAATCCATACTTTCAATCTTCTGAAAATATTTTAGAAAGTATTAAGGCTGAATTATTACCTAAACTCACTTTTAATGACACTATCCATAAAGTAGTATTTTATGGGGCTGGTTGTGAGCAAACAGCAAAAAAAGAAGTGGTTGCATCTGCTTTAAAACAAGCTTTTGACGAAGCTAAAATTGAAGTTCAACATGATTTATTAGCAGCCGCTCGTGCATTATTAGGTACAAATGCAGGGATTGCTTGTATTGCAGGAACAGGCTCAAATACATGTTTTTATGATGGTAAAAACATTGTTCAAAATGTTCAGTCTCTTGGTTTATTTATGGGAGACGAAGGTTCAGGAGGATATAAAGGTAAACTTTTATTGAAAGCTTATACTCGCTTGGCATTGCCTCAGCATTTACATGAAAAATTTGAAGCAAAATATACAGACCGTACAGCTGATATTTTAGATAACGTATATACAAAACCATTCCCAAGTAGATATATGGCTTCATTTATGCCATTTATTCTTGAAAACATTGAAGAGCCATTTATTCAACAATTGGTTTATCAAAGTTTTGCAGACCAATTTGATAATTGTATTTCAAGATATGCTAACCATAAAGAAGTAGAAATTGGCTTTGTGGGTTCTGTAGCGTATTTATTAAGAGGAATTTTAGCAAAAGTATTGCAAGATAAAGGTGCAAAACTTGGGGCTGTAGTTCGTGATCCAATTGAAGGTTTGGCTGAATATCATGTACTTAATGGATTATTAGACTAATGCAACTAAGTACTGAACAAAATTCAAATCATGAGCAACTGGATACACTTTCAGTTGCTCAACTTTTAAAGGGCATTAATGAGGAAGATCAAACTGTACCTCATGCCATTGCTAAAGTATTACCTCAAATTGAAACAGTCGTAAACAATGTAGTTGCTAGAATGAGAGCTGGTGGCAGATTGTTTTATATTGGTGCTGGCACTAGTGGTCGCTTGGGAGTTGTTGATGCATCAGAGTGTCCACCAACATTTGGTGTACCATTTGATTTAGTAGTTGGAATTATTGCTGGTGGAGATACAGCAATTAGAAAAGCTGTTGAAAATGCCGAAGATAGCACTACGCAAGCTTGGTTAGATTTACAAGCTGAGGGTATAACTGCTAAAGATTGTGTAATTGGTATAGCTGCTTCTGGCAGAACACCTTACGTAATTGAAGGTGTTAAAAAAGCTAAATCTGAAGGAATTTATACAGCATGTGTTTGTTGTAATGCTAATTCATTAGTTGGCGCCGAAGTTGATGATGCTATTGAAGTGGTAGTTGGGCCTGAATTTATTACAGGAAGTACTAGAATGAAAGCTGGTACAGCGCAGAAATTAGTTTTAAACATGATTTCAACCACTGTAATGATTCAACTTGGAAGAGTAAAAGGAAACAAAATGGTTCACATGCAATTAACTAATTATAAATTAGTGCAAAGAGCTATAAAAATGATTCAAGACGAAATTCCAAGTTTAAATCATGAACAAGCTCATGAACTTTTGTTAAAATATGGTTCGGTAGCTGAAGTTTTTAGAATAATGAAGTAATTGTATTTACAGTTACTTCATTTCAATTTTAATATACTTTTAAAAACTGGCTGGAGGCGGTGCGTGAATAATAACTGGCACTAGTTTTCTGATTTTTATACCTGAATTAGTTTTTAATTCATCATTAAACCAACCTTTATATTCTTTTGCTACTCTTAATACTTCTTGGTTGTAATCTGTTCTAACGCCTTTAACTACTTCAATATCTGATAGTGAACCATCTTCATTGATCAGAATTTTTAAGTTTATTGTACAATCATATTCAATGGGAGGTTTTTGGTATCTAAAATTTTGTTGGATGTAAGCCATAAATTCTTTCATACCACCTTTTCTATTCACCATCATGCTTGTACCGCTACCTTTTTTAGTAGTATCGGTACCTTGTTTTGCTAATTTTTGTGCAGCAGCATCTAATGAATCTTTTAAAGCTTTTGCAGTTGCATCTGCTTTTTGAATACTATCAAGTTTGGCAGCTTGTTGGGCAGGTGTTAACTCTAAATTTGGATTTGTAGGGTCAGGTTGTTTTACTTCCTCTTTTTTGGGTTCGTCAGTAGTTGTTTCGTCTGGTTTTTCTGTCTCCTCTATTTTATCTTTAACTTCCTCTTCTTTTGTTTTAGGTAAATCATCAGGAATGTCATTTTCGTCCATTCTCAAATCAAAGCCTTCGTATTTTTCAAGATTTATTTTTTCTTCAGGATCAATAGTAGATTTGTAATATATCAATAATCCTGTAGGTAAGATGATTGCTAAAAATAAAATTGGAATAAGTGCAATTAATAATCTACGATTGTAGTTTTTGCGTAATTCGTAGGCTCCATAAAGCTTATTGCGATACTCAAAAATTATCTCGTCGAGATTAGAATAATATGTTTGTATTTTTTTTAGCACTTATTAAAATTACCTTCAAATATATAGTAAGATTTTGATATTTCTCAAATCAAAATTTTATTTTTTTGTTCAATTGCAAACTTGGCATTATAACAAAAAAGCCTACGCAGTTATTGCATAGGCTTTATACTTATTATTTGGTAAATAAGTTATTTTTTGAAAGTTTCGTTGTAAAGAACGATAGAATCGTTAACAATTTTCATTGCTTCTTCTCTACCGAAGAAATCTTCAACAACAACTTCTTTTTTCTCTAATTTTTTGTAATCTTCAAAGAAACGACGCATTTCAAGAATTGTATGTGGAGGCAATTCAGAAATATCGTTGATATAGTTTACTGATTGGTCGTTTTTAGCAACTGCGATAATTTTATCATCAGCCTCGCCACCATCAATCATTTTCATTACACCAATAACTTTTGCTTCAATTAAGCACATTGGTTGTACGTCAACAGAGCAAATTACAAGGATATCCAATGGATCGTGGTCATCACAATAAGTTTGTGGAATAAAACCATAATTTGCAGGATAGTGTACCGCTGAAAATAAAACTCTATCTAATATTAATAAGCCACTTTCTTTATCAAGTTCGTATTTTGCTTTGCTACCTTTTGGAATTTCAATGATTGCATTTACCACTTCTGGTGATTCGCTACCGTATGATACAGAATGCCAAGGACTAAATTTTTCCATTCTCGTTTAAATTAATGATCAAACTCTATTGTAAATAATATATTATTATAGTTTGTAAAGCTAGTAAAAATTATTGTTGTGTAAATGTATTTTTAGGTTTATTTTGAGTTTAAGTGTTATTAAAGTTGTTTGTTTATTCTTTATATTCATTTTGTTAATTTTGTTTTATAAACTTTATCATTCGTATTTGGTTAAGTTTGTATATCCTTAATGATATTTAATTTATTAATTATGTTAGATTTCGAATTTAAAAATCCAACCAAAATTATATTTGGTAAAAATAAAATTGCTTCTCTTTCTAAAGAAATTCCTGCAAATGCAAAAGTGCTTTTGCTTTATGGTGGAGGAAGTATTAAAAAGAATGGTATTTATGAGCAGGTTAAAAATGCTTTGTCAAATTTTGAAGTTATTGAATTTGGTGGAATTCCTGCTAATCCAGAATATGCGGTTTTGCTTGATGCGTTGAAAATAATTAAAGAACAAAATATTACTTTTTTATTGGCTGTTGGTGGAGGTTCGGTTATAGATGGAACTAAATTTTTATCTTCTGCAGCTTTATATAAAGGTGAAGAACCTTGGGATATTTTATCAAAATCAATAAGAACAGAAGTTGGATTACCTTTTGGGACAGTTTTGACATTGCCTGCTACAGGTTCTGAAATGAATTCAGGCGCAGTAATAACTAGAGCTGAGGTACAACAAAAATTGGGTATGGGCGGACCTGGTTTATTTCCACAATTTTCAATTCTTGATCCGCAAGTAATTGCATCAATTCCTCATAATCAATTGGCAAATGGAATTGTTGATGCATTTACACATGTGTTAGAACAATATGTTACTTATCCTGCAGGAGCAAAATTGCAAGACAGAATAGCTGAAGGTATTCTTCAAACATTAATTGAAATTGCACCTAGAATAATGCAAAATCCTACTGATTATGAGGCTGCAAGTAATTTTATGTGGTCGTGTACTATGGCATTAAACGGCTTAATTCAAAAAGGAGTACCTACTGATTGGTCAATTCATGCAATTGGACATGAGTTAACTGCGCTTTTTGGTATTGACCATGCCCGTACATTGGCAATAGTTTGCCCAAGTTTGTACAGATATAAATTTGAAAACAAAAAAGAAAAATTAGCTCAAATGGCAGAACGTGTTTGGGGAATACAAACAGGCTCGGTTGATGAAAAAGCAAAATTGGCAATTAATCATACTGAAAACTTTTTTAGAAGTTTGGGTATTGGAACTTATTTAAAATATTATGTAAAAGATACAGATGGAGTTTCTAAACTAATTGCTGATAGATTAAAAGAAAGAGGTTGGGTAGCTTTAGGTGAGAAAAGAGATATTACTCCAAATGATGTTGAGAAAATTATTGAATTAAGTTTACATGGTGCAGAGGAGTTGGTGTTGAAGTAGTAAGGGATGAGTAAGGGTTAAGAGTTGAGTGTTCAGAGTTAAGAGTTTTTGTTAATTATAAAGGTAGTTTACAAAACAATGCGTTGAAACCCTAGGAATCACATCTTTGGTAACATTTTGCATTTTTGTAAATCAATAATTTTCAAAATGTTACTTATTATTTCTGAAATTATGATAAAATAATTTTGTCATAGTATTGTATTTATAAAAACTTGTCTTACCTTTGTATTCTCTTAAGCGGGTGTGGCGAAATTGGTAGACGCACTAGACTTAGGATCTAGCGCTGCGAGGCATGGGGGTTCGAGTCCCTCCACCCGCACACAAACATAAAAAGTTAATAATTAAGTGACAGCTTAGTTGTTAACTTTTTTTTGTTTTTACTTATTAGGTGTTTTAAAGAAATAATATTAAATCTTAATGGAAACTATATTCAATAAGAAAGATGCAGTTAATGCTTCTTTAGTAATTAAAATCGGACCTGTTGATTATCAGGCAAGTGTTGATACTCAATTAAAACAATATGCTCAAAAAGCAGCTGTTAAAGGTTTCAGACCAGGTAAAACTCCTACATCTTTTGTTAAAAAAGTACACGGTAAAAATATTTTGATTCAAGAGATTACTAGATTAGTAGCTAATGAAGTTAATAACTATATCAAAAATAATAAACTTAAAGTATTAGGTGAGCCAATTCCAGACCAAGATACTTTAAATCAAAAATGGGATAACCAAACTGATTTTGAATTCTCTTACAAAATTGGTTTAGCTCCAGAGTTTGAAATCCCAACTGATGTTGCATTAACTAGTTATAATATTGCTGTAAGTGACTCAGTTGTAAATGATGCTTTAGCAAGTATTAAACAACAATTTGCTGAAATGGAAGATGTTGATTCAGCTGAAAAAGGAGATATTTTAGTTGGTGATGTTACTAAAGAAGGTGTTGAAGTTGTTACTGCAACTTTATTACCTTTAGCAAAAGTTGCTGAAAGTCAATTAAGTAAATTTTTAGGATTAAAAGTTGGCGATAAAGTAACTTTTGATGTAAACGAAGTTTTAGGAAATGAGCAAGCTACCTTGGCTGCATTCCTTGGTAAAAATAGCGAAGACGAATCTACTTTCACAGGTACTTATACTTTAGAAATCAACAATGTTCGTCGTCAAGGTGAATTAGAGTTTGATCAAGAATTGTTCGACAAAGTGTTAGGTGCTGGTGTAGCAACTACTAAAGAAGAATTTATTGCAAAAATTAAAGAAGTAATTGGCGACAACTACAAAAGAGAATCTAAAAATACTTTAAGTAGAGATATCCAAAAAACTTTAATTGATAAAGCTAAAATTGATTTGCCCAATGATTTCTTGAAAGAGTGGTTATTTGCAGCAAACCAAGGTAAAATTTCAAAAGAGCAAATTGAAATGGAATATGATTACTATGCTAAAGAATTAAAATGGAATTTAATTCAAAGCAAAGTAGCAAAAGATTTAGAAGTTAAAATTAGTGACGAAGAAATTTTAGAGCAAGCTAAAGTAAGTATCATGAGCCAATTTGGCGGTATGCAGCTTGATGAAAAAATGAACGAATTAATCACTAATTGGGCTCAAAACTTCTTAAAAGAAGAAGACGGAAAAAATTATTATAAAATTGCTGACCAAATTTTGTACTCAAAAGTAATTGAACACTTCAGTACTACATTAAAAATCAGTGAGAAAAATGTTACAGCTGACCAATTTCAAGAAATTTTGAAAGAAGAAGTTGCAAACTAAAATTTTAAAAAAAGCCCTTTGAAAGAAGGGCTTTTTTATTAGCTTTGTTTTTATAAAATTTAGACGCTATTATTTATGAACTATAAAGACGAATTCAGAAAGTTTGCTATCAAAGATCAGAATATTGGTAGTAACGTTTTAGACAAATATTTAAACCACATCGAGAGTAAAAGTACTTCGCATATCACCAATATGACGCCAGCAATTTGGGAAGAAAGACAAACTCGTGGTTCTCAAATTGACGTTTTCTCAAGATTAATGCAAGACAGAATCATCTTCCTTGGAACAGGAGTGGATGATTATGTTGCAAATGTAATTGTAGCTCAATTATTATTCTTAGAGTCGGTTGATGCTAAAAAAGATATTTTAATGTATATCAATAGCCCAGGTGGTTCGGTATATGCTGGTTTAGCAATTTATGACACTATGCAATATGTTCGCCCAGATGTAGCTACAATCTGTACAGGTTTAGCGGCTTCAATGGGTGCTGTGTTATTAACTGCTGGTGCAGCTGGTAAACGTTCTGCATTAAGACATTCAAGAGTAATGATTCACCAACCACTTGGTGGAGCTCAAGGTCAGGCTTCTGATATTGAAATTACAGCTCGTGAAATTCAAAAATTAAAGAAAGAATTATACGATATTTTAGCTCATCACTCAGGTAAAGATTATGAAACTATCTGGAAAGATTCAGATAGAGATTATTGGATGATTGCTCAAGAAGCAAAAGAATACGGTTTAATTGATGAGGTTTTATTAAAAAATCAACAGTAGTTTAGTATAAAGTACAAAGTATTAAGTATTAGGACGAAAGAATTAGGTATTAAGAATTAGGTATTAAGTACTTAATAATTAATACCTATTGCTTTTTATTTTACTTAATACTTTTTATTTGATACTTTAAACACAGTACTCTATACCTAGTACCTAGTACCTAATACTTTGTACTTCATACCTAATACCCAGTACTCTGTACCTAATACTTAGTACCCCAATCACATTTCTTCAAAGAACAATAAATAATTAATGGCACAACAACAATTTTGTAGCTTTTGCGGAAAAAGCGCCCGAGAAGTACGAATGCTTATTTCTGGACCAAAAGTTAACATCTGTGACCAATGTATAGATAGTGCACACCAATTAGTTTTGTCGGAATTAGGCGCTGCGTCTAATGCAAAAAATAAGGGTTCACGCAAATTTACACTTAAAAAACCACTTGAAATTAAGACTTATCTCGACGAATATATTATCGGTCAGGATGAGGCTAAAAAAGTGTTGGCAGTAGCCGTTTATAATCATTATAAAAGATTAAACCAAAGCAAAGCTGACGATAATGAAGTGATGATTGAAAAATCAAATATCATTATGGTTGGAGAAACTGGTACTGGTAAAACATATTTGGCTCGTACTATTGCTAAATTGTTAGATGTTCCATTTTGTATAGCTGATGCAACTGTGTTAACAGAAGCTGGTTATGTAGGTGAGGATGTTGAAACTGTACTTACTCGTTTGTTACAAGCATCTGATTATGATGTAGAAGCGGCTCAAAAAGGAATTGTTTTTATTGATGAGTTAGATAAAATTGCTCGTAAAAGCGATAATCCGTCAATCACAAGAGATGTAAGTGGAGAAGGTGTTCAACAAGGTTTATTGAAATTATTAGAAGGCTCAATTGTGAACGTTCCTCCTCAAGGCGGACGTAAACATCCTGATGCTAAAATGATTGCAGTAAATACTGAAAACATTTTATTTATTTGCGGTGGAGCCTTTGATGGTATTCAAAAAATTATTGCTTCACGTTTAAATACACAACCGCTTGGTTTTGCAACTAAAGTAGTATCGCACAAAATTGACGAAAACAATTTGTTGAAATATGTTACTTCATTAGATTTAAAACAATTTGGTTTAATACCTGAATTATTGGGTCGTTTACCAGTGGTTTCGCACCTTAATCCGCTTGATGCTAATACATTAAAACAAATTTTAACCAAACCTAAAAATGCTATTGCAAAACAATATGTTAAATTGTTTGCCATGGAAAATGTAAATTTGGTTATTGAAGAAGATGTTTATGACTACATTGTAGAAAAAGCAATGCAGTATAAATTAGGAGCCAGAGGATTGCGTTCGATTTGCGAAGAAATTATGACAGATGCAATGTTTGATATTCCTAGCAATACCGAAAAACAAAGCGAATTTGTGTTAACATTGGAATACGCAAAATCGAAATTTGAGAAATCAAAATATGCTGCTATTGTAGAAATGTAAGCATATTTTAAATGATATAATTTTAAAAGCGAGCCTTTATGGTTCGCTTTTTTGCTTTGTATATTTGTTGTTTATGTCAATATTTTTAATTTAATTTATTTTGGTCTAAATCTATTATCTAAAATCTAATCTCTTTTATCTACTATCTTTAAAACTTATGGAATATTTCAAATCACTTATACAATTGCTTAAAGTTGAGCAAGAAGAAGATAAAAATCAATATTTAAAATTAACTTCTCAAAACTCGCTTACTGAAAAACGATTGAATGGAATTACTTGGTATCCATTAGCAATTAAAGGTGATGAAATGAGTAGAGGCGATTATTTAACAGTTGAGTTTGAACGTACTTCTCATCATGAACTTTCACATCAGTTTAGGCAAGGTATGCCAGTCGCTTTGTTTAGTAATTATGAGCCTAGTAAAGATAGGGTTGAAGGTACTGTGTTACATGTGCAAGGTAACAGAATAAAAGTTACTTTTAAATCTGACGAACTTCCAGATTGGGCTAGCGATGGTAAATTAGGTTTAGATTTACTTTTTGATGATAATAGTTATGCTGAAATGTTTTCGGCATTAAAACAAGCTAATGAATTAATTGAGACCAAAGTTGCGAATGATACATTAAAAGTGTTGGTAGGAGAGGCTAAGCCAAGATTTGATAATGATATTTTTCAAGTAAGTATTCCTCATTTAAACTCAAGTCAGAATGCAGCATTGAATAAAATTTTAGCTGCAAAAAATTTAGCCATAGTACACGGACCTCCAGGTACAGGAAAAACCACTACTATTGTTGAGGCAATTAAGCAAGTGCTGAAATCAGAATCGCAAATTTTAGTATGTGCGCCAAGTAATACAGCTGTTGATTTGTTGAGTGAAAAACTTGCCAAACAAGGCATAAAAGTATTGAGAGTTGGTAATCCAGCAAGGGTAAATGAAAGTTTAAATATGCTTACTGTTGATTATCAAATGGAATCGCATTTGATGATGAAAGATGCAAAAAAGCTTAAGAAACAAGCCCAAGAATACAAAAATATGGCTTATAAGTATAAGCGAAATTTTGGAAAAGAGGAACGTGAACAAAGAAAATTGTTAATGAATGAAGCCCACAAAATAATGAAAGAAGTGGGTAACATGGAAGAATATATTGTGGAGGATTTATTTAAAAAAGCACAAGTAATTGCTGCAACTCCCGTTGGGGCAAATAATTATTTAGTTAGAAATTTAAAGTTTAAAACTGTAATTATTGATGAGGCTGGACAAGCCTTAGAACCTCAATGTTGGATTCCGATTTTGAAAGCTGAAAAGGTGATTTTGGCTGGAGACCATTGTCAGTTGCCGCCAACGGTGAAATCAAATGAAGCCAGTAAAAACGGTTTAAGTAATACTTTGTTAGAAAAATGTATTGCCTTACATCCTGAATCAGTGGTAATGCTAGAGGAACAATACCGAATGCATACTGATATTATGACGTATTCAGGAACAGTGTTTTACAATAATTTATTAAAAGCTCACGCTTCAGTTGCGCAGCATCAATTACATGATGATTTAGCTGCAATCACATTTATTGATACAGCGGGTTGTAGCTTTGATGAAAAACAAGATGGAACAAGAATTTCAAATCCGGAAGAAGCTAGTTTGTTAATCAGACTTTTAGAAAGTTTGTTAACTGATTATCAATTTGAAACGCTACCAACAATTGGTGTTATTTCGCCATATAAAGAACAGGTAAATATCTTAAAAGAATTAAGTTTACATAGTGAAAAAGTTGTACAGCATACTTCACAAATTGCAATCAATACCATTGATAGTTTTCAAGGGCAAGAAAAAGATGTGATTTATATTAGTATGGTGAGGAGCAATGATAAAAATGAAATTGGCTTCCTTGCTGATATCAGACGAATGAATGTTGCAATGACCAGAGCTAAAAAACGTCTAGTAATTATTGGCGACAGTTCTACTTTAGGCAACCATCCATTTTATGCTAACTTCTTAAAATACGCAGAAAGTTTAAATTGCTACCAAAGTGCTTGGGAGTTTATGTAGGTTTTTGGGTACAAGGTATCAAGTATTAGGTACAAAGTATTAAAAAACATTTAAAAAATCTAATTTAATATCTTAAGTCTAATATCTTAAGTCTAATATATTAAGTCTTACGTCTAAATCTAAATTAAATATTCCCAATAATTATTAGGAGTTATAACGTCAAATTTACTATCAGTATATGTTTCTGAAAATTGCTTAGGGAATGGAGCTTTCTTTTTAGTATTCCATTTAAATTCAAAAGCATGAAGTTGACCATTGTACTCCTCAATTAAATCAATTTCTTTTTGCTCATACGTTCTCCAAAAATACATACTTAATTTTTCACCTTTAGATGCATGCATTTTCATACGTTCAAGAATACAGAAATTTTCCCATAACGGACCTTGGTCGGTACGAAGGGCAATTGGGTTAAAGTTGTTTATCAAACTATTTCTAATCCCTAAATCGTAGAAATAATATTTTTGAGTTTTGTTTATTTCTGAACGCAAGTTTCTACTAAATGGAGTTAGCTTGAAAATTACAAATGATTGCTCTAATAGATTTAAATATCTTTGCACAGTTTCAATAGCTATGCCTAGCAAAGTGGATAATTCTCTCAAGGAAACTTCACTACCAAGTTGAAGAGCTAAGGCTTTTAATAGATTTATTAGTACGGATGAGTTTTTGATATTTTGTAATTCAAGCACATCTCTGTAAAGATAATCAGTTGCAAGTTCTTCAAGTAAAGTTATTTGTTCTTGTTCTGAACGAGTGTAAATATCTGGATATAAACCAAATCGTAAAATACTTTCTAGCTTTTCAGAGGTTGTAAATCTATCTTCAATACTTTCAAGTTCACCAATCCAAAGTGGGAACATTAAATATTTTACATTTCTACCAGTTAAAGGTTCGTTTAATTGGTTTGATAAATCAAAACTACTCGAACCTGTAGCTATCCATTGAATTTGAGGATAGGTATCCACTAATAATTTTAAAACTGAACCAATATTTTCTACTTTTTGGGCTTCGTCAAATACTACCAAGTCATTATTTCCTACAAAACTTTTTATTTTTTCAGGATTCATATCTTGTAATAATTGCTGAATAACATTTCTTTCGCAGTTTACATACAAGCCTCCTGATTTGCTAAGGGCTATAAGTTCTTTTGAAACCGTAGTTTTACCTACCTGACGTGCTCCTAATATCATAATAACCTTGCCTTTATAAAGCCAAGGTTTTATTTGAGATAGTAAATATCGACTAATTGATTCCATAGTTTCTAACTTAACCTTACAAATTTATACAAATTTGTCGAGTCAACCTTACATATTTTACCAAATTTGTCGAGTCGATTCGACAAATTAACCCAAATTTGTCGAGTTGTTTTTGTTTTGTGTAAACTATGTAATTATAGATAAATTTTATATTGGTAAATGTAAGAGATTTAAATAATAAATTTGATCAAATTAATTCTTGATAAATAGAAAGAATTATTCTTATTGAAACAATAAAAAATACAGCAATAGGGAAAAAATCCAAAATCCATGATTTGATTTTCTGTTTTTGATTACCCATCTTATTATTAAAATCATACCTATTAATAATAAGGTGGGAATTAAGCAAAATATAGCAAATAGGTTTCCCTCATATTCCATCAATTAATCATTATAATTATCAAACCTTGCAACTTTTAGTACACCAGTAATGGCTCTAAGTTGGTTCATTAAATCTTCTAACTCGTTGGTATCGTGCACGTAAATCATTACTTGTCCTGAGAAAGTGCCTTCTTCAGAGTCAAATTTGATTGAACGGATATTGAATTTTAAGTCATCACTTATTAAATGCATTATATCTGCAATTAATCTTAGCCTATCTGTTCCTTCAAGTTTTATTCCTGCTAAAAGTGAAAGTTGTGCTTGTGCTGTCCATTTGGCTTTGATAATGCGAGTTCCGTAACTCGACATTAACTGAATAGCATTCGGACAAATAGTTCTATGAATTTTTATGCCTTCATTTAAGGTTACAAAACCAAATACATCGTCACCAGGAATTGGTTTACAACATGGCGCCAATGAATAATCAATTTTGTCAACATCTTCGCCAATCATTAATGTATCTGATGATACACCTTTTACTTTTTTCAGTAAATCTTTAAAAGTTTTGGCGTCAACAATGTTGTTGTTTGATGCATTATATACTTCGTAATAGTCTGTTTTGAATCTAGTTAACTCCGAAAGTGGTGTTTGATTTCTTGCAAATCGAACATATAAATCTATTGGATGTGTTTCCCCAAAATAATTTAAAATCAAAGGCATTAAATTAGTACTTGGGTCAAATTCCAGACGTAATAATTCGTCGGTAATTAACGTATAACCAATATCTGCATCAAGTGCTTTTGCTTTTTTGAGGTAATCTTTAACCTTGGTTTTTGCTTTTGAAGTTACAAGGAATTTCAACCAATCGTCACTTGGTTTTTGTTTGGGAGATGTTAAAATTTCAACTTGGTCGCCGTTGGTTAATACACTTGAAGGAGAAACTATGTTATGATTAATTTTTGCTCCAATACAAGTTCTACCTATATGACTGTGTATATCAAAAGCTAAATCGAGTACAGTAGCTCCATGTGGAAGGATTTTTAATTCACCTTTAGGAGTAAATACAAAAACCTCTTCGTTAAATAAGTTACTTCTAAAATCATCTAAAAATTCAATGGCATTTATATCACTTTTCTCAAGCATTTCTCTCACTTTTGAGAGCCATTTTTCAAGACCAGCTTCAGTATTTACAGTAGTACCTTCTTGTTCTTTGTATTTCCAGTGTGCAGCATAACCTTTTTCTGCAATATCGTCCATACGTTTTGAACGAATTTGCACTTCAACCCATTGTCCATTTGGACCCATAACAGTTGAGTGTAATGATTCATAACCATTTGAACGTGGCGTACTTATCCAGTCTCTAAGTCTATCAGGGTTTGGTTTATAAAAGTCAGTTACAATTGAATAAGCTTGCCATGAAGCTGCTTTTTCATTTTCGGGAGGTGTATTTACAATAATTCTAATGGCAAACAAATCATATACTTGTTCAAAAGGTATGTTTTGTGTGCTCATTTTTTTCCAGATAGAATAAATAGATTTCATTCTACCTTTTATTGTAAAATCAATTCCCGCTTTTGTTAATTCTTTTTCAATTGGAGTAATAAAATTGCTAATGTATTTATCACGAGCAACTTTAGTTTGTTTGATTTTATTTGTAATTGACCTGTAAACTTGCGGGTTGGTATATTTTAAATATAAATCTTCAAGTTCAGTTTTTATGGCATACAAACCCAAACGGTGGGCAAGTGGCGCATAAATGTAAATTGTTTCTGAGGCAATTTTTAACTGTTTGTCACGAGCCATACTATCCAAAGTACGCATGTTGTGCAAACGGTCGGCAAGCTTTATTAAAATTACCCTTACGTCGTCAGACAAAGTAAGGAGCATTTTTTTGAAATTTTCAGCTTGCTGAGATGAACCTTGCTCAAAAACACCGGAGATTTTAGTTAAACCATCAATAATAATGGCAACCCTATCTCCAAAATCTCTTCTTATATCTTCAACAGTTTGGTCAGTATCTTCAACTACATCGTGCAAGAGCGCCGAAATAATAGAAGTTGTACCTAGTCCAATTTCTTCAACAACAATTTGAGCTACAGCAATTGGGTGATAAATGTACGGCTCACCTGATTTGCGTCGCATATCTTTGTGTGCTTCAGCCGATGCATTAAAAGCTTTTTTGATAATTTTGGCATCATTATCCTTCAAAAAAGGCTTAGCTAAGCGCAATAATTTTCGGTAACGAGTTAATATTTCCTTGTTTTCTGCCTCAATATCAATCCCTTGCATAGTTATTTGTTTGTGTAATACTGTTGTTGTATAAAGTAGCAAGTTAAAATATTAATGCTAAAACTGGAAATAAATTGAATTGTTTAGTTGAAATTCATTTGATAAATATTTTATCCAAAAAATTCTTAAAAATTAGCTTACTTTGTGGTTGAGATTATAGACTTAAGATGAAAGACTTAAGACAAAAGTCTGATTCTTTCAAATAACTCTAAACTCTTAACTCTGAACTCAAAATATAAAATGACAATTTCAGAAATAAATAATTATCTCTCTTCAAGATATATTCTTGAAAATTCATTGTATAATATACAAATTTTCAGTTTAATAGTTATACTTGGGTTTTCATTAAAACATTTTGTGTCAATTAAAATCACCAAAGTGTTTTATAAATTCTTAAGGCGATTTACCTATAATATTGATGTTGAACAGTTTTTAGAATTAATCAAAAAACCACTTGAAAATCTGTTTGCTTTATGGTTTTGCTATTTTGCTTTTAGTTTTTTAGAGTTTCCAACATTTTGGCATTTAAAACCAGCTTCAAAATTTGGTTTATTAATGTGTATCGAAAGAGGTTATCAGGTATTGGTTTTTGTAAATGCAACTTGGTTGGTATTGCGATTTATTGATTTTTGTGGAATTGTTTTTTCACAAAGAGAAATTGAACGAAATACTAAATTACACGAGCAACTAATTCCATTTTTAAGAGAATTTGTAAAAATATTAGTGTTGATTTTTGCATGTTTTCTGTTTTTAGGAATTGTATTCGATATGAATGTAGCCTCCATTATTACCGGTTTAGGAATTGGTGGTTTGGCAGTAGCTTTGGCAGCTAAAGAGAGTTTAGAAAACTTATTAGCTTCATTTACAATATTTTTAGATAAACCATTTGTAGTTGGAGATTTAGTTAAAATTGGTAATGTAACAGGTATTGTTGAAAAAGTAGGTTTTAGAAGTACACGCATACGAACTCTTGAAAAAAGTTTAATAACTATGCCTAATAAAAAAATGGTTGATGAAATTTTAGATAATTTAACACTTAGAAATTTGCGAAGAGTTAAATATCAAATGAATATTGCAATTGATTCAAAACCAGAACATATTGAAAAATTGGTACTAGATATTAGAGAATCATTATTAAAACATCCTGAAGTTGGGGCTGACAGTTCAATATTTTTTCAAGGTTTTAATGATTTTAATTATTCTATTCAGATTTTGTATTTTGTTGAAACCAACGATGAAAAGGTGTTTAATTATACAAAAGAAAAAATTAGTTTAGAAATATTGAAACTGGCAGAATTAAATCAAATAAAACAAGAAATGTATATTAGATAAGTTTTGTTAACATCAATTTATCTCAATGTTTATTTGTTGAAATTTAAATTTTAATTAATTTATTCTTTTTCAAACCTTTAGACTTATATATTGAGTAATTTATCTTTTGTCTAAACAAGTAATCAAAAATTAATAAGATAAATGTTTGATTTGATAGAATAATTTTTATTTTTGCACGAATTATGTTTAACCATAAATTAATTGTTTAACAGCTATGTATTGGACACTAGAACTAGCCTCATATCTTGAAGATGCTCCTTGGCCAGCAACTAAAGATGAATTAATAGATTTCGCTACCCGTACAGGTGCTCCACTTGAGGTAATTGAAAACCTTGAAGAGCTTGAAGACGATGGTCAGCCTTTTGAAAGTATTGAAGAAATTTGGCCTGATTATCCAACAAAAGACGATTTCTTATTTAATGAAGATGAATATTAATTTTCAATAATTGATACAAATCCAAAATCTAACGGCGAGTTACGGTTCAAACACCGTAATTCGCCATTTTTGTTTACAAATTCCTACACCAAGTTTGCTAGCCATAATTGGTAACAATGGTTCAGGGAAAACTACTTTTTTAAAAGCTTTAGCTAATCTTATCCCTTTTGAAGGAGAAATTACTTTTCCATTAAACCACAAAATAGCCTATTTAGGTCAACAGCGAAATTTACAATTTGATTTATTGGTAAAAGATATTGTTGTAATGGGGCGATTTAATGCTTCTAAACTACAACATAATTATACCCAAACCGATTACGATTTAGCCTTTCAAGCCTTACAATCTTTTGGTTTGGAACATACTTTTGAAAAACCAATGAACAGCCTTTCTGGCGGGATGCAACAATTGGTTTGGTTTGCACAAATTGCAGTTCGTGAAGCAAATGTAATTATTCTGGACGAACCGCTTCAAAATTTAGATTTGTATAACAAAAATGTATTAATGCAAATTTTACATCAATGGGTTTATACTGAAAATAAAACAGTTATATTTTCAACACATGATATTGATTTGCTACATGAGCATCAATCAATGCTTTTAAACTTTTCTTCTAATTCAAAAACAATTCAAGCATCAAGTACCGAACTCATTGAAAGTCATAAAAATATCCTTTTACATAGAATTTAGTATTTTAAAATCTAAATAATTGATGTTTCAGGCTTTAATACTTTAGTTATTCTCAATTTTAATAGTTTTTTTGAAACAAATTATTGATTTTTGTCTGATTATAGAAAATCAAACTTATATGTTCTTGTAATTAATTTAAACACATAGGGACATAGAAATATTAAATTTGATTTAATAAAGATTGAAAAATCTATGTAAGATAGTAAACATAGAAAAATCAATTCTTGATTTTTAAGCCAACAAGAAAACCTATGTTTCTATGTGGTTTAAAATGCTATAATTCATTTATATTTCAATTGTGGTTAAATGAAAACTATTTAATACACAATTAATTAGTATTTAGAAAGTATGTTTTCAGGAAAAGAATCAAAAAAAGAGCTTGAAGAATTAATAAACGCAAGCACAACCATTGGTAAAGGAACCGTTATCGACGGAAATTTAACTACCGTAGGCAATATCAGAATCGAAGGCAATATCACAGGTAATATTTCATCGCAAGCAAAAATATCAATTGGAGATTCTGCAATTATTAAAGGAGATATTGAAGTACAAAATGCAGAAATAGCTGGTAATATCACAGGCAATTTAACTGTAAAAGAATTGTTAATTTTAAAAGCAACCGCAGAAGTAACAGGAAATGTAATTTGCGATAAACTTGCAGTTGAAAACGGTGCCAAATTAAACGGTACTTACACCATGCAAAATTCTACAACCAGTAAATAATGTCAAACACACCAAAACGAAATAAGTTACTTGTATTTATGGGTTTGGGCTTTCAAATGATAGCCACAATTGCTGTATTAGGTTGGCTTGGAAGTTTTGTTGACACAAAAATCACGAATAAATATTCAGCATTTACTTTAGTTGGTTTGTTGGTTGGTGTATTTACATCATTATATATGTTGCTATCGCAATTAAAAAAAGTTAATAATGAAAAATAATTCATATCTAGTTAAGCTTACTGCACTTTCGTTAGTTTTTATGGTATTAACTTTACTAGCTCGCAAAATTGAACCAATTGCAAGTTATGTTGATAAATATAATGAGATTACAGTTTTATACATGACATTGTTGGCGATAGTGAGTAGTTATTTTCATAAAAAGGCAATTTCTACTGGCGACCCACACGATATGTATAACTTTAATATGTTAGCATCAACAGTAAGATTGCTTTCTGGAGGCGCTTATATGTTCCTTTACTTCTTTATAGTGAAAGAAAAACTTGGAATATTTATATTGAATTTCTTTATTTTATATTTTAGCTATACAATATTTGAAATTAAAACCTTATTTTCTAAATTGCAGACCCAATCGAAAAAAGATTAGTAGAAATGTGTAGAGAAAACAACTCGATGTACCAAATTTTAAAGTCAACGTTCACGCTATTAATAGCAATATTAGGTTTCTCGTTTGCTTCATTTGCAAATGGTCATGAAGAAAGTCATGGTGCTGATTCAACCGAAGAGTTTAATGCAACAGAGATGATTCTTCATCACATTGCTGATTCTCACGAGTGGCATATTGCTACCATTGGCGAATCTCACGTAACAATTCCTTTGCCAGTAATTTTATATTATAACATTGATGGTAAAACAGGTTGGGAGTTTTTCTTGTCTTCTCAATTTCACGCACAAGGTTTTACACACGAAGGTGACCACAGAGCAGAAAGTTTACCAGTTGATGGTTTTAAATTAGATCATCATGACCATATTTATTATGAAAAAGATGGTAAACCATACACAGGAGCTCAAATTATAGATTTATCTATCACTAAAAATGCAGCTTCTATCTTATTATCAGCAGTAATCTTGTTATTTATATTCTTCTCAGTAGCAGGTGGTTTCAAAAAGAATCAAGGTCGTGCTCCAAAAGGAATTCAATCATTCTTTGAGCCGTTGGTTATTTTTGTTAGAGACCAAATAGCTATTCCTAATATTGGTGAAAAACACTATTTACGTTTTATGCCATATTTGTTAACAGTGTTTTTCTTTATTTGGGTAAATAACTTATTAGGTTTAATGCCATCAGGAGCAAATGCTTCAGGTAATATTGCATTAACATTAACATTAGCTGTATTTACTGCAATTGTTACTAACATCTCAGGAAATAAAGATTATTGGATTCACATTTTATGGACTCCAGGTGTGCCACTTCCTTTAAGAGTTATCTTATTGCCAGTTGAAGTTCTTGGTATATTTATCAAACCTACAGCATTAACATTGCGTTTGTTTGCTAACATTACAGCTGGTCACATCATTATCTTAAGTATTGTAAGTTTAATTTTCATATTCAAAAATTCATTAGTTGCAATAGCATCTGTGCCATTTGCAACAGTAATGAACATCATGGAGTTTGGTGTTGCAGCATTACAAGCATATGTATTTACGTTGTTGTCAGCGTTGTACATTGGTACTGCAGTAGCAGAGCACTCACATGGTCATGATGAGCATCATCATTAATACTTGGAATTAGGAACTCAATTCAATCAATAAATTAAATTCAATCGTTCAACTTTAACTTATAACAAATGTTATCTTCATTATTACTTGAAATTACTGGAAGTGTTTCTGCAATTGGCGCTGGTTTAGGTGCTGGTATCGCTGTATTTGGTGCTGGTTTCGGTATCGGTAAAATCGGTAGTTCAGCTATGGAATCTATGGCTCGTCAACCAGAAGTTGCTGACAAAGTACAAACTGGTATGATCATCGCTTCAGCTCTTATCGAGGGTGCTGCGCTTTTCGCTATTGCAGTTTGTTTCATAAAAGGGTAATAAATTGTATGTCTTGCAGAAACGTTATTTTTGCAAGACATACTTTTTATATTTAAACTAACTCAGTTTACCTTTAAAGCAAAAAACTATGAATTTAATTACACCAGCTCTTGGTCTTATATTCTGGACATCATTAACCTTTATTGGTCTTCTATTAATTCTTTCTAAGTTCGCTTGGAAACCAATTTTAGCAGCCCTTAAAGAGCGTGAAAGTTCTATTGAAAATGCCCTTAAAGCAGCAGAAGCAGCAAAATTACAAATGTCTCAGTTACAAGCTGAGAATGAGAAATTACTTGCTGAGGCTCGTGCTGAAAGAGATAGTATATTAAAAGCTGCTAATGCTGCATCAGTTCAAATAATTGAAGAAGCAAAAGTTAAAGCTGAAAAAGAAGGTAGCAAATTGCTAGAATCGGCAAAAGCTGCAATCAATACAGAGAAAAAAGCTGCATTAACTGAAATTAAAAGTTTAGCAGGAAGTATTTCAGTAGAAATTGCTGAAAAACTTATCAAAAGAGAATTAAAAGATCAAGCTGCTCAAGATGAGTTTGTGAAATCTTGTATTAAAGAACTTAACCTGAACTAATATAAATGTCAGATTTACGTGTAGCCTCAAGGTACGCCAAGTCGGTAATTGACCTAACCTTGGAGCGTGGAAACTTAGATAAGGTACACGCTGACTTTCTTTGTTTTCTCAATACTGTTAATGACAGTAATGAGCTTTCATTGTTACTTCAAAGCCCAATTGTTAAAGGCGATAAAAAAATCAATGTATTAAAAGCAATCTTTGCTTCTACATTTGATAATTTAACGATTGAATTTTTGTCAATTGTAACAAGGAAAGGAAGAGAAGCGTTGCTATTGTCTATCGCAAAAGCATTTATAGCTCAGTATAACACAATTAAAGGTATTATTGAAGTAGAAATCACTTCAGCGGCTCCTCTTTCAAGTGAAAGCAGAGCTTCTTTTGTTTCTGCGGTATCAGCGTCAACAGGTAAAACTGTTACTTTGATAGAAAAAGTAAAACCATCATTAATTGGAGGTTATATTTTAAAGCTTGATGACAAACAGATTGATGAATCTATTCAATCTAAGTTATCAGGTATTCAATTGAAATTTAGTTCTAATCCATATATATCTAAATTATAATTATGGCATCTGTAAGACCCGATGAGGTTTCTGCGATATTAAGAGAACAACTATCAGGAGTGAAAACTCAAGCTGAACTAGAAGAAGTTGGAACAGTACTTCAAGTAGGTGATGGTGTTGCTCGTATTTTTGGTTTAACCAAAGTTCAATCAGGTGAGTTAATTGAGTTTGCTAACGGAACTCAAGCACTTGCGATGAACTTAGAAGAAGACAATGTTGGTGTGGTTATTTTGGGTGATTCATCTACTGTAAAAGAAGGTGACACTGCAAAACGTACTAAAAAAATTGCTTCTGTTAAAGTAGGAGAAGGTTTATTAGGCCGTGTAGTTAACACACTTGGTCAACCAATAGATGGTAAAGGTGATTTCCCTGGTACATTATATGAAATGCCAATTGAGCGTAAAGCTCCTGGTGTTATCTATCGTCAGCCAGTAACTGAGCCATTACAAACTGGTATCAAAGCTATTGATGCTATGATTCCAATCGGACGTGGACAACGTGAGTTAATCATCGGTGACCGTCAGACTGGTAAATCTGCAGTAGCAATTGATACTATTATCAATCAAAAAGAGTTTTATGATCGTGGCGAGCCTGTATATTGTATATATGTAGCTGTTGGTCAAAAAGCTTCAACTGTTGCTCTTGTAGTAAGTCAACTTGAAAAAGCTGGTGCTTTACCATATACAGTTATTGTTTGTGCTTCTGCATCTGATCCAGCTCCATTACAATTCTATGCTCCATTTACTGGTGCTGCAATTGGTGAGTATTTCAGAGATACAGGACGCCCAGCTTTAGTAATTTATGATGACCTTTCTAAACAAGCAGTAGCTTATCGTGAGGTATCTTTATTACTTCGTCGTCCTCCAGGACGTGAGGCTTATCCAGGTGACGTTTTCTATCTTCACTCTCGTTTATTAGAGCGTGCTGCTAAAGTAAACTCTTCTGATGAGATTGCTAGCCAAATGAATGATTTACCAGAGTCATTAAAAGGAG
Organism: Bacteroidota bacterium; assembly: GCA_041191405.1. Classification (GTDB taxonomy): domain Bacteria; phylum Bacteroidota; class Bacteroidia; order Cytophagales; family UBA9547; genus JBEEOW01. The sequence continues at coordinate 23,218 of JBEEOW010000003.1, forward strand.
TAGTTAAAGGTGGTGGTTCTTTAACTGCTTTACCAATTATCGAAACTCAAGCTGGTGACGTTTCTGCTTATATCCCAACTAACGTAATTTCTATTACTGATGGTCAGATATTCCTTGAAACTAACTTGTTTAACTCAGGTATCCGTCCAGCTATCAACGTAGGTATTTCGGTATCTCGTGTAGGAGGTAACGCACAAATCAAATCAATGAAAAAAGTGGCTGGTACACTTAAGTTAGATCAAGCACAATTCAGAGAGTTAGAGGCATTTGCTAAATTCGGTTCTGACCTTGATGCTTCAACTAAATTAATCATTGAGCGTGGTAAACGTAACTTAGAGATATTAAAACAAGCACAATATTCACCAGTTTCTGTTGAATTGCAAGTTGCAGTTATCTACTTAGCTACAAACGGTTTATTAGATGCAGTTCCTGTAAATAGAGTAAGAGAGTTTGAAGTAGCATACGGTGCCGTATTATCTGCTCAACACAAAGATACTCTTGCAGCAATTAAAGCTGGTAAAATTGATGATTCAGTAACTTCGGTACTTAAAACAGTATCAAAAGAAGTAGCTGCTCAATACAAAGCATAATTAGTTTCCTGATATATACTGAAAGGGCAAGTCAAATTGCCCTTTTTTCTGTAATATAACCTATGCCAAGTTTAAAAGAAGTCAGAAACAGAATTACTTCTGTAAACTCAACTCAGCAAATTACCAAAGCCATGAAAATGGTTGCGGCTGCTAAATTGAGAAAATCACAAGAAGCAATTATTCAATTACGTCCATACTCACAAAAATTATCTGGTATTATTGCCAATGTTTCTTCTGCAAAAGACGAATCATTTAGCAATCCTTACGCTGTAAAGCGTGATGAGAACAAAGTACTGGTAATAGTTGTAACTTCGGATAGAGGTTTGTGTGGTGGTTTTAATACTAATATTTTCAAAGCTGTAAATCAGTTAATTGAAAATAAATATGCTTCTCAACATGCAAAAGGTAATCTTTCTTTTTTAACAATTGGTAAAAAAGGAAATGAATATCTTTTAAAAAGAGGTTATAATGTAGATAGTAGATTCTTTACTTTATTTGGAAAATTATCATTTGAAAACACTAGAGAAATTGCAGAAACTGTAATGGCTTCTTTTGTAAATGGTGATTATGATAAAGTAGAAGTTGTGTATAACGAGTTTAAAAACGTTGCAACACAAATTGTTCAAACAGAACAGTTTTTACCAATCGCAGAAAGTACTCAAACTTCAGCTGCATCTGATGTAGAATATATTTATGAGCCTTCAAAAATTGAAATTTTAACTGATTTATTACCTAAATCATTAAAAATTCAGTTATACAAAGCTGTGCTTGACTCGGCAGCATCTGAAAATGGTGCAAGGATGACAGCAATGGATAAAGCTACTGAAAATGCTGGAGAATTATTAAAAGCATTGAAACTTACTTATAACCGTTCACGTCAGGCGGCAATTACTAAAGAGATTTTAGAGATTGTTGGTGGTGCTGAAGCGCTTAGTAAATAAGATTTTATATAGTTTAAAATACAAAAAGGCTACTCGTAAGGGTAGCCTTTTTTGTTTAATTGATAACTTGTTGATATAAAGTAGTCTTTGACTACTTTTCATTATTTAATCCATAGTGACGCTATCGCTAAACACTAAGGATAGTGAAGGCTTTTACTTTTTAGACCTCCAAGGTTTCTAAAACCTTGGAGGTCTGATAATATTTACTGAAAACTGATTACCGATAACTATTTTACAACCAACTGCTTTACAGCAACACATTTTTCAGTTGAAATTTTAACAACATACACACCACTAGCCAACTCAGTATTTGAAATATTTGATGTATTACCAGAAATTGATTTAGTTAATATAACATTACCTTTTGAATCAATAATTGAAACGATACCCGAAATTGATTCATTTAATGAAATAGTTATATATTCAGTAGCAGGATTTGGGAAGATATTTACATTAGCTTCTAAGCTATTTAATGATTCAGTACCAGTAACAGAATACTCAATAATATTTGCAAATTTACCCCAAACAGCATCGTTTTGATAAGCCGTTTTTGAACCAGCAGGGACATATAAAGTTGCAGTTGTATAAATACTTGATGCAAATATTTCATTTGTATTTGCCACTCTTTCAAAAACACTATTTGTAATAGTTATTGGAGAATTTGCCTCAAGTGTGATAGAAGTTAAACCTGTACAACCTTTAAAAGCTCCATTACCAATACTAGTAACTGTTTTTGGGATTGTTATACTTGTTAAACCTGTACAGTTTAAAAATGCATTTTCTGAAATTTTTGTAACTGTATATGTTTTGTTATCAATGATTATGGTTGAAGGGATGTTAATGTTACCAGTAATAATTTTTTCATTATTGGCTATTTCTACGGTAGTGTCACTTGTTATGTTATATCTAATATTATTGATTTTTGCAAATTCAACTATTTTATTAAATTTCCCCCATACAGCAGCAGCTTGATAGCTAGGCTTTGTACCGATTGGTACATATAAAGTAGATGAATTGGATATATAATTAAATGTTGTGCTTAAAAGTGATAAAGGTGTTGTGTTTTCTATAATTACAGATGATAGTATAGAACAGTTCAAAAATGCACCATCACCAATAATTGTCACAGAATTAGGAATAGTTACACTTGTTAAAGAGTAGCAGTCAGAAAATGCTTGATATCCAATATTTGTTACAGAATTTGGGATGCTAATATTTGTTAATTTTCTACAGTTAAAAAATGTATTTTGACTAATGGATGTTAAAGATGTAGAAAGATTTACATTCTTTAAATTTGTACAATATTCAAATAAGTTACTTCCTATATAAGTTACAGAATTAGGTATTGTCATATTTAATAAACCTGTACAGTTTTGAAACACCGAATATCCAATGTTGGTAACTGAATTTGGTAAATTTAAACTTGTTAATCCAGTACAGTTTCCAAAAGCGAAATCTCCAATTCCAGTTATTGTATTTGGAATAGTTAAATTAGTTAATTTAGTGCAGTTATAAAAAGCATTATTACCAATTGCTGTTACATTATAAGCTTTTCCATTAATATTTATAATTGAAGGAATTGTTAAAATTCCAGAATAATTAGGTGTATTTTCAATAATTTCAACTGTAGTTGGGCTTGTAATATTGGTTTTAAAATAATCATCTACCAACATTTCGATTTCAACTATATTAGAAAAATTTTTCCAAACATTAGCTGTTTGATATGCTGTTTTACTACCTTTTTGCACATACAATGTTGATCCTGGATTTACGTTTGTATAATTAATATTATTATAAAAAATATTATCCCCTAAAGTTAAAGGTGCTTTATGCTCAACCGTTATTGATGTAAGTTTATTACAGTTTAAGAATACCGATGTGCCTATACTTCCTATTGAATTGGGGATAGTTATACTAGTTAATGATGAGCAATTCGAAAATGTTTCTTTTCCAATACTATTAATACTTCTTGGTAAAGTAATATTAGTTAAACTTGTACAAAATTGAAATGACCAATATTCGATATTAGTAACTGAATTTGGAATGGTAACACTTGATAAACTCGAACATTTATAAAATGTGTTAAATCTAATTATAGTAACAGAATCAGGAATAATAATACTTTTTAAATTATAGCATTCTGAAAATGCATATTGACCAATACTTTTTATTGAATTTGGTAAAAAAATACTATTTAAGCTTATACATCTTTCAAAAGCGGCTTCTCCAATACTAGTTACTGAGTCAGATAAAGTGATGTCAGTTAATCCTGTACAACCCGCAAATGTACCTACTCCAATAACTTTTATAGAGTTGGGAAGATTAATACTAGTCAAACTTGTACAGTCATTAAATGCATTCCTTTCTGTACTTGTTACAGAGTTAGGAATAATAATACTTGTTAAGGAAGTACACCCCCAATTCGTAAACTCTTTAATAGTTTTTATTGAGTTTGGAAAAGTTATATTTATTAACTTGGAACAACGAGAAAATGCATAACTTTCAATATTGGTAACAGAATTTGGTATGCTGATATTGGAAATGTTTGTACATTGGTCAAATGCGTATCTTCCAATGCTAGTAACTGAATTAGGAATTATAATGCTTGTTAAACTTGAACATTTAATAAATGTACCGTTTCCTATACTAGTTACTGAATTAGGAATGGCAAAATTAGTTAAAATTGAGCAATTTTGAAAAACTGAATCCCCCAAAGAAGTGACCGAATTTGGAATTGAAATATTATTCATTTTTGTACAATTTAAGAATGCACGATTTCCAATACTCAAAACTGAATTTGGTATGGTTATATTTGTCAACCCCGTACAAGAACTAAAAGCAGCTTTTCCAATACTTGTTACGGAATAAGTGATACTAGCATTCGTAACTGTTGCAGGGATTACAATATTTCCTGAATATAAAGGTGTTTGAGCTATAACCTCCACATTCGTAGTACCTGTAACTACATTATACTTAATTCCATCCACCACAAAAGTTTGTGCAAATGAAAGTGTACTAGCTAATAAAAGAAAAACTAATAAATTAAGTTTTTTGTAAAATTGTTTCATAGAGTTATTGGGTTGTTTGAGTAGTAAATTTTAATATCTCGAAATTAATTAAAATAATCACAAAATCGTTTACTAAATCATATTTTTTTAATAAATATTATACTCAACTATCCGTAGTTTAGCGATAGCGTAACTACTGATTATATAATGAAAGATAGACTTTGTCTCGTAAATACTCAAAAAAAATCAAAACTAAGGAAAATTGACTTACTTCACCCTTTTCCCATTTTCATCAAACTCTTTCTTTTTAAAATCACCATTTTTAAGTGATTTAATAAACTGACTCCAAGCAAATGGGTTTAATAATGTAATTTGTGGTGGGCTATATCTATTTGATTGAGCATAAGATTGTTGTTGCATAAAGTAGGTGTGATTCATGCTTCCATCCATTTCAGAACGTTGGTACAAAGTGTACATTATTCTATCGCTTATGTTTTGATATGCCAATGTTTGTGATTGATTATCAGGTAAGCGCAAGGCTAAAAATGCTTGTTTAAATAATTCTTCTGTATAATAAGGGAATACTTCTACAACTGGAATTAGTGAAGTATCTGGTTGTAGAGAAATCATGATTGAAATGTTATCTCTAATTTCGTTTTTGGCAACTACATAATGCTGACGCTGGTAGCCAATTGCAGAAATAATTAAACTATCGCCAGCTATAACTGGTAATGAAAAAAATCCAACCTGATTTGTTGTAGCTCCTCTTCCTGATTTGGGTACATAAATATGTGTGCCTAAAACTCCATAAGCACTATCTCCATTTACAACAACGCCTGATAATTGAATTATTTTATCTTTACCTTGTGCATTAACCAATTGGTAACTAGTAAGTAAAGTTATAAATATAATTATTTTATGTATGTATTTTCGTGTCATTGTGAGTTTTATAACTTAATGTTAACGTAAATATCTGATATTTCTTACTTAAAATCTACTTTTTTGTTTGAATTACAGTTTCTTAATCAAATTTTAATTATTAATTAGTTATGATACTGAGGTTTTAATAGTTTTTAACAATATTTGTAATATAATGTTTGAAATTTTAATGTGATTGTATGCGATTAAAAAATTTCAGTTTACAATTTGGTTGGCCTGTGTTTAAAGCGCTTGGCGATGAAGCTAGGGTTCGAATTTTGAATCTTTTGTTACAAAATAAGGAGATGTGTATCACTGATTTAGAGCTAGTTCTTGATTTTACACAAACTAAAACTTCTCGTCATGTTACTTATTTGAAAAATGCGGGTATGTTGAGGCAAAGAAAGGAAGATGCTTGGACTTTCTATTACATTAAAGAAGAAGTATTAGATATTATTGAGCAAATTTTTACATATCTCAAAAAAGACCAAACACTTATGCAAGACTTGGAAGCTTATAATACGCTGCTATCAAACAGAGAATTGGTGGCTTACAAAATGCAAATGAAACATTATACAAACAAAGACCCACGTCAGAGGGTTAACAAGTAGCTTAGTTTAATTAAGAATTAATAATTAAGAATTAAGAATTAAGAAATTGAAATCATTTATTAAATTTCAAGTCTTATGTCTTTTGTCTTAAGTCTTATGTCTAACATCTATCATCTAAAATCTAAGAAATAATGAAATTCGATAAACATATTTTCGTTTGTACAAACGAGCGCCCAAATGGTAAACAGAGTTGTGGCGAAGCACATGGTATGGCTTTAGTGAAAGCATTTCAAAATGCGATTGCTGATAATGGTTTACGAGTATCTGTGAGGGCTCAAAGAGCAGGTTGTATTGATATCTGTGAAATGGGACCAGCTTTGGTGGTGTATCCTGAAGGTGTATTTTATGGTAAAATATCAGTTGATGATGTTGCTGAAATTGTTGAAAAACATATTATTAACAATGAACCTGTTGAACGTTTAAGACTTCATTTTACTAAAAAATGAAAAAATTAAAACATATATTTTTCGACCTTGACCATACGCTCTGGGATTTTGATAAAAACTCAGCCGAAACGCTACATTTTTTATTCTATAAGTATAATTTTCATTTATACACTAGTGCTTCTATTGAAAAATTTATTGAGGAATTTCATAAAGCAAATAGGATTTTATGGAAAGCTTATGATAATAATCAAATCAATAAACATGAAATGCGTACAAAACGCATAGAGATGACATTTGACGCTGTAAGTTTACCTCTTAGTATTTTACCAACTTCGTTTAATGATGAATATTTGAGTATTTGCCCTACCAAAGGAAACTTGCTACCTCATGCCTTAGAAGTGTTAAATTATTTACATGCAAAGTATGATTTACATATTTTAACAAACGGTTTTGAAGATATTCAACATATTAAAATGAGTACTTCGGGTTTAAACCCATTTTTTAAAAATGTATTTACCGCCGAAAAAATTGGTTTGAAAAAACCTGATAAAGCTTATTTTAACTATATCATTGATACAATTAATATTTCAAAAAATGAATGTGTTATGATTGGAGATACTTATGAAACTGATATTTTAGGCGCTCATAATGCAGAAATAAAAGCCATATTTTTTAATCCTGAAAATGATAAAATTAATGCTATTGAATCAATTATAGAAATAAACTCATTGTTAGAGTTGAAGGGGATTTTTTAGTTGTTAGACTTAAGATGATAGTCTTAAGATTAAAGTCTTAAGATTAACTCAATATTCAAAATTTTAGATTTAAGAGTAAATTCTTTTACTTTTACATTCAACTTTGTACCTTGTACCTAATACTTTGTACTAACTCTAAACCAACATGAATAGCTATATAAACGAAAATCAGTCACGCTTTTTAGATGAATTATTTGATTTATTGAGAATTCCATCTGTAAGTGCTGACCCGCAATATAAAAATGATGTTACTCGTTGTGCATTATTTGTGAAAGAACAATTATTAAAAGTTGGTTGTACCAAAGCTGAAATTTGTGAAACTGCTGGTCATCCAATAGTTTATGCTGAGCGTTTTGTGAATGAAAATTTACCTACAGTTTTGGTTTATGGGCATTACGATGTGCAACCTGCCGACCCATTGGAATTATGGCATACGCCACCATTTGAGCCTGTAATCAGAGATGGTAATATTTATGCTCGTGGAAGTGGCGACGATAAAGGTCAGTTTTTTATGCACCTCAAAGCCATGGAAATGTTAATGCAAGAAAATGGAGAAATGCCTTGCAATATCAAATTTATGATAGAAGGGGAGGAAGAAGTTGGTTCAGATAATTTGGGCATTTTTGTAAAAAGCAATAAAGAAAAGTTAAAATCTGATGCAATTTTAATTTCAGATACTTGTATTATTTCTAACGAAACCCCTTCATTAACAGTAGGTTTAAGAGGTTTAAGTTATGTTGAGGTATCATTAACTGGTCCGAATAGAGATTTACACTCAGGTATGTACGGAGGTGCTGTTGAAAACCCAATCAACGTACTATGCGAAATGATTGCATCATTAAAAGATAAAGATGGCAAAATAACCATTCCTGGTTTTTATGATAAAGTTGAAGTACTTTCTGCTGAAGAAAGAGCAGAAATGGCAAAAGCGCCTTTCAACGAAGAAGATTACAAAAAGGCATTAAATATTGATGCAGTATTTGGCGAAAAAGGATATTCTACCCCAGAAAGAGTTTCAATTAGACCAACTTTAGATGTAAATGGAATTTGGGGAGGTTACACTGGCGAAGGTGCAAAAACTGTATTGCCTTCAAAAGCACATGCAAAAATTTCTATGCGTTTGGTGCCCAATCAAGAGCCTGATGAAATTACAGAATTGTTTGCCAATTATTTTAAATCAATAGCACCTGCTACGGTTAAAGTTGAGGTAAATCCACATCATGGAGGTGAGCCTGTAGTTACTGAAACCGATTCTCTTGCTTATAGAGCAGCAGTACGTGCTTTTGAAAATGTTTGGGGTAAAACACCAATCCCAACTCGTGAAGGAGGAAGTATTCCAATTGTTGCATTTTTTAAAAAAGAACTAGGAATAAGCAGTATTTTAATGGGATTTGGTTTGCATTCAGATGCAATACACTCACCCAATGAACATTATGGTGTATTTAATTTCTTGAAAGGAATTGAAACTATAGCTGATTTTTATAAAGAAATTGGTAAATAAATGATAGTTTATGGAGGTAATTTTTTTGATTATCTCCATAAAATTTTAACGTTTTAGATTTAAATTTAATCACTTTAGCTATCATAATTGAAAACTTTTATAAATTGCAAGCAGCAATTATAAACTCACACAATTATGAAAAAAGCGTTAATTACTATTTTGTTTTTTGTAGGTATTCTGCAAAGTATTATGGCACAAACTGCCAATGATTGGTATAAAAAAGGAAATGATTTTTATGAGAAAAAGGACTTTAAAAGTGCAATATCTAGCTATACAAAAGCATTAGAGTTAAATCCTCAAAATGAAGATTTTTTTTATAAAAGAGGAAGGTGTTATTTTGAACTTAATAAAACACAGCAGGCTTTTGAAGATTTTACGCTTGGAATAAAAATAAATGCATTTAGTAGTAAAATTTATTTATATAGAGGTTTGATTTTTTTAAATGCAAAAATGTACGACGAAGCTAATACAGATTTAACAATGGCAATCAATTATGCTAAAGTTGATAGCATTAGAAGTCATGCATTAACTGCAAGAGGAGCCTTGCGTCAGGGCAAACACGATATGCAAGGTGCATATGAAGATTATACTAAAGCATTGACTCATGATTCACTTAACTTGATGACTTTGAATAATTTGGCTACTGTGCTTGATGATTTAAACAAAAAAGAAGAGGCTATAAATACCTTGAATAAAATAATAAAAATGGATTCTACTTTTTTTGGCGCATATTTAAATATGGCATTTCAACTAACTCAAGCTGGAAAGTACAAAGAGGCTGGTCCGTATTTTGATAAAGCAATTAGCATTGCACCTAAAGAACCTTATAATTATAATAATAGAGGGTACAATAAATTTAAACAAGGAGATATTGAAGGTGCTTTAAAAGACATTAATTATTCTTTAAAATTAGACCCTACTAATTCATGGGCATATAAAAACAGAGCTGAAATTTATATTTCTCAAAATAAACTTGATAAAGCATGTAAAGAACTAGAAAAAGCAAACGAATTAGGTTTTTCTCTTAAATATGGAGATGCTGTAAATGAGTTAATAAAGAAACATTGTCAAACAGTTAAGTAAATAAAAAGGGGCTTGATTATAAGCCCCATTTTTTATTTTACTCCAATCATTACAAAACTACCCCAATAAATTGGTTGAGGGAATTCTTTTTTAATTTCTCGTTTAGTTTCAGCAAATGCAATTCTTTTATCAGTACCATTTAACCATTTGCTATAAAATATTTTCATGAATTTTCTGGTAACATTATCATTCACTTTAAATAATGTCATTACCACTGTTTTTGCTCCAGCTTCTTGGAAAGCTCTTTGTAATCCGGCTACACCTTCACCAACTTGTACCTGACCTAAACCAGTTTCGCAGGCACTCATAATTACTACATCGGTATTATCAAGCGACATACTCGAAGCTTCATAAGCTGTTAAAACACCACTTTTGCTATTCACATTAGCATTTTCAGCATCATCTAAAAGGTCTCCAGCATTTGCTAATAATAATCCAGAATTTAACATTGGGTTAGTTGCAAATTCATTCTCGTTGTTTTCATCAATTTCTTCTTGATTAAAATAAGCATGGGTTGCAAAGTGCAATAATTTGGGGCTTTTTAGTTCTTTTAAAGTATTTTCTTCGGCTTTGTCACCAATTAATATTTTTACTTCAATTTTATTTGATTTACAAATTGATTCAATATCTTTTGCTTCATTTTCAGCACCTTCAAGCGAAGAGATACTTTGTTTGGTTTTATCTTCAGTTGTGCTTTCATAAAATTGAGGATTAGCACAAATTACAAATTCATCGCTTTTTAAATTAACGCCCGAAACCACAGCTTTAACCTTGTGTTTAGATGCTAATTTTTCAGCTTGTGCTCTAATTGCTATTTCTTTGGTGTTACTTACAAGTGTGAATGAATTTAAATCAATAACATATTTGCCTTCCTTGTTTTTAAGCATTTCCATATTTAGCTGATTATAAACTCCATCGGCAGATAAATATATGTTTGCACCATCAGGAATTTTAGCTTTTATTGCTTTCCAGAACATGTCGTATGAATACTTATCGTCATTGTTAAATCTGATAGCATTAGTGAAATATTTTATATATCTTTTTTCAAGTTGTGAGCCATTTGGGATTATTACAACTTCTGGTTGTGATTTAGTTTCAGGTGAAACAATTAATGCTGCATAAACAACCGAATCTGTAAATGATTTGGTGAAATTCCTAAATCGAATTATTTCTATTGCATACTCATTTGGTTTTAATGCGTTTCTTACATCTTTCCATGTTATTACTTTACTTAATTCATTTTCGGCAAAGTCTTCAGATTTTTCACTTAATTCTTTTTCTAAAGATTCAAGTTGTTTTTCCATTTCTTTAACATTAATTCCCATTTCTTGCTGTTGCTGAGAATTAAATGAAATGGCACTTGTTAAACTTTCCTTTAAATCAATCCATTGGTTAAATTTATTAATCAAATTGGTGTCACCACTACTTATAATTCTATGTTTCATTCTGATTGTAGAACTTAGTAAAAGCGCTTTAGTGTTAATAGTGTTATTGTATACCGAACTTACAACACTTGGCTTATCAGCATAAAGTTTCATAGCCAATGTATTGTAAAATTCAAAATCCCCTTTGATTTTGTTCCAATATTTACTTTTTTCTCTAAATGAAAGAGTTGGGAAGTGCAGTTTAGTAAAGTTTAGGTATTTGTCAGTAGTTTCTTCAAGAGTACCAATTGCTTTTTTCAGATCTCCTTTTATAAATTGTATTTGAGCAAGCTTTGATGTAGCATTTACATAATCAGGGTGATTTTCTCCAAATATATTTCCATAAACTGAGATTGATTTTTCAAAATATGATTCAGCTTCAGGGATTTTATCAAGTTTGATAGCAATTTCACCTCTCTCTAACCAAATGTTGGCAGAGTGGATGTTGAATTTACTAAACTTATCAATCCAATATTGGTTTTCTTGAGCGAGTAAAGTATCCGCTTTTTTAAGTGAATTTGTTTGAGTATAGTAATGAGCTAAACTTCCTAAATATGATTGGTATATTGGATTGTTAACTCCAATGCTTTTTTTAATTAGTTCACCATTTTGAAGTAAAAGTTTTTCAATATCAGTTAAAGTTGCATTTTTTCTTTGCAGCTTAATCATTGCAATGTCAATACCTGTTTGTGCTGTTTGTACATTTGAAATTCCTAAAAGTCTTTTTTGTATATGATAAACTTTTTTGGCAAATTGTTCAGCCTTAGGGTAATCTCCAATTGCAACGTAAAGTTCTTTAAGCAATAATAAGCCTTCGGTTGCATATAGTGAAGAATCGCTAAACACTTTATTAGAGATTTCTAATGCTCTTTTTATGCTTTTTTCAGATTCGGCATAATTACCCAAAATTAATTGCACTTTGCCCATTAAATAAAGTGTTGAAATTAGGTCTTTGTTGCCAAACCCTAGTTTGCCTTCTTTGAGTGCAATAGCATCATTCAATAAATCTTCGGCATCAGAGTATCTTTCAGTTAATAAGTAAAGTTTGGCTAGTTCATCGGCTGATTCAGCAACCATTAACACGCCTTGTTTTTTTATTCTATTTGATGCGTCAAATGCTTTGTTTAATAATTTATTAGCATTTTCGTAATCGCCTAATTTGTTTAATAGTGACGCTGTGCTTTGATAAATTTCAATAACTCTAGGGTCATCTTGGTTTTTATGTTCTTTTGCAATAGTAAGTGCTTTCTTCAATAAGGAATCAGCCTTGGTGTATTCTCCTAGTTTTATTAGTATTGAAGAATATTTTGATAATTCTGAACCATAATTAATATCTGTTACAGAATATCTATCTTCAACAGCATATTCAGCTTTTTGGTAAATATCTTTTGCTATTTTAAAGTTTTCTTTAAGTTCATAATATTTGGCAAAAGTATTTAAATACTGAGGGTACGAATTATTGGTAGTGGTTATTTGAGGAGCTACTATTTTGTCAAAACTTTCAGATTTAATTTGAGCTACTTGATCAAAATTGTTGCTGTATTTTATTAAAAACTCTGCTTTTTTTAATAAAACTTTATGGTATTCAGGTGAATTTTCCCCTACAAGTTCTTTTTGTAAATCAAGAAGTTCATTGATTACATTTTCAGCTTCTTTAATATCAGCAATACGTAAAGCAAGTTCATATTTTGCTTCAAGGTATTTTATTCTGTAAGGGTTGTTTTTAGGTAAAGATGAAATTTCTTCAAAAAGATCGCCTAACTTGTTTTGTGCTTTGTGGTTATAATTTTTTACTAATTGACGTTTTACGTCAACGAAAAGATAATCGGCATAAGGGTAGCTAGTTTTTGAATAAGCCCTTTTTGAAGTTAATTGTAATGTTCTTAAATATTTTTTGTATCGAGAGATTTTGTTAAGAACAGCATATTCTCCAACTAGTTTTTCATTTAATATAAGTCGTTGTTTTTCAAACTTTTTGAACCCCTGAATTTTATACGATTGCATATAAAATTTTGAAGCAAGTTTATGGTTATTTGTTGCAAGATAAAATTCAGCCTTTAACGCTAAATAATCACGATATTCGTCTGATTTCTTTTTTACATAATTTTTTATGATTTCTTCATTAACTCTTGCATCAATTTCAGCTTGTTTGTAGTCACCTCTCAAAAGGGCAATCTCAGTTGACACATTTAACAATGAGGCATATTGTTTTTTTCTCATTATCATCATGTTTTTACTAACTTTATCTTTAGCAAGATTTCCAGATTCATCTAACTTATTGTTAGATGAAAGTTTTTCAACATAAGGCATTACTTCTTTAAGGAGTAAAGTCGCTTCGTTAAATTTTCCTTGTTTTACATAGGCTGTGATTAATACTCTTTGAATGTTTAGTACATAATTTTTTAATCCTTTGGATTGAAAATAAGATTGTAGATGCTCAAGTAAAATACTTGCTTTTGCTGCTTGTCCAACTTCTAAATAATAAAAAGATAGTAAAGCGCTAGCATTGTAATATTGAGAAATACTATCAGTTTTGATATTATTGTAATGTATTAAAGCACTATCAATACATTCTTTACGTAAATCAAAATCATTCAACCCTTCATAACCAAGAGCTTCCCAAAGTAGAGCATTTGTTAAGTGGTACTCATTTCTAAATTCTGATTTTCTTATATGTTTAGATAATTTTCTTGCATAATCAGCTACATCCTTATAATACCCTTGAGTGTATTTAACTGAAAATTCAACATATTTTTCTTCCCAAGCAGCATGTATTTTTGAAACTTTACTTTTAGCTAAAATAAAGTTCGAACTGATTAATATTGAGATAATAAGTAAAAATAATTTTCTCATACTATAATTGAATATTGTGTGAATATCTGTGAAATTGCAATTTAATTATTTTTTTGAGGGGGAAGGGTTTTTTGTTGAAAAAATGATAAATTTTGTGTGTTATTTAATTGTAAAAATATATTTAACTTCAAAATAACAAAAGATATAAACAAAAAAAGAACTATTAATAATTAATAGTTCTTTTTTACTAGTAGCGGGAACAGGACTCGAACCTGTGGCCTTCGGGTTATGAGCCCGACGAGATACCAACTTCTCCATCCCGCGGTTAATGAATTGTGTTTAGATAAAAAAAACTTGCACACACAATTAATATGCAAGTTTATAGTAGCGGGAACAGGACTCGAACCTGTGGCCTTCGGGTTATGAGCCCGACGAGATACCAACTTCTCCATCCCGCGATATATCACCTTTTAAAAAGCTTTTCTTTTTAATTTGGAGTACAAAGGTAATGCATTATTAATTAAAAACAACTACTTTTGTAAATAAAAATTTATTAACTCATTATTCTAACTTCAACAATTTAAAAAAATGGAAGTATCATCTAATCACAAGGCGGGATTTGTAAGTATCATTGGTAAACCAAATGTTGGCAAATCTACTTTAATGAATACCCTTGTGGGTGAAAAACTTTCGATTGTGACTAGCAAAGCACAAACAACTAGACATAGAATAATGGGTATTATAAATGATCCTGAATACCAGATTGTTTATTCAGATACTCCTGGTATTATAAAGCCTGCTTATGAGTTGCAACAATCAATGATGAATTTTGTAACTTATTCATTAGAAGATGCTGATTTGATATTATTTGTGACAGATTTATATGACCCACTTGAAGAGGAGGTTATCAATAAATTGAAAAAAGTTGATTGCCCTGTTTTTTTAGTTATTAACAAAATTGATATTCTTAATCCTGAAACGATAGATGCAAAAATTGCTGAAGTTGAAGAGATTGTAAAGCCAACAATTACTTATAGGGTTTCAGCATTAGCAAAACAAAATACGGATGATTTATTAAATGCGATTGTTGAAACTTTACCAATACATCCTCCTTATTATCCAAAGGATGAATTAACTGATAAACCTGAAAGGTTTTTTGCTGCGGAGATTGTAAGAGAAAAAATACTTCTAAATTATAAAAAAGAGATACCATATAGTACTGAGGTTGTGGTTGAGGAGTTTAAAGAAAAAGAAGATATAATTAAAATTCGTGCTATTATTTATTGTGAAAGAAATAGTCAAAAAGGTATTTTAATAGGTCATCAAGGTGAAATGTTAAAGAAAACAGGTACTATGGCCCGTTTAGAATTAGAGAAGTTTTTTGATAAAAAAGTGTTTTTAGAAACACATATAAAAGTTGAGCCAGATTGGAGAAGCAAAGCTGCTCAATTGCGTAGATTTGGCTATGATTTAGAGTAGACTTTTGCTATTAGTTTTGATTTGCAAAAATAGAAGATAAAAAAAGAGGTGCTTTAGCACCTCTTTTTTTATCTTCTACCGGTAGTTGGGAGTTTTACTCTGTAATCAGCGTCAACTTTTCCTCTACTTATGTTTGTTAGTTTACTTTTTATTAGTTGTTTTTTTAAAGGAGATACTAAGTCAACAAACAAAACACCTTCTAAATGGTCGTATTCATGTTGAATAACACGAGCTTTAAATCCGTCAAAATCTTCTATATGTTCAACAAAATTTTCGTCTAGGTATTTTAGTTTAACATTTGCGTGACGTTTAACTTCTGTTCTAATGCCAGGAATACTCAAACAACCTTCCTCAAACCCCCATTCTTCACCTGATTCTTCTAATATTTCAGGGTTTATAAAAACTTTTTTAAAGCCTTTTAATTTTTCTTTATCCAAAGGCTCAGCATCAACTACAAACAAACGAATCCCTTTTCCTATTTGTGGCGCAGCTAACCCAACACCATTGGCTTCGTACATAGTTTCGAACATGTCGCTTACAAGCTTCTGAATTTCAGGGGTGTTTTCTGAAATATCAACAGCTCTTTTCTTTAAAATTGGGTCGCCAAATACTACTATAGGATATATCATCTGCGTAATTACTTTACTGTTTTTTGATAGTTGTTTAAACCTTCTTGCAAAAATAAGTTAAATTTATTAATATCTAAATCAAAATGATAAGGCTCTTTTGTTAAAATGTCACCGTTGGGAGTTAATATCCAATATTGTGGCTGCGCATTTGAGTTAAATTTGCTCAATTGCAAATCAGCATTGTAGTCGCCAAGGGTAGTTTTTAGTTCACCATCACTTCCTTTACGTTGCTTATTTTCAGGTAATTGTACTTTGTCATCTACATATAGAGATACAAATACAAAATCGTTTCCTAGCTTTTTATTAATGCCATTATCTGTAAAAACAGATTCTTCCATTTTTCTACAATTTACACAACCATGTCCTGTAAAATCTACAAAAACTGGCTTGCCTGTACTTTTTGCACAAGCCAATGCTTGTTCTAAATCAAAATAGCCGTTTATATCTGCTGGATTATGCAGTGATTCTTTAAACAAAGGTGTTTCGCAATTATTTGAAACTGCATTATTTGAATGAGAAGCTGAACCTAAAATAAATTGTTGTGTATGAATTGGAGGTAAATAGCCCGACAATGGTTTTAATGGCGCACCAAATAATCCTGGAATTAAGTAAATAGCAAATGCAATAGTTGTTAATCCTAACAATAATCTAGGAACGCCAATTTTTGGATTTGTATCATCATGTGACAATTTCAAGATACCTAATAAGTATGCTCCCAATGCCAAACTTATGGTAACTAAAATTGCAATGTATAAATCTCTACTCATTAAATTCCAGTGGTAAGCTTGATCTGCAACACTTAAAAATTTAAACGAAAGCGCAAGTTCTACAAAACCTAAAGTAACTTTTACTGAATTTAACCAACCTCCAGATTTAGGCAAACTACTTAACCATGATGGGAATATGGCAAATAAAGTAAACGGAATTGCAAATGCACTACCAAATGCAGCCATTCCAAGTGCTGGTTTTAATAACTTTCCACCAGCGGCTTCAACTAATAAGCTACTTACAATTGGCCCTGTACACGAAAACGATACCAATACTATTGTAAGTGCCATAAAAAACACACCATAATATCCGCCCTTTTCAGCTTGTGCATCAACAGAATTTACCAATGATGATGGTAAAGTAATTTCAAACATTCCCAAAAACGACAATGCAAAAAACACAAATACTGAGAAGAAAATTATGTTTGGCAACCAATGCGTACTTAAGAAATTTGCTGCATTTGAACCAAAAACCAAGGCAAACAATGTTCCTATTAAAGTATAAATTACTACAATTGACAAACCATAAACCAATGCTGAAATAATTGATTTACTTCTGCTTTTGTATGAATGTGTAAAAAATGAAACCGTCATAGGAATCATAGGGAAAACACATGGAGTAATTAAAGCAGCCAATCCTGCTAAAAATGCAACTAATAAAAATCCGAATAAGCCTTCTTCTTTCGCACCACCTGAAACTGCTATTTTGTTTGATGATGTACTAATTGATGTTGTTTCTTTTTTGCCTTCGTTTGGACTTAATTTCGCTAATGTGTCTTTTATAACTTTTTCTACAGTGGCAATTGCATGTGAAATGGTGTCTTTAATTGTAGATTCTTTGGCTACAAATTGAGTCGCTAATTTTATTTCTTTTGAATCATTCAGGCATTTTCCACTTATATTCGTACATACTTGAATTTTGTATTTAAAAACTAATTCTTTTGAATTTAAAACGATTTTTTGTTCTAAAACTGCTTTTTCTTCAAATACATTGATATTTCCATCCCAAATTTCATCAAAATGAGTTTTAGTATTTAAAGAAATTAATTTGCCCTTAACTGTGCCTCCCGAAATAATTTCAATTTCAGCTGCTTGTGGCCCATCAGGTTGTTTTTCAGATGAATAAATATACCAATCTTTTTCAATTTCAAATTCTAAACGCAACTTAGCTTCGTGTGTGGTAGAATTGTAGTTCAGTATGGATGATTTAACAAGTTTTGCTGGTTTTAATATTTGAGCATTTGCAGCAAATATTTGAACAATAAACAGAATTAAAAAGCTGATTCTTTTCATAATAACTTCATTTTAAATTTTCGTAAACTCTTAATTATTAATTATTAAGTATTAATTAACAAAACCGTCTAGAATATTAAAGTAAATATATACAAAATATTGTAGGCATAAATGATTTTGACTATTCTATTTGTCGTACTTAACAACAAAACCTTGCATTAGTTCGGTTAATAATTTTAAAAGTAACTTTTGTTACTAAGTGCAAATTGTAAGTTTGTGTTGGTTTTCAATAAATAATAAAATATTTTAAACTTAAATTATACAAACTTTTTTCTGCTGAAAAATTAAATTAATTTAGCATTTCAAATATAATTTTAATCAGCCAACTAATGCAATTAATTGACAACCATTATGAAATGCAAGGGGTAAAACTCTTGGATGTAGTTGCCGAACACGGAACTCCTTTGTATGTGTATGATTCATCAAAAATCCTTGAGCAAATTAGTAATTTGAATGAGGCTTTTGCCGGATTAAAACTTAAAATTAAGTATGCAACAAAGGCTTTGTCTAATTTGTCAATTTTGAAATTGATGAAGAAGGCAGGTGTTGGTTTGGATGTGGTTTCAATTCAAGAATTACATTTGGCTTTAAAAGCTGGTTTCACACCAACTGAAATTATGTTTACCCCAAACTGTGTTCCCTTTGAAGAAATTCAAGAAGCGGTTAAAATTGGTGTAAATATTAATATTGACAATATCCCATTTCTTGAAAAATTTGGAGAATTATATGGACATGATGTTGCTTGTTGTATCAGAATAAATCCACACATTACTGCCGGTGGAAATGATAAAATTAAAACAGGTCACGCTGAATCTAAATTCGGAATTTCATTACTCCAAATCGAAGAAGTATATACGTTGATTACAAAATACAACTTAAATATTTCAGGAATCCATGTGCATACTGGTTCTGATTTTGGTTCAACAGAAGTATTTATGCAAGGTGCTGAAGTGATATTTACCATTGCTCGTAATCTTAAAGAATTAAAATTCATAGATTTTGGTTCTGGTTTTAAAGTGGCTTACAAAAAAGGCGACAAAGTAACCAACCTTACCGATCTTGGTGCAAAAATGAAAGTTGCATTTACAGCTTTCTGTAAAGCTTATGGTTCTGATTTAGAAATTTGGTTTGAACCAGGTAAATATATTGTAAGTGAATCAGGTGTGTTGTTGGCAACTTCTACTGTTGTAAAACCAACACCTGCAACTACATTTGTTGGTGTAAATACAGGCTTGAATCACTTAATCAGACCAATGATGTATGATGCTTATCACGATATAGTGAATGTATCAAACCCAACTGGCGAACATAAAAAATATTCAGTTGTAGGTTATATCTGCGAAACTGATACATTTGGTTGGGAGCGTGATTTGAGCGAAGTAACGCAAGGAGATATTATAGGTTTTAAAAATGCAGGTGCTTATGGTTTCAGTATGAGTTCAAATTATAACTCTCGTTTCCGCCCAGCAGAGGTATTAGTTCATAATGGCAAAGCGCAACTAATCAGAAAAAGGGAAACTTTAGAAGATATACTTTCAACCACTGTTGAAATTGATGTTTAAAATAAACAATAATGGCTACCACAATTGGTAGCCATTATTGTTAAGATTTGTATTGTTTTTTGTAAATTAAATAACCAAGGATAGCTACTATAATTAAAACCCACAATTTGGTGATTCCTAAAATAATATTTTCTAAAATTAGAATACCAAGAGTTATACTATTCCAAAATTTCAAATAAAATGGATCTTCATAAGGTTTAATACTTTTTTCAAATGCTACTTTAATATCTCTAAAAGAGTTTCTTTGATAAATTTCGAGGGTTATTGTACTAAAGTCAACTTGTTGGTTAATGTTGAGGTTGTTAATTAGTGCTTCGTCCGAGATAATTTGTTTTTCTAATTTTGAATCTTCAATAGAGAGTAAATTGTTGTTTTTTGAAATAGCTATATTTTGCTTATTGTTAATGTTTTTTTGAAAATTTGAATTTCGTTTCATTTTCAATTGATTTGATAAAAGTTCAAGTTGTACATCTTCCGCTTTTAATGTTTTAGAATTTAAAAATTCAACCATAGATGATATTTGCCTTAAGGTAATATCAAGCATTTGATTGGGTACTTTAATGGTAATTAGGTTTGTTTCATTAAAACAGATTCGTTCTACTGATGAGTCAGGAGAAATCTGAATCGTTTCTTGATTAGTTATATTTACATTATGATTTGAAAATGAAATATATCCATTGTTTTGAGTAATTAAATTTTCTAATTGTTGGCTTGTTTTAGTTACATTGTTTACTCTAAATTTTAAATCAGCCGTTCTAATTATTTTATTGTTATTTTTTGTTTTATCTGAACCAATATTATTGTTTGAGTAAGATTCATTACTACTTGTGCTATCTGCCGAGGCGTATTCGCTGTTCATTTCATTTTTATTACAAGCAATAAGTGATATTGCAAATGTAAAAACTATAAGGTTTACAAATGGATACTTTATCATGACTTTATATTTAGAGTTTATAAATTTCCCTTTATCAAAAGTCGATTATAAAGTAACCCAACCAATTTAAATTAATTTTTCTAGCTCCAAATTGTAGTCGAATTGTAAATCTTCATGTAGTTTTTCAATTTCTTTTCTAATTTTTTTTATTTGATTATCAAACATATTTGCCAATGTAGGATTGCTTTTATAATCTTTAATACTGTTTTTTAGATTTATACAAAAATGAATTAAAAGTTCAATTGTAACTGTAGGTTTATTAGCGTATTTACAATATTTCGAAATTGTTTTTAAAATTTTTCTAACGCTTTTTTTAATAATAAAATAGTTTTTTGGATTTATTTCTTCAAATAAAGTGACAGTTTCAATTTTTACAGAATTTATGTATTCTTCCTCATGATCGCTTTGGTATAAAAGGTAGTATAAATATTCTTTATTTTCTTTTTTATATTTCGCGAGTTTAATACATATCTCTATCAAGTATTCATGCGGAATACTCTGTAGTTCTTTTTTTATCTGACTTATAGAATTTGTTTGCATTTTACAAAATAAGAACTTTTTAATGATAAAATGGATTATTTTTATAAGATTCAAAGTAGTAAACTTAATTAAGTTTATATTATCCTAAAATCTCAAAAAAAATCAATTAAAATATATAAAATTGAGAATAAAGTAGTAAAATCTTAAGATAAAATTATTAATTTGTGAACCAAATATTAATCAAAAGGCACACCACAAATTATGCAGTTTAATTATAAAAAAACTATTGTACTTGCATCCAGTTTTCTATTGTTTTCAAGTTTATATGCTCAAGATAATAACCCCCTAGTAGATTCAAAAATTGTAATTGAGGAAGGAATTGAGCTTCATGATCAAGAAAAATACAATGAAGCAATTCAAAAATATATGTTAGTTTCAAAAAGTGATACTAATTATATGACTGCTTTGTATGAAGCTTGTTTGTCGTACTCAGGTATGAAAAATTATACTAAAGCAATAGAGTTAGGAAAAGAAGGTTTAAAAGTAAATAGTTCGTCAAAACTTAGTTTTTATAATACTGTAGCAGGTGCATATGATGATTCTGGGGATAGTTTAAAAGCATTAGAAGTTTATAAAGAAGGCTTAAGTGAATTTCCTCACAATTATTTACTTCATTATAATTTAGGGATCACTTATGAGAAGCTAAAAAAATATGATGAAGCAATGGGTGCTTATCAAAAAGCAATTAATCTAAATTTGTATCATGCCGGAAGTCATTTACGTTTAGGAATTTTGATGGCAAATCAAGGTAATTTGGTACCAGCACTACTTTCATTGAATACTTTTTTAACATTAGAAGGCAACACTGACAGAGCTTATGCAGCTTTGATGATAATTCAAGATTTAGTACAAGCTAAATATGAACCAAAAACAGTAGTTTCAACATCATATACTGGTGATATTTTTAAAGAGATTGATGTATTAATCAATTCTAAAATTTCTTTAAACGATAAGTATAAAAGTAAAATAAAGTTAAGATATCCAACAACATTACAATCTCAACTTTTATTAGAAAAGTTAGAGTACGTTGCTAAAGAAAATGACTTTTGGATGCAAACTTATGTTCCATTTTTTAAATCTGTTTATAATGAAAATCAATTTGAACCATTTGCTTACAATTTATTAACTTCAGTAAATATTGAAGATGCTCAAAAATGGCTAAAGAAAAACTCAACAAAATTGAAAGACTTTGGAACTTGGGCAGTGTCGGTTTTGAACAAACAACGTTCAAATGCAACTGTAGTAGAAAATGGAGTTGAAAAGCCAGTTTACAGAACTTTTTATGATAAAGGTGAGCTCTATGGAATTGGGGAATCGAAAGAATTTAACAATTCAAAAGTTCCTGTAGGTTTATGGACATATTATTTTAGTAGTGGTTATAAAATGTCACTAATAAATTATAACAACGAAGGCAAAAAAGAAGGTAAAACAATATATTATCATTCTAATGGTGAAGTAAATACCATTTGTAATTACAAGAATGGCGAACTTGAAGGTAAATACGAGTTATTTAACGAAAGAGGCGTTTTAGTTAATGTTGTAAATTATAAAGAAGGAAAGTTAGACGGAAATTTTATTGAAAACTACGGAACCGGACAGCTTCATTTTGAAAGAGTTTACAAAGATGGAAAAAAACATGGACCTGAAACTGAATATTTCATTGATGGTTCGGTTAAATTAAAGGGAAATTATCTTGAAGGTGAAATAGAAGGTGATGCAACAGTATATTTTAATTCTGGTGCAATAGATTGGAAAGGAAGCTATAAAACTAGTAAAAGAAATGGTCAATATATTTCTTATTACAGAAATGGTAAAATTGAATCAAAAGGAGAATATCTGAATGGAGAATATGTTGGAAAGTGGGAGTTGTATCATAGAAACGGCAAGCTGAAACAAATTTTAAACTACAATAATTTAGGTAAAATTGTTGGAGAAGTTAAAGTATATAATGATCAAGGTGCTTTAGAAGAAGTTATGAATTTTAACGAAAAAGGAGAAAAGCAAGGTCAAGAAAAACTTTATAATGTTAAAACCGGAAAAGTGTTTTCAGTTAGTATGTATGAGAGTGATAAATTGAAATCAACTCAATATTTAGATGCTAATGGAAAAGTGATAGAGGAATATAAAATGTCCAAAAATAAAGCAAACTTTTTTGTTAAAAATGAAGATGGTGTAAAATTAGCCGAAGGTAATGTAGCCAATTTTGAAAGAAATGGACCTTGGAAATTTTATAACAAATTTGGTAAATTAATCAATTTAGAAACTTACAAAGATGGAGTATTGGATGGTCCTTGGGTATCATATTATGTTACAGGTATTAAAGCTTCAGAAGTAGATTATAAAGATGGCTCAGAACATGGCTATTTTAAAAGTTACTATAACAATGGCAAATTAAAATCAGAAGGTTGGTATCAGCATGGACAACAACAAGGAACATGGATTTATTATTATCCAACTGGTTTAATTCAAGAAAAATCATACTTCATAAATGGAATTTTAACAGGCATAAATGAAGAATATAATGTACTTGGTAAAAAATCTTACGAATCAAAGTCGTGGGGAGAAATAATAGAAGAAATAAATTTCTTAGACTCAACCGGGAAAGTTGTTTCAAATAATGTTTTTGTTAAAGGTAATGGAGAAGAAAAATCATTTTACCCAAATAAAAAAATCAGAAAACAGGCTATTTACAAAAACAGTTTAGTTGAAGGAGAGGTGCTTTGGAACTTCCCAACAGGAAAAATATATTCAAAAGCAAATTATAAAGCTGGAAGAAGAAATGGTAAATTTATAATTAATTATGACAATGGTTTTAAATCAGAAGAAGGAAGTTATGTAAGAGGCGATGCCGTTGGTGAGTGGAAATATTACAGCAGAGAAACTGGTAATTTATATCATTTAACTTATTATAACGAATTTGGGGAAACTGATTCAACAAGTATTTGGTATTATCCAAGTGGCAAAGTAGAAGCAAAAATTAAATTTGAAGCTGATCAAAAACATGGTCCTTCAATTTATTACTCTGAACAAGGAGATATAGTTGTTGAGAAAATTTTTGAAAAAGGAGAGTTGGTTTCTTTTGCTTATTATAAATCAGATGGCAAAAAGGTTGAAGAAAAAATTTCAAAAGGTGAATATAAGTTGAAATCGTATTATGCCAATGGTAAACTTTCAGCTGAAGAAGATTTAGTTGATGGAAACTATTCTGGAAAAAGAATACAATATTACCCAAATGGTTCGTTACAAATTGTGCGTAACTACAATAATAATATTCAAGAAGGGGAAGAGTTAAACTATTACTCTAATGGAAAAGTTAAAAGTTCAGAAATATATTTTAATGGCGAATTACATGGACCAGCAAAATATTACAGACAAGACGGTAAATTAGAGAGAGAAGAAAATTATATTTTAGGTGAGAAGCATGGAGAATTTAAATATTATGATTTAACAGGAAAGTTGATAAAAACTGTTAAATATGTATTGAATATAGCTGAATAAATATGATAAAATTGAAAAAAGTATTAAAACAAAATATTTTTATAATATACATTTTGAGCATTGGCATAAATGCCAATGCTCAATCTATTACTTTTGAAAAAGCTAAAAAGCAATATCCTGATGAACTTGCCATTTATGTGAAAAAAAGTGAGCAAATGAACATAGATATTGTTAAAGACAGTGTTATTGTTACCACTGAAAATTTTTCAGACATGTTGCATTTGTCTGAGAAATCCAATGTATATGCCGAAAGGTCAGTTCCTCATTCTAAATTTATGGAACTGATTGAAATTAAAGCTAATACCTTAAGCCCAACAAAAAATGAAAAATTTGAAAATGTAAAAGTTACAAATTTTACAGTACAGAATGATATAAGTTCAGGAGTATTTTACGATGATGGGAAAAGTACAAATTTTATATTCCCAAGTATTAAAGAGGGCGCTCATACTATATATCAATACAAGCACAAAATAAGGGAACCTCGATTTTTAACGTCTTATTTTTTTGCTGAACATGCTTCAGTTTTGGAGTCAGAATTTAAGGTTGTTGTAAATTCAAAAATTAAAGTAAAATTTGAACTATTTGGAATTACTAAAGAACAATTAGAGTATTCTGAAGAAATAAAAGGGAAACAAAAAATCTATACTTGGAAAGCAAAAAACCTTAAAGGATATAGGTTTGAAAGTAGTTGCCCAAACATTAGATATTTTGCACCTCACATTATGGCTTATGTAGAGGAAGTAGAACTTAAAAATACTAAAAAGCAGTACTTAAGTGAACCTCAGCAGTTATATGATTTTTTCTATAGTTTTGTTAAAGATGTAAACAAAAATGAAGATGAACAAATTAAGAAAGTAGTTGATTCATTAACAACTGGTGTTAAATCTGATTTAGAAAAAACAAAAAGAATATTTTATTGGGTTCAAGATCATATTAGATATATAGCTTTTGAGGATGGTTATGGTGGTTTTATACCAAGAGAAGCAAGTGCTATTTATCAAAAACGTTATGGTGATTGTAAAGATATGGCAAGTATCATTACTTATATGTTACATCAAGCCAAAATACCTGCTTACCTAACGTGGATAGGTGCACGAAATATTCCATACACTTTCGATAAAAATCCATCACCAAATGCAGCTAATCACATGATTGCTACAGCTTTTGTTGACGGCAAGTACATTTATTTAGACGCAACAGGTACATATACACGTTTTGGTTTTCCTACCGAAATGATACAAGGCAAACAGTGTATCATAGCTAAAAATGAACGCACTTTCGATAAACAATTTGTTCCAATTATGGATAAAACCCAAAGTGGAAGTGTAGATTCTGTTAATATTTCAATTTCTGGGAAAACAATAAAAGGGGCTGGTATTAAAAAAGTTGATGGATATTCGAAACTAAATCTTGTGCCATATTTGATAGGTAAATCAGAGGAAAAACAGAAAGAAATTTTAACAGGTTATTTAGAAAAAGGTAACAATAAATTCTTTTTAGAAAGCTTTAATTTAAAAGATGTTGAAGATAGAGATAAAAAGATAAGTATTGATTATCAGTTTAAAGTAGAAGATTACGCTAAATCTATAAATAACGAGATTTATATAAATATGAATCTAGATAAAATTTTTCATAATGACGATATTGATACTACAAAGCGAAAATTGCCAATTGAGTATGATTTTAAGTTTATAAATCAAAGTAAGGTGATTTTAGAAATTCCAGCCGGTTATAAAGTTGGTTATATTCCATCAAATCAGCATTTTAAAGGTAATAAGTTTGAGTTTAAAATTGAATACAATCTTGTTAAAAATAAAATATCAATGAAAAGAGTTGTTTTGTTTGATGAACTAATGCTAGAAAAGGAACAATTTAAAAGTTGGAACGAAATGATTGCTGAATTGAATAAAGCATATAAAGAAGTTGTAGTTTTAAAAAAATAATTAACCAATTACCAATTTAAATAAATATAATACCACGCTATGAAAAAAAATCCTTTTTTATTTATTGTACTAATTATACTACAAGCAAACTTCCTTTTCGCAAAGGAGTTTGAATATGAAGGTTATGATTGGGATAAAACAAGAAAAATTACTACACTAACACCAGTAGAATTAAAAGAACAGGCTATAATAATTAAAGATAAAAGAGCTATTGAGTATGTTTATAATTCAAAAGATGAATTAGAGTCATATAGATTGATTCATAAAATTGTAAGAGTAAATTCAGATGAAGCGATAGAGGCATACAATAAGGTTTATATTTCAATGTATGATGTTTTAAATATAGTTGACTTGAAAGTGAGAGTTTTAACCCAATCAGGTAAAACTATTGAACTTAATAAAGAAAACATTAAAGAAGTCGAAAATTTAGACAATGCTGGTCAATACAAAATTTTTGCTATTGAAGGCGCTGAAAAAAAATGTGAAATTGAATATTATTATATAATCAGAACTACTGCATCCTATTTTGGAAGAGAACTTTTTCAATCTTCTTACCCATCTAAAGGTATTGATTTTGAATTAATTAGTCCACTTAATTTGACCTTTAGCACAAAATCATATAATGGATTATCTGAGGCAATTAGAGAGGATACTACAGGTAAAAAGAAACAAGTTTTGAAGCTTTATACCAAAGATTTAGCTGCATTTACAAAAGAAGAATTTGCAGCTAACAATGCAAATAAAATGTATTTAAGGTACAAATTATCTGCAAATGGTAAAACAAAATTATTTAGATGGTCGGATGCTGCCCAAAATATATACTCAAATGTTTATTATTGGGAAAATGAAAAAGAGTTAAAGTCCTTAGATAAATTTTTAAAATCATTAAACATTTCTAAGGTTAAAACTGATGAAGAAAAAATTATCTTAGTAGAAAATTATGTTAAAAATAATATAGGCATCAACGATGATGTAGATAAAGAAGGATACTTTATTGAAACAATTATAACTAAAAAATATGCAAGTAAATTAGGTGTAACACGTTTATTTGCTGGAATTTTTACAAAACTAGGAATTAAACATCAATTAGTGTTAACATGTGATAGAAGCGAGGAGAAATTTGATCCCAAATTTGAAACTTTTTCCGTTTTGGATAACTATTTAATCTATTTCGAAGGTGTAGATAAATATATTGCTCCAACAGAGTATCAATATAGATTTCCATTAGTGCCATATGATTGGACATATAATAGTGGATTGTTAATAAAACCTGTAGTTGCTGGGGAAATGAAAACAGCTGTAGATGTTATTAAATTTATTCCAGCTACAGATTATAAAACTAGTTTTCATAACCATTATTTGGATTTAAGTTTTAAACCTGATATGCAATCCATAAATGTTAAATTTAAATCAACAATGGCAGGTCATAATGCAGTTTATTACCAACCATATTATTCTCTAATTTCAGATGAGAAAAAAACTGAAATGAGTGAACAAATTGTTAAACAATCAGCTCAGGATGCTAAAATATTAAGCTTATCTGTACTTAATACTGATATGAATATATCTACAATCAATCATCCTTTTGACATAATTTCTGATTTTGAAACGAGTTCAGTTGTTGAAAAAGCTGGGAATAAATATATTTTGAAAGTAGGTGAATTAATTGGACGTCAATCAGAGCTTTATCAAGATACCAAAAGAAAACAAGAGGTAGAGAATGATTTTAACAGAAGCTATACTAGAGAAATAAATATAACAATTCCTGATGGTTATACATGTAAAAACCTAAATGATTTAAACCTTGATGTATATTATGAAGATAAAGGTGATAGAACAATGGCATTTACTTCAGTTTATAAATTAGAAGGTAATGTTGTAAAAGTTTCGATTCAAGAATATTACAAAAATATTGTTTATCCAATATCAATATTTGAAAACTATAGAAAGGTGATTAACGCTGCTGCGGATTTCAATAAAATTACTCTAGTATTTGAAAAAAAGTAGAATAAGTTAATTCAAATATTTAAAAGGCAATTTTTCTAATAAAAAAATTGCCTTTTTTTATGAAAATACGTTTTAGTTTTAAAAAATTTAATTATGAGTAGTTTTCTTAAAATCGTAACAAATTCATTTAAGCTAAATCTGTATTTTTTTAAAAATCTACCATTAGCTTTAATAGCAGGCTTGAAAGTTTTAGAAGCAAATGACTTAAAAGTTGTTGTTGCAGTTAGATATAGTTTTTTAACAAAAAATCCTTTTAAATCAATGTATTTTGCCTGTATGGCAATGGCTGCTGAATTATCAACAGGAGTTTTAGTATTAAATGCTGTTCAAGAATCAGGTAAAAACATATCAACATTAGTTTCTGGTTTAGAAGCTGAATTTGTTAAAAAAGGACTTGGATTGTTAAAATTTGAATGTATAAATGGTAAAGAAATAAAAGAAGCGATTGAAAAATCTATAATTACAAAAGAATCACAAGTTATAAAAACAGAGAGTATAGGTTATAATCAAAATGGAGAAATTGTATCAAAATTTACTATTTATTGGTCGGTAAAATATAAATTCTAAAAAAAATATATGAATTGAAATTATAAAATCATTAAAAGTATAAAAATGTTAATTAATCCTTTTAAATTTGGGGTTGATGTATTAATGTAAAAATGGAGTTTGTAAAATCACATATAGAAGGATTAATTGAAATATTTCCTTCGATTTTCCCTGATGAAAGAGGTATATTTTTTGAATCATACAGCGAAAAAAAATTTAAAGAAAATGGTTTAGATTTAAAGTTTGTTCAAGATAATCAATCATTTTCACATAAAGGAGTGTTACGTGGCTTGCATTTTCAAGCAAATCCACATGGACAAGGAAAGTTAGTTAAAGTATCCTATGGTAAAGCACTTGATGTTGTTGTAGATTTAAGAATGGATTCAAAAACTTTTGGACAGCATAAATCATTTATACTTGATTCTGAAAGACATAATATGGTTTATATTCCTGTTGGTTTTGCACATGGTTTTTTGGCTTTAGAAGATGTTGTTTTACAATATAAATGTACAGGTTTGTACAACAAACAATCAGAAGGAGGTATAATTTGGAACGATAAAGATTTGAATATTAATTGGGGTATAGAAAACCCAATTGTTTCTTCAAAAGATTTAGAATTACCAACATTCGAACAATTAAAATTGTCAGGAAATTTATTTTAAAATAATGTTTATAAGATTTATATATTTAATTCTGATTTGTTTTGCTGTATCATTAACTAGTTGTGGTATATTAGTTCAAAATAATATGTTTCAAACAGGTAAAAACCAGTCAGACACTTTAATTAAACAAGCAGCAGTAATTGAAAGTAATTATACAATTACTTATTCCGATCAATTAGAAATAAAAGTTTATACTAATAATGGTGAAAAGTTAATTGACCCAAATCAAGAGCTACAAATTACAAGTGGAACTGGAGGAGGTGCTAATTTACAACAATCTAATCCCTTTCATTATCAAGTGATGATGGATGGAACTGTAACTTTACCAATGTTAGGTGCTGTAAATGTTGTTGGTTACAATATGATACAAATGGATAGTATTTTAAAAGTAAAATACAGTAAATTTTATCAAGATGTATTTATTATGTCACGTTCTGTAAACCGTAGAGTAGTGGTAATTGGTGCAGGTGGTGGTGCTGGTGCTGCTGGAGGTATGATGGGTGGTTTTACAGGTCAATTAACTGGTCAAGTTATTCCTTTAACCAATGAAAAGATGAACTTAATTGAAGTGTTAGCATTAGCAGGAGGTTTAGGATCACAATCTATCTCAAGTAAAATTTTAATTATAAGAGGCGATTTAAAAAATCCAATAGTTTATCATATTGATTTGTCAACAATAGAGGGTATGAAACAATCTCAGTTATTTGTTCAGCCTAATGATATAGTATATGTTGATCGTCAGAAAAAGGTAGTAAGACAATTTTTCCAAGAACTTTCTCCTTTTATGGGGGTTTTGTCATTTGGAACAACACTTTTATTATTATTTACAACACTAAGAAAATAATCGATGAAACCAATAGATACCAATTTAGGAAGTCAAAATCCTAAAGCTAATGAAGTTGAGGAAGAAGAAGATGGGAGCTTTTTAAGTGATTTAGATTTTATTAAATTATTAATAGTTGCAAAAGAAAATTTATTATACATTTTTTTGTTTTTTGCTTCTGCAATTGCTCTTGCTTATACTTATAATAGATATTCCCATGCAATATATGAATCAAGTTCAGTGATTAAACTTGATCAACCTAAACAAGAAGGCTTTACAATTGGAAATTCTTCTGCTCCTGTAGATAACAATTTGTTACCAGGTGAAATAGAATTAATTCAATCAAAATTGATTCATGAAAGAGCTTTAAGTATTCTAAAATTTGATATAACATATTTTAAAAAAGGGAATATTAATTCGGAAGAATTATATAAATCATCCCCATTTAATGTTACTTACCTAATTAAAAATGCTGAATTGTATAATCAGAATTTTGATTTGAAAGTAAAAAACGCCAAAGAGTACATTTTAAGTTATTCATTTGCTGGTCAAGAATATGAAATACCTGCATTTTTTGGTCAAAAAATTGAAAATAATCATTTTGTGTTTTTAATTCAGAAAGTAAATTTACTTTCTGATAATTTAGAAGGAAATTATTCTTTTGTTATTAATAACCAAGATGCATTGTTAAGTTACATTAGTCAAAATTTATTAGTTACAGTTATTAATCCAAGTGCTAATACGCTCCAAATATCATTTAAAGATCACTGTCCTGAAAAAGCTAGAGATATTATTTTAGCAATTGATTCTGTTTATAAAGTTGAATCACTAAAGAAAAAATACCAAGCTCAAGAACAAACTATTGATTTCTTAAATGATCAATTAAGGCTTACAGAAAAAAATCTTGAAGAGTATGAGCATAAACTTGAAAATTTTACAATTAAAAATAAAACTACAGATGTAAAAGAAAAGGTAGGCCAAGTATTAACAACAGCTGAGGAATTGAAAATTAAGTTGGTTGAATTAAAGACCCAAATGGGATTATTAGACCAATTGAAAGATTTAATGCTTAAAAATGAAAATTTAAAGCAACACTTACCTACACTTTCAGCATTGCCTGACCCTCAAATAGCAATGGGGATCGCAAGTTTAAACAAGCTTCAACAAGATAAAGAAAAATTATTAACAACAAGCAGACCAACTACATTTGCTGTAAAAAATAAAGACATTGAAATTGAGGGTGTTAGAAATGCATTGTTAGAATTGATAATGCAAAATAAAAAATTACTTTATGAATCAATTGTTGATGTAAATAATAAAATTGTTGAGGAGGAGGGTGAGTTTTTAACACTTCCATCTAAAGGTACAGAGCTTACAAGATTGAATCGTTTTTATGAATTGTATGAAAAATACTACTTAATGATGATTGATAAAAAAGCTGAATACGAAATGACAAAAGCTGGGGCTGTTGCGGAGTTTATTGTACTTTCTCAACCAGTTGCGGCAAAAGTACCAATTGCACCCAAAAAGATAACAGCATATATAATTGCCGGAGCTTTAGGTCTTGTACTATCTCTAGCATTTGTATTCTTTAAATATTTAACCCATAATACAATCAATAATATTGGTGAATTGGAGAGAATTACAGTAGCTCCAGTGCTAGGATTTATTCCATTATTAGATAAAGTGATGGATGTATCTAGATTGGTAGTTGATAAAAATCCTAAATCTCCTGTAATTGAAGCTCTAAGGTCAATAAGAACAAATTTGGAATTTTTATCATCTGAAAAGAAAAACAGGTTAATATCTGTAACATCAACAGTATCAGGTGAAGGTAAAACTTTTGTTGCTATTAACTTAGGTGGTGTTATTGCTTATTCTGGTACTAAGGTTATAATCATCGACTTAGATATGCGTAAACCTAAAATTAACGTAGGTTTTGGTGTTGAAAATGATAAAGGAGCTAGTACAATTTTGATTGGTAAACATAGAGTTGAAGAATGTATTCATAGAAGTACAATTGATACCTTAGATTTTATTACTTCTGGTCCAACTCCTCCAAATCCATCTGAGTTAATTTTACGTCCAGAGTTTGACCAAATGTTAGAATATTTGAAAACTCGATATGATGTGGTAATTCTTGATACTCCTCCTGTTGGTCTTGTGACAGACGGTATTCTTGTAATGAGAAAAGTAGATTTGCCAGTATACGTTGTAAGGGCTCAGGTTTCTAAAAAAGGTTATGAAAAAAATATTAACAGATTAGTAAAACTCCACGGTTTTAAATCTCTTTCTGTTGTATTAAATGCATTCTCAAATACCTTAGGTGGCTATGGATACGGATACCAATATGGTTATGGCTATGGTTATGGTTATTACAGCGAGCAAGAAAAAGAAGAAGAAGGCTTCTTCTCAAAAGTAATTGACTTTATTAAACGCAAAAAATAATGGGTATTTTTGATTTCTTGTTCAAGAAAGATGCTCCTGCTGAATTAATTAATTTAGAGGTTGATTTACACTCTCATATTTTACCTGGATTGGATGACGGTTCGAGTAATGTATATGATAGTGTTGAATTAATTAAAGGAATGCAAACTCTCGGAAAAAAGAAATTTATTTTTACTCCACATATTATTGATGGGCATTTTAATAATAATGATGAAACTATAAATGCTGCATTAGTTAAACTTAAAGCAGAATTAGCTGAAAATAAGATTGATGTTCAATTAGCAATTGGTGCTGAATATTATTTGGATGAGTCATTTATGAAATGGCTCGAAGAAGAAAAAGAGCTACTTTCATTCGGACCTAAAAAATATTTACTCTTTGAAACATCTTACATGAATCAACCATCATTTTTTAATGAGGCTGTGTTTTTAATGAAAAGTCAAGGGTATACTCCTATATTGGCACATCCAGAAAGGTACGTTTATGCTCATGCAAATTTTGAAATTTATGAGCGTTTTTTAGAAAGAGATATTTTATTTCAATTAAATATCAATTCATTAACAGGTTATTATTCGCCTGGTGCTAAAGCTGTAGCTGAGAAGTTAATTGATAATAAAATGATTCATTTTGCAGGTTCTGACTGTCACAAAATGAAACATATAATAGAGCTACAAAAAGCTGTAAAAACAAAATATTATTCTAAATTATTATCTTTACCTTTATTAAATAATACTTTATTCGATTAATGATAATATTTGTAACAGGAGCTACTGGTTTAGTTGGAAGTCATTGTATCAATGAATTTCTAAATCAAGGTTTTCAAGTGAAAGCTTTAGTTAGGAATAAATCAGACTTAACTGTTAAAAATAATCTTGAAGTATTTGAAGGTGACGTTTTCGACTCAGCAATTATTAAAAAAGCGATGGAAGGGTGTAATGTAGTATTGCATACTGCTGCTTTGGTATCATTTTCTTCATCCAAAAGAGACGAAATGTTCTTAACTAATGTTTCAGGAACAGCAAATATTGTTAATATCGCATTGGAATGTAATGTTGAAAAATTTATACATATAAGTTCAATTGCAGCATTAGGTAGAGCTGAAAAACCAACCAATTTTTCATTAGACGAATCCGCAGACTGGATTGAGTCGTCTAATAATACTGCTTATGCCAAAAGTAAATATTTATCAGAACTTGAAGTTTGGAGAGGTATTGAGGAAGGTTTAAATGCTACAATTCTTTGTCCATCAGTTATAATTGGTGAAGGTGCATGGGCTCGAAGTAGCTCAAAATTATTCAAATACATTTATGACCAAAAACCTTTTTACACCTTAGGAAACATTAATTATGTTGATGTAAAAGATGTAGTTTCGGGTGTGATAAACGCAATTAATGGAAATTTTAGTGCTCAAAAATTTATTCTAAATAGTGGAACTTTATCTTATAAAAAGTTCTTTGATTTAGTAGCATTAAAACTAAACAAACGTGCACCTTATATTAAAGTAACCAAAACTTTAGCATATTTGGCTTGGATAATTGAATCAATAAAGACTATTTTCTCAAAAGCAGAGCCTTTAATTACCAAAGAAACTGCAAAACAATCACAACATAAATATGTTTACAGTAACAAAAAAGCTGTTGAAGTACTAGGTGTAGAATTTACTCCTTTGGAAACAAGCTTAGATAGAATTTGTGCTTGGTATTTAAATTATGCTAAATCCCTGTAAGTATGACATCTTCATTTAAAGATTCTGGCGAAAGAAAAGAGTATGTTGAGCGTTTTGAACAAATGCTTAACGAAAATCAATATTATTTTTTCGATTTAAGTATTTATGAAGATATTATTGAGCATTACATGGAAACAGGTAATTTCAATAAAGCACTTACTGCTTGTAATATGGCTACAGAGCAATATTCATATTCGGTTGAGGTTAAAATGTTAAAAGCACAGGTTCTATTAAGTTTAAATAATTATGAAGAATCTTCGATTATTTTAGACGAAGTTGAGCGTTTTCAACCTACAAATCCTGAAGTACAATTTTTAAGAGCAGGACTTTTAAATAATCAAGGTTTTCATGATGAGGCTTTAGAAAGATTATTTAGCATTGAACATACCTTTACTGAAAAAGATGATTTGTATTTTCAAATAGGATATACATTTGAATTTTTAGGAATGTATGAAAAAGCCATAAAATATTTCAAAAAGTCAATAAACCATAATCAAATGCACGAGGATGCATTGTCTGAGTTGGCATTTTGTTTAGAAATTACTGAACAACTTGAATCTGCAATTCCTTTTTATACAAGTTTTATTGATAAAGATCCATTTTCTGCTAATGCATGGTATAATTTAGGTTTAATATACAATAAGTTAAGGCGATTTGAAGAATCAATAAATGCTCAAGAATATGCAATTGCTTTGCAAGATAATTTCCCAAATGCTCATTTTGCCTTAGGAAATGTATATGTTAATCAAGAGGAGTATTCAAAAGCAATAGCTGCTTTTATGTATGCGTCTGATTTAGAGGAACCTAATCCTGATACTTTTTTGAGTTTAGGAGTTTGTTATGAAAAATTAAAACAGTACGATAAAGCAATATCATTTTTTAACAAAGCAATAAAATTAGATCCAGAATTTGATGATGCATTTTATGGGTTGGGTTTTTGTTTAAATATGGTAGAAAAATCATACGAAGCAATAATGTTTTTAAAGAAAGCAATTGCTTTAAATGATTCTAATCCTGATTATTGGATAGCTTTAGCTGATGCTGAATATGCAGTAGGAAATGTATTTTCAAGCGTGGAGGCTTACGAAAAATGCATAGCACTTGCTCCAGGAAACTATAAAATTTGGCTTAATTATTCTTTAGTTTATTTTGACGAAGAAGAATACGAAAAAGCATTAGATATATTAAAAGAAGGCATTGAGGAAATTCCTGAAAATGCTATATTGCAATATTATGCAGTTGCATACTTAATTAAACAAGGTCTCTACCAACAAGCATTTAAATATTTAGAAAATGCATTAATTTTGGACTTTGAAAAACATACCCTTTTATTTGAGTTTTTTAAGGATTTAGAAATTCAAAAACTAATTTATAAGGTAGTAAAACACTATAGAACAGCTTAAATTATGAATTTTAAATTAAATAACGTTCCTGAAAGACCATCAAAACCTCGTTCTTATGGTTTCACAATGTCAATGGATAAAGGATTAAGTGTACGTCAGGCAGAAGATTTTATGGATGTTGCTTCTGATTATTGCGACATAATTAAACTTGGTTGGGCAACCTCTTATTTGACTAAAAATTTAAAAGAAAAAATTGCTGTTTACAAAGCTGCTGGATTACCAGTGTACTTAGGTGGCACCTTGTTTGAAGCGTTTATTATTCGTGGACAATTTGATGATTACAGAAAAGTTGTTTCTGACTTGGGTATTGACCATGTTGAAGTTTCGGATGGTTCTATCACTATTGACCATGATTTAAAATGCGAATATATTAGAAAGCTTTCGCAAGATTTTAGAGTACTTTCAGAAGTTGGTTCAAAAGATGATACTGTAATTATTCCTCCATATAAGTGGATTGAATTGATGCAGAAAGAGTTAGATGCTGGTTCGTGGAAAGTTATTGGTGAAGCCCGTGAAGGTGGAAATGTTGGTTTGTTCCGTTCATCAGGTGAAGTTCGTTCAGGATTAGTTGATGAAATTTTAACACAAATTCCAGGAGATAGAATTATTTGGGAAGCACCTCAAAAATCACAACAAGTTTGGTTTATCAAATTATTGGGTACCAATGTAAACCTTGGAAATATTGCACCTAGCGAAGTTATTCCTTTAGAAACCATTCGTTTAGGTTTAAGAGGCGATACTTTTAGTGATTTTTTGAAATAGAATTTTAGATTAAAGACTTAAGATTAAAGACTTAAGACTTAAGATATAAAGAGAGTTTTGCCTATGGCAAAACTCTCAACTCTCAACTCTCAACTCTCAACTCAAAATGCGTCAATTTGGATTAATAGGTTTTCCTTTAACACATTCATTTTCAAAGAAATATTTTACTGAAAAATTTCAAAATGAAAATATTGTAGATGCAAATTATGAATTATTTGAAATTGAGGATATATCTACTTTTTCTGAGAAAGTAAATAACATTGAAGACTTAAAGGGTTTAAATGTTACTATTCCTCACAAGCAGGCAGTTATGCCATTTTTACAATCATTTGATAGTTCAGCAGAGTTGGTTGGAGCTGTAAATGTGATTAAAAAATTAGAAGACGGTACTTTAAAAGGTTTCAACTCAGATTATTATGGTTTTATGGAATCTTTAAAAAGATTTCTTGGTGATGTAAAACCTCAAAATGCATTGGTTTTAGGTACAGGTGGTGCAGCTAAGGCTGTTTTTGCTGCATTGAATACGTTACAAATTCCTTTTCAAGTGGTGTCACGTAATGCAAGCGATAGTACTATTTCGTATCAAGATGTAACAGAAGAGCTAGTTAAAAAATCACAATTAATTATAAATACAACACCATTGGGAATGTATCCTAAAGTTGATACTTGTCCGGATTTGCCTTACAATGCAATTGGTGAAAATCACTTTTTATTTGATTTGGTTTATAACCCTGCTGAAACATTGTTTTTACAAAAAGGAGCAAATAACGGAGCAAAAACACAATTTGGTTTAGAAATGCTTCATTTACAAGCTGAAAAAGCTTGGGAAATTTGGAATCAATAGATTATGGAAAACAATGATATAAACACAAATTTGCCATTGGTTACAGTGGTTTGCATGTGTTATAATCATGGGAAATTCTTAAATGAAGCCTTACATTCTGTAGTAAATCAAAGCTACCCAAATATTGAATTAATTATTTGTGATGATGCAAGTACTGATGATTCTGTTGCTGTAATTCAATCATTTGTAGCAAAATATCCATCTACAAAAACAATTTTAAATACCCAAAACACAGGTAATTGCACACTTTTTAACAAGGCATTAAAAATTGCGAAAGGTAAATATATTATCGATTTAGCAACTGATGATATATTACTAGAAAATAGAATTGAAAAACAAGTTCAATTTTTTGAAAAACAAACTCCACAAACAGGCATTATTTATCATCATGCAAATTTGATAAACGAATTTGGAGATAAAATTGGTGATACATTAAAGCAGGCTGTTTTTCAAGGAAATGTTTTAGAACATGTTATTGGACAATATTTTGTTTGTCCGCCAACAATGATGATGCGTAAAGAAATGCTATTATCACTCAATGGTTATAATGAAACCTTAGCTTATGAAGATTTCGACCTTTGGGTTAGAGCTGCACAGAATTGGCATTTTTATTTTCAAAATGAAATACTTACCTCAAAATGTATTTTGAGTACTTCCTTATCTGCAACATTCAAACATAATGACGCCATTCAATTAAGTACTTTAAAAATTTGTGAGTATATTTATTCTTTTGCAAACACCGTTGAATTACAAAAAGCATTAAGTAAAAGAGTAAGATTTGAATTACGTTTTGCTTTGAGAAACAAACAATTCAATGTGCTAAAAGCTTATAAACCATTGGTGTTTAAAATGAAATACATGCATTTGGTGTATAAAGTGGTTTTATTTTTTTTCTAAATTAAAAGTTTGCATATTTTTCCATTTCTCTTTTACTATAAATTTCTTCAAGAAAAATAATTTGTTTTAGAAATCAGTTTTGATTCTTTAGGTTTATATAATTTTAAGGCTGTTAATATTTATGGTCTAAGTTCTGAAAAGTATAATTATTCAAAAACAAGAATCACAACTTTTGATTTTTGAAATAGTTGGTTGATGTATAAAGGAGAAGTGTTAATGCCAAAACATAAAAGTGAAATTATCTTCCCAAATATATATTGTATCCCACGTTGTCAACGGTTGCAAACCTTGACAAGCGTAAATTTGAAAAAGATTCCTTCATTTAACAACAAGCTAAATGAAGGAATTTCTTTTTAATAATTGAGATAAAAGTATTCTTCTACCCCAATTTTTAATGCACTTAACCCTTCCATACTGATTTTGTATTTATCAAAATCTCCGAAATCTTCTTTGGTTGTTTCAATTAATCCATAATCTAATAAATCTTGATTAATTGATTTTAAATCTTCTGACGAGATTTCTAATCTTAACCTATTTGGTTGAATAGATTTTGGGTAAATACTTCTGTATGCTTCAAGAAGTATTTCAAATTTTTTTGTTTCCATTTTTTATTATTTAATCTTCCAAAAGTATTTAGAATAACAAATGTATTTTTTAGTTTGTGCTACCTTGAGTATTATTTATTATCGAATCCTAAACATTTTAAAATCCTATCAATCTTTTTAATCCTAAAAATCATGGTTCTGACATTTTTCCACCAAAAAAGGAAATATCAATTGATTTGTGTATTTTTATAACTTTAATTTAAACTACTGATGCAACAAGAGCCAATAATTGACCTTGTAGGACACGAATACATTGAAGTATTTGGTGCTCGCGAGCATAACCTGAAAGGTGTTGACCTTAAAATTCCTAGAAATAAGTTAGTTGTAATCACGGGTATAAGTGGTAGTGGAAAGTCGTCGTTGGCTTTTGATACTATTTATGCTGAGGGGCAACGTCGTTACATGGAAAGTTTTTCGGCTTATGCACGTTCATTTTTAGGAAATATGGAGCGACCAAATGTTGATAAAATCAACGGTTTGAGTCCTGTAATTTCTATTGAGCAAAAAACTATTTCTCGTAATCCTCGCTCAACGGTGGGTACTGTTACCGAGATTTACGACTTTTTCCGTTTGCTTTACGCCCGTGCTGCCGATGCTTATTCGTATATCACTGGCGAAAAAATGGTTCGTCAATCTGAAGAACAAGTAATTGACCAATTGTTGGCAAACCATACCGACAAAAAATTAATACTTTTAGCTCCAGTAGTTCGCAGTAGAAAAGGGCATTATCGTGAGCTTTTTGAGCAAATTCGCAAATTAGGATTTACAAAAGTTCGTGTAAATGGCGAAATTTTGGAAGTAGAGCCCAAAATGCAATTAGACAGATACAAAACACATGATATTGAAATAGTTATAGATAGAATTATACCAAATGAAAGTGACAGATTCCGTCTGTCGCAATCCGTGAAAGTTGCAATGCAACACGGTAAAGGTGTAATGATGTGTATCGACGAAAAACAAGATTTACATTATTTTTCTAAATTTTTGATGGATCCAAGTACAGGTTTATCATACGACGAACCTGCACCAAATAATTTTTCGTTTAACTCGCCTTATGGTGCTTGTCAAACTTGTAACGGTTTGGGGCATATTGAGGAAATTACTGTAGAGTCAATTATTCCTGATACTACATTGAGTATCAGTAGGGGAGGTATAGCTCCACTTGGCGAATATCGTGATATTTGGATATTTTCGCAACTTTCAGCATTGCTGAAAAAACATAAATTTGATATTTCAACTCCAATCAAAGATTTGCCAGAAGATGTAATGCAAAAAATTCTTTATGGCGATGAGGAAGAGTATGAAATCAAATCAAAAACAAATCCAGGTACTTCGTGGAGTTCAAAATACGAAGGAATTATCAATTTCTTGAAACGTCAGCAAGAATCAGGAACCGATAAAATACAAGCTTGGGTTAATGATTACACCGTTGTAAATACCTGTCCCGATTGTAATGGAATGCGCTTGAAAAAAGAATCATTGCATTTCAAAATCGACGATAAAAATATTTCGGAGCTTGCCCAAATGGATATTCAAGTACTTGCCAATTGGCTCGAAAACCTTGAATCAAGAATAAGCGACAAACAAAATCAAATAGCAGGCGAAGTACTCAAAGAAATTCGTAAACGTGTAGGCTTTTTGTTGGGCGTTGGTTTAAATTACCTTACCCTCGACAGACCTTTACGTACCCTTTCGGGTGGTGAAGCACAACGTATTCGTTTGGCTACACAAATTGGTTCTCAGTTAGTTGGGGTTTTATATATTTTAGATGAACCAAGTATTGGTTTGCATCAACGTGATAACGAAAAACTAATTGCTGCATTAGCTAATTTACGTGATATTGGAAATAGTGTGTTAGTGGTTGAACATGATAAAGATATTATGTTGCAATGCGACCACTTGATTGATATTGGTCCGGGTGCTGGCCGAAATGGCGGACAAGTAATTGCTGAAGGTACGCCTGCAGAATTTGCCAATTTCGAGAGTTTAACTGCCAAATACCTTTACGATAAATTATCAGTTTGTGAACCTAAAGATGCACGACAAGGAAATGGAAAATCTATTTTGTTGGAAGGCTGTACAGGTCATAATCTTAAAAATGTAGATTTAGAAATTCCACTTGGCAAAATGGTTTGTGTAACTGGAGTTTCGGGTAGTGGAAAATCAAGTTTGATACACGATACTTTGTACCCTATTTTAAACAAACATTTTTTCAATGCCAAACGTGAACCATTGGCGCATAAAAATATTTCAGGTTTAGAACATATTGACAAAGTAATTGAGGTTGATCAATCTCCTCTTGGGCGTACACCACGTTCAAATCCAGCAACTTATACCGGTGTTTTTACAGAAATAAGAAACCTATTTGCAAGTATGCCCGAAGCAAAAATTCGTGGTTACAATCAAGGTAGATTTTCTTTTAATGTAAAAGGCGGACGTTGTGAAACCTGCGAAGGTGCTGGTGTGAAACTGATAGAAATGGAGTTTTTGCCCGATGTACACGTACCTTGCGAAACTTGCAAAGGCAAACGCTACAACCGAGAAACATTAGAAGTCCGTTTCAAAGGAAAATCAATTTCAGATGTACTAGATATGACTGTTGAGCAGGCAATAGTAGTATTTGAGAATCAACCTAAAATTCTGAAAAAAATCTCGACTTTAAATGAAGTTGGTTTGGGCTACATTACCCTTGGGCAACACGCAACAACCCTGAGTGGAGGCGAAGCACAGCGAGTAAAATTAGCAACAGAATTATCTAAAAAAGATACAGGAAAAACCCTTTATATACTTGATGAGCCAACCACAGGTTTGCATTTTGAAGATATAAAACACTTATTGATAGTACTAAATAAATTGGTTGATAAAGGAAATACCATTCTGATTATTGAACACAATTTGGATATGATAAAAGTATCAGACCATATCATAGATGTTGGTCCTGAAGGTGGCGTAAACGGTGGAACAATAGTTTGCAAAGGAACCCCACAAGAAGTTGCCTCAAATACAAACAGCCACACAGGTAGGTTCTTAAAAATTGAATTGAAAATGTAATTTAAATCTATTATTAAAGCCCTGAAAGGGCGAAATATCATAGAGATGGGTGCAAGCCCATCTCTATTTGTTTATACTCGAAAATTATACCTTGACTTTGTTACAAAAAATTGGAAATTATACCCTGACTTTATTACAAAATATTTCTTGAAATTGTTGTTAATCTATTCTTTATAAGCTTATTATGTTTAAACTAAAAACTATTTTAAATGCTTGGGAAAAATTACTCTTTCCTGATTTGTGTGTATCATGTAAAACGGCATTGGTAAACCATGAAAATCATTTGTGTTTAACTTGCGAATTAGAGCTTTCTCAGGTACCAGAAAGAATAAATCTTTCGCATAAATTTGTTGGTAAATCATTGATTGAATTTACTGCTTCAATGTATGCTTACAAACCCAAAAGTGTTGCCGCCAATTTAATTGAAGATTTAAAATACAATGGTAATCAAACGGTTGGTGTATTTCTCGGTGAAAAATTAGGAGAATTTTTAAACACTCAAAATTTACCAAATGATATTGATTTTATTGTTCCAGTTCCCTTACAAAAATCTAAATTATATAAGCGAGGTTTTAATCAAAGTTTGTTGATAGCAAATGGTTTATCGTCTAAAATTGATTTGCCTGTAAATACAAATGCCATAAAAAGAATAAAACAATCAATTTCTCAAACTAAAAAAGGTCGTTTGGCTCGCTGGTTAAATGTATCAGAAGTATTTGTAGCCAACAAACAAGAAGTGGAAAATAAACATATTTTATTGATTGACGATGTATTGACTACAGGCGCAACAATTGATGCTTGTGCAACTGTGGCATTAGAAGCCGGAGCAAGAAAAGTAAGTATTGTTACGGTTTGTGCGGCTGTGTTATAGTTTTTTTAGAAGTATTTTTATGCTACTTATTTGTATAGGTTTGTAAATAAGAATGTTATCTCGTTTTCTACATTCAAAATATAATTTTCAAGATTTATATTGTTATTTATATTGTTTTCTAATTCAGTAAGAATATTATATAAATCTGTAAATCCAATTGCTGAAGCTGTACCTCTAAGCCTATGAACTGCTACTTCGAGCTCTATTTTATGATTTTCATTGTAAAATGTTTTTATTTTGCTTAAGCTTTCAATCAAATCTTTTTTTCCTAAATCTAGAATATCATGAATAAAAGTTTCATTTCCACCCATTTTTTTAAATAAAGCTTTAAAGTTGAAATGAGAAATGTACTTGCCATTTTCATGAAATTCAGTAAAATTGTAATATTTATTTATTGGCATTTTGTTGAATTTAAAAAGGGAATCCTAAGGCTATATTAAATCTAGGTACTACACCATTGATGTATGGATTGACAAAAGTTATATTGGCTTTTTTATTTTGTTCAAAT
The DNA here is from genome assembly GCA_041191405.1 of Bacteroidota bacterium. Taxonomy (GTDB): domain Bacteria; phylum Bacteroidota; class Bacteroidia; order Cytophagales; family UBA9547; genus JBEEOW01. Next base: position 67,026 of record JBEEOW010000003.1, read on the forward strand.
GCAGTTAAACCCCTAATTACTCCTCCTCCTAAATTTATGTCTACAAAAATTAAATCTTCAACCAGTGTTTGATAGCCGAATATAAATCCTGGGTATACTGCACTTGCAAAAACATTTTCACTAGTGTTTGTGTAAAATGAACCTGTTGATATGTTATATCCTTCCGAATAGTCAGTTAAGTATATTTGTCTGTATTGGAAAAATGCTCCAACATATACTCCAGACATAGGGCCAGCAATCATTTTTTTATCTAAATGAGATCTGAATTGTAATTCAGCCTTTAAGCCTTCCATGTTACTAACATCATCTTGGCTGTAAGGCCATGGTTTGTTAGATGAATAATAACCTAAAATAAATTTTAATGATTTATTTGAACTTATTGCTCTTTCGTAACCAACTTCCAATCCTCCAACTACAAGGTTTAATGGATGAATTGAAAGTACATTTTTATGATTTAAAATTTCATTATTTTGACTATGTGTTGAATCTCCATTTGTTTTTTTTTGTTGAGCAAATGTATTAACACTCAACAAGCAGTTAATCAAAGAGAATACAATTAAAATTTTCTTCATTTTTTATTATTTAAAGCAAATTAATGCAAAATATATTAATTAAAAAGTAAATAAAATTATTTTTAGTTTTTGGTCAGATTTAATCTGAAATATTGAGTTGTATTTACACATGATGATAAGGTTCGCCTTTTATAATGGTATAGGCTCTGTACACTTGTTCAACAAGCATTAATCTAATCATTTGATGTGAAAATGTGAATAAAGAAAATGATAATTGAGCATTAGCACGTTTATAAATTTGTTCGTCAAAACCATAAGGTCCGCCCACAATCATAATTACACTACTTACAGATTTTAAGCTTAAGTTTTCAAACCATTTGGCAAGTTGTGGTGATGTTTTTTGATCACCTCTTTCGTCTAAAAGTATTACAAAATCTGTAGGTTTTATGTTTTTAAGAATTTGTTCAGCTTCGGCTAATTTTTGGGCTTCTTTGGTTAAATTCTTTACATTTTTAATATCAGGAATAATTTTAAATTCAGGTTTGCAATAGTGTTTTAATCTATCCAAATAACCGTTTATACCTTCATTAAGGTATTTTTCGTCTGTTTTCCCGATTACTAAAAAGGTGATTTTCATATTTATTTAACTAAACAAATTGGTTTATGGAAAACAGGAAAATTACATGAATTACATCATAAAGCAATATTCATTAGCTTTATGATGTAATTCATTAGCAAGTTCAACCATTGATTTATCATTTACTGTAACAATAGGATTTAAAACAACTTCAGTAAATTTACCACTTCCATTATCATCCTCAACCATTAAACCAGTTGGATTATCCTCATAATCAACTACAACTACTCCTGATTCAGCACATAAATGCAAATACCATAACATGTGACAGGAAGAAATGGAGGCTAAAAATAATTCTTCTGGATTGTGTTTTGATTTGTCGCCCCTAAAACTTGGATCAGACGAACACAAAATATCTGCTTTTTGATTTACTTTAACTATATGACTTCTTTCGTAAGCACTATAATTTAAAGTACCAAGATTATTATTTCCTGTCCATTTAATTGCTAAAGTATATGTATGATTTTTTGACATTGCTATATTCAACAAAAATCCTATTTTAACCCTAACAACTGAAACACCAAAAATGAACTCAAATAAGCCAAACCAGTCATATAAACAAATTGTGCTGTTGGCCAAAACCATGATTTTGTTTCACGATACACCACTGCAATTGTACTCATACATTGCATAGCAAACACATAAAAAATAATTAATGAAAATGCTAATGCAAATGAATACATTGGCTTGCCCGTTTCAGGGTTTACTTCTGCTTTCATTCGTTCAATGATTGTGTTTTCATCATCGTTGTCTGAACCAATACTGTATATGGTTGACATGGTTCCAATAAACACTTCTCTTGCTGCAAATGAGGTAATTAAAGCTATTCCGATTTTCCAATCAAAACCTAAAGGCTTTATGCTTGGCTCAATAAACTTACCAAATTTACCAGCATAAGATTCCTCTAATTTGTAAGAAGCAATTAAATTATCTGTTTGCGCTTGGTCAAAACCATTGATTTTTGCTTGTGTTTCAGCTTTAATTTTAGCTTGCTCTATGCCATTTCCTGGTCCGTAAGATGCCAATGCCCATAAAATAATTGAAATGGCAATAATCACTTTTCCAGCTTCGAATACAAATGTCCGTACTTTTTCAATAATTGTTAAGCCTACATTTTTCCAACGAGGAGTTTTATAATCAGGCATTTCCATGATGAAATAGCTTTTTTCCTCAGTTTTTAGGAATATCTGCATTATTTTGGCTGTAACAATGGCGCCAATAAAACCAATAGCATATAAACCCATCAAGGCTAATCCTTGCAAATTAAATATTCCCCAAACATAATCTTGTGGAACTACCAAGGCAATTAGTACTGTAAAAACAGGTATTCTCGCCGAACAACTTATTAATGGCGTTACAAAAATAGTAATTAATCGTTCTTTTACATTGTCGATACTGCGAGCCGACATAATTGCTGGCACAGCACAAGCAACACTCGAAACCAAAGGAACAACACTTTTGCCATTTAAACCAAATTTTCGCATGAGTTTGTCCATGATAAACATAACTCTTGCCATATAACCTGATTCCTCGAGTACACTTATAAATGCAAAAAGTATGGCTATTTGCGGAATAAATATCAATACACCACCTAAACCGGCAATTAAACCATCTGTAAATAATGAAGTTGCAGGACCTGCGGGTAATACATCTTTAAAGAAACCATTCAATGCCGAAACTCCCATATCAATCCATTCCATTGGTAAACTTGCCCACGCAAATACCGCTTGAAATAATATGAAAAGCGTAGCAAAAAATATGGCATAGCCCCAAATTTTGTGCGTTAACACAGCATCAATTTTTGAACTTAACCTATCTTTTACTGAATCAACTTTGGTACGAGTAATAACTTGTGCCAATAATTTATTAATGAACTCATAACGAGCTACGGTTTCTTTGGCTTGAAATGATAAACTTTGGAAATCGTCTTTTTCGCAGATTTGTTTTACTGCAAGTTTTTCAGCCTCTGTAAAATGCGAAATTACATTGTATCTATGCGCAATTAAAAGTGCTTTGTAATCATTAATAATACCAAATTTGAATTTGATATTTTCAACTACCGAGCAACCAAACATCACCGAACGATAAAATCCTTCTCCCGATTTACGAGAAAGTGGACTCATCATGGCAGCCTTCAATTTATCAACTCCAGCACCAGTTCGAGCATTTATAGGAATTACTGGTACGCCTAATAATTTTTTAAGTAATTCAATATCAATCTGCAAGCCCCTTTTTTCAGTAACATCAATCATTGTTAAGGCTAATACCATTGGTAAGCCTAAATCTTGCAATTGAGTAAAAAGTAAAAGGTTTCTGCTTAAATTTGAAGCATCAGCAACAACAACTATTGTATCAGGATGATGTTTATCTTTTTCATTCATTAGAATGTCAAAAACCACACGCTCATCTTCTGATTTTGGATATAAACTATATGTTCCTGGTAAATCAATAATTTCAGCATTCACCTGAGAAACCAAAATACATTGACCAGATTTTTTATCAACAGTAACACCAGGAAAATTCCCAATTTTTTGATTTAATCCTGTAAGAATATTAAACAGAGAACTTTTCCCCGAATTAGGATTACCAATAAGTGCTACTTTATGCGTTAATGAATCTTGCATTTAGATAATCTTAATGAGAACGGTGTTTGCTTCGCTAATGCGCATTGATAGTTTGTATCCGTAAACACTGATACAGAGAGGGTCACCAAGAGGAGCAATTGCATGCATTTCTATTTCTGCACCTGGCAAACAACCCATTTCTAATAATTTGAGCGACAAAGCCTCATCAGTAAAGCCAGTTACTAATGCTTTTTGCCCGATTTTTAGCGTTGCAAGGGTATTTTTTGGTAGAACAGACAAGATGAATTGTTTCCTTATTTAGACTAAATTAAATCAAGCTGCAAGATACAACCATTCATTTAAAATAAAAACAGATAAAAATCACTTTTGTTAATTTTTTATTGAATTAGACTTAAGATGTAAGACTTAAGATTATAGATAATTGAAAGTTGAATAGATTATTTCAATTTCATGAGCAAGTAAAAATCATTTCTTTAACATAGGGCTTCATCACCCTATGTTGGGTTATATCGCCCTTTCAGGGCTAAAGTAAAGTAAATAGATTTTTTCAATTTCATGAGCCAATAAATAATCTTTATCAGTTATTATATTTCCTGCATCATGGGTACAAAGCTTGAAAGTTACTTTGTTATAAACATTTATGATTTCGGGGTGATGATTCACTTTTTCTGCTAAATCAGCAACTTTGTTTATAAAATTAATTGCAACTTTAAAGTTTTCAAATGTAAATGAAGCTATAAGTTGATGTTCGTTTTCAATAAATTTCATGTTAGCAGATTTAAAATGACATGTTATTGAGATAATATAACGTATGCTAAAATGTTAATTCCAAGTGCAATACCCCAATTTCTCCAAACTTTCTTTGATTTTATTGCATAGGCTTGAGAGGTATATCCTGTAGTATACTCGTTATTTTTTGCTAAAGTTTGGTTTGGAATATTTAAATTATTGATTGATGGTTTAGTATTTGAACAAATTACTGCTGGTAGCAAGCCTGCTAGAGGAGAAAGCAAGCTTATTATAAATGTACCAGTGCCTGCTGGTTTGTAACCATCGTAATATAAATTTGCGTCTGACTTACCTTTAAGGTATAAGTTTTCATCGCTAACAGTTTTATTTATAACTACAACTGTATCTTTTTTAGGTTCGGTTTTGGCAACATTAAAAATGTCTTTTGTGCCATTTTCAAATAAAATATACTCAACTTCATCTTTTAGAATGATGTAAATAGGTCCATTTTTATTATCAAAAGCTACATATTTAATTTCAGTTGGATTTATTTCTCTAACCAAAGATTTAATTTCTAGTCCGTTTCGTTTTTTAATAATATCTTGAGCAAATACTTGTTGCAAGCTTACTAACATTAATACCAAAAACATTAAGCGTAATTTCATAGTATATTTTTTTGAATTATGGTTTTTTATTCATTTTAGAGTTCAAAGATAACGATTCACTTTAATATATATACTATTTACAGTTACTTATGTTATAGTTTTAATAAAGTAAATTATAGTTCAAGAATTAAATTTATTCAGTAAAACGTGATTAGTCGGTGTTATTTTATATTTTTTTAAACAATTTTTCATTTTAACAATTACATTATTACAATGTTATGATGATAAACTAATAAATTGCAATCCGAAATTAATTTGAAAATGAGCAATAATAGTAAAGTTGGTGTTTTACTCGTAAATTTAGGAACGCCCGATTCTCCATCGGTGGCCGATGTTCGCAAATATTTAAGAGAATTTTTAATGGATAGAAGGGTGATTGATATGCCTTATCTACAAAGGTTTTTATTAATTAATCTTATCATTGCTCCTATTCGTGGACCAAAATCTGCGAAGGTTTATAAAGAACTTTGGACAGAAAAAGGCTCTCCACTTAAATTTTATGGTGAAGAACTAACCGTATTGCTACAAAATGCTATGGGCAACGATTACCAAGTTGAATTGGCAATGCGTTACCAAAACCCAAGTATTAAAGTTGGTTTGGATAAATTGAAAGACAAAGGTTTGTCTAAAATTGTAGTTATTCCATTGTATCCTCAATATGCCTCTTCGTCAACTGGCTCTACAATGGAAAAGGTGATGGAAGAAGTTGGTAAATGGGAATATATTCCAGAATTATCAATTATTGATTCGTTTCCAACACACCCAACTTTTATTAAAGCATTTACCGAAATAGGAAAAAAATATATCCAAAAATTAGATTGGGATCATTATATTTTCACTTATCACGGTTTGCCAGAAAGACACTTAATAAAAGCTGATTGCACCAACACTTGCTTGAAAAAAGAAAATTGTTGTGAAACTTTACATGCTCAAAACAGATTGTGTTACCGTGCACAATGTTTTGCAACAACAAGAGAATTGGTTAGAGAACTAAATATCCCTGAGGATAAATATACTATTACCTTCCAATCAAGATTATTGAAAGACCCATGGATAAAACCTTATACTGACGATGTTATAAAAACATTGCCAGAAAAAGGCAAGAAAAAAGTATTGGCATTTGTACCATCGTTTGTAGCTGATTGTTTAGAAACTACCATTGAAGTAGGCGAAGAATACAAGGAATTATTTGAAGAATACGGTGGTGAACATTGGGAAATGGTAGAAAGCTTAAACACCAACGAAATTTGGGTACAATGCCTAAAAGAATTGGTTGAAGCAAGAGTTTAATTAAAGTAAAAGAGGTTTAACAGAAAATGTTAAACCTCTTTTGTTTTTATCGAGACAAAGTACGTAGTTAAGTTTTCGCAAAACTACGGATAGCAAATAATATATTCGGTTCAGAGAACCGTGTTATCTAAAGTTCGAGATGCGCTGCGCTAACATCTCGAACAGCAGGCATATTTTTTTTAAAGCAAAAAGCAAACTGAATTCTAAATAAAAAAATATAACTTCGTAATATAATTTAATATTTCATGCAAATACTTTCAAAAATAAAGCCTTTTAAATTCTTTATTATTATTTTAATTACATCAGGTATTTTATCTAATATATTAAGAATTAAAAATCTAGAAAAAGATTTACATGGAATTACTGACTTTAAAACCATTTACGTAAGTACAATTCTTTGGAAATTAGTTAAAAACCCATTTACAAAACAAAATGTTATTGATCAATGGAAAGAAATATGCAAAAATGAAAATATGCCTTTTGAAATTGATTATATAATGAAAGTTGGACCCCAATATCCACCTAATACTTTTGTATTTATTTATCCATTAACTTTTCTTTCATTTAAATTAGCTGCCATCATTTTGTTTTCACTTTTATTGGTATCAATTATTGGTATAGCCATTTTAACAAACAAAATTTTTCCTCAAATACCTATTTTGCTAATAGCAACAAGTTTGGGTGCTTTTAAAGGTATGGATGTTTATTTAAATGGACAACCTCTATTCCTTTCTTTATTTGCAGGCTTACTAGCAATATATTTCTCAGAAAAGAATAAACCAATATTAGTTGCAATTTTTTTAATTTTATGTAGTATCAAAATAACAATTGTACTTCCTTTTTTGGCATATATATTTATCAAAAACAACTATAAATTAGATTTTAAAATCTGGATAATTGGTTCATTATGGCTTATGTTTAATGTTTCCTTGTTTGGTGATTTGACATTTTTACATGAGTTTACTAAAAGTGTAAATATTTGGCAGACATACATTTATGACCTGACTTTAGAAGAAAAAATGATTTCACTTACGCTTGATTTTAAAGCAATTCTTACTGTGTTTAATATTTATCATCCTATTTTAAAATGGAGTATATTAGTTGTAATTGCTTATTTAATATTAAAAAACAAATCTATTAGAGAGGATAAGCTATTACTTTTTATGGCTATTTATACCTTCTTTTGTTTTGTTACTTATCATGGTTACTATGATATTTTCCCTGTGGTTCCTTTAGTAGTGTATCTTGTTTGGAAAAATCATTCATTTGATATTGAGTTAATTCTATTCTGCATTTGTGCATTGATACCAATTAATGGAATTGTAAAATTGTTACATTACCAAGTTCCATTGATTTTAGAAATAAACATGACTATTTGTACATTTTTGATTTTAATTTGGTTAATACGAAAGTTTAACAAACCTTTAAATCAAATAAAATCACTATAAATTAAGTATTGATTTGAATTTATTCACCCATACTTCTTTCAAATAATAAGAAAAATAGAAACTTAACAATACAAATATTGGAGTGTAAAATTCAACTTGAAAAAACACTAAATTGAAGATATGCATACCAATTATCAATAAAACATAAATAGGAAGATATTTAATTGAAATTCCAGCAATAACACTTGTAAACTGTATCAATACCAACAAAATAAAAGCTATTTGCCAAAGATATGGAATTTCAAAAATCCAATATATTGGACTCATATCCAAATCCCAATCTCTATTATGTGTAATTAATTGGTACAACATTGCTTTGGGCAACATCCACGAATTCTCCCAATTGTTTAATAGTAATAATTTCAAAAGAGTTAATACTTTCCAAAGTCCTGCCAAGCTGTATGTGCTAAATAAACCAATATTTACCCACTTTATGGCTAAAACATATTCATTGTTATTTGATTTTTGTTGAAAAAAAGTAATTAATAAGTGTAATAACAAAAATAAATGACCAACGTGCGACAAATAACCTAATGACCATTCAATAACATTAATCCAAGTTAAAGCCAAAAAAAGGATTATTTGTAATGTAGTTTTTGTTTTTTTTAATTGGAGTAAGTTTAAAATAAAAGCAATTGTCCAAATTGAAACAAATAACGATACTGAAGGTAAAATTGGAGCAAATAGTTGCCCAAAATACGATACATGAAAATATAATTCTTTTGGTCGTTCACTTAAAGCAAAAAAATTATGAAGTTTATGAAAAAGCCATAAAAAGGTAAATATTCTGAAACAAAACAAGCCTATTTCAAATCTGTGAATTAATTGAATTTGCATGTTTTCATCTTCATTATTTAACTGAAATAGTGAGCAAAACTTCTTTATCATAATTATTTTTTGATTTAATTAATTCAGATATTTTATATGATTCCTTAACTAATTGAAAATATTTATGCTGAGGATATAAATAATTACAATAGGCTTTAAAGTTTTTTATTCTTTCAATTGGTCGTAAAGTGTCTTTTGCTATGTAATTCAGATAAAAAATTTTATCATCACGTAACATAGACCTTTCAACTTTATCGTTACTAATTCTATTAAACACTTTTCCATCAATTGAATAATATACTCTATAATTAAAATGATAATTGCTTGCTCCAACTGGCGAAGTATATAATTTCCAATGAAAAAAAGGATATAGCTCCTTCATTCCATTGCCAATAAATAAATTTATACAACCTATAATTACACTTAAAATAACTACAAGCTTCACTTTGTTATATATTTTCATTCTTTTAATAAATAAACTGTAATATTTGAAAGTCAATTAGAATCTGTTAATTATCTAATATTATTGCATTTATTATAGTTTGAACAAGTAACATTAAAATTATCATATATTTGTGTATTAATCAAATGAAAATGAATTTAACAAATATTGTCAACCAGCACTTTAAATTAATAGGATTAATAATTTCATTATTATATGTACTTGGTTTAGCTTTGACAATTGGGCTTAATCATGCAGTATGGACAGACGAGGGGCATTTTTATAAAACAATCATTTACTTTACCCAAACCCCAATTCTTACTTCATTACTTCATTATGAGGAGATGTCGACTCCATTACCATTTATACTATATGCCATTTGGGGTAAAATTTTTTCAGTTGAATTATATAGTTTGCGTATATTTTCATTGTTAATTGCATTTATATTCTTTAATATTTCCCTGTCGTTTTTTTATAGTATTTCTAATAATATGCTGACTTCAATTATTTTACTGTTAATTTTAATGCTAAATCCATACATTGTAGGTATTTCATTTTTTGTTTATACAGATATGTTAGCTACACTTACACTATTAGTTAGTTGCTATGCACTTTTTAAACAAAAATATTTACTAAGTGCTATTTTTATAGGCTTGGCTATATTAAGTCGCCAATATCTAGTGTATGGTTTAATAGCACTTGGTGTAACTATTGTTTACAAAGAATTATATTTAAATAATAAAATACCATATCAATTACTTTATTTGCTTATTCCTATAATTATTAATTTAGCTTTGTTTAAGTATTGGGGAGGTTCAACCCCTCAAAATTTATTGAAAAACAAATACATGCACCAAGCATTTGAATTTCACTTTGATGCATTAATAGCCTATATTGCTTGTTGTGGTATCTATTCAAGTCCAATTTTACTTATAATTTTTAAAAAAATACCTTTCAAAATTTATGTAACTGGATTATTTGTGGGAAGTATGCTATATTATTATTTCCCGATTGAAGTATCTAAAGTGACTTTAGAAGCAGGAATTAATGTTAATACAATTGGTTTTTTCCATAAATTGACTTTATATACTACAACTAATTTTCAAATTTTACTTTGGATTTTAGGAATTACTATAGGATTGATATTTTCTTATTATTTAATTGAAAATACAATCAAGAATCAATCTGCTGAATCAATTTATTTTAGTACAATATGGATTGCTTTTTTACTTATTATGCCATTATCTTATCTTACTTGGGAAAAATATATTATTCCAATATTGCCTTTTTTATTAGTTTTCGCTTTTCAAAATAATAAAACTTTATCAACAAAAAGTTAATGAAAAATTGATTTCAACACATCTAATGAATGTATTGAGCCAATATTGTTATAATGATGTTGATACCAAAGAATAGTTTTTTCGAGTGCATTTACTCTTATTGAAGAATGACTTGGAATTGGATTTAAATCTATAACAGATTCAATATAGGCCATTTCATCTAACTCAACTCGCATATTTAGTTCTTGGTAATAGTCGTTGATACTAAATATACCAATACCTAAATGTTGGCTTAGTTTAATCATAAAACTAAGATGAAAATCTTGTACATTTTCTTTAATTTTATCTAAGGAAATCAGTTCTTCCCAAATAAAATTAAATAATTCATGATTGGGAGTATGTTCTTTTAATATTTTTTGTAAGATTTCAGATAAAAATAATGCAATTGCACATTTCACATGATTTGTTAAAACTTCAATATAATTATGTGCTAATCTATATTCCTTAAAATAATGAATTTCGTTGCCAGGTTTTATAATGGCATCAATATCTAATAAACTCAATGGTTGAAACAATGCAATATTTTGCTTTTTACTTTTTGATCTGATACCTTTTACGATATATGCTTGTAAACCATGAGATTCAGTATAGATATTAACAATAATTGAAGTTTCTCTAAACTTAATAAATCCTAATACTATACCTCTCGTTTTTTGGTGCATATACTATTGAGTAATAGCAAACTTAGATACTACAGTTTCGGTACCCTCAGTATTTGAAACAAAAACTAAATATATACCTGTTGAGGCTCTTTGTCCGTTCAATGTAATACCATTCCATGAAGCTGTACCACCATTTGATGTAGTTTCATAAACCAACTTACCGTTTATATCTGTAATTTTTGTATTTACATTTGCTGGCAAGCCAGTAATTGCAATCAAGCCATCGTAATCTGGTGTTACCGGATTTGGGAATACTTTTACTGGATATTTAAATTCTTCACCTTTAGCTGCAATACCTGCAGTTGCATTTCCTCTGTAACTAGCTATTCCAGCATCTGTAGCAAAAAAAACTTCTCCTGTTTTATTATTAACTTTAATATCAAAAATATTATCACTTGGTAATGGACTATTTTCTGTTGTAAAATTTAATAAAGCTTCAGTTCCATCTTCACTAAACAACCAAACACCAGAAGTAGTACCTATCCATTTCCTATTTGCACCATCAACCGCTATTGCTTTAATTGATTTATCTCGAAGTAAGGGTCTGCCATCATAAATAGGTTTAACAGCATCATAATCAGTGCTTGTTAAAACTTTGTTTGGGTTATAAAACACACATATTCCTTTATCAGTACCAACCCAAATATCTCCTTTTAAACTTTTTGTAAAACAATTGATAGTTGTTGAGCTTAGGTTTCCTTCAGTTGCTTGATCAGTTAAATATTTAGCTCTATCATTTGTAGGGTATTTTTCATTGAAAACTAATAAACCTTTTGTTACAAATGGAAATCTAATCCATTTATTGTCAAAATCATCAATTAAAATCTCAACAGGGGTATTGGTTACTCCAGAAGGTGCATAATTTGCAAGATTATAGCTTGTCCATGAACTATCAGCAGCTGTCATTTTATGTATACTAGGTTGACCCGCTACTGCGATTTTAGTAGCAACCCACATATTATTTTTTGAATCTAACTTTACATCATATAAAAAATAGGCATCACCACTTCCCCAATAATCAATAAGAGAACTTTTAGCCGCAGTATATTGACTGTAATATAAAGAATCGTCCCCGTTTTTGTTTTTTAGGCCCGTACGTGTTGCTCTTAATAAACCGTTAAAGGATGCTAATAAAATTGTATTTGTTTTTGCATCATAAGAAGAACCAACATAGCATTGACTATTTTTTAAATTACCTAGTTTGCCATTATATGATTCCCAAATTCCGTTTCTATATAGGAAAATACCATCAAATGTTGCTCCTGGGTTGCCGATATTATTGTATCCTGCTGTTGTAACCAATATATTGTCTGTGCCATTTTTGTCAACAAAATAATTTAATCGAAATGAGTTTGTACTGTAAGGTGAATTAGCAATTATACTTGTGGTTTTATCTACAATTATTCCTTTTAATCTATCAGAAACAATATATTTTCCTGTTTCATCTATAACTGCTTCATTTGCATTTGAGTATCCACTTTCTTGATTAATATTGTATGAATTATCTATTGAATAAATAGTTGAATTACTAGTTAGTACTAATTTGTTTGATGATAAATTAATAGTATTAATAGTATTTCCTGAGATTATGTTTGTCCAAGAAGTTTGAGCATCTTTATAAAATGTATTTCCTGTATTGTCGCTCACATATACTCTATTACCAATTGAAGCAACTTGACGGATATTTCGAGAAATAAAACTACTTGCATCCGGATAAATAACCCAATTTGTAGCATCCATTAAGTTGGAATTATTACTAATATTGGCCGCCATAAAACCTCCAGAAGTTGCTAAATAAATGCTATCATTTAGTATTGTTGAAGAATAGACTTCCACTTGTAAACCGTTTCTGCCAATATTTGAATATGTTTCCTTGATTTCTGTTTTGTCTAAGTTATAAACCACCATACCAAATGCACAACTTAAATAGGCAAAACTACCATTAAACATAATATGGTTAATTTTTTTTGAACCAATAATGTTGGCTCTGTTTATATCACTTACATAAGTGATTTCATTATTTTTAATTAAATCGACACCTCCATTAGTATAAGCAATGATTAATGTTTTTCTAGTTGGGTTATATTTTATTTTACTCACAGTAAAACCGTTAAATCCATCGGTTTCACTTAAGGTTTTTACTGATTTTTCATTCAAATCATATCTTACAAATGAACTTTCTGAACCGGCATAGACATAGTTATCTGTAATTTCAATAGTTTTACAAATCCTGCCGGGTGTATGAACTTGCCATTCTCCTAACGCTAAGTTAGAATTTTGAGCTTTCGCTTCAAACACAAAAAGTGAAGCGATCATGATTATATAAAACTGGATATATTTAAACATAGCTGTATCTTGAAGTATATTCTAAACGATGGTAGTCGTATTTTTATTTTCAATATCACTGCAATTTAATGCTAAAAAGTGATTTTTACTGTTAAAATATTTTAAATAAATTGGGTAAGAAAAAATATTTAGCAAAACTAATTTTACTTTTGCTAAGTATAAGTTGTATTTTGAGATGAAAATTTAATTTTCTCTTAACATTATTGCATTCATATTTGGCATAATTAGTATATTACAAGACAAAGCAAAAAATCATTTTACCATGGAATATAAATTAAATCAGCAAGCAATAGAAGCATATAGTTTGAAAATTACTCAAAAGCTTTCTGACGATTTTTTTAGTAAAAATTTAACTATTTCTGGTCAACAAATTCTTCAATTTTCAAAAATTGAGCAACTCAATCTGTTTATAATCAGTACTCTTTTTGAAAAGTGGAAAGATGAAACATCAAAACTTAAAAGTCCATATTTTAATTTTGAAAGCAATGATGTTAAATCAGCTTTAAAATCTTTTATGAATGTTTTATCAAAAAACATTGTAGTAAAAAGAGCTGATTTTGACCCACTTGTACGCAATGCTGTAGCCGATACAATTTGTTTGGCTCTTGCTCCATATTTATTTATTAAAGAGACATATTTTTCGTTGGACTATCCAATCATTGTTATGTCGGATTTTAAGGAAAGAGCAAAATTTGTAAAACATAATAGAGCTATTACCGATGTATTTATAAAAAAAATAGAAAAACATAACTTAACTAGTACTCCACTTTCGTATGCTTTAGATTACTTAAATGAATCATACAAAGAAGTGGTGAATGAACTAGTTGAGCCTACTGAAATACTTGCTCTGTTTAATGCGATTCTTCCAATTGAGTTAGATCAATTGGCAATTGCACCTAAAGTAGTAATTGCAACACCAAAAGCTCCTGAAATAATTGAATCTGTTAAAGAAGAAATAAAAGAAGTTGTTGTAGAATCAAAACCTGAAATTGTTGAAAAGGTTGAATCTGCTAAAGTTGAAGAAGAAGTTGTTTTAAAACCTATTGCAGAAGTTGAAAAAATAAAAGAAGAACCTAAAGAAGAACTAGCTCAACCCAAAGTAGAAGAAACCAAAAAAGCTAGCAAAGATAATAGTGCCTCGCTTAACCAAGTTGCTAAAGCGGCATCGAGTGAGTTGAAAAGCAATGGCCTATTAAATAAAATTGGTTTGGCAAATGAATCTGTTGATTTAACCAAAATCATAAATCTTAACCAAAGATTTATGTTTGTAAATGGATTGTTTAAAGGCGAAAACCAAGTGTTTTTTGAAGCGTTAACACAATTGAATACATATAACAAATACGATGAAGCTATTGATTACTTGATAAATACATACGCCAACAAATACGAATGGGATGTTGACCAAGAAGAAGTTGCTGAACTTTTTGAGTTTGTAGGTAGAAAGTTTGCTTAATTATTATTTAAAAATATCTATTAAAACCATCCAGAAGAGAGAAACTTTTGGAGGGTTTTATTTTTCAATAAAACGCATCTTCAAAATGCATAATATCAGGTTTGGTACCAATAATTGAAATAATTTCAAAACGAATACCTCCATTCCAATTGGTAGCAAAAATATAGTCGTTGGCACAAGCTTTTATTCTATCTTGTTTTGATTTATCAACCATTGACTCAGGAAAACCGAAATCATCATTTTTGCGATATTTTACTTCAACAAAAATCAATTCATTGTTTTTCAAGGCTATAATATCAATTTCGTTTTTACCCGAACGGTAATTTCGTTCTTTTATTACATAGCCCTTTTCTTGTAAATATTCACACGCTTTTGATTCAGTACTTTCACCTTTTGAAACCGGATTATAACCCCAAGGTTTTATATCTCGAACCATAAATTGCAATGTTGTTTTATCTCTAAAAGTATTTTCTTCAATCGTAAAACATAAACTAAAAATCTTATTATCAGCAACTAAATCATTCAAATGTGCCATTCTGAATCCAATTGCTGAAAATTGACTATTACAACCTTCTTGTTTAACATCAAATTTCAAATGCTCTTCTTTGAGGATTTTAACATTGCTAGCTTTTAGGTTATTGGCAACAAAAACTGGTGCCATATTTTGCGGTCCAAATGGAGCCAATTGTTTTATGATATTATAAAATTGAGGAGTAATTGCATCTAACAATATCTCTACATCAATATAAATAATGGGCTGTTTTTGTTCAGGAGTGATTCTTAGTTTTACAGCTTCTTCAAAAGCCAATTTAAAAGCTGGTAGATTTTCAGGTTTGAGCGTTAAACCAGCCGCAGCTGTATGTCCACCAAATTGTTCTAATAAATCAGAACAAGCATCAATGGCTTCATACAAATTAAAATCATGCACCGAACGAGCAGAACCAACAATTTTACCTTCAGATTCTGTTAAAACTATGGTAGGTCTGTAATACGTTTCAATAACTCTGGATGCCACAATGCCGACTACTCCTTTATGCCAAGATGGCGAATAAAGCACTGATGATGAAGCATTTTTCAAAAAATCATCTTCCTTAAACATCGTCAAAGCTTCTTGAGTAATATCTGCATCAAGTTCTCGTCTGTTTGTATTGTGTTCATTTACCAACTTCGCTTGATTCAATGCTGTTTCTTTATCTTCCGAAAGCATTAATCTCACTGCATCGCAAGCATCAGCTAATCTGCCAGCAGCATTAATTCTAGGTGCGAAAGTAAAAACTACCTTGCTAATATCAATCGGCAATTTCAACGCTGCTAATTCAATAATTGCTTGCAAACCTGGGCGTGGATTAGCATTGATTCTTTCCATACCAAAGTGAGCAAAAATTCTATTTTCGCCAGTAATTGGCACTATGTCAGCAGCAATACTAATTGCAAGTAAATCTAAGTACTCAAAAAGTAATTCTTGTTCCCAGTTATTTTCAATGCACAAAGCTTGCAATAATTTAAATCCAACCCCACAGCCCGAAAGTTCTTTGTAAGGATATTCACAATCAGTACGTTTTGGGTCGAGTATTGCAGCTGCTTCTGGTAAAATATCTCCTGGTGTGTGATGGTCGCAAATAATAAAATCAACACCTTTTTGGTAAGCATATTCAATATGTGCGGTTGATTTTATACCACAGTCCAAACTAACAATTAATGTAAAATCATTATCAACTGCAAAATCAATTCCTATATATGAAATTCCGTAACCTTCTTTGTATCTATCAGGTATGTAATAAGCAATGTTTGAGTAATAATTTTTCAGAAAACCATAAAACACACTAACTGCAGTAGTACCATCAACATCATAATCTCCAAAAATTAAAATACGTTCATTTTTAGCAATGGCTTCATTAATTCTGTCCACTGCTCTGTACATATCTTGCATTAAAAATGGATCGTGCAAAGCTTCCAAACTTGGGCGAAAAAATGCTTTTGCTTCATCAAATGTACTTATTCCTCTTTGAATCAGTAAGCTTGCCATAAATGGATTTACATTTATAGCCTTACTTAATGCTTCAATTTTGGCTTTGCTTGGTACAGTTTTTACTTTCCACTGATTCAAAATAATAAATAGTATTTGGTTAATATTTAAGAAAATGATAAGTTAAAAGTAATGTTTTTTATCTAAAGAACAAAAAAGTATTAAGTATTTGGTACAAGGTATTAAGTATGACAAAGTAGAGATATTTACTCAATACCTAATACTTTGTTCTTAATACCTAATACTTTGTACTCAGTACCTACGACGACCTCAACGCCATTTCTTGCTTAGCTCTAACAGAAGGTCCCATAAATATTTTTGAATACATTCTAATAATTGATAATCCATCAACTATAAAACTCATTGAAATGATAAATACAAGAATAATTTGGTCTGAATGAATATGAGAGAAAATTAAATCTTCGCCAAGGAATGTTGGAGTAATTGGGAAGCCTGAAAGCCCCAAACATGACAACAAAAACACAAATCCCATTTTAGGATATTGATATGAATATCCCTGATAATCATGTAAATTAATACTGGTTTGTTGGGTAGATTGTAGTTTACGAAGTGTAATATAACCAACCAATCCAGCAACAATAATTCCACTTAAATAAATATAAATTTCATTTAAATCGAAGTTTTCATTGAAGCCTAAAGCCAATGCAATCCAGAAATGGTTCATTATCATTAATGTCCAAGTGAAAAATATACTTTTGGTTTCTGCAAATGATTTAAACACCATTATTAAACCAATAAAAGCAAAAATAAATGGCAAAATATGTTGTATCTCTTCCGGTACTATATCTTTATGGTACAAGCAAAATAAACCTATTATGTATATTGGACTTAATACTATCAAAATCCATTTAAAGGTAACAAACTCAAATTTGCGACCTATCCATTTTAATGGTTGCCAGTAAACTTTATGAATCAAGGCATCCAAATTCCATTCTTTTAATGAAAGGATAAAGAATGTATTTTCTAACTTTCTAGGAATGTGATCTTCAAAAGTTAACGGACGTGGAATAAAATTATTAAACTGCTCTTTAATTAAATAACTCACCACCGAAGGAGAAACCAATAATTGATAAGTTCTCAAGAAAGCATTTCCTGCAAAATGCATTAATGCTAAATTGTCTAAGCCAAAGGCAATTTCTATAAAAATTAAACCAATTTGGGTTATTGATGCATAAGCAATCTGACTTTTTACTGACGATTGCACCCTTGCAATACTGTTTGCTACAATGCTTGTAAATAAACCTAAAACCCCAATTAATACTTTCATCAATAATATATGATGCCAAAATGGTTCGGTTCTTAGCAACAAAAACACACCAATATGTACCGACATGGAGCCATAAAATATTGCACTTGAAGGAGTTGGACCTTCCATAGCTCTTGGCAACCACGACGAAAATGGCAATTGTGCAGATTTAATTGCAGCGGCCAATAAAATCATCATTGAAATAAATATGCCAATATAAGCATGTGATTGCAAGTGCATATCTACCAATTGTTCATTGGTTAATGTTAAAAACGAAATATTTTTATGCCAAAAATGGTGACTTGCCCACATTGCCAATATCATAGCAATATCTCCAATTCTATACAATGAAAATACTTTTACTGCATTCCTAACTGGCAAATATCGTTCTCTATAATATGCAATTAGTAAAAATGACGATATACCTAACACTTCCCAACCAATAAATAGCGTTTCAAAATTTCCTGCTAAAATGGTTAAATTATACCCAAGAAAAAAGAATAAAATAGTGTTAAAGAAGCGTTTATATCCTTTTTCTCTATGTAAATAATATCTACTATATATTGTTACCAAAAAGGTTAAAAACGAACCTACCAAAAGGTAAACCAATGAAATCTTATCAAAACATAAATCGATATAAAACCTATAATCGTGAGCATCATAAATAATTAAATCGGTTGCTGAGATAGGATGGTAACCTTGTAAAAGCCAAAATATTACATAAATAAATGTTAATGTAAGTTGTATTCCAGCAATTGTAAAAGCAACTCTCGACATTAATCCTTCTTTATGTTGAGGCACTAATAAACTTATCAAAAATCCCGAAAATGGAATGATGATAAATATGGGCAATATTGTTATCAAGTTCATGGCTTATGAAATTAAGTAAACTGGAATATTTTCTAAACCTTTGCTTTGTTCCAAAATTGGAGTAATGTCAGCAATGGTTTCTATATTTTTACGAATTGGTTGGTATGGATAAAAATTCCCTTCTTTAAATATATAAATATCACCAGTTTCGGGGTGTAAAGCAGAAATATGCATCCAATTATTAAAGTACCATTCATAAGTTGGGAGTTTTTTTAATACTTCCAATACTATTTCAGGATAATGTTCAACAACAACCATTTGCCTAATTGGGTCATGCGCTTCAACCATTTGTAAAGGCAAACCCGGACGCAAATCTCCATCTATTCCATTTGCAACACCAAATAAGCCCATTACATTGTGAGGCAATTTTGTTCCTGCACCTAGTTTCGTATTATCTACTCTTGAGAAATAATAATTCAAATTTATACCTCCACATACAGGAGCAATTGGCTTCATTATTCCAAAGAGTATATCACCACTTGGGTCAGAGGAATAATCATAAGAATTTAAAAATGAGCGTCTATCTAAAAACAATTGTTTAGTAATTTCTCTTCTACCTACAATTGTTAATGCATTATTTGCATGATCCAACTCTGGGCGAGGCTCAAATAACGAAACCGACCTCGTTAATACTTTTTCGTGAATACTTTCAAGCGAATCAGTATTTGGGATAGTATCAAAACGTCTAGTTCTTTCTTTTGCATTCAACAATAATGCTTTGTTGAAAATATCAAAATTTCTATGGAAGTGATTATCTAAATTTGAGTATGATAATAAATGTTCGTCATAAAACACAATTTCATCACGAGTTGTATCATGTAAGCCCCCTAAGAAATGTGTCTCATCTGGAATTTCAATTCCTCTTGAACTTAAAATTTCACGCACCTCTTTATGGTTTGCCATGTGACAAAACACTCGTGCATTTACCGAACCTGGTCTGCAAGAACATGCCCCACAATCCATTGTAGAGTAAAAAGGGTTATTAACACTACTAGCTCCGTGACCTACAACATAAACGATTGGAGCAAAATTATCTACTAAATTAATGCTCTTTAATAATCCTTCAACTCTATCAGCCATTTCATGGATTGTAAATCCAAGTTGAAGTCCATTTTCTAATTCGTCTGTAGTATTTTCAATGGTTAATTTTGATACTTTATCCATGTGCCTCAATGAAGTTGCCGTTGCAGGTGTCATTGATGGGTGTAAAATACTCAAAGCTAACTTCATAGCCGACCACAAACCCAATGTTGGAGAAATAATCATTCCTGCCAATAAGGAATGTGTTCTTTTAGAAAAGTTCCAATCTTTATTTTTAGCTCTTCTATGAGTTCCGATTTCTTTAATTAAATATTTTGGAGTAATTGGTGCCGGACAAAGTTTGGTGTATGATTTTCCGTTCTCAGGTTGAAAATAGAATTCCACATTAAAAAAACCAGGTGTTCCATAAGTTTCACAATTTGGGTCAGTTCTTTCAAGGTGGTCTCTTAATGAAATTTCTCTATCATCAATACAGAACATCGCCTGAAATGATTTTACTTTTACATCTTCTTTAGGTTTTTTAGGAGCTTTAATTGCAGCAAAAACTTCGTCATAAAATGTCCACTCATAAGCTGTTTGCCATAATTTATAAACTTCGTGTAACTCGCCTGTTACAACATCAGCAAACATGTCGTGATAAGGAGTTGTAATAAATTTGTTTAATGGCACCCAATTTCCTACACCAAATTCTGCATTAAGCGTGTCGATTTCTAGTAATAATTCTAAAATGATAATTTCTTGAAGTGTAATCTTTTTTTGGTCAATCAAAGTATCTGGGCGAGCCTCAATTACTGAAACTATACCTGACCAACCAGGGTGTGCAAATTGTTGATCGAATAAATATTGAGAATAAAGTAATTCATTACCAACAAGTTTATTTAACAATTCAGGAATTGAATAACCATCAGTTAAAAACATTTCTTTAACTACTTTAGTCTTAAAAAACGAACTCATGCTTTCTTGTTCCATCTCTTTTAAAGAAGCCAAAAATCCATTGTGCCAAAGAGGGAAATTCCAAATTGAAATACCTTGATCTAGGTAACTACAAATAATTCTAAACAAAGTAGTATGTACATACGAATCAAGGTCAATTCCATAATTTTTACTCCAATTAGCTCTTAATTTACCTACTCTTGGAGAAATACTAGTGTTATAATGTTTATGAATTAAATTATTTTTCCAAATCTTAAGCTCATCTTTACCTTTATTTTCAATAATTATTTTATCTATTATATCTTCACTAATTTTTTCATTTTCATATAAATTTCTAAATTCTTGCAAAGATAAAAATACCTTATAGCCAAAAATTTCAGATGCTTTACCTAAACCTTCAAAGAAATTGAATTCTTGAAAAGAACTTAATTGATTCTGAAAAATAAAATCTTTTAAAGGTGCCTGAGAAGGTAAATACTTTTTTATTTCTGTAATCACATTACTCTCATCAAATGTTGATTTTGCAGTATTCATAACTTTAAATGATTTATATTTTGATAAAGCAAAGGTATATCGAAACTTCATTTACGCAATTAAAATCTAATTAATAAGAAATTAAATATCTTATAAATCTCATTCAATTTTGTTATCTAATTATTATTACTTATTAAAAAAATGTAATGATTTAAATTAAACTATTGTTTATTTGAAAAAATAAATATATTTGTGGATATAAAAATAACCTCAAAAATAAACTATGAAAAAATCAATTAAGTTCTTTTCAGCTTTTGCTTTATTAGGAACAATGTTCTTTACAAGTTGTAACAAAACTGATGAAGATGTTACTCCTGTAGATACTACTAAACCTGTAGCTTCTGTTACATTTGATGACAACAATACAGGTTCATTAACAGCAGATGTTACTGTTACAACTTCTGGTGACAGTGCTTATGTAGCGTTAGGTGTTAATACTTCATCAATCAAATCTACAAGAATTTATTTATTAAAATCTGAAGACAATGGTGTAGCTTCATCTCTAAACTTAACTACAGATTTAGTTGGTAAAGCATATGATGGAACTGGAAGTAATTATGATTTTGATGCTAAAACAACTTATTATGAAATTCCAGCTGCTTTAGTAGGTGGAAGTGTAGGTGGTGGTACAAAATTTAAATTAAATATCCCTCTTGCTTTAAGAAAAGGTGTTACTTCTGCAAAATCTGATGTTTATACATTATGGATTACAAATGGTGCAGGAGATTTAACTAACCCTGGTAAAAATAGAGTTTTAGGTAATGCAGTAATTACTTTCAAATACACTAACTCTTCATTGATCAATAACTATGCAACTACTTTAGGTAACCACAAAAATAGTAACTTAGGTTCTTTATTTGCTACTATTGATGGTACTAACTATCAAAGAGACGTTGCTGATTCATTAGATTCAAGAGAAAAATCTGTTGATTTTGCTTTCGTAACTACAGGTACTACAGGAACTGATGCAGCTTTCTTGTTTGGTTCATTAAAAGATGCAACTATTGGTGTTAACACTCCAGGTTCAAGATTCTTTAATTTAGATACTTGGACATATAAAAATGACACTAAATTTGCTACTACTTCTGTTTCAAAAGCTACTTTTGATGCTATTGATGATGAAGCTAAATTATTAGCAGAAATTCCTTCTGTTGTAAATTCTACTAAAGTTTCTTATTCAATTGCTCCAGCAAATACAGTATTTGCTTTTGTAACTGCTGGTGGTAAAAAAGGATTAATTTTAGTTAAAACTGCTTCAGGTGATGGAGCTACATCTGGTTCTGCTGATGTACAAGTTAAAGTACAACGCTAATCATAACCTTAGTTATACAACAATAAAAAAGCCTCACAGCAATGTGAGGCTTTTTTATTTTATAAATTTTGCATTTTGAACATTTTTTATAAAAATTTGTACTTTTTATTACAACTTTTTTGGTAGATAAGTGTATAAATACTTCAAAATTAGTGGTATGAATATACAGTTACCAATTTCAAATAAAGGCACAGATTTTATATTAAACAAAGTTGTTGACCTACAATCACTTTTGCTTGAAGGAAATCTTGATTCAAAAACATTTTATAAACATACACTTAAAGCAATCTGCGACTCATTTTGTGAAATCGAAGGTGCTATACTTATTCAATGTTTTACTGCTCTAACTTCTAGGTCAATAAATAATTATGTTAGCTGTATTTTAGATGATAATTTTGATATTAATCCCTTTTTTGATCTGTTTAAAATTGATACATCAAAAGATAAATGGAATGTAAATGGATATTTTTTAGAATCATCATTGCTTTTTTCTCAAAAGTATGAAAGTCAATATTTAGTTTTGATTTCTAAAAATCAAATAATTATTGAAAATTTAGAAAACCAATTACTCCCTTTTACTAATATTTTAAAATTGGTTTTGAATAAAACATTACATTCCAATGCTTCTAATGAATTATACAAAACTATTGAAACTTTAAATATTCAAAAACAATTTTCTTCGGATGTAAGTACTTTTCAATCAAATCCATATTTAAAAATTAGCGATTCTCTTTACTGTACATTTACATTTGAGGGTAAAATTGTTTGGGTAAATGATAAAATTTCAAAACTTCTTAATATAAATATAGAAAAAATTGTAGGTAACTCAATTGTTGATATTGTTCATCCTAATGATAAAATAGATACAATTGAACAATTTGAATTGCTTAAAAGCGGTAAACCAATATTTTCTTATGTAAATAGAGTCAGAACTGGTCATGGGTATTATCTTACACTCGAATGGTATGCTATTTCTGATATCGAAAATCAATTAATTTACGCTACTTCTCATAATATTACTCCTCAAATTCGACTTCAAAATCTTTTAGAATCTACTAGTTCTATATCTAAAATTGGAGGTTGGGAATATGATGTTTTATCTCGTCAGGTTTCTTGGACTAACGAAACCTACAAAATTTATGAAATCGATAAAGAAACTCCTATCAATATCGAAATGTCATTTTTGTATTGTACCGAAGCTTCAAAAGCTAATCTATATAACGCAACTCAAAATTTGTATCTAAATAAAGAAAATTTCAATCTTGAATTAGATTTACAAATGCAAGATGGAAGAATTAAACACGTAGTTACTACAAGTAATTTTGAGGTTGACGAAAAAGGGGCAGTTGTAAGAATTTATGGAACGGTACAAGATATAACTGAGAAAAAAAATACAGAAAACAAACTTAGACAAAGAGAAGAAATAATTGATAGTCTTCAACTTTGTGTTTCAACAAAACTAGGTGAAAGCTTTTTTGAAACCTTAACTTTGCAACTTTCTCGAACTTTAAAGTCTGATTTTACATTCATTGCTAGTATTGATAAGAATATAGCCCAAACTATTGTTTTGGTTGCTAATAACACAATTATTGCCAACATTCAATACGAATTAAATGACACACCATGCCAATTAGTGCTTGAAAATAATCTTTGTGTTTATCCAAATAACGTTGATAAACTTTTTCCAAATGATATTCTTCTCAAAGAAATGGGGGTAAAGGGATATGTTGGAGTTAAATTAATTGGTAGTAATAATAATGTGGTAGGTATTATGGTTGCCCTTTATAAAAAACCAATTAAAGATCAACAAATGGCATTATCTATCATGGAAATAATGTCGGGTAGGGCAGGAGCCGAATTAGAAAGATTAAGTATTGAAAAGAAAATTTTATTAAGTGAAGAAAAATTAAAACTATCACAACAACTAGCCAATGTAGGTTTTTGGCAATGGTATAGTGAAGATGATAGAAGTGAATGGAGTGAGCAAGTTTATAAAATTCATGGTTTAGATATTAACCAAAAACCACCTACAAGAAAAGAATATGAAGAAACTTTTATGCATCCTGAGGATTTTAATTTTTTAAATAATAGTATTGATAATAATGAGTCATCTTCACAATACAGAATTATTAATTTAAAAGGTGAATTAAGATACGTTAAAACCGCCTTTCAACCTATTATTAATGATGGTTTAAATATTGGAATTCAGGGAAGTATTCAAGATATTACAGAGCTTGTACATGCACAAGAAGAAGTAAGTAAATTGGCACTTATCCTTGAAAAAACTGACAATGCAATTTTTATTACAGATAAATACGGTAAAGTAAATTGGGTCAATAATGGTTTTTTAAAACTTACTAATTTTAATTTCGATGAGTTAAATGGGCATAATGTTTTTGATTTATTTTTAAATAATGATTCCGATACTGTAACTGTGAAGCAAATAAATGATGCAATTAGAAATGGAAAATCTATTAAAAGGGAACTCATATTAAATAAAAATAAAGGAAAGTCATATTGGGCAGAAATAAGTTTTGATCCCGTTTTTGATAACAACAATTTAATAAGCAGTTTTATAGGATTATTAAGTAATATAGATAAAAGGAAAAAAGCTGAATCTGAAATTACATCTCAAAATGATATGCTTAAAAAAGTAAATCATGAACTTGATCATTTTGTTTATAGAGTTTCACATGATTTAAGAGCTCCAATTAGCTCTGTGATGGGTTTGATAAAACTCTGTAAAATCGAAACTGAAAAAGATCAATTGGAGAAAAACTTTGATTTTCAATTAAAAAACCTTCAAAAGCTAGATAGATTTATTAAAGATATTTTAGAGTTTTCATTGAATGCCAGAATGGAAATTCAACATTCAGAAATAGATTTTAAAACTTGTATCTCAGATATTTTTAACAATTTAAACTTTTTGGGTATAAACCGGGCCATTACTAAAGAAATTAATATTGAGCAAAATAGTAAATTTATTAGTGATGACAGAAGGATGAACATGATATTAAGTAATTTGCTTTCAAATGCAATTCGTTTTGCTGATATCTCAAAACCTGAACCCTTTATTCATATAGATGTAAAAGTAACAGATGAAGATGTTTTTATAATTATTACTGATAATGGTGTAGGAATTGAAGAGCAATATTTGGATAAAATTTATGATATGTTTTTTAGAGCGAATTTTAAAAATACAGGCTCAGGTTTAGGATTATATATTGTTAAAGAAGCAATAAATAAACTTAACGGAAATATTACTGTAAATTCAATTCACCAAAAAGGCACAAGCTTTATGGTTAGGATTCCTAATTTATTACATTCTAATTAGTACTAATTAAATATTTTGTTTCACATTGTAAAGAATATTAATTTAAACAGATTTATGTGCTAAGATTTTATGAGAATTTTGGAATGATTGAATAAAAAAAATAGTAATTTTAGTTTTACAATAAATATTGTTTAACAAAGAACTAATGAATTTTATAAAAAAATACCTCTTATATATTTTTCTTCCTTTTATTTCTATTGTTATAAACTCATGCACAATAGGCGAAAGAAGCGATATTAAAAATCATGATGTAACAGGAAAGTTGCACAAAATTCATCGAAATTTATATGTCAGAAAAGATACAAAAATTTCGATGGTTGAACATAATTCGCATGATTTTTTGGATACAACTTTTATTATACCTGAAGATTCTGATACAATTCTGTTTAAAACCGAAGATGTAAGTTTGCATACTTTAGCTAAAGAGTTAAACAGTAAAGATGCAAAGTTTTTAAGATTATCAGTAAAAAGTGCTACACGTTCATATTTTTACAGAACAAAAACTATAGCAAAGTTACCTCAAGATTCATACATAAGTGTTGCTTATTTATGTAATCACAGTGGAATTGTAATTAAAAGATTTGGGGCAATTAAGGTTCATCAATTTAAAGTAATATCTAAGGAACAGATTTCTTATGATATGGATCAACCAATGATTTTTATTAATAGACCCACTCCAACAGAGAAAGGTTCTGTATATTTAGATTTTATACTTATAAATCAGCTTATTACAGATGCAGGTAATATGATTAGAATTACTATCGATGGAAAACAATTTTATACTGATAAGTGGGTGCCACTAGAAATATTGGGACTAAAAACTGGTAGACATAAAATTTCAGTTCAAATAGTAAATAAAGACGACGAACCTCTTGATAATATTTTTAGTAGGGATACAAGAGAATTTGATTTGAATTAATTAACTCACTATTGGTTATTTACATTTTTCCAATAGTGAGTTAATCTGCTTTTTAATATGCTTTAGCAAATAATACTCTTTGGGTTGAAGGTTTGCCTGTTAAAATACAAACACCGTCTTCTTGTTCATTATTCAAAGGAATACAACGAATAGTTGCTTTCGTTAATTCTTTGATTTTTTCCTCAGTTTCTGATGTGCCATCCCAGTGTGCAGCTACGAATCCAGCTTTGCCATTTAATACTTCCTCAAACTCTGCAAATGAGTTCACTTTAGTAATATGTGAATCTCTATATGCTAATGCCTGATTAAATATATTTTCCTGAATATCATTTAATAAGGTAGAAATATATTCAGTTAATCCATCAAACGAAACTGTATTTTTTTCTTTAGTATCTCTACGAGCTATTTCTACAGTATTATTTTCAAGGTCACGTTGCCCCATTGCAATTCTAACAGGCACACCTTTTAATTCGTATTCAGCAAATTTCCAACCTGGTTTATGGGTTGTTCTATTGTCATATTTTACTGAAATACCAGCTTTGCGTAAGCTTTTTACTAAAGTATCAACTTTCGCATTGATTAATGCTAATTGCTCATCACCTTTGTAAATTGGTACTATAACCACTTGAATAGGAGCTAGTTTTGGAGGTAATACAAGCCCTTGGTCATCAGAGTGGGCCATAATTAATGCACCCATCAAACGTGTACTTACACCCCATGAAGTTCCCCAAACATGCTCTAATTTTCCTTCCGAATTGGTGAATTTTACATCAAATGCTTTTGCGAAATTCTGGCCTAAGAAATGTGAAGTTCCAGCCTGTAAAGCTTTTCCATCTTGCATTAAAGCTTCAATACAATACGTATCCACTGCACCAGCAAAACGCTCATTAGCTGTTTTTACACCCTTTACAACAGGCACAGCCATGTACTTTTCAGCAAATTCAGCATACACCTCAAGCATTTGTTTGGTTTCTTCTACAGCCTCAGCCTCTGTTGAGTGCGCAGTGTGACCTTCTTGCCATAAAAATTCAGTTGTACGTAAAAATAAACGTGTACGCATCTCCCAACGAACTACATTACACCATTGGTTTATTTTTAATGGTAAATCTCTATACGATTGTACCCAACCTTTATATGTATTCCAAATAATTGCTTCACTTGTAGGGCGAACAATTAATTCTTCCTCCAATTTAGCTGCTGGGTCAACTATTAATTTACCTTTATTTTCTTCATCTGATTTTAAACGATAATGAGTAACAATAGCACATTCTTTTGCAAAACCTTCAGCATTTGTTTCCTCAGCTTCGAACAAACTTTTGGGTACAAACATAGGGAAATATGCATTGCTATGTCCAGTTTCTTTGAACTTAGCATCTAACACTTGTTGCATTTTTTCCCAGATAGCATAACCATAAGGTTTAATAACCATACAACCTTTTACGGCAGCATGTTCAGCTAAATCTGCTTTTTTTACTAACTCATTGTACCATAAAGAATAATCCTCACTACGCTTTGGAATTGCCTCACTCATATTAATATAAAATATTTAATCAGTTTTATTAATTTAATCAAAATTTGGTACAACATTTGTAAATGCTTGAACCAACTACAAATATAGATATTTTTTTATTGATAAATATTTGTAGAGCAACGAATAAAGTATTTTAAAATTAAAATTATAAGCTATGAAATCTTACCAAAAAATTATCGCCTTGGTACCAATATTAATTGGGTTTTCAAGTATGGCACAAACTACACAAAGTCCTGAAAGTTTTTATGCACAAAAAGCACAAGAACAACGAGCAAAAGACAATGAAGCCCTTAAAATTTTAGAGAAAAAAGAAGGTTGGGTTAATAATCCTGAATATTACCGACAAGAAGCAATTAAAAATCAATGTATACAAGATAGTTTAAATCAAGTTAAGTATGCACTATTAGCTCAAAATGAAAGAAATCAACCAACAGTTTCTGGGAATAATTGTTCAGCAAATTTAAATACAACTTCAAACAACAAAAGATTAAACAGACGAGCCCTTCGTCAACAAAATTATTATAACCAACAACCCTTATATTGGAATAGCGTCTATAGTCCAGTATGGAGTTGGGGGCAACCAACATATAATTACATTCCTTATAGAAATTATTGGTCAACTCCTTTATTTCTTTTTGGGAATGGTTGGTATATACGATAACATGTATCTCAAAAACCTTTTTCTGATCGCAAATTAAAAGTTTGAAATACATAATTAATCACACAGATTTGTTGCTGTGTGATTTTTTTATTTAATTTAAAGTAATTTGAAATTTATAAAATACATATTACCCATTTTAATGTTTGTTTCCGCTGAGATGTTGGGGCAATCAAAAGAAATTGAATCAGTAATTAAGGACAATGATTTGGCGCCCAATTTTTTACTTTTAAATCAACATAATAAATATATTTCCTTGGATTCATTAAAAGGAAAAGTTGTTTTGTTAGATTTTTGGGCTTCTTGGTGTGGCCCATGTAGAGAAGCAAATGAGGAGTTAATTTCAATATACAATGAATATCATCACTTAGGTTTTGAAATAGTTAGCATATCACTTGACAGAAAAAAAGATTATTGGCAAAGAGCGATCAGGGATGATAAATTATTTTGGGAAAACCATGTTTGTGATGCTTTAGAATGGGAATCTCCGGTGGTGAAACATTATGGAGTAGAAGCATTACCTAGTACTTTTTTAATTGATGAATATGGGAATGTTATTTCTTCAAATTTAGATTATTATGATTTGAAAAAACATTTAAAAAATCATTTTGAATCAGTAAAATATTTTCCTTCAAAAACTTCAGGTACAATTTTATTTAGTGAAAATACAAAATCGGAATTAATTCATGTTAACCAAAAAAGTTTAGCAAAGTTTAATTCTAATCAAATAGATATTTCATCCTATCCGAATGGGGTTTATTGGTTAAAAGTTAATGGTCGATTAAACCGAATTGAAAAAATTTCGGGAGTTAATGTCAAATACACCCAGGATTCTAATGCTTTATTTTTTTCTGAAAATGTTGAGGTTTTTGTATTTTCTAAGGAAGGTGTTATGTTGTATAATTCAAAAAGTACAAATTCAATAGTTTTAAAAGAGCAATGGAAAGGGAAAAACTTAGTTCTTGTGGTTAATGGTATCGTTTCTGAATTTAAGTTTTAACATTTTTACATATTTCAAAAACAAAAAAGCATTGATAATTCAATGCTTTTTTGTTTTGTAATACTAAATATTTGGAATTAGTTTTTAATTAATTTGAATTCTTTTACTTTTCCTCCAAACTCAATTTTTACGGCTCACACGATAAAGTTGGGGATTTGATAATAAAACAGTACTTTTAACTGTGGAAAAAGAGTTTATAAAATATATTTTACCGAAGGATTTTCTGGAATATTTCGACCTTAGTGAAGTTTTAGAATTGATAGACGATGTTACTAAATTAGCATATTTAGAGTTTGTTTTTATTGAGAGAAATTCAGTACCCAAAGGTTATAATATGGTAGAGTATGAGTCTAAAGGTTTTTATGAACCCAAGACCATTCAGGATTTTCCTACTTAGAGGCAAGGCTGTTTATTTAACAATAAAACGTCGAAGATGGAGACATAAGATACATAAAAATCAAATCATACATAACGATTATTCATTTATAGCTGAAAGTTCAAAGATTACTCTTGAGCTATCAGATTTTTTAAAAGATACAGGTCGAGACCCGAGAAGACACACTTGGTAATATTGCAAGCTACTATAAAGTAAAAGCGGATACTTTTCGAAAACATTATAAACATTTTTCATCAGGTTTTGACAACTGGGATCAGAAATCTCATGCCGAAGATTACTTAATTTTCCCAGAAAACATAGGACAATATTTAAGTATTGATGAGGTATCATTATCTCAAGGAGAGCTTTATACTTTTGTTACTAATAAGACAGGTAAAGGTAAAAAAGGTTCTTTGGTTGCTTGTATTAAAGGAACTAAATCAATCGATATAATTACGGTATTAGAACGTATTGATTTAACAAAAAGGGATTTAGTTCTTGAAGTAACCCTTGATATGGCTAAAAATATGGAAACAGAGACTAGAAATGTTTTCAAAAATGCAAGCCTAGTAACAGGCCGTTTTCATGTTGTTAGATTAGCAATGGAAGCCTTACAACATGTACGTATACAACAAGGTTGGAAAGAACTTGAAATCGAAAATCAAGCAGTTGCTTTAGCTAAATCACTCAAACAAAAATACATACCGATAGTCTTAGCAAATAATGAAACACCAAGACAACTATTAGCAAGGTCAAGATATATTTTAGCTAAAAAGAAAATTAATTGGACAGAAAATCAGAAAGAAAGAGCTGATATATTATACAAGAAATACCCAGAAATAGAACAGGCATTTCATCAAACATTAGCATTTAGGAGTATTTATGAAGAGCACAAAAAATCAGATGCTGAACGTAGATTTAAAGAATGGATTAGTGAAATTGAAGTATCAGAAACTACTACATTTAAAACTGTACCCAATACAGTAAATAACAATTTAACCAATATTTTAAACTTCTTTAACAATAGAAATACAAACGCAAATGCTGAATCTTTTAACTCAAAAATAAAGCTATTTAGAGCAAACCAAAGAGGTGTAACTGACACAACATTCTTCCTATTTAGATTATACAAGCTTTTTGCTTAGTCCCCAGAAAAATCGTGTGAGCCCACGTTTTTTCTAATATTTTGCTTTAGCATACTATTTAGTTCTTGCAACAAATGTGAAATAGAAACTGAAGGGAAATCTAGGGTTGATTCTATTAATATTCAAACCTTAAAAATTAATAAATACAACCTTGTAAACAATATCATCAAATTTGAATCACAAATCATAACTGACACTAATTCCAGAACGGGCTATGATAGTCTTTGTTTTCTTATTGATTTTAAAAGAACAATTTATTCAATAAGAAAAACCAAAGAACCATTTTGGGGTAATAACAATAAATGTAATTTTGGTTTGGAAGACGATGATGAACTAGAGCAAATTACAGTTTTTGCGAACAAGGATTACAACGACTACTATTTACAAAATTTTAATTTTATAAAAAATCTAAATTTTTCTACCGACAACCAAATAAACGGATCTTGGGATATATATTATAATAGAAATATTGACAATAGCCTCGATAGTTTATATCTTAAAATACAAACACCTCCTAAAACAGCTCAATTTTATACTTTTAAATTTAAATTTTATTTTAGGGGAGGTAAAGTGATAGAAAAAATCACAAAACCTGTTTATATTTTTTAATATTTACTTAATTCCCATGAAGCAGTTATGAATAATCTACCCCCACAAACAAAAAACCTTAAGCTTTCGCCTAAGGTTTTCCATTTATAATTTACTTATTGTTGAAATTATTTTTTCATCGAAGGACTTGATTTCTCAGTCAATACAATAATTTTATTATTTAAAACTTCAACAACTCCACCTTCAATATCGAAAATTCTAGTTCCATCATTAGTTTTAATTCTTAATTCACCTTTGTCAAGTGAGCTAATAATTGGAGCGTGATTATGCAATACTTCGAATGAACCTAAGCTTCCTGGGAAAGCAGCTGAAACTACTTCACCTTCAAATATTTTTTTGTCAGGAGTGATTACTTCTAAATGCATATTTTTTAGTTAAGAGTTTTTAGTTAAGAGTTTAGTTATTAGTTAAGTGTTTAATTTATTAATCCTAAACTCTTAACTAATAACTCTAAACTCTAAACTTATTTAGATTCAGCAACTAATTTTTCTCCTTTAGCAATTGCTTGCTCAAGAGTTCCAACTAAGTTGAATGCAGCCTCTGGTAAGTGGTCATACTCACCATCCATAATTGCATTGAAGCCTTTGATTGTATCTTTAATGTCAACCAAAACACCTTTTAAACCTGTAAATTGCTCAGCAACGTGGAATGGTTGAGATAAGAATCTTTGTACCCTTCTAGCTCTATGAACAATAAGTTTATCTTCTTCACTAAGCTCATCCATACCCAAGATAGCAATAATATCTTGAAGCTCTTTGTAACGTTGTAAAGTTTCTTTAACTCTTTGAGCACAGTTATAGTGTTCTGCACCAACGATATCTGGAGATAAAATTCTTGAAGTAGAATCCAATGGATCCACCGCAGGATAAATACCTAACTCAGCAATTTTACGAGAAAGTACCGTTGTAGCATCTAAGTGAGCAAATGTAGTTGCCGGAGCAGGGTCAGTTAAGTCATCGGCAGGTACATATACAGCTTGTACAGATGTAATAGAACCATTTTTAGTTGATGTAATACGCTCTTGCATAGCACCCATTTCAGTAGCCAATGTTGGTTGGTAACCTACCGCTGATGGCATACGACCAAGAAGTGCAGATACCTCAGAACCAGCTTGAGTGAAACGGAAAATGTTGTCAATGAAGAAAAGAATATCTCTTCCACCTTGATCACCATCACCATCACGGAAATATTCAGCAAATGTTAAACCTGCTAAAGCAACTCTAGCACGAGCCCCAGGAGGCTCATTCATTTGACCAAAAATAAATGTTGCTTGTGAATCTTTTAATAATGTTCTATCAACTTTTGATAAATCCCATCCACCTTCTTCCATTGAGTGTTTGAAAGCATCACCATATTTTACAATGTTTGCCTCAATCATCTCACGAAGTAAGTCATTACCCTCACGAGTTCTTTCACCAACACCAGCAAACACAGATAAACCTGAGTGAGCTTTTGCAATGTTGTTAATTAACTCTTGGATAAGTACAGTTTTACCAACACCAGCACCACCAAACAAACCAATTTTACCTCCTTTTACATAAGGCTCAATTAAGTCAATTACTTTGATACCAGTAAATAATACTTCAGTAGTTGTAGATAAATCTTCGAATTTTGGAGCCTGACGGTGAATAGATAATCTTTTTGTAGCTGCTGGTTGCTCAATACCATCGATTGCAGTACCAACTACATTAAATAATCTACCTTTAATATCTTCTCCAATTGGCACAGAGATTGGAGCACCCAATGCAACTACATCCATAGATCTTGTAAGACCTTCAGTAGCATCCATTGCAATTGCTCTAACTTGATTCTCGCCAAGATGTTGTTGTACCTCAAGTATAATTTTTTGGCCATTCTCTTTTGTCACTTCTAATGCATCAAGAATGTTTGGAAGAAAACTCCCTTCACCTGTGAAGCTTACGTCCACAACAGGACCGATAACTTGGGTTACTTTACCAATATTTGCCATAAACTTTATTTGTATTTCTTTATTATTCGGCTAACTAAGATTGTATTCAAGATTGCAAATCTATTATTTCTCTTCGACAATTAAAATTATGTTTAAGGATTAATTTTAAATTATCTTAAAAATTGTATTATTTCTATTAAATATTGTATTCTGCTTTTAGTTCTATCCTAAAAGTAGTTCCTTTCCCTTCTTCTGAATGTTTAATATATATCTTCCCTTGGTGATAATTTTCAATAATTCTTTTTGCTAAGGTTAAACCAAGTCCCCATCCTCTTTTTTTAGTAGTAAATCCTGCTTCAAATACCCTTTGTATTTGTTTGTTAGTCATACCTTTGCCAGTGTCAGTAATATCAATAGCCATCATATCATTTTTTAAAGCTTGAATATGAATAGTTATTTTGCCTTCACCATTCATTGCATCAGTTGCATTTTTGATTAAATTTTCAATCACCCAGCCAAACAATGGTCTGTTTAATTTAACCAATGTATCTTTTTTACATAAATCATCTACCACAAATTTCACTTTTTTCGAAATTCTACTTTCAAGATAATTCACATTCGACATAATTACATCCAAAATATTCTCATCTTCTAATTTTGGAATTGAACCAATCGCCGAAAATCTCGAAGTAATCATTTCTAGCCTAAATACATCTTTTTCCAATTCATCAATTGCAATATTGCCTTCTAATTCAGGCATTGTTTTAAAATATTCAATCCATGCAATTAAAGATGATAGGGGAGTACCCAACTGATGAGCAGTTTCTTTTGCCAAACCAACCCATAATTTATTTTGTTCTGATTTTTTTGAGTAGTTTAATGCTAAAAAAGCAATAATTACAAAAAATATAATTACTCCAAGTTGTATATATGGATAATATAAAAGTTGAGTTAATAAATATGAGTTTTTGTAAAAAATATAATTTTTAATGCCCATAATATCAATCACAATTGGTTCGTGTTGATCTCGCATTTCTTCAATTTCTTTTTTTAACAGTAAATCATTTTGTTTTTTATCTTTTCCAAGAGAAATGTTTTTCGAATCAATGACATTAAATTTATCATCTGTGAGTATAACAGGGATAGAATTGTTACTTTCAATGATTTCTTGAAATAAAAATACTAAATTTTCACTACCAGTACCTTTGGCAATTTCGTTTAAACCTTTGGCATATAAATCAATCATTTTCTCCTCTCTTTCTGCCAAGTTTTTCACTATAATTTTAGTGTAATACAATGAAAATGAGCCAATAATAATTGTACATACAGCAATGGTAATTCTTATAAAACTTTTGGTTGTAATCTCTTTATTAAACATTTTTATAGTACTTTCTTATTTAGAATCTATTTAAATAGCGATAAGCTGACGCAAGTCATTTTTCAAAAAGCATAATTAAGATTAAATTTGCAAACCTTAATCAATATGCTAACGAACTTTAGAGCCATATCACTCTCATATAAATCTGCAAATTTGCAGATAAGGGAGGAAATTGCCTTAACCGACGACCAAAGTAAGCAATTTTTGTTTACCTCAAAAGACGTTCTCGGTTTACAGGAGTTATTAGTGCTGTCAACTTGCAACAGAACTGAGGTTTATTACTCTGCAAACGAAGACTTAACAATAGAAATTGTAAAATTACTTTGTTATGTAAAAGGTCTTCAAAATGCAGAAAAATTTATTCCTTATTTCAAAGTAATCAATAATCAAGACGAAGCTGTAAATCATTTATTTAGAGTTTCAATTGGTTTAGAATCACAAGTAGTTGGTGATTTACAGATTACAAGTCAAGTAAAACAAGCCTATCAGTGGTCAGCCGATGAACAATTAGCTGGACCATTTTTGCATAGATTACTTCACACTACATTTTATACAAATAAAAAAGTAGTTCAAGAAACCAACTTCCGTGACGGTGCAGCATCTGTATCTTATGCAACAGTTGAGTTAATTGAAAATTTGTGTGAAGACAAAGTAAATCCAAAAGTATTAATATTAGGTTTAGGTCAAATCGGTAAAGATTTAGCTGAAAATTTAAAAGGTACAACATTCTCTGAAATTCATTTAGCAAATAGAACTACTTCAAAAGCAAAAGAGTTGGCTGAGGCATATTCTCATCAATATCTGCCTTATGATGAAGTTTTATCAAGCATCAATAAATTTGATGTAATTGTTAGTGCAATTCAAGCAGAGACTCCATTTTTTATTTTGTCAAATTTTCCTGAAAAAGGATTCTTGACATATAAATACATGATTGATTTAGCTGTTCCTCGTAGTATTGATCCAAAACTGGAGCAATTACCTGGAGTAGTAGTATATAATATAGACCAAATTCAAAACAAAGCAAATGCAGCTTTAGAGTTAAGAATAAAGTCAATCCCTTCAGTTGAAAAATTAATTGAAGATTCAATTTCAGAGTTTAATAATTGGAGTCAGGAAACAATCATGTCTCCAACCATTAATAAACTTAAAAATGCATTAGAGCAAATTCGTACAGACGAATTAACTCGTTATGCGAAACAATTGAATGAACACGAATCTAAAATGGTAGATTTAATTACCAAAAATATAATGCAAAAGGTAATTAAGCTTCCCGTTTTACAATTAAAAGCTGCTTGTAAACGAGGTGAAGCCGAATCTTTAATTGAATTATTGTCAGATTTATTTGATTTAGAGAAAGATAAGGTAAGTCAATAAAAATAAATGCTTTTTTTTGTACCAAAAGTTTGTAAACTCAAAAAAAAGACATACTTTTGTAAAACCAAATCGGAAGAATATCAGCTCAGAAGATTTGAAATGTTGTGAATGGGGTGATACCAGAGTGGCCAAATGGGGCAGACTGTAACTCTGCTGGATTATTCCTTCGGAGGTTCGAATCCTCCTCGCCCCACAACAAAAGCGGGAGTAGCTCAGCTGGTAGAGCGATAGCCTTCCAAGCTATAGGTCGCGAGTTCGAACCTCGTCTCCCGCTCTCTTTAACAAATAAAGTAAAATTTATAGCTTTGTACTTACTCGCAAGATAAGTGTCAAAGCTATAAATTTTTGTTTGAAATACGATTTGATTGCCGACGTAGCTCAGGGGTAGAGTACATCCTTGGTAAGGATGGGGTCGTGGGTTCAATTCCCACCGTTGGCTCTGAGATAAAAGAAATTAACTCTAATTACTATATTTTAAGTTATATTAACAATGGCTAAAGAATCATTTGACAGGTCGAAACCTCACGTAAACATCGGTACTATTGGTCACGTTGACCACGGTAAAACTACTTTAACAGCAGCTATTACCAAAGTATTATCAAAACACGATCCATCTAACGTAGTTCGTGATTTCTCTTCTATTGACAATGCTCCAGAAGAAAGAGAAAGAGGTATTACTATTAATACTTCTCACGTTGAATATCAAACAACAACTCGTCACTATGCACACGTTGACTGTCCTGGTCACGCGGATTATGTGAAAAACATGGTTACTGGTGCTGCTCAAATGGACGGTGCTATTCTTGTAGTTGCTGCTACTGATGGTCCAATGCCACAAACTCGTGAGCACATTCTTCTTGCTCGTCAAGTAGGTGTTCCTCAATTAGTAGTTTTCATGAACAAAGTTGACTTAGTTGATGATCCAGAGCTTTTAGAGCTTGTTGAAATGGAAATCAGAGAGCTTCTTTCTTTCTATAAATTTGATGGTGACAATATCCCTGTTATTCATGGTTCAGCTCTTGGTGGTTTGAACGATGATCCAAAATGGGTAGCTACTATCGACGCTTTAATGGATGCAGTTGATTCATGGATTCCACTTCCAGAGCGTTTAGTTGACCTTCCTTTCTTAATGCCAGTTGAGGACGTGTTCTCAATCACAGGTCGTGGTACTGTTGCTACAGGACGTATCGAGCGTGGTGTTATTAACGTAGGTGAGCAAGTTGACATCTTAGGTATGGGTGCTGAAGGTTTAAAATCTACATGTACTGGTGTTGAGATGTTCCGTAAACTTCTTGATAGAGGTGAAGCTGGAGACAACGTAGGTATCTTATTACGTGGTATTGACAAAGAGCAAATCCGTCGTGGTATGGTTATCTGTAAACCAGGTTCTGTTAAACCACACACTAAATTCAAAGCTGAGGTTTATGTTCTTTCTAAAGAAGAAGGTGGTCGTCACACTCCATTCTTTAACAAATATCGTCCACAATTCTACTTACGTACAACTGACGTAACTGGTGAAATCTTCTTAGCAGAAGGCGTTGAAATGGTTATGCCAGGTGATAACATCTCTGTTACAGTTGAGTTAATCAACCAAGTTGCTATGGAAAAAGGTTTACGTTTCGCTATCCGTGAAGGTGGTAGAACTGTAGGTGCTGGTCAAGTAACTGAAATTTTAGAGTAATTCTCTAAAATTAATAAATAATTAAAGCGAACTTGAATTTATTTTCAAGTTCGCTTTTTTATCAATAAAAAAAATGCTACATTTGTAGCCCTATCAATAAAAATATACACGGGAGTGGCTCAATGGTAGAGTAGTGGTCTCCAAAACCATTGGTTGGGAGTTCGAATCTCTCCTCCCGTGCATTTATAAAGTTTTACTTTCTAAAAATAAAGTTTATGAGCAAGTTAAAAGCTTACGTTCAAGATTCTTATGACGAAGTTGTTAATAAAGTTACTTGGCCAACTTATGCTGAACTTCAGCAAAGCGCTGTGCTTGTATTAGTAGCTTCATTAATATTTGCATCAGTTGTCGCTGTCGTAGATTTAGGCTTGCAAAATGGCATGTCTTGGTTTTATCAATCCTTCTAAAAATAATACTCTTTTATGACAGAGCAAAAGTGGTATGTAGTAAGGGCTGTAAGTGGTCAAGAAAAGAAAGTTAAAATGTATCTTGATAACGAAGTAATTCGTCAAGGTTTACAAGATTATATAACTCAAGTATTGATACCTACCGAAAAAGTGTATCAAATGAGAAATGGTAAGAAAAAAGTTAGAGAAAGAAGTTTCTTTCCTGGCTATATACTCATTTCTGCTGATTTGTCTCACGGCGAATCTAAACACACCATCACAAGTATTCCAGGTGTTCTTGGGTTCTTAAGTGATGGTATGAATTCAAAAGAACCAATACCTTTACGCCAATCGGAAGTAAATAGAATATTAGGTAGAGTTGAAGAAATTACTGAGGAAGAAGAAACTACAGAAACACAATATGTAGTTGGAGATACCGTAAAAGTAATGGACGGACCATTTAATACATTTACTGGTTTAGTTGAAGAGGTATTAGAAGAGAAAAGGAAGCTTGTGGTTATGGTTAAGATCTTTGGTCGAAGCACGCCAGTTGAGCTGAATTATATACAAGTAGAAAAACAATCGTAGCAAAAATGGCTAAGGAAATCACTGGTTATGTTAAGCTACAGGTAAAAGGAGGACAGGCGAATCCATCACCACCAATCGGACCTGCTTTAGGTTCGAAAGGTTTGAACATCATGGAGTTCTGTAAACAGTTCAATGCACGTACCCAAGATAAAATGGGAATGGTATTGCCTGTGGTAATTACGGTTTATAATGACAAATCTTTTGATTTTGTTATTAAAACTCCACCTGCCCCAATTCTTTTACTTGAAGCAGTAAAATTAAAAAACGGTTCGGCTC
The DNA here is from genome assembly GCA_041191405.1 of Bacteroidota bacterium. Classification (GTDB taxonomy): domain Bacteria; phylum Bacteroidota; class Bacteroidia; order Cytophagales; family UBA9547; genus JBEEOW01. Next base: position 107,110 of record JBEEOW010000003.1, read on the forward strand.
AGCCAAATCGTAACAAAATTGCTTCTGTAACTTGGGAACAAGTACAACAAATTGCAGAAACAAAAATGCCAGATTTAAACTGTTTTACAGTTGAATCAGCAATGAAAATGGTAGCTGGTACTGCTAGAAGCATGGGTATCACTATCTCAGGCACAGCCCCTTGGTTGGCTTAATAGAAATTATGGCAAAATTGACCAAAAAGCAAAAAGAGGCTCAGTCAAAATTTGACAGAACTCAAGAATATTCCCTTGGTGACGCCGCTGGAATATTAAAAACCATCACCTACACTAAATTTGATGCATCAGTTGATATTGATGTAAGATTAGGAGTTGATCCAAAGAAAGCGGATCAAATGGTGAGAGGCGTTTCTACGTTACCACATGGTACAGGTAAAGATGTTAAAGTATTAGTACTTTGCACTCCTGATAAAGAGCAAGAAGCAAAAGATGCTGGTGCTGACTATGTGGGATTAGACGAATACATCGCTAAAATCGAAAAAGGTTGGGTTGATGTAGACGTAATTATTACAATGCCTACTGTAATGGCTAAAGTTGGTAAATTAGGTCGTGTTTTAGGACCAAGAAACTTAATGCCAAATCCTAAATCAGGAACTGTTACTTTAGAAGTTGGAAAAGCTGTGAAAGAAGTTAAACTTGGTAAAATCGACTTCAAAGTTGATAAAACAGGTATCGTTCACGCAAGTATTGGAAAAGTGTCATTCACTCCTGAGCAAATCAAAGAGAATGCAACAGAATTGATTAATACCTTAGCAAGATTGAAACCTTCTTCAGCTAAAGGTACTTACTTCAAATCTATTCACTTGTCTAGTACAATGAGTCCTAGTGTTGTAATTGATAAAAGTACGGTTTCCGGTATATAAGAATGACTAGAGACGAAAAAAGCGGCATCATTGACGAACTAAAAGATAAGTTTGCTGCCAACGCACATTACTACATTGCAGATGCGTCAGATCTGACTGTAGCACAAATAAATGATTTCAGAAGACTTTGTTTCCAAAGTGGTGTTGAATATAGAGTTGCTAAAAATACTCTTATTCGTAAAGCTTTAGAAGCAAATGGTGTTGATACAACTCCAATTGTAAGTTCGAAAGTTTTAAAAGGATTTTCTGGTGTAATCTTTTCTCAAGAATCAGGCAAGCTTCCTGCTGAAGTTCTTAAAAAGTTCAGAGCTTCTGCTAAACTTAAAGACCAAATGTTGTTGAAAGTTGCTTCTATTGATGGAGCATTATTCTTCGGCGACAATCAACTTGACATGTTATCTACTCTTAAATCTCGTGAAGAGCTTATTGGAGATATCATTGGATTGTTACAATCTCCAGCGAAAAATGTTATCTCTGCTCTTTCGAGTGGTGGAAACAAATTGGCTGGTATCATCAAAACTCTTTCTGAAAGAGAATCTTAATTAACTTATTATTAACCCAATATAAAATATATATACAATGGCGGATTTAAAAGCTTTTGCTGAACAACTTGTAAACCTTACTGTTAAAGAAGTTAACGAATTAGCAGCTATTTTAAAAGATGAATATGGTATTGAACCTGCTGCAGCTGCTGCTGTAGTTGTTGGTGGTGGTGCTTCAGCTGGTGGTGATGCTCCTGCTGAGAAATCTTCTTTCGACGTTATCTTAAAATCAGCTGGTGCTAACAAACTTGCTGTAGTTAAATTAGTTAAAGATTTAACTGGTCTTGGATTAAAAGAAGCTAAAGATTTAGTTGATGGTGCTCCAAAACCTCTTAAAGAAGGTGTTGCTAAAGACGAAGCTGAAGCATTGAAAAAACAACTTGACGAGGCTGGTGCTGAAGTTGAGATTAAGTAATTATCGCTCCCAATTATAGGGAGCTACTTTATCTAAGGCCTGACTTGTATAAGTCAGGTCTTTTCCTGTTTATGCCTTTTTTGGCATTTTCCTATTCAGGAATCTCTTAGTTTAACCCAAAAGTATACTGCTTTGTCAACTTCCACAATTACTGTAAGAAAAAGCTTTGCTTCTATAAATCAGGTTATTAAATACCCTGATTTTCTTGATTTGCAGATTAAATCTTTCCAAGATTTTTTTCAATTGGAAACTTCTGCAGAAAATAGAAATCAAGAAGGTTTGTATAAAGTATTCGCTGAGAACTTTCCAATTTCGGATTCTCGTGAAAACTTCGTACTAGAGTTTATTGATTATCATGTTGATCCTCCTAAATATTCTGTAGATGAATCTATCGATAGAGGTTTAACATACTCTGTGCCTTTAAAGGCTAAGCTAAAATTGTCATGTAATGATGATGATAATGAAGATTTCCAGACGATAGAACAAGAAGTGTTTTTAGGAAATATCCCATACATGACTGAGCGTGGCTCTTTTGTGATTAATGGTGCCGAAAGGGTAATTGTTTCTCAACTTCACCGTTCACCAGGTGTTTTCTTTGCTCAAAGTAAGCATACTAACGGTACTAAGCTATACTCTGCAAGAATTATTCCTTTTAAAGGATCATGGATTGAATTTGCTACTGACGTGAACAACGTTATGTTTGCTTATATCGACCGTAAAAAGAAATTCCCAGTTACTACTCTTTTAAGAGCGATTGGTTATGGTACTGATAAAGAAATTCTAGATTTATTCGGTCTTTCTGAAGAAGTTCCTGCTACTAAAGTGGTACTTAAAAAAGCGGTTGGACGTCGTTTAGCTGCTAGGGTATTACGTACCTGGACTGAAGATTTCGTTGATGAAGATACTGGAGAGGTAGTTTCTATCGATAGAAATGAAATTCTTCTTGAGCGTGATTCTATCATCAAAGAAGAAGATATTAATACTATTATTGATTCAGGAAGCAAATCTGTAATTCTTCACAGAGAAGATGTGAATATTGCTGATTATGCTATTATATATAACACATTACAAAAAGATAACTCTAACTCAGAGAAAGAAGCGGTAGAGCAAATTTATCGTCAACTTCGTAACTCTGAAGCTCCAGATGAGCAAACTGCTCGTGACGTTATTCATAACTTATTCTTTAGTGATAAACGTTATGATTTAGGAGAAGTTGGTCGTTATCGTATCAATAAAAAATTACAACAAGCAATTCCTTTTGAAGTAAGAGTACTTACTAATGAAGATATTGTTTCAATTGTAAAATACTTAATTGGTCTTATCAACTCTAAAGCTGTAGTTGATGATATAGACCATTTAAGTAATAGACGTGTACGTACTGTTGGTGAGCAATTATATGCTCAATTTGGTGTAGGCTTAGCACGTATGGCTAGAACTATCAAAGAAAGAATGAACGTAAGAGATAACGAGGAATTTAAGCCAGTTGACTTAATTAATGCTCGTACATTATCTTCTGTTATTAATTCATTCTTTGGAACAAACCAACTTTCTCAATTTATGGATCAAACCAATCCTCTTGCGGAGATTACTCACAAAAGAAGGATGTCTGCTTTAGGACCTGGTGGTTTATCTAGAGAGCGTGCAGGTTTCGAGGTTCGTGACGTTCACTATACGCACTACGGTCGTTTGTGTACTATCGAAACTCCTGAAGGACCAAATATCGGTTTGATTTCATCTCTTTGTGTTCATGCTAAAGTGAACAGAATGGGCTTCATTGAAACTCCATATTTATCTGTTAAAGATGGTGTTGTAGATTTAGCATCTGGCGTTAAATTTTTAACTGCTGAAGAAGAGGATGAACAACATATCGCACAAGCAAATGCTAGATATGACGAGAAAGGTGTTCTTGCTAATGATAAAGTTAAAGCTAGATTTGAAGGTGACTTCCCTGTGGTTGAGCCTGATAAGATAACTTATATGGATATTGCTCCTAATCAAATTGTATCTGTTGCTGCTTCTCTTATTCCTTTCTTGGAGCATGATGATGCGAACCGTGCATTGATGGGATCAAACATGCAACGTCAAGCAGTGCCTTTATTACGTCCACAAGCTCCAATTGTTGGAACTGGATTAGAAGGTCGTGTAGCATTAGATTCTCGTACTTTAATAGTTGCAGAAGGTGATGGTGTTATAGAGTTTGTAGATGCTAAGAAAATTATCGTAAGATATGACAGAACTGATGAGCAACGTTTAGTTAGTTTTGATGATGACTGTATCACTTACGAATTAATTAAATTTAGAAGAACGAACCAAGATACTTGTATTAACCACAAACCAATTGTTTTAACTGGACAAAGGGTAACTAAGGGGCAACCTTTAGTTGAAGGTTATGCAACAAACAATGGTGAGTTAGCATTAGGTCGTAATATGTTAGTGGCGTTCATGCCATGGCAAGGTTATAACTTTGAGGATGCTATCGTTATTTCTGAGAAAGTTGTAAGAGATGATATTTTCACTTCTATTCACATTGAAGAATTTGAATTAGAAGTAAGAGATACAAAAAGAGGTGAAGAAGAATTAACTTCGGAGATTCCAAACGTAAGTGAGGAAGCTGTTAAAAACCTTGACTCAAATGGTATTATCAGAATTGGTGCTGAAATCAAAGAAGGTGATATTTTAATTGGTAAAATAACTCCAAAAGGTGAAACTGACCCAACTCCTGAAGAAAAACTTTTAAGAGCTATCTTTGGTGACAAAGCAGGTGATGTTAAGGATGCTTCTATGAAAGCTCCACCATCATTAAGAGGTGTTGTAATTGAGACTAAATTATTCTCTCGTCCTAAAAAGGATAAAGAAGTAAGAGCAAAAGCTAAACGTCAAATTGAGCAACTAAAAGAAAAATATAGTGCTGATTTGTCTGCCTATAGAGAGAAGATGATTGACAAATTGACTTCATTACTTGATGGTAAAACTTGCCAAGGTATTAAGCATAAATTTGGTGATGAAATTCTTGCTAAAGGAGTTAAATTTAGTAGAAAAAATATTAAAGAATCTCTTTTCCCTGATAAAAATGTTTACAGAGATGAGAGTAACTATAATGTACCTGAAGAGGTTAATTTAATTTCAGATTTATTATTAGAAAGTGCTACAGCTGATCAAGATTTAAATAAATTGATTGTTGATTTAGTTAAAAACTATAATAAAACAAGAAATGAGATTACTGGTAAGTTTAAACGTGAGCGCTTTACTTTAGAGGTTGGAGATGAGTTACCAGCTGGTATTGTTCAGTTAGCTAAAGTTTATATTGCTAAAAAACGTAAATTAAAAGTAGGTGATAAAATGGCTGGTCGTCACGGTAACAAAGGTGTTGTTGCTCGTATCGTTCGTCCAGAAGATATGCCTTTCTTAGAAGATGGTCATCCAGTTGATATCGTATTGAACCCATTGGGTGTACCTTCAAGGATGAACATTGGTCAGATTTACGAAACTGTACTTGGATGGGCAGGATTAAAATTAGGTCGTAAATATGCTACTCCAATTTTCGACGGTGCTTCACAAGCTGAAGTTGCTGCTGAATTAGAGGAAGCAGGTTTACCACATGTAGGACGTAGTTATTTGTATGATGGTTTATCAGGTGACAGATTTGAACAACCTGTAACTGTTGGAGTAATCTACATGCTTAAATTAGGTCACTTAGTTGACGATAAAATGCACGCAAGGTCAATCGGACCATACTCACTTATTACTCAACAACCTCTTGGTGGTAAAGCACAATTTGGTGGTCAGCGTTTTGGAGAGATGGAGGTTTGGGCACTTGAGGCATTTGGTGCAGCTAATATCTTACAAGAAATTCTTACAATTAAATCAGATGATGTTGTGGGTAGAGCTAAGGCTTACGAAGCAATTGTTAAAGGTGAGAATTTACCAAAACCTAATATCCCAGAATCATTCAATGTATTAGTTCACGAGTTAAGAGGTTTAGCTCTTGAAATTACATTAGACTAATTTATATTAATATAAATTTATTATGCCAGAGTAGCCTTTTGGGTTACTCTGGATTTATTCGTTTAAACCCTTTGGCCGTAAATCTCTAAGAAGTACAGCATGGCTTTTAGAAAAAATAAAAAACTTAATCAAGATTTCTCTCGTGTTACGATAAGTCTTGCCTCGCCTGAATCAATCCTTGAGAGTTCTCATGGAGAAGTTACTCAGCCTGAAACTATCAATTACAGAACTTACAAACCAGAAATGGGTGGTTTATTCTGTGAAAGAATTTTTGGACCTGTAAAAGATTGGGAATGTCACTGTGGTAAATACAAAAGAATTAGATACAAAGGTATCATTTGTGACCGTTGTGGTGTTGAGGTAACTGAGAAAAAAGTACGTAGAGAGCGTATGGGGCACATTGAACTTGTGGTACCTGTTGCTCATATATGGTATTTCCGTTCTCTTCCAAATAAAATAGGTTATTTGCTTGGAATGCCAACCAAAAAATTGGATCAAATTATATATTATGAAAGATATGTAGTTATCCAAGCTGGTGTTAAAAAAGCAGATAATATTAATGAATTAGATTTCTTAACAGAAGATGAGTATCTTGATATTTTAGATAAATTACCAAGAGAAAATCAATTGTTAGATGACGAAGATCCAAACAAGTTTATAGCAAAAATGGGTGCTGATGCATTACAGATGTTATTAGCTCGTTTAGATTTAGATAGTTTATCTTATAGTTTACGTCACTCTGCAGCAAACGATACATCTCAACAAAGAAAAACAGACGCATTAAAACGTTTGAAAGTTGTTGAAGCATTCAGAGATTCAAGATCTAGAATTGAGAATCGTCCTGAGTGGATGATTATCAAAATGGTTCCTGTAATTCCACCTGAATTACGTCCATTAGTGCCATTGGATGGTGGTCGTTTTGCTACTTCTGATTTAAATGATTTATATAGAAGAGTTATTATTCGTAATAATCGTCTGAAAAGACTTATTGAGATTAAAGCTCCAGAAGTTATTTTGAGAAATGAGAAAAGGATGTTACAGGAAGCTGTAGATTCTTTATTTGATAACTCAAGAAAAGTAAATGCAGTAAGAGCTGAAGGTAATAGAGCTTTAAAATCTTTGAGTGATATGCTTAAAGGTAAACAAGGTCGTTTCCGTCAAAACTTATTGGGTAAACGTGTGGATTATTCAGGTCGTTCTGTAATTGTAGTAGGACCAGAGTTGAAACTACACGAATGTGGTTTACCAAAAGATATGGCAGCTGAGTTATTCAAACCTTTTATTATTAGAAAATTAATAGAAAGAGGTATTGTTAAAACAGTAAAATCTGCTAAAAAAATAGTTGATAGAAAAGATCCTGTAGTTTGGGATATTCTTGAAAACGTATTAAAAGGACACCCTGTATTACTTAACCGTGCTCCAACACTTCACAGATTAGGTATTCAAGCTTTCCAACCAAAATTGATTGAAGGAAAAGCAATACAGTTACATCCACTTGTATGTACAGCATTCAATGCCGATTTCGATGGTGACCAAATGGCTGTTCACGTTCCACTTGGACACGAAGCAGTACTTGAGGCTCAGTTGTTAATGTTGGCTTCTCATAATATTCTTAACCCTGCGAATGGTGCTCCAATTACAGTACCATCTCAAGATATGGTTCTTGGTTTATATTATCTTTCAAAAGGAAGAAAAAGTACACCAGAATATCCTATCATAGGTGAAGGAACTACTTTTTACAGTGCTGATGAATTAATTATTGCATTAAATGAAGGTAAACTTTCTAAAAATGCATTTATTAAAATCAGAACTACAGTTAAAGATGAAAATGGTAACTTAGTTAAGAAAATAATACCAACAGTTGCTGGAAGGGTGTTATTTAACTTATGTGTACCAGAAGAGGTTGGTTTCTTAGATGAATTATTGACTAAGAAAAAATTACAACAACTTATTTCTTTAATTGTTAAGGAAACAGGAATGGCTCGTGCAGCTCAATTCCTTGATGATATCAAACAACTTGGTTTCCAAACTGCATTTAAAGGTGGTTTGTCAATGGGATTAAATGATATCATGGTTCCTGAAATTAAAGATTCTTTAGTAGCTCAAGCTAAAGTTGATGTTGAAACTGTATGGAATAACTACTATATGGGTTTAATCACTGATAACGAGCGTTATAACCAAGTAATTGATATTTGGACAACAATTAACTCGAAAATCACTGAGAATCTATTAACTCAACTTGAAGCAGATCAACAAGGATTCAACTCTATCTTTATGATGATGCACTCAGGAGCACGTGGTTCTCGTGAGCAAATTCGTCAGTTAGGAGGTATGAGGGGATTAATGGCTAAGCCTCAAAAAAATCTTCAAGGTTCTGTTGGTGAGATTATTGAGAATCCAATTCTTTCAAACTTTAAAGAAGGACTAGATGTACTTGAGTACTTTATTTCTACTCACGGTGCTCGTAAAGGTCTTGCAGATACAGCCTTAAAAACAGCTGATGCTGGTTATTTAACACGTCGTTTAGTTGATGTTGCTCAGGATGTAGTTATCAATGAAATTGATTGTGGTACTTTAAGAGGTTTACAAGTTTCTGCATTAAAAGATAATGAAGATGTTGTTGAGCCACTTTCTGAAAGAATATTAGGACGTGTTTCTGTACACGATGTTTATGATCCAATTACTAATGAACTAATTGTTAGTTCAGGTGAAGAGATCACTGAAGGTGTTGCTAAGAAAATTGATGAAACAAGTATCGAGACTGTTGAGATTCGTTCAATTTTAACATGTGAATCAAAAAGAGGAACATGTGCAAAATGTTATGGACGTAACTTGTCAACTGGACGTATGGTACACTTAGGTGAATCTGTTGGAGTTATTGCTGCTCAATCAATTGGTGAGCCAGGTACACAGTTAACTTTACGTACATTCCACGTTGGGGGTACTGCATCTAATATCGCAGTTGAGTCTAACCACAAAGCTAAATTTGATGGTCAAATTCAATATGAAGATTTAAGAATTGAATCTTCAATAAATGAAGAAGGTGAAAATGTAAATGTAGTAATGGGACGTTCTGGTGAGATTCGTATTGTTGAGCCAGGTACAAACAAATTCTTAATTTCATATCACGTTCCTTATGGTTCTTATGTAAAAGTAAATGAAGGTGACATCGTTGAAAAAGGTGCTGAACTTTGTTTATGGGATCCATATAACGCAGTAATTCTTTCAGAGTATGAAGGTAAAATCGAGTTTGAAGCAGTTGAAGAAGGTATTACTTTTAGAGAGGAATACGATGAGCAAACTGGTCACAGAGAGATTGTAATTACTGAATCAAAAGATAAAACTAAAAACCCTTCTATTAACATTGTTGGTGAAGAAGGTGTTCTTAAATCATACAATTTACCAGTTGGTGCTCACATTGTTGTTGATAACAATGCAAAAGTTAAAGCTGGCCAAATTTTGGTAAAAATCCCAAGGGCTGTAGGTAAAACTAGAGATATTACGGGTGGTCTTCCTCGTGTTACTGAGTTATTTGAGGCTCGTAATCCTTCAAACCCAGCAGTAGTTTCTGAGATTGATGGTGTTGTAGAGTTAGCAGGTATTAAAAGAGGTAATAGAGAGGTTTATGTAACTTCTAAAGAGGGTATCAAGAAAAAATATATGATTTCTTTATCGAAACATATATTAGTTCAAGACAATGACTTCGTTCGTGCTGGTCAACCACTTTCTGATGGAGCAATTACACCTGCAGATATTCTTGCAATTAAAGGTCCAACTGCAGTACAAGAATATTTAGTAAATGAAATTCAAGAAGTTTATCGTTTGCAAGGTGTGAAAATCAATGATAAGCACATTGAGGCTATTGTTAGTCAAATGATGCAAAAAGTTGAAATTTTAGCTGCAGGTGATACTACATTCTTACAAGGTCAAGTAGTTAACAAACTTGATTTTAGAATTGAAAATGATAACATCCTTGACAAAAAAGTTGTTGAAGATGCAGGTGATTCGGAAAATTTAAAACCTGGACAAATTGTTTCTGCAAGAAGACTTAGAGATGAAAACTCAAGTTTAAAACGTAGAGACTTAAGATTAGTTCAAGTTCGTGATGCTGAGCCTGCTGTTTCTAAACCAACTCTACAAGGTATTACTCAGGCTTCGTTAGGTACTCAAAGCTTTATTTCAGCAGCTTCGTTCCAAGAAACTACTAAAGTTTTAAGTGAAGCAGCTGTAAGAGGAAAAACTGATTACTTGTTAGGATTAAAAGAAAATGTAATTGTAGGTCACTTAATTCCTGCGGGAACAGGTGCTCGTAGATACAATGACATTATTGTAACTAACAAAGATGAAGCTGAACAATTTGTTGCTACGAAAGAATCTCGTCGTACTAAAGAATTACAAGATTAATTCTAATCATGGCAGAGGACAATCAATCAGAACAACAACTTAATATTGAGTTGCCAGAAGATGTAGCCGAAGGTCATTTCGTAAATTTGGCAATGATTGGTCACTCTCCAAGTGAATTTGTTGTAGATTTTATAAGAACAATTCCAGGAGTGCCAAAAGCAAAAGTTAAGTCGAGAATTATATTGACACCTGAACATGCAAAAAGGCTTTTAGCAGCATTACAGGACAATATTTCAAGATATGAAAGTTCATTTGGGGGGATTCGTTCAAACAACGAATCCCCAAATTACCTAATGAATTTTGGAGGCACAGTAGGTGAAGCATAAATAAATTATTATCAAACACTTGTAAACACAAGTTGCTTTATCTACATTTGCAATCCTTTTGAAAAGAAAATAATTAGCGTTTCATAAATAAATTAACCTAAATGCCTACTATACAACAGTTAGTAAGAAAAGGTAGAACCAAATTGACTTCAAAGTCTAAATCACCGGCTTTGGATTCATGTCCACAAAGACGTGGTGTTTGTACCAGGGTGTATACTACTACACCAAAAAAACCAAACTCTGCAATGCGTAAAGTTGCAAGGGTAAGGTTAACAAATCAAAAAGAGGTAAATGCTTACATCCCTGGAGAAGGTCACAACCTTCAAGAGCACTCAATCGTGCTTATCAGAGGTGGTAGAGTAAAAGACTTACCTGGTGTTCGTTACCATATCGTTCGTGGATCTTTAGATACTTCTGGTGTTGCTGGTCGTAAAAAATCTCGTTCTAAATACGGTACTAAGAGACCAAAACCAGGCCAAGCGGCTGTAGATCCTAAAAAGAAAAAATAAGAACTCAATCTAAGTCATGAGAAAAGCAAAACCTAAAAAAAGATATGTATTGCCTGATCCAAAATTCAATGATGTTTTGGTTACAAAATTCGTAAATTATTTAATGTACGAAGGCAAGAAGAGCTTGGCATACAGCATATTCTATGATGCCATCGATCTTTTGGAGAAAAAAACTGGAGAGCCAGGGTTAGACGTTTGGAGACGTGCGTTAAACAACGTTATGCCAGGTGTTGAAGTTAAAAGCCGTCGTGTAGGTGGTGCTAACTTCCAAGTACCTACTGAAGTTCGTCCAGAAAGAAAAACTTCTCTAGGAATTAAATGGTTAATCACTTATTCAAGAAAAAGAAGTGAGAAAACAATGGTAGATAAATTATCTGCAGAAGTTTTAGCAGCTTCTAAAGGTGAAGGTGCTGCTGTGAAGAAAAAAGATGATACTCACAGAATGGCAGAAGCAAACAAAGCATTCTCTCACTTTAAATTTTAATTTTTAACAAAGGATGTCTAGAGACTTAAAATATACAAGAAACATCGGTATTGCTGCTCACATTGATGCAGGTAAAACTACAACTACAGAGCGTATTCTTTATTATGCTGGTGTGAGCCACAAAATAGGGGAGGTTCATGATGGTGCAGCTACGATGGACTGGATGGCGCAAGAGCAAGAGCGTGGTATTACTATTACTTCTGCTGCAACAACTGTTGAGTGGAAATACAGAAATGAAAAATACCATGTAAACATTATTGATACACCTGGTCACGTTGACTTTACTGTTGAAGTAAATCGTTCACTACGTGTACTTGATGGTCTTGTCTTCTTATTTAGTGCTGTTGATGGTGTTGAGCCTCAATCAGAAACTAACTGGAGACTTGCAAACAACTATAATGTTCCTAGAATTGGTTTCGTTAACAAAATGGACCGTCAAGGTGCAGATTTCTTAAACGTGTGTAAACAAGTTAAAGAAATGTTGGGTAGCAATGCCGTGCCTTTACAAATTCCAATTGGAAACGAAGATACTTTTAAAGGTGTTGTTGACTTAATTAACTTTAGAGGAATTAGTTGGAACGAATCAGATAAAGGTATGACTTTTACTGAAATTCCAATTCCTGATGATGTATTAGAGGATGCAACTTACTACAGAGAACAACTTTTAGAGGTTGTTGCTGAGTATGATGAAACCTTAATGGAGAAGTATTTTGCTGACCCAACATCTATAACTGAAGATGAAATGTTAGTAGCTTTGAGAAAAGCTGTTATCGATATGAAAATTGTTCCAATGACTTGTGGTTCTTCTTTCAAAAATAAAGGAGTTCAAACAATGTTAGATTACGTGATGGCTTTACTTCCATCTCCTTTAGACAAAGGTCAAGTAATCGGAACAAATCCAGAAACAGAAGAAGAAACTTCTAGATCGGCTTCAGCTACTGAACCATTCTCTGCATTAGCATTCAAAATAGCAACTGACCCTTATGTTGGTCGTTTGTGTTTTGTAAGAGCTTATTCAGGTATTCTTGAGTCAGGTTCTTATGTATTTAATACTAGATCAGGAAATAAAGAGCGTATTTCTCGTATCTTCCAAATGCACGCAAATAAGCAAAATCAAATTCCAGAACTTCACGCTGGCGATATTGCTGCAGTAGTTGGTTTTAAAGATATCAAAACAGGAGATACACTTTGTGATGAGAAAGCAAAAATTGTTTTCGAATCTATGGATTTCCCAGATCCAGTTATTGGATACGCAATTGAGCCTAAGAAACAAGCTGATGTAGATAAATTTGGTAATGCTATTGCTAAATTAATTGAAGAGGATCCAACACTTAAAGTAGAAACTGATCACGAAACTGGTCAAACTATTTTGAGAGGTATGGGTGAGCTTCACCTTGAGATTATTATCGACCGTATGAAACGTGAGTTTGGTGTTGAAATTAATCAAGGTGCTCCTCAAGTAGCTTACAGAGAGAAATTTACTAAAAACTTTGAACACAGAGAAGTTTATAAAAAACAATCAGGTGGACGTGGTAAATTTGCTGATATCGTTTTCGAATTCGGTCCAGCAGATGAAGGTAAAACAGGTTTACAATTCGTAAATGCAATTGTTGGTGGTGTAATTCCTAAAGAATTTATTCCTGCAATTGAAAAAGGATTTAAAGAATCGATGGCGAACGGAGTATTAGCAGGTTTCCCTGTAACTGATATGAAAGTACGTATCTTCCATGGTTCTTTCCATGATGTCGATTCAGATGCATTGTCATTCGAACTTGCTGCTCGTATGGGCTTTAAAGAAGCAGGTAGAAATGCTGGTCCAGTTTTATTGGAGCCAATTATGTCTGTTGAAGTTGTAACTCCTGAAGATTATACAGGTCCAGTTACAGGTGACTTAAACAGAAGAAGAGGTTTAATGAAAGGTATGGATTCAAAACCAGGTGGAGCTCAAATCATCAAAGCTGATGTGCCACTTTCTGAGTTATTCGGTTACGTAACTGATTTACGTACTATTACATCAGGACGTGCTTCTGCTTCATTAACATTCTCTCATTACGAAACAGTACCAACAAACATGGCTGAAGCTATTGTAGCTAAAGTTAAAGGTGCTAAAGCTTAATTATCATGAATCAAAAAATAAGAATAAAATTAAAATCTTATGATCATAACTTGGTTGATAAATCAGCTGAGAAGATTGTAAAAGCTGTTAAATCAACAGGAGCAGTAGTTTGTGGTCCAGTTCCACTTCCAACTGACAAAGAGATCTTTACTGTACTTAGATCTCCACACGTTAACAAAAAAGCACGTGAGCAATTCCAATTATGTACTTACAAAAGAATGGTAGATATTTATTCTACAAGTTCTAAAACTGTAGATGCATTAATGAAACTTGAATTGCCAAGTGGTGTTGATGTTGAGATTAAAGTTTAGTTTTAATTAACATTTAAAGTACTAAAAAGCACCATTGCGAGAGCATTGGTGCTTTTTTTATTAAATATTTATGAATAAATTACTAATTATCTTTGTATTAAGTAATTTATTCGTAACTTTGCAGTCCTTCACTCAAAATATGTTTGGGGGGGTATTAGAATAATTTAATATATATATACACAGATGTCTGGTTTAATAGGCAAAAAAATTGGGATGACCAGTATTTACAATCCTGAGGATGGAAAAGCTCAGGCGTGTACTTTATTGGAAGTTGGTCCTTGTGTAGTATCTCAAATTAGAACAGTGGAAACCGATGGTTATCAGGCAGTTCAGTTAGGGTACGGCGAGGTAAAAGAGAAGCATGTCTCTAAGCCACTTCTTGGTCATTTTAAGAAAGCTAGTGTGTCGCCCAAGGCTAGACTAGTTGAGTTCAAAGGCTTTACTGAAGAAGTAAAAGTCGGAGATACGTTGACTGCGGAGAGTGTTTTCGCAGTAGGAGATTACGTTGATGTAATCGGAAAGTCAAAAGGAAAAGGCTTTCAAGGTGTTGTAAAGCGTCATGGTTTTGGTGGTGTGGGTGGTCAAACTCACGGTCAACACAATCGTGGTCGTCATCCAGGTTCTATTGGTGCTTGTTCGTTCCCTGCACGTGTATTCAAAGGCATGAAAATGGGAGGTCGTATGGGTGGTGAAAGAGTAAAAGTTCAAAACATCCAAGTTTTGAAAATTTATTCTGACAAAAACTTAATCCTTTTAAGTGGTTCTGTACCTGGTGCTAATAATTCATTTATCGTTTTAGAAAAGTAAAATGGAGTTATCAGTATTAAACAAAGAAGGTAAAGAAACTGGAAAGAAAGTAGTTCTTTCGGAATCTGTTTTTGGTATCGTACCAAATGACCATGCGATTTACTTGGATATTAAATTATACCATGCAAATCAACGTCAAGGCACTCATAAATCTAAAGAGAGAAATGAGGTAGCTGGTTCAACTAAGAAATTGAAAAAACAAAAAGGTACAGGTGGAGCTCGTTCAGGTTCTATTAAATCTGGTGTTTTTGTAGGAGGAGGTCGTATATTCGGTCCACGTCCAAGAAATTATTCTTTCAAATTGAACAAGAAAGTTAAATCATTAGCACGTCAATCAGCTTTAGCTTACAAAGCATTAGATAAAAATATTCTTGTATTAGAAGATTTTAACTTTGCTGCTCCAAAAACTAAAGAATATATCTCTGTATTGAATGCGCTATCTCTATCTAATAAAAAAACACTATTAGTATTACCAGAATATACTGATAACGTTTTCTTATCAAGTAGAAACTTGCAGAAAGCTAAAGTTGTAAAAGCTTCTGATTTAAATACATACGATTTGTTAAACGCTGATGAGCTGATTATATCTGTTTCAGCTTTGGCTAAAATAGAGGAAATCTACAGCTAGTATGGGTATTTTAGTAAAACCATTAGTAACTGAAAAAGTTGCTTCTCTTAATGAAAAAGGCGTTTTTGGATTTATAGTTCAAAAATCTGCTAATAAAGTTGATATTAAGAAAGCCGTTGAATCTGCATATGGAGTTAATGTTGTTGCATTACGTACAGCAATTATCCCAGGCAAGCCTAAGAGTAGATACTCTGGAGGTAGATTTGTAGTAGGAAAAACAGCGTCTTATAAAAAGGCATTTGTTACCCTAGCAGATGGAGAAGTAATTGATTTTTACAACGGTTTATAAAAATTGATTTAGTCGATGTCAGTAAGAAAAATAAGACCTGTAACGCCTGGTCAAAGATTTAGAACAGCAGCTGTTTTCAGTGACATAACAAAGTCAACTCCTGAAAAGTCTTTGTTGTCATCTAAAAGAAATACAGGTGGTAGAAATAATGATGGACGTAGGTCTATGCGTTATATTGGTGGTGGTCACAAACAAAACTACCGTATAATTGATTTTAAAAGGGATAAAAGAAATATTCCTGGTGTAGTAAATGCAATTGAATACGATCCAAACCGTACTGCTAGAATAGCTTTAATATTCTATGTTGATGGTGAAAAAAGATATATTCTTGCTCCAAAAGGTTTAACAGTAGGAACTAAAATTTTAGCAGGATCAGGTGTTGCACCTGAGGTTGGAAATGCTCTTCCATTATCTGATATTCCATTGGGTACTATCATCCACAATATTGAGTTAAAGCCAGGTAAAGGAGCTTCTATGGCTCGTAGTGCAGGTACATATGCTCAATTAGTAGGTAGAGATGGAATTTATACTTCTGTTAAATTACCTTCTGGTGAGATGCGTTTAGTTTTATCTGAATGTTATGCAACTGTAGGTTCTGTATCAAACTCTGATCACATGAATACTCAATTGGGTAAAGCAGGTAGAAAAAGATGGTTGGGAGTTCGTCCAAGAACTCGTGGTACTGCTATGAACCCTGTTGATCACCCTATGGGAGGTGGTGAAGGTAAGTCATCAGGAGGTCAACCTCGTTCACGTAATGGAGTTTACTCGAAAGGTCTTAAAACTAGAAGCCCTAGAAAGTACTCTGATAATCTCATTATTAGCAAGAGAAAAAAGTAATTAAACTATGGCTCGTTCCTTAAAAAAAGGTC
Source organism: Bacteroidota bacterium (assembly GCA_041191405.1). GTDB lineage: Bacteria > Bacteroidota > Bacteroidia > Cytophagales > UBA9547 > JBEEOW01. The sequence goes on from JBEEOW010000003.1 coordinate 123,698, forward strand.
CTTATATAGATTATCGCCTTGAAAATAAAGTATTGGCGTTAAATGATTCAGGAAAGAAGACCGTGATTAAAACTTGGTCTCGTAGATCAATGATTTCTCCTGATTTCGTTGGTAACACTTTAGCTGTGCATAACGGTAACAAGTTTATACCTGTGTATGTAACAGAAAACATGGTGGGGCATAAACTTGGTGAATTTGCTCCTACTCGTAACTTTAGAGGTCACGCCGCTAAGAAAAAATAATTGGTAGATGGAAGCAATAGCTAAATTAAGTAATGTTCCTACTTCACCACGTAAAATGAGATTAGTTGTTGATCTTATTCGTGGAAAGAAAGTAAATGTAGCTCTAAGTATTCTTAAATTCGAACCAAAGGATGGTGCTAAAAAAGTTTCAAAATTGCTTTTATCAGCAGTTGCGAACTGGGAGCAAAAAAATCCAGATTTGAAATTAGAAGAAGCTGACTTGTTTGTAAAAACAGTTTTTGTTGATTGTGGTCGTATGTTGAAACGTTTAAGACCTGCCCCTCAAGGTAGAGCTCACCGTATTCGCAAACGTTCTAACCATGTCACTATAGTAGTTGACTCGTATAATTTAGTTCAAACTCAAGATTAATCTATATATATAATGGGAACTAAAGTAAATCCTATTGGTTTTAGACTTGGCATCGTAAGAGGATGGGACTCTAGTTGGTATGGTGGTAAAACATTCGCATCAAAACTAGTTGAAGACGAAAAAATCAGAAGATATATACACGCTCGTATTCCAAAAGGCGGTATTTCTAAAATAGTAATTGAGCGTACGCTTAAAAGAATAACTTTAACTATCAACACGGCTCGACCAGGTGTAGTTATTGGTAAAGGTGGAGGAGAAGTTGATAACATCAAAGAAGAGTTAAAAAAATTAACTGACAAAGATGTTCATATCAATATCTACGAAATTAAACGCCCTGAATTAGATGCTAAATTGGTAGGAGATTCAATCGCTCAACAATTAGAAGCACGTATCTCTTTCAGAAGAGCAATGAAACAAGCAATTGCAGGTACAATGAGAGTAGGATCTCAAGGTATCAAAGTTAAAGTATCAGGTCGTTTAGGAGGTGCAGAGATGGCACGTTCTGAGCAGTATAAAGAAGGAAGAATTCCTCTTCATACTTTAAGAGCTGATATTGACTATGCAATTTCAGAAGCACTTACTGTTTATGGTAAAATTGGTGTAAAGGTTTGGATTTTCAAAGGTGAAGTTTTAGGAAAAAGAGACTTATCTCCAAATGTAGGAGTAGCAGCTTCTTCTGAAAATTCTTCTTCTAAGAAAGGTTTTAATAACAATAGACCTGACGGACCTAAGAGAAAAAAACGCCAGTAACAATTAAAACAAAGAAACATGTTACAGCCAAGAAGAACCAAATTTAGAAAAATGCAAAAAGGAAGGATCAAGGGTTTAGCTACTCGTGGTCACGAAATCTCTTTCGGAGAATTTGCAATTAAGTCAATGGAGCCAGGTTTTATCACAGCTCGCCAATTAGAATCAGCTCGTGTAGCTTGTTCTAGAGGAATGAAACGTGAAGGTCAAATGTGGATCCGTATTTTCCCTGACAAACCTATTACTAAAAAACCTGCAGAGGTTCGTATGGGTAAAGGTAAAGGTGCACCTGAGTATTGGGTGGCAGTTGTTAAACCAGGAACTATTCTGTTTGAATCAGGAGGAGTAACTTTAGAAGTTGCAAAGGAATCTTTAAGATTAGCTTCGCAAAAACTTCCTCTTAAAACAAAATTTGTAGTTCGTAGAGATATAGCTTTAGTATAATTATGAAGTCTACAGACCTAAGAGCTCTTTCAGTAGAAGAGATAAAAAGTAAAATTGCAGAAAATGAGCAATTAGTTGATAAACTAAAATTCGCTCATGCAGTTTCTCCAATTGAAAATCCTATGAAAATCAGGACTACAAAACGCCTGATTGCTAGATTTAAAACCGAATTATCTTCAAGATAATTTAATAAAATTCTGAGATGGAATCTAGAAATTTAAGAAAAGAAAGAACTGGACGTGTATTAAGCAACAAGATGGAGAAATCCATAACTATTGCTGTTGAGCGTAAAGTGAAACATCCCATTTATGGCAAGTTCTTAAAGAAAACTACCAAATTAATGGCGCATGATGAGAAAAACGAGTGTAACATTGGTGACATCGTTAAAATAATGGAGACTCGTCCACTTAGTAAAAATAAGCGTTGGAGATTGATTGAAATTATTGAAAAAGCTAAGTAATTATGATAATTCAAGAATCAAGATTAAACGTAGCTGACAATACTGGTGCTAAAGAAGTTTTAGTGATTCGTGTATTGGGTGGTACTAAGAAGAAGTACGCTTCTGTTGGTGATAAAATTGTTGTAACAGTTAAAAATGCATTATCTTCTTCAAACATGAAGAAAGGTACAGTTTCTAAAGCTGTTATTGTTCGTACTAAAAAAGAAGTACGTAGAAAAGATGGTTCATATATTCGTTTTGACGATAATGCTGCCGTTTTGTTAAATGCTAATGATGAGCCAAGAGGTTCACGTATTTTTGGCCCAGTTGCTAGAGAGTTGCGTGAAAAACAATTTATGAAAATTGTTTCATTAGCACCTGAGGTACTTTAAATTATAGTTTTCTTTAATTTATGAAACTTAATATTAAAAAAGGCGATACCGTAAAAGTTATCGCTGGCGATGATAAAGGGAAACAAGGAGTTGTTATTTCTGTTTCTCCTAAAGAGCTTAAAGCAGTTGTTGAAGGTTTAAATATCGTAACTAGACATTTAAAACCATCTGCTGGAAATCCACAGGGTTCGATTGTAAAAAAAGAAGCTCCTTTGCAAGTTAGTAATTTACAACTTGTTGATAAGTCAGGTAACTCTACAAGAGTTGGTCGTAAACTGAATACTTCAGGTAAGCTTCAACGCTATTCTAAAAAAACTGGCGAATTCATAGACTAATTATATGGCAGCTACAAGACTTAAAGACAAATATGCTAATGAAGTTGTTACTTTACTTCGTGAGAAGTTTCAGTACAAATCAGTTATGCAAGTGCCTAAGATTACAAAAATTTGTATCAATAGAGGTATTGGTATTGCAGTAAATGACAAAAAACTTGTTGATGTAGGTGTAGATGAACTTACAACAATCAGTGGTCAAAAAGCTGTTGCTACTAAATCTAGAAAAGCTATCTCTAACTTCAAATTACGTGAGCAAATGCCAATTGGTGCTCGTGTTACATTACGTGGTGAGCGTATGTTTGAATTTATGGAGCGTTTACTTTCGATTTCTCTCCCAAGGGTAAGAGATTTCAAAGGAGTAAGCGATAAGGGTTTTGATGGTAGAGGAAATTATACACTTGGTGTTAAAGAGCAAATTATCTTCCCTGAGATTCGTATTGACAAAGTTAGTCGTATCGCTGGTATGGATATTACATTTGTAACTACAGCCAAAACTGACGAGGAAAGTCTCGAGTTATTAAAGGCTCTTGGTATGCCATTTTCTAATCAAAAATAATTTATTAAATCATGGCAAAAGAATCCGTAAAAGCTCGTGAGGTAAAAAGAGTAAAATTAGTTGCTAAATATGCTGCTAAACGTGCAGCATTAAAAGCAGCTGGTGATTACTTAGCTTTAGATAAATTACCTCGTAATGCTTCACCTGTTCGTTTACACAACAGATGTAAGCTTACTGGACGTCCAAAAGGTTATATGAGGAAGTTCGGTATTAATCGTGTTACCTTTAGAGAGATGGCTTCAATGGGAAAAATCCCAGGAGTTACTAAGGCTAGTTGGTAATAATTTGTATTAATAAATAAAATATTATATATTTGCAGCCCTTCAATAAATAGTTGAAGGCTTAAATCCAATAGCTATGACTGATCCAGTAGCTGATTATTTAACAAGAATTCGTAATGCATCAAAAGCGAATCATAGAATTGTTGAAATTCCTTCTTCTAAATTGAAGAGAGAATTAACTAAAATTCTTTATGATAAAGGTTATATTCAAAGTTACAAATTTGAAGATTCAACCTTGCCAGGTGTTATTAAGATTGCATTGAAGTATAATCATATTTCAAAACAACCTGCAATTATTAACATAGAACGTGTTAGTAAACCAGGTCTTCGTAAGTATGTTAAGCACCAAGAGTTACCACGTGTACTTAATGGGCTTGGTATAGCGATAGTTTCTACATCAAAAGGACTAATCACAGATAAAGAAGCTCGTGAGCTTAATATCGGTGGCGAAGTACTTTGTTATGTTTACTAATAAATATTAGTTATGTCTCGTATAGGTAAACTACAAATAAATTTGTCTGACAAAGTAAAAGTATCAGTATCCCCAACTAATCTGGTAACAGTAGTTGGGCCTAAAGGTACTTTAAGTCAACAAATTGACCCAGATTTTTCTATTAACATAGAAGAAGGTCAATTATCAGTAATAAGACCAACTGAACAAAAACGTCATAAAGCATTACATGGTTTATATCGTTCTTTAATCAACAATATGGTTGAAGGTGTTAGCAATGGCTACACTAAACAATTAGAGTTAGTTGGTGTTGGTTTTAAAGCAGCAGTAACAGGTACAGTAATTGAGTTTAACTTAGGTTATTCTCACAGTATTTACCTTGCTCTACCTACTGAAGTTGCAGCAACAGCAGTAACTGAAAAAGGTAAAAATCCAATAGTAACTTTGACATCAATTGATAAACAATTAATTGGTCAAGTTTCTGCTAAGATACGCTCTCTAAGAGAGATAGAACCATACAAAGGAAAAGGTATTCGTTTTGTTGGTGAGATTATTAGAAGAAAAGCTGGTAAAACTTCAGCTAAAAAATAATTAGATGGCTACAGTTAAAGATCTAAGAAGACAAAAGATTCGTCGTCGAATCAGAGCTACTATTTCAGGCACATCGACAAAGCCAAGATTGGCTGTTTTTAGAAGTAATTCAGGTATTTACGCTCAATTAATTGACGATTTAACTGGAAAAACTTTATTAGCAGCTTCATCAATTGAGCTTAAAGGTGATAAAGCAACTAAAACAGAAAAATCTGTAAAAGTTGGTAAATTAATTGCTGAGAAAGCAATTGCAGCTGGTTTAACTTCTGTTGTTTTTGATAGAGGTGGATATTTGTACCATGGTAGAGTGAAAGCTTTAGCTGAAGGTGCAAGAGAAGGTGGTCTTCAATTTTAATAATTAATATATCATGAATTTAAAAGCTGTAAGAGCTACCGAGCTAGAACTCAAAGATAGAGTTGTTGCTATAAATCGTGTTGCAAAAGTTGTTAAAGGCGGTCGTAGATTTAGCTTTTCTGCGATTGTTGTTGTTGGAGACGGTGCAGGCGTTGTAGGTTACGGATTAGGTAAAGCTAATGAGGTAACTGACGCAATTGCTAAAGCTGTTGATGATGCTAAGAAAAATCTTATCAAGGTTCCTGTGTTGAAAGGTACAGTTCCTCATGATATGATTGGTAAATTTTCAGGAGGTTTTGTATTACTACGTCCAGCAGCTGCTGGTACTGGAGTAATCGCAGGTGGTGCTATGCGTGCTGTACTTGAGTCTGCTGGTGTTAAAGATGTACTTGCAAAATCAAAAGGATCATCAAATCCTCATAACGTGGTTAAAGCAACTTTTGACGCTTTAGCTAAAATGAGAGATCCTTATACTGTTGCTCAACATCGTAACGTTCCATTATCAAAAGTATTTAAAGGTTAATTCGATGTCTCAGATTAAAATTACCCAAATAAAAGGTTTGATTGATAGACCAATTTCTCAAAAGAGAACTATTAAAGCTTTAGGCTTTGGTAAAGGTCGTATCAATAGATCTGTAATTAAGCCTTTAAATCCTCAGATTTTAGGCATGATTAATAAAGTGAATCATTTAGTAAAAGTTGAACAACTTTAATTATGAATCTTTCTTCTCTTCGTCCCTCAACGGGATCTGTTAAAGTTAGAAAAAGAGTTGGTAGAGGTGCTGGTTCTGGCCTAGGTGGTACATCTGCTCGTGGTCACAAAGGAGCTAAATCTAGATCAGGTTATAAATCTAAAAAAGGTTTTGAAGGTGGTCAAATGCCACTTCAACGCCGTGTACCTAAATTTGGTTTTAAAAACCCTAACAGGGTTGAATATCAAGCTATCAATTTAGACACAATTGAATCTATCGTAGCTAACAAAGGTATCACAGAGATTAATCTTAGTGTACTTGTTGATAGTGGATTCGCTTCTAAAAATGACCTTATCAAGGTTTTAGGTAGAGGTGAACTTAAATCAAAAGTTAATTTGTCAGTTAATGCAGTTTCTGCTTCGGTAAAAGAAACTGTAGAAAAACTTGGCGGTTCAGTTGTTTTAGTTTAGTCTTATGAAAAAGTTTCTAGATACAGTTAGGAACATATTTTCGATAGAGGACCTAAGGGTTAGAATATTTAACACCTTAGGTTATCTATTGATTTTTAGGTTAGGATCTTATATAGTTTTGCCTGGCGTAGATGCTACAAAACTAGAGTCATCAGCTAAAGGAATCTTTGGTTTGATAGATACTTTCCTTGGAGGAGCATTTAGTAATGCTTCTATATTGGCGTTGGGTATTATGCCATATATCTCAGCTTCTATAATTATTCAGTTACTAACAGTAGCCTTCCCTTATTTCCAAAAGTTACAAAAAGATGGAGAAGCGGGAAGAAAGAAATTGAATCAATTAACAAGAGTTTTTACAATTCTTATCACAATTGGACAATCAATTGGATATGTTTCAGCAACAATTAAAACTGAAGCATTGTTAATGGATAGAACTCTAGTTACAGTAAGTTCTGTATTTATTTTAACTGCTGGAACAATGTTCTGTATGTGGTTAGGAGAGAAAATTACAGAGAAAGGTATTGGTAATGGTATTTCCATGTTAATAATGATAGGTATAATATCTCGTTTTCCAGGAGCTATTATTTCTGAAGGTACTGCAAGAGGGATGAATGGAGTTATCTTCTTCATTGCTGAATTATTTGCACTATTCTTTGTAATCATTTTTGTAATAGCATTAACTCAGGCTACTCGCAAGATACCTGTTCAATATGCTAAACAAGTTGTTGGTAATAAAGTATTTGGTGGACAAAGACAATATCTTCCTGTTAAGTTAAATACTGCTGGAGTTATGCCAATTATCTTTGCTCAATCAATATTATTTTTACCATCTATGTTAGCAGGTTTCTTTGCAGATAACAGTGATTTTGCTTCATCAATTGTATCTTCATTTAGTGATGCAACATCTTGGCAATATAACTTGTCCTCTGCAACTTTAATTATTGTTTTTACATTCTTTTATACAGCAATTTCTATCAATCCAACTCAAATTGCTGATGATATGAAACGAAACAATGGTTTTATTCCTAGTGTTAAACCTGGGCCAGAAACTGCAGAATTTATTGATGATGTTATTTCAAAAATAACATTACCAGGAGCTATACTACTTGCGGCAGTTGCTATTTTACCAGCTTTTGCTTCTATAGTAGGTATAGACAAAAATTTCTCTTTATTTTACGGAGGTACATCTTTAATCATTATGGTAGGTGTTGTTCTTGATACTTTACAACAAGTAGAAAGTCATCTTTTACTAAAAAAATATGATGGTTTAATGACTTCTGGTAGAGTAAATGGAAGTACAGAAGCATTAGAAATTGCATAATTGAAATATGATTTTCTACAAAACTCGAGAGGAGATTGAGATAATCAGAAGGTCAGCAGATATTTTGGGAAGAGTTCATGGTGAACTTGCAAAAAATATTAAACCAGGCATTTCTACTTTAAAACTTGATACTATAGCTTTTCAATTAATTAAAGATTCGAAAGCAATTCCTTCATTTAAAGGGTATGATGGTTTTCCGGGAACACTTTGTATTTCAGTTAACAATGCAGTTGTTCATGGTTTACCAAATGAATATATTTTAAAAGAAGGTGATATAGTTTCTATAGATTGTGGCGTATTCTATGAAGGTTTTCATAGTGACTCGGCTTATACTTATGCTGTTGGAAATATTTCTCCAATGGCTAAGAAGTTGCTAGATGTTACAAAAGAATCGTTATATTTGGGAATTGCTGCAATTAAAAAAGGTTCTAGAGTTGGTGATGTTGCCTATGCTGTACAAAATTATGTTGAGTCTAATGGATTCTCAGTAGTTAGAGATTTAGTAGGTCATGGAGTTGGTAAAAATCTTCATGAAGAACCACAAGTTCCTAACTATGGTAAAAGAGGCGTTGGACCAGTATTAAAAGATGGTTTAGTGATTGCTATTGAACCTATGGTAAATGTTGGTAAACGTTACGTGGTAAAAGGGAAGGATGGATGGTCAATTTTGACTAGAGATAATTCACTTTCAGCACATTTTGAACATACCGTTGCAATTGTTGATGGTAAACCAGACGTATTAACAACATTTAAATATATTGAAGAAGCATTAAATGGCTAAACAATCATCAATAGAGCAAGATGGAATTATCCTTGAAGCTCTTTCTAATGCAATGTTCAGAGTAGAACTTGGTAACAACCACCAAGTTATATGTCACATTTCAGGTAAAATGCGTATGCATTATATTAAAATTTTACCTGGAGATAAGGTTAAGATAGAGATGTCACCTTATGATTTATCTAAAGGAAGAATAGTTTACAGATATAAATAACTTATATAACTATGAAAGTTAGAGCTTCAATTAAGAAGAGAAGTGAGGACTGTAAAGTAATACGCCGTCATGGCAAACTTTACGTAATCAATAAAAAGAATCCAAGATTTAAACAAAGACAAGGTTAATTAACTATGAGGATTTCCGGAGTTGACATTCCCGATAACAAAAGAGGGGAAATAGGTTTAACTTATATATTCGGTATTGGTCGTCCATCTGCTGTGCAGATATTGGCTAAAGCGGGTGTAGATAGCGCTAAAAAAGTTAAAGAATGGTCAGAAGCTGAGGCTAATGCTATAAGAGCTATAATTGGTTCAGAATATAAAACTGAAGGTTTATTGAAATCTGAGTTACAATTAAGTATTAAACGCTTGATGGATATCGGTTGTTACCGTGGTTTGAGACATAGAAAAGGCTTACCTGTTCGTGGTCAGTCTACTAAGAATAATGCTCGTACCAGAAAAGGTAAACGTAAAACTGTTGCTAACAAGAAAAAAGCCACTAAATAATAATTAGTACAAATTTATCATGGCTCAAAAGAGAAAAGACAAAGCAAAGAAAAGAGTAGTAGTAGTAGAACCTGTTGGTCAAGTTCATGTAAGCTCTACTTTTAATAATATTATAATTTCTATCACCAATTCATCAGGTCAAGTAATTTCTTGGGCTTCTGCTGGAAAAATGGGATTCAGAGGTTCTAAGAAAAATACGCCATATGCAGCACAAACTGCAGCATCAAACTGTGCTCAAGTTGCATATGATTTAGGTATGAGAAAAGCTGAGGTGTTTGTTAAAGGTCCAGGTTCAGGAAGAGAGTCGGCTATCCGTACTATTCAAAATTCAGGAATTGAAGTGACTATCATCAAGGACATTACTCCGCTTCCTCATAATGGATGTAGACCTCCAAAGAGAAGAAGAGTATAATTTAAGTAATTTAAGAAATGGCTAGATATACAGGTCCGAAATCAAAAATTTCTAGAAAATTTGGTGAGGCAATTTTAGGCCCTAGTAAGGCCTTACAAAAGAAAAACTATGCTCCTGGTATGCATGGTAAAGGACGTAAGCGTAAGCAGTCTGAATATGCAGTTCAGTTGAAAGAGAAACAAAAAGCTAAATATATCTATGGTATATTAGAGCGTCAATTCTCTAATCTATTTGAAGAGGCAGCAAGGTTACAAGGTATTACTGGTACTAACTTATTACAATTATTAGAGTCAAGACTTGATAATGTAGTTTATAGATTAGGACTTGCTCCAACTCGTAGAGCTGCACGTCAGTTAGTATCACACAGTCATATCAATGTTAATGGTGAGGTTGTTTCTATACCATCTTATTCATTAAAAGTAGGAGATATTGTTTCTGTTCGTGAGAAATCTAAATCTTTACTTGTAATTGCAGAGTCTGCAGCAGCAAGATCAAATAAACGTTATCCTTGGTTAGAGTGGGATAATGCAAAGTTAGCTGGTATTTACACATCTCTTCCAGAGCGTGAATTAATTCCAGAAACAATCAAAGAGCAACTTATTGTTGAGTTGTACTCTAAATAATAATAAATTCTGATAACAAGAGCTATATGTCAATACTTGCGTTTCAAATGCCTGAAAAGGTAGTAATGGACAAATCGGACGACTTTAGAGGGCTTTTTGAATTTAAGCCTTTGGAAAAAGGCTATGGTGTTACAATTGGTAACGCTTTAAGAAGGATATTAATATCATCTCTTGAAGGTTATGCAATTACTAGCATTAAAATTCCTGGTGTTCTCCATGAGTTTTCAACTATTGAAGGCGTTGTTGAAGATGTTTGTGAAATTATCTTAAATCTTAAAATGGTAAGATTTAAGAAAATTTCTGAAAATATCGACAGCAAGATTGTTGTATCCCTTAAAGGTAAAAACGTATTTAAGGCGGGTGATATCTCTGATTTCACATCAACTTTCAATGTTTTAAATCCTGAACTTGTTATCTGTAATATAGACCCTTCAATTAACTTTGAGATAGAATTAACTATCGAAAAAGGAAGAGGTTATGTTTCAGCTGAAGATAATAAGCAGGGAGATCAAGTTTTTGGTTTAATTCCTATTGATGCTATTTTCACACCTATTAAAAATGTGAAATTTAGTATTGAAAACACAAGGGTTGAACAAAAAACTGATTTTGAAAAGCTAATACTTGATATTGAATCTGATGGTTCTATCCATCCAGAAGATGCACTTAAAGGTGCAGCTAATATTCTTATTAAGCATTTAATGCTATTCTCAGACCAAACGATGACTTTTGAAGCCGCTAAATTGGAAGAGGAAAACACAGTTGATGAAGAGTTTTTACACATGCGTAAGCTGTTGAAAACTAATCTTGCTGATTTAGATCTTTCTGTACGTGCTTACAACTGTTTAAAAGCTGCTGATATTAGAACACTAGGTGATTTAGCTCGCTTAGATATATCAGATATGATGAAATTCAGAAATTTTGGTAAAAAATCTCTTACTGAGCTTGAGCAATTAATTGCAGAGAAGAATTTGGTATTTGGGATGGATTTATCAAAGTATAGACTTGATGAAGATTAATAACAATGAGACACGGAAATTCTGTTAACCATCTTGGTAGAACTAAGGAACACAGAGAAGCTATGCTTTCCAACATGGCTAGTTCTTTAATATTAAGCAAACGTATTACAACAACTTTAGCAAAAGCAAAAGAGTTACGTAAGTTTGTTGAGCCTCTTTTAACAAAGGCAAAAAATGATACAACACACTCTAGAAGGGTAGTTTTCTCTTACTTACAAAATAAAGAATCTTTAAAAACTTTGTTTGGTGAGATTTCTGAGAAAATTGCTAATCGTCCAGGTGGTTACACTCGTATTATCAAAACTGGTTTCAGACAAGGTGATAATGCAGAAATGGCTATCATTGAATTAGTAGATTATAATGAATTATTATTAGCTGAGAAAACAGTAGAAGCTCCAGTAGCTAAAACTCGTAGAAGTCGTAAATCATCTAAACCTGCAGTTGATAATGCTGCTAGTGCAGAGGCTTCTTCTGATGAAACTACAGAGTCAGCAGAATAATTTAATCTTATATTAATAATATTTTGGAAGGATTTGATGTCATAATCAAATCCTTTTTTTATTTTTGTAGGATTTGAAACTTTAATATATGAAATATACTCCTCGTAACGAAGCGATCTTGTTGCTATCTGATGGTACAGTCTTCAAAGGTTTATCAGTTGGTGTAGTTGGTACTACTACTGGTGAACTTTGTTTTAACACTGGAATGACTGGTTATCAGGAGATTTACACTGATCCTTCTTATTTTGGTCAGATTATAGTTAACACTAACTCTCATATTGGTAATTATGGTGTTACTGATATTGAACAAGAATCAGCCTCTCCTAAGTTTGCTGGTTTAGTTTGTAAAAAGTTTTCTGATGTTTATTCTCGTCAGTTAGCAGATGATTCATTAGCAAATTATTTCCAAAAAAATAATATTGTAGCTATTGAAGGAATTGATACACGTTCACTCGTTATGCATTTAAGAAGCAAAGGAGCAATGAATGGTATTATTTCTTCTGAAATATTGGATGTTGATATTTTAAAATCTAAGCTTGCTGAGGTTCCTTCAATGAAGGGTCTTGAGTTAGCTTCTAAAGTATCTACAAAAGAAGCTTATTTCTTAGGAAATGAAAATTCTAAATACAAAGTTGCTGTTTTAGATTTAGGTGTTAAAACTAGTATATTGACAAACTTTGTTCAAAGAGATTGTTTATGTAAAATTTTCCCTTCTAATACTTCTTTTGCTGAAATGAAAGCTTGGAATCCTGATGGTTATTTCATTTCTAATGGCCCTGGTGATCCAGAAGCAGTGATGTATGCAGTTAATACTGTTAAAGAAATTTTAGCTGAAGATAGGCCTTTATTTGGTATATGTTTAGGACATCAAATGCTAGCTTTAGCAAATGGTTTATCAACTTACAAAATGCATCATGGTCATAGGGGGTTAAATCATCCTGTTAAAAATTTATTAACAGGTAAAGGTGAAATTACATCCCAAAATCATGGTTTTGCTGTTAGATATGAAGATGCTGAAAAAAGTGATAAAGTTGATATAACACATATCAATTTAAATGACAATACAGTAGAGGGTATCAGCGTTAGAGGTAAGAAAGCTTTCTCTGTGCAATATCACCCAGAATCTTCTCCAGGTCCACATGATTCGTGGTATTTGTTTGACGATTTTATTGCATTATTTGATAAAAAATAATTTATGGGGCTTAGGCCCCTTTTATTTTACAAAATATGTTTATTCGTTATTTACTAATACTATCGGTTGTTTTGTTAACAGTTTTTTCTTGTAGGAATCAAGAAGAAATTGTTAGTACTTCTTTTTCAAATAATCCTATCAAATTTGATTCTGACACTATTCTTTTTGATACTTTAATTACAACAGGGAAAGTAAGTATAACTAAACGTCTAAAGGTAATTAATACTTCTTCTAATGCTTTAATTATTAATTCTATTAGTTTAGGTAAAGGAAATAATTCAAATTTTTCAGTTTTTTGTAATGGTTTAAAAAGTGTGAATTTTTCAAATGTCAAGTTATTAGGGAAGGATAGTTTATATATTTTAGTTAATATAGTTCCATTGGAAAATAATTCTTCTAATGTTTTAATACTAGAAGATTCGTTGGTTTTTTCAATACAAAATTTAGTTTCAAGCGTTAAATTATTAGCTTGGGGGCAAGATGCATATTATTTTAACAATGATACTATAAGTTCTGATTTTACTTTTAAAAGTGATAAACCGAATGTTATTTATGGTAGTATATTAGTTGATTCTCTATTTACTTTAACTGCAAATTCTAATACAAGATTGTATTTTTATAATAATGCTAAAATTATTTCTAAAGGGCAAATTGTTTTTAATGGCTCAAAAGAGCAACCTATATTGCTACAATCTTTTAGAGAAGATGGTAAGTATGAAAATCAACCTGGTTTATGGGGTGGAATATTTATAAATGGTAAAGGTGTTAGTAAATTTAATTGGGTAATTATTAAAAATTCTGGTTTGGGTATAGAAGTTAATAATGATAATCACAATTTAAAAATCTCACATTCTAAATTTTTTAATTTTTCAAGTTATGCTATTAATTTAATCAATTGTAATTCACTTGAAATTGATAATTCTCTTTTTTATAAAAGTTTATATGAATTATTACATGCTGATAATGTTAGTAATTTAAATGTTTATAATAATACCTTTGCGAATGTACAATCAGGTTATTCAAGATCATTACCTAGCGTAAATATTTCTGAAAAATTAGCAATTGTTAATTTTATAAATAATATTGTTTGGGGAGATTTACAATATGAATTTTCAAATTTGGCTAAATCTCCTACAATAATTGATGTTAATTTTAATATTTTTAAAGCTAAAGAGATTGATATAAAAAATACTAATAATTACTATTTAAAAAATAGTAGTGAATTTATATTTAAAGATATTTCAAAATATGATTTTAGACCTGATTCTATTTTTTCATTGAGTTCAAACAAGAAAATACCATCTAAAGCAAGAAACAATGGTTCTCCAAATTTATTTAATAATGATTATCTAGATTTATATGGAAATTTAAGAGATAGTAATCCGGATATTGGTGCTATTGAATATTAATTTTTTTTGAATAAGTAGATTTTATTTTCATTTCCAGCAAGTAATCGTTTTATATTTTTTGTATGAGTTAATACTAGCAAAATAAACACTGCAAGTCCGTATATTGTTAAAGTTAAATTGTTGTTTGTTTCAAAAGTTTTAGTTTGAAGAATTATACAAAATATTAGTGCTGATAGTATAGAGCCTAGTGATACATATTTTGTAGTAAGCAATATTATAATAAAACAGAATAGACAGAACACCGCTGCTAAGGGGTGTAATGCAGTTGTGATACCTAAAAGTGTTGCAACTCCTTTTCCGCCTTTAAATGACGCAAAAATTGGAAATACGTGACCTATAACACATGATACTCCTAGTATGATTTTAAATAATATTATATTTTCACTTAAAGGTGTGCTTTCAATAAGAATATTTGCAACATTTGCTGCAATAAATCCTTTCATTACATCAATTCCAAATACAATACCTCCTGCTTTTTTACCTAATACTCGAAATGTATTTGTTGCACCAGCGTTACCACTACCAAATTCTCGAACATCTATGTTATGAAATTTTTTACCATACCAAACAGCAGTAGGAATTGAGCCTATTAAGTAAGCTATTATAATACTTGTTACTAATGAAATCATTTAATATATAAATAAACCCCCAAATATATGAAATATTTTTGGGGGATAAATTTTAGTGACTATTTAAGTTGTTTGCAGGTTTTTTCTCCTGAGTTGGTTCATTTGCTTTTGGAGCTGCCCCATGAGGAGGTAATTTGTCAATATAATGTCTTGTAAAGTTCTTGATAAATACCAGTTTTTCTTGAGGGTCAGCAAGAACAAAGCAATATTTTCCATTGTCAGTTTTACCTTTTGATGCACTTCTAATGATATTATTAAAATCTTCATTTGAAGAAGACATTGATAACCTATTGAATTCGAAAAGGAGGTAATACCAATTACCTTCAGTTGGCTCAATGAATAAGTGAAACTTATCTCCTTTAGCAAATTTTTTGATTTCGATATAGCCTTTTACTCTATAGTTAACATCTTTTTTGTAAATATTAGCAATGCCAATATCTCCTACACTATGCCAAGCTTGAAGAGTTTCATTCCATTGAAGTTTTACATCAGTAATTACAAAGTTTTCTGCAACACTTTTAACTACTTTATGCAAGGGTTTATAGTCTGATTCAAGTTGTTTTTGGTACTTTAAAGCTTCTTTTTCAGATGTTAAATTTGCAATATGAGTAATGAATAAGCCACTAGAATCTGGAATTGCAGTTGGTATTTGAGCAGTTGCACTTAATTCTGCAACTTGTTCTGCCATTAAGTTAAATGCCTTGATTGGAGCATTTAGTTTGATTTTCATCGTACTATTGAATTCGAATTTACTACTATCCAGATTACCAAATCCTGTACTTGCTACATCTACTGTGAAATCGTTTCCATAGAAATTATAGTCATACATATTTATATTCCCCGAAAATTCAACTGTGTTCAAACTATCGTCATAACTATATGTGTTACCAATAAGTGTTTTCCCATTTAATTTATCTTCAGGACCGATTAAGAATTTATCTCCACCTTTTTCAATGTGAAGTTTTGAGCCAGTTGATTGGAAAAGAGCAAAATCAGTTGAATGTTTTTTCTTTGATAAAAATGTTGGATACATTTTATAATGACCATCACTTAAACAAAGGCCTGACATTAAAGTTGTATTTTCATCAATTACTAAATTACTAATGTCAACCTGAATGGTATCTTTTATTAAATCAAAATTATATTTTAACCATTCTCCAGTTTTAGTAAAAGCATGTAGTTTTAATTTTATATAACCATCTAGTGATAAGTTTTTCTTATCTGCTCTCAAATTAATATCTCCTTTATAATAAATTCGAGGAGCTAACATAAAGGTATCTTGTGGTCTTAATGTTGCTTGTGCAATAGTATGTTTGTCAACAGCTTTATGTTTACCCTCAAATTCTTCAAATTTGAATTTTTGCATTTTAATACGCATAGTATCATTACCAGCATTAACATAATCATAAATTGCATCTCCTAAGTATTCGCTCCTTGATGAAATTCTAATATTTCCTGAATGTAGATTGTGAAATTTAGAAGTAGTATCAGTCAGGATTTTAGCATTAACTAATGGGTTTAGTTTTGTACTTGCTTTTATTGAAACTTCATTTTTATCTGGGAATATTTTAGAATCAGTAACTCTAATTTCTGGTACACCTTTGATGTTAAGCGTTAATGCTTTAATATCATAAACAGCATATTCTGCATTGAAATATAGAGAATCTTGATCAGTTGCATAACTTCTAAAGTAAGATTTTTTAATATCTCCATCTTTAGGCATTTTAAGTGTAATAATTTGTTTCTCTAAATCCCAATCTCCATCATTCATTGAGGTTTTATATTTTAAGAATGGGAATTCATTTGCTGGGAAACCTACAATTGCAGGACTGAAATATGCATGTTTTGCCTTGAAATCGAAGTGTAAATTTACGTTTGTAGAACGAAGTGCAGGTTTAGTTGGGTCATTAGATTCCACAGTAAAATATGCTTCAGTTGCATTAAATTCTCCATCTTGAAAGCGAACCATATTTGATGTCGTTTCAGAACCACGAGTTTTAACTGTACCATCCGCATAAGTACCATCTTTTAATATAAAAACTCTACCATCAAGTTGAACTGTTTTTTTGTAAAGATTAATTAATTCTTTATTAAAATTGGCAATTATCATTGTGTCTTTGTATACATTCCAATGTAAATCATGTTGTCCAATTTCTAAATCTGGGTAATATACACCGTTAAATTTTCCATCTTTCGTTGCAGCACTTGTACCAACTGAAAGTACAGAATCTGGGAAAAATACGAAGTCTTCGGCTTTTAATGTAGTAGAAAGATATTGGATTGTTCCTTTACCTCTTAAACCACTATAGTCAATTTTGATTTCACCTTGATAATTTCCTTTGTTTTTGAAAAGAGGAAAACCTCCTTTTTTAGGTGTTTTTCTTTTGAAACCTAGTGATAAGTCAGGCATTACGGTAAGAATGTCTTCAAAATCAGGAAAAATATTGTCGGAATGGAATGTTCCATGGAAGGCAATACCGTTTGTTACATTTGAATTTAAACTATCAACAACGAAAGGGGGTACTTCAAAGAAAATTCTTTTTTGGTAAACTCCACCTAATGTTTGAGGTGAGTTATAGAAAACAGAAGATCCTTGATTTGATTTAAATAAAGGGTATTCTGGCATATCTTTTTTATTAGATTTGTTATCCTTTTTGTTAATGAATAATGTACCAGAAGTTGCTTCGATTTGAGATTTAAGTTGTTGAACTTTAATGTGTCCACTAGCATCTAAATCTTTTGTGTCAACTAAAAGTTTCAGAGAATCAAGCATTTGCATATCAACAAAGAATGAATCATAATCAAATCTAAACTCTCGACCTTGGAAAAGGAAGTGACCAGCAAAAACTTGACCTGTAAAAGACATATCTCTGTTTTGCATAATTTTTATACTTTGGTCTGTAGGTAAAACATAAACATTTAATGCTTTAGATAAGTGTAGTTTTTTTACCCCTCTTACAGTCAATACATTATTTTCTAAATCAAGTGTTGCATTTGTACCAACCGGACCAACAGAAACAACTTGAAGCTCATCATAATCTTTTTTACCTTTTGCTGATTTAAAGTAGTGCCAAGCTTTAGGTTGAATATGAACTTCTCTTGATGTTGAATTAAAGGTTATAAATCCTTTTTTTACAAGTTCTTTCATTGCAGAAATAACTGCTCCTTCTCTAACTTTATAATCTCGAATTAAGTCATCAGCGCTATAAATGTCTGTATCTTTTTCTTTGGCATAACTCACAGCCATAATTAATGGATGGAAAGGGTACAAACCTTTTAGTCTGTCAAAAATATCATGTTGGAAATATTCACCTGATTCAAAAAGAGCTGCATTTACATCTCTTGCTGTAATCATGTCAAATTGCATCTCTTTTGATTGAAGATTCCAACTTAACATATCACAAGTTATCTCTAATCCGTGATAAGAGTCGATATATGGAGTATGACGATAGCCATATTTATCTTTTACAAGTTTGAGTAAATGGGTGTTTTTGTTGTAATTAAAAGATACCCCTTGGTGTGTAATTGAGTCATCTTTTTGGTAGATTACAATAGAAACTAAGTCTGAAATAATTAGAGAATCGCCTAGTTTGAAAAGTTTTGCAAGTGATTTGAATTTTAACTTTCCATCATCAAAAACTTCTATTAGAGCTGGTGTTTCGTCAAGGTTTGAACTAAATACTTTATTGCCATCAAGAGAAAAACCTCCTAAATATTTGATGTTTTCTCCTAGGTTTTTGATTGCGATGTTTCCATGATAAGACATAAACCTTGGATACTTAATGTCTTGAGCACGTTTATGTTGTGTACTTTTAAATTCAAATACACCTTGAATTGGGGTATCAACATAATTTGGAGAGTGGATTGTTACATCTTCAGCTGAAAATTTAGGAGAAATTATATTAAAATTGTATTTTTTTAAATCAACAAAGGTTTCGGGCATATTAGCTACAGCCCACGAAAACTTACCACCATCTCCAACAAAAATTCTATTACCTAGCATTAAAGTTCCTTTTGTACCTTCAATAACTGTTGAGTCGAATTTTGAAACCATTTCTAAGTTGCAACCTGATAAATATAAGTATGCACCAACAATTCGTGGTTGTTCGGCAGGAGCGAAAGTTTGTTCAAGTACATTTCCTGTATCTGATTGTACTCCCCAATCTTGATAAACTTGTTCAACAGGTGCATCCCAATCACTAAACCAATCATTTTTTTCTTTTTTCTTTTCAGGTTTAACAGCTGTTGAATCACTTCCTGAGTTAGTTGAATCTTGTGGAATATCTTCAGTTACAGGTGCATCTTCAACAGGAGTTTCTTCATCTTCTTCTTCACCTTTAGCAAAGCCAAATGCATAATTACCACCAGTTACACGTAATTTATTGAATGTTGATTTGTACAAAAGATTTTGCTCCATGAAAAGTTTGGTTGTTTCAACAAAAGATTTAAGCTTTGGTGCTTTTGCGTTTTCAACCATGTAATGAGTTACAAATAGGAGAGTATCTAATTTGCTAGCAGGGATATTTTTATTTTTAATACTATAAGCAACTGTTCCTAGGAATGGAATAAGGTGGTCTTTTGTTGAAAGTTTTTTCTTTTGAATAAGTTGAGCAATGCCAACAACTTTCTTTTTGTGTCCATCATTTAAAGCACCCCATGCACTTTCGAGTTCTCCTATAATTTTGATAGAAGCCTCATTTTTACTATTTGTTGCTAATGTTTTTGCATCAGAAATAAACTGGTCAGGATTGTCAGTAAATTTTACAGATTGAGCAGTTACTGTAAATTGTAGAGAAAAAAGTAAAATAATACTTATTGCTACAGCGTAAATTGTTTTCATAAGCGAAAGGTTATTTTGTATTTTTAAAGATGATAGATGTCCAGTTATTGTTTGATTTTAAGCTGATTACTTCTAGATTTACACTATTTGCCATAGCTTTAATATCATCGGCATCAGTTAAGTAAAACCCACTTACGACAAGATAGCCCTCAGGGTTTAATTGTTTTTGGTAAGTTGGTATTTCATTTAGAAGTACATTTCTATTGATATTAGCCAACACTATATCATAGTTTCCTTGTGGATTTACTTCTTTAATTGTTCCTTGTTTAACAGAAATATGTTTGCAATTATTTTTTTCTGCATTTTCAATTGCATTTTCTACAGCCCAATCTTCAATATCAAAAGCCAAAATTTCAGTAGCGCCTAATTTCTCAGCCATAATTGCAAGTACAGCAGTGCCCGAACCAACATCCATCACTTTTTTAGCTTGATGGTTAATTTGCATTTGGTGTTCAATCATTAATGCAGTTGTTGCATGGTGACCTGTACCAAATGACATTTTGGGGTCTATTACAATTTCATATTCGTATTGAGGTTGAGCTTGGTGAAATGTTGCTCTAATGATACATTTATTGTCAACAATTACTGGGTCAAAACTTTTTTCCCATTCTAAGTTCCAGTTAACTTTTTCAATTTTTTGGGTAGAAACCAATTCTGCACCCATAAATTGATATTTTTCAACTACTTCATTTAATTCTTGAAAATCAATTTCAGCAGTTTCTGTATATGCTTTTAGTTGATTATCCTCATCACTAAAATAATTATAGCCAATTTCGGCTAATTCAGCAGTTAAAATTTCAGCTAATTCAGAATTTGCTTTAATGATGATTTCGAAATAATGCATGTAATGGGATTTAAAATATTAGTTCTTCAATGATAAAAGTAGAAAAAAATGTAGCTACAGCAAAGAATAATACAAAAAAATATTAATTGAACACAAACTCTTGAAATTTATGCTTTGGTTTTATCAATTTTAGCGTTAACTTTGGTACTTAAAAACAGAATATTTAACTGTTGCAACCCATATTTGAATGGAAAAAGTGATGACTCAATTTGCTCCAGGCGTAGTTACTGGCGAAAAATTAACTGAATTATTAAACTACTGTAAAGCAAACAATTTTGCATTACCAGCAGTAAACGTAACAGGAACTAACACAGTAAATGCTGTATTAGAAGCTGCAAAAGAAGTAAATTCTCCTGTTATAATTCAGTTTTCTAATGGTGGTGCTAGCTTTTTTGCTGGTAAATCATTATCAAATGCTGACCAAAAATCAGCAATCATTGGTGCAATTTCAGGTGCACACCACGTACATGCAGTAGCTGAAGCTTATGGCGTAGCTGTTGTATTACACACTGACCACGCTGCTAAAAACTTACTTCCATGGATTGATGGTTTGTTAGATGCTGGTGAAAAATTCTTTGCTCAACATGGTAAACCATTGTTTAGCTCACACATGATTGACTTATCTGAAGAGCCTCTTCACGAAAATATTGAAATTTGTAAATCTTATTTAGCTCGTATGGCTAAAATAGGAATGACTCTTGAAATTGAATTAGGTGTTACTGGTGGTGAAGAAGATGGCGTTGACAACTCTGATGTTGATAGCTCAAAACTTTATACTCAACCAGAAGAAGTAGCTTACGCTTACAAAGAACTTTCTGAGGTTAGCCCTAACTTTACAATTGCAGCTGCATTTGGTAATGTTCATGGTGTTTACAAACCAGGAAACGTTAAGTTAAGTCCAATTATTTTGAATAACTCTCAAGAGTATATCCAAAAAGAATTCAAAACAGGTCCCAAACCAGTAAATTTTGTATTCCACGGTGGTTCAGGTTCAAGCAGAGAAGAAATAAGAGAAGCTCTTTCTTATGGTGCTGTTAAAATGAACATTGATACTGACTTACAGTTTGCATTCTGGGATGGTATCCGTGCTTATTATGTTAAAAACGAAGGTTATTTACAAGGTCAAATCGGTAACCCAGAAGGTGACGACAAACCAAATAAAAAATTCTATGACCCAAGAGTTTGGTTACGTAAAGGTGAAGAGTCTTTCAAAGCTCGTTTAAAAGAAGCTTTTGAAGATTTAGATGCTGTAAATAGAAATATCTAATATTTTAGATTGAATATAATAAAAAAAAGCTACTCTTAATGGGTAGCTTTTTTTGTATTAAAGACTTTAGGTTTAAGACCTAAGATGAAAGACTTAAGATAAAAGACTTTAGGCTTATGTTTGAGATTTTAATAGCTAATGCTTAATACTTTATACCCAATACTTTGTACCTAATACTTAATACCAAATACCTATTTCAACTTCACTATGCATAATACATACTTCTTTTTAAATAAATATTTTGAAAAATTGTTACCTGAACTTATTAATACTGAGTTGTTAATGAGTTTTTCTCAGGTAAAAGGTGAACTTATTTTGGGATTTGCAAATCAACATAAAGAAATATATTTAAAAACTTCACTTACAAGTTCATTTGCCGGATTTTCTCTTGTACCTACATTTGCTCGTGCAAAACGAAATACAATTGATTTGTTCAAATCATTGATAGGAGCAAAGGTTGTTTCTGGTAAAATGCATTCTTTTGAACGTAGTTTTGAATTGATTTTTGACACTAGACAATCACTTATTTTTAAAATGCATGGAGGAAGAAGTAATGTGTTATTATTTCAACAATTCAATTGTGTTGAAATGTTTCATCAAAATATGAAATTTGATTTGGAATATAATCCAATAAATGATTTTCAAACACCAGATTTTGAGAAGTTTAAAAGTGTAGAAGGTGATTTGAAAAATCTTTATCCAACTTTTGATAAACATATTTTAAGTTATTTTAACTTTAAAAATTATCAATTGCTCGAAATTGATGAGCAATGGGATATATTGCAAAGAACTTTAATCATTTTATCAAATCCTGAAAAAATATTTATTACTCAAATTAATAATGAATTAGTATTAACTTTTCTTGAAATTGGTGAAATAAAACAAACTTTTACTAATATCATTGAGGCAAGTAACTTTTATTATCAGACAATTACATATCAAGATCAACTCAAAAAAGAAAAGAAACAACTTATATCCGAACTTGAATATAAGCTTAAAAAAGCTGAAACGTATGTAAAAACTGTTTTTGATAAACTTAATGAGTTTCAAGAGAAAGTACAGCCTGATGAAATTGCAAATATTATTATGGCAAACATGCATTTGATAAAGCAAGGTATGACAGAGGTTGTGTTGTATAATTTTTATTCAAATGTTGATATCAAAATTAGTTTGAAACCAACCTTGAATGCACAGCAAAATGCAGCTTTGCATTACAGAAAAGCAAAAAACAAGTCCATTGAAATCAATAAAATGATTGAAAATATGGAAGACAAAGAACGACAAGTTTCTCAATTGAAATCATTGTTAGAAAAAATTTATCCAATTGAAAATTTAAAAGAATTAAGAGGATTTGTTACCGAAAAAAGCTTAAAAAAAGATGCAGCACCAACCGTTGATTCATTGTTTAGGAAATTTGAATTTCAGGGTTTTACAATATTAATGGGGCGAAATGCAAAAAACAGTGATTTGCTTTTAAAGGAATATACGCACAAAGAAGATTTATGGCTTCATGCAAAAGATGTAAAAGGAAGTCATGTAATTATAAAGCAACAGTCAGGTAAAAAGTTTCCTAAACCAGTAATTGAACGAGCTGCAATGTTAGCTGCTTGGCATTCTGATGGAAAAACCAATGGTGTTTGCCCCGTTTCAGTAACCCCTCGTAAATTTATACATAAACCTAAAGGTGCTGCTGATGGACAAGTAATTATTAAACAGGAAGATGTATTGTTGGTACAACCAATGAATTGGGAGTAAATAAAAAACGCAAGCGATTAACTTGCGGTTTGTAAATATAATGTGCGCTCGGGGAGATTCGAACTCCCACATCCTTTCGGACACTACCACCTCAAAGTAGCACGTCTACCGTTTCGCCACGAACGCATTTTTTAGGTTTGCAAATATAGACTTCTACCTTTTGATAAACAAGTGAGTATTCTATTTAAATTTATACTTTTATAATCTATAATATCGTTAATTTGTGTATCCTAAACATTATAGTTATGAATAAGTTATTAATTGGTATTTGCTTATGTACATTTGTAGTGTTCTCAGCATGTGCACAAAACAATAAATCGAATAATGAAACAACTCAAAAATCTAACAAAATGGATTCAATAAAACTAAACAAACTTACAGCAGCTGAAGCCTATGTAATTATTGATAAAGGAACTGAACGTCCTTTTACGGGAGAATATTATGATAAAAAAGATAAAGGTACTTATATTTGTCGTCAGTGTGATGCACCTTTATATACTTCAGATAGTAAGTTTGATTCACATTGTGGTTGGCCAAGTTTTGATGATGAAATTCCTGGTGCTGTTCGAAGAGAAACAGATGCTGATGGAAGAAGAACGGAGATTTTATGTGCTCGTTGTGGAGGACATTTAGGTCATGTTTTTGAAGGGGAGGGTTTTACTGCTAAAAATACAAGACATTGTGTTAATTCAATTTCTATTAAATTTGTACCACCAACAAATTCATCAAAATGAAAAAATCAATAACAGCTTTAGCTTCAATTTTTTTATTTACAATGCAAACTCCTAAAAAAGTGGAGAAAAAATATGCTGTCAATTTTGCTATTACCTATACCGAAAGTTATTGTATGGGAATGCGACCAACAGAACAGATTTTAAAAGAACTTTCTACTCCAAAGCAATATCCAAATAGAGAGTTATCTATTATTAAAGGAAATGGAAATTTTAATTCAATGAAATCAGTATTTGTTGGTAAAATTTTGACCGATAAAAATGGCTTTGCTAAGTTGAATTTGCAAGAGGGAGTATATTCAATAATAGATAATGAAAAAGCTGCTTTTTATTCAAAGGTGAAAAATGATACTATAGACTATAAAATTACTTCTGAAGCATGTGTTCAAGATTGGATTAAAAGACCAATTTTTACTTTTACCGTAACCAAAAAGGGTGCAAATGTAAAATTTCAATTTAATAAAAGTTGTTATCTTGGTGAAAATGCAAGCCAATGTATTAGTTACATTGGCCCACAAAGACCTTGATTTAGATGTTAGAAAAACGCTATTAGATTAAAGACTTAAGAATTAAGTTTTTAATCTAATAGCGTTTTTATTCTTTGTTTTAATTTTTGATTATTAATTATTTAACTAAAATATGGCAAGTAGTATCATCGTAATATTAACTACGAAATATGATGATACTACTGCAATACCAAATTTTTTATTCATTTTTTTAGCTTTATCTGTACGTTCTTTATTATGTAAAATAAGAGTTAAAGCAGAGGACGTGATAATAAATAAAATAAACACAAAAGTTATTGCATGTAAGCTATCTACTAAAGTAAACTCAGATGTTTCAGGTAAAATTGAATCAATAATATATTTATTACCAACTGCTGCAAAGAGCGCACCTACTGGTAATCCAAAACGAGGTTCAGCATTATCTAAATTGATTAAAAAACTTACACAACCAATTAAAAATGCAATATACATTCCAATAAAAAGTTTTAGAAATAGACCCCAAGCATCACGTTTTAATGTCATTCCTATATAGAAATTACTATAATCAGAAGTGGAAGAGCTTGCATTAGGATCTCCAAATGCAGTTTGATAATGACTAGTACCCGTTGATACATTAAAGTTGTTTACTTTCCAGCCATCAACAATTAATTCTTCATCATGCGTGCTTCCAGCTTTATCTGCAATAAATATTAATGAATTTTTATCGTAAACTGTATTTTCAAATTTTATTTTAATGTTTTGATGATCAAATGGGTAATCTCCAACATCCCAATGTTGTTTCATTACTGTTTTCATTTTCATAATTTGCCAAGTAACATTATTGGGATAATTATAAGTCATTATATCAGGTTTCTCAATATGTTTAGCATTGGGAACTTCAGTTTGCGTACTAAAGTCGAAGTTTTTATTTTTATGAACAAACCATAACCAAAATCTTGCTGTATATTCATTGTCATGGAAACTAATGTCATGAAGGCTCATCATGTAAGCACCTACTTTTACAGTATCAGGATTAGCTTTTAATGAAAAAATATTAATGATTAGAAATAAAAGTATACATGATATTTTTTTCATAAGTTTGATTAAGTATAATTATGCAAAAATACATTTTTTGGTTGAAGTTTATTATAGTTAGTTGTTTTATTGAAACTAAATTGATTTTAAATCGTAACAAGGGGAAGTCTATTTTGACAATATTAAATTCTTTTTAAAAGAAATTACAATTATTAATTTATGAACTTTACAGTATTTCTGTCAAAACGCTCTATAAAATTCAATATTTCCCTTCTTTTAGGTTTGGTAAGTGTATTACTAATTGTGATATTGATTTCGTATTCAATTTTTAAATTGCGTCAAGTACAAATTGATAATTCAATTGCAACTGCTCAAAACTTGACAGAAAAGTATTCAGGGCAAATTAAATCTGATTTGGATGAAGCTGTTCAAACTGCCGAAGTAATATCAAATTCTTTTGCTTCGATTAAAAATCCTTCAGCTCAGGTAAAACTTTCTAGAGATCAGGCTATTGCAATGCTTAAAGAGGTTTTGTTGAGTAAAAAAAATTTAGCAGGAACATGGACAATATGGGAGCCAGATGCTTTCGATAATAATGATGTATCTTATATAAATTCAATAGGAAATGATTCATTAACAGGTAGATTTATTCCTTATTGGACTCCAAATCCTGATGGTACAGTTGCATTGTCATCATTAACCGATTTTGAAGATGAAAATAATGCAAGATGGTATTATGTTCCTAAAAGTACTTCAAAAGAATATATTTATGCCTTAGATTATGCAGGTACTCACATGGTAAGTGCGTGTATGCCAATATTATATAATGGTAAGTTTTACGGTGTTGTTGGGGCTGATATTACATTGGATACGCTTCAAAATTTAGCTAAAGGTATCAAGAAAAATATTTTTGATGGTCGTTCAATTGTAACTATCACAAACCAAGAAGATAAAGTTGTAGCTCATTCAGAAACAGATAAATTCTTTTTAAAAGATGCAACTAAAGTTTTTACGGAATTTAAAGATCTTGCAAATAATAAAGAAAAGTCAAGTTACTTTATTAAAAATGATACACTTGTTGCTTTTGCGCCAATTTTTTTAGGTAAAGATAAATCAAATTGGCAAGTTGCAATTAGGGTTCCTATGTCTGAAATTACTTCAAGTACATGGACTCAATTGTATATTTATTTAGCAATTGGTATTATATTCATTATTATATGGATATTTGTAGCAGATTACATTATTAAAAAATTAACAAACCCGATTTTTGAAATTGCAAACGCTGCTGAAAATATTGCAGTTGGGGATTTAACTTACAATGAAGTTGAGGTAACAAGTACAGAATTAGCAGTTTTAAATGAGGCATTTACAAAACTTGTTAAATCGCAGCAACATATTACCGAAGTTTGTGTTGGTATTTCGGAGGGAGATTTTAGTTTGCAAGCACAAGTAAAAGGTGAAAAAGATACATTAGGTGCTTCTGTAAATAAAATGATTAGTAATTTGAAAACTGCGGCTATTGAAGATTCTAAAAGAAATTGGATTTCGGATGGTTTGGCTAAGTTTTCAGAAATTTTAAGAGAAAATAACGATTTCGAAAAATTAACATCATCAATAATTTCTGAATTGGTGAAATATGTAAAAGCAAATCAGGGTGGCTTATTTGTTCTTGAAGATGGAGTAGAAAGTAATTTACAATTGGTAGCTTCTTATGCTTATGATAGACGTAAATATATCAAGAGAACTATTGCTTTAAATGAAGGTTTGGTAGGTCAATGTTATTTAGAAAAAAGTAGAATTTATTTAACTGATGTTCCTTCTAATTATGTTTACATTACTTCTGGTGTAGGTAAAGCAACTCCTAGATGTGTATTAATTGTACCATTGTTAGTTAACGAAAAAGTGGAAGGGGTAATAGAGATTGCTTCGTTCCAAAAATTTGAAGAACATGAGATTGCTTTCGTAGAGAAAGTTGCTGAAAGTATAGCTTCTACACTCTCAAATATTAAAATTAACATACAAACAGCTAAACTATTAGCTGAAACTCAGGAACAATCAGAGCAAATGCGTTCGCAAGAAGAAGAAATGAGGCAGAATCTTGAAGAGATGACCTCGATTCAAGAAGAAATGCAACGTAAAGAATATGAGTATATCAGTAGGATACAAGAACTAGAAGCTGATATTCAGGAATATAAGTATAGATAATACCAATAAAAAAGGGATTTGCGAAAGCAAATCCCTTTTTTATTGGTATTATCTATACAAAGTATTATGTATTAAGTATCAAATATTAGGTCTAAAGTCTTTAATCTAGAATCTACTTCTTCAAATTCTCTTGAATTATTTCTTCTAATAAATCATAAAGAGAATCTTCTTTTATTGATTCAGATGTGATATTTTTTAATTCGTTCAAAGCGTCAAGTCTTTCTGCTTTGGAAATATAAGTTTTTAATAACCTACGATAAATAGTAAAAGTAGTTTGAGTTGCATTTCTTTTTAATGATTGTTTTAAAGCAACTTCATAACCATCAATAGCTTCAATAAGTTTGATTATTGGGTTTTCTTCTCCAAAATCAACAGCTAGGTTATTTTCAATTAGAATAAAAATAGGTTCTAAAATTTTGTATCTGAATCCAATATTGGCACTTATTTCATCAACTAATTGATTTGAAGTATCATTTAGTTCATCTTCTGTAATTGGATTGGCAATTTTTTCTTGAAAAGTTGCTAAAATACTGTATATATTGCTCATTGAAGTATTATTTAAGGTTGTTTAATTATTTGTAAAAGTACCTATTTTTTAGGAGAAATTTAGATTATAATATTTACCTAAGGCTCCCTATAATAAATATGCAATTTGTCATTTAGTACATTTATTTCTTGGTGAGGTGCACTGCGTAAACTAGGTGCTTGTAAACCTTCTACAAAGTATTTTTTCTGAGCGGTAAATACCCTCGCTTCGTCCCACAAACCAGCTTCTAAGAAATAGTTAATAGTACCTGTACCTCCTTCAATAATAAGCGATTGTATATTTTCTTTATGTAATGTTCTAAGAATATTTTCAGGAGATGTATCCGAGCAAAGAATGTATTTAATGTTGTCGTTTACATTTTCTTTGTGTTTGTTAAGCACAATAGTTTTTGCTGCATCATTGAAAATATTGTGCGTTTTGGGGATGTTCAACATTGGGTCAAGCAACACACGAACAGGATTTTTACCTGGCCAAAAACGTGTAGTTAGGCTCGGATTGTCGATGTAAGCCGTATTTGGTCCAACCAAAATAGCATCCTCTTCAGAACGCCACTTGTGCACCCATTTCCTTGACAAATCATTGCTAATCCATTTACTATCAAAGTTGGGTTGCGCAATAAATCCATCTCTAGTTTGTGCCCATTTTAAAATTATATACGGACGCTTTTCTTGGTGAAAAGTAAAAAAACGTTTGTTCATCGCTTCGGCTTCGTTGCCAAGTAAACCTACAGAAACCTTAATTCCAGCTTCTTTTAATAAAGCTACACCTTTTCCTGCCACCAATGGATTTGGGTCGAGTGATGCAATAATTACATGTTTAATCCCAGATTTGATAATTAAATCAGCGCAAGGAGGTGTTTTGCCATGATGTGCACAAGGTTCTAATGTAACATACATGGTACTTTCGGGTAGCAAATCAAGGTTTTCAACAGAAGCAATAGCATTTGGTTCGGCATGTAAGCCACCAAAAAACTTATGCCAACCCTCGCCAATAATTTTTCCTTGATGTAATATTACGCAGCCAACCATTGGGTTTGGACTCACTTTTTCTTTACCTAATTTGGCAAGTTCGAGCGCACGGCGCATATATACATGATGTGGAAAATTATTCATAATCTTGGTTTGAGATAACTATTATTCAAAGCTAATCGCTTATCTTTAATATTCAAAAATAATATTTCAGTTGAACGCACAAGAATTATATCAATCAGCACATAATCAGCTTAGTAAGGTTTGTGAAATAAATGAAGCAAAAGCAATAATTAAAATTCTGATTTCAGAAATGACTCATTTTACATTTACTGAAATTATGTTTGGTAAAGATTTACCTGCTGATTTTGATTTTGAAAAGTTCAATGATTCACTTGATAGATTATTAAAAAATGAACCAATTCAATATATTTTAGGAAAAGCCCCATTTTTAGAACGTGATTTTTTTGTTCAACAAGGTGTATTAATTCCCAGACCCGAAACGGAAGAGCTGGTTGTAAAAATATTGGCAGATTTACCAGCCAATGCCCAAATTATGGATATTGGTACAGGTAGTGGTTGTATTGCTATCAGTTTGGCGTTGGCAAATAATGATTACAAGGTTTTTGCTGTTGATGTAAGCGAGGAGGTGATTCCTGTTGTAACAAAAAACAAAGAATTGTTACAAGCCAATAATCTGAACATCATCAAAGCCAATATTTTAACAGAAGTTGAGAAGTTGCTAGGTTTAGGCAAATTTGATTGTATTGTGAGTAATCCGCCGTATGTAACTGAGGCTGAAAAGAACTTGATGAAGGCAAATGTGCTTGATTATGAACCTGATTTGGCATTGTTTGTTTCGAATGAAAATCCATTGTTATTTTATAATGCCATTGCAGATGCAGGATTGAAATTATTAAAACCTGGCGGACAGCTTTGGTTTGAAATTAATGAACATTTTGGTAAAGAAACTTGCGAAATGCTCATAAAAAAAGGGTACCAATCGGTAAGCCTTTTTAAAGATTTTCATGAAAAAGATAGAATGGTGAAGGCGGTATATTTTGATAAATAATTACAGTATTAAAATCACATTTCTTTTGGCACAGTCATTGAACAGTAGTACCCCAATCTTTTATTTACCTTTATGTTAAGGTAAAATGAATTGAATATGTCATTATGACACTAAAACTTATTTGATATGAGTAATTTACCAACTATAAATAGTGTATTTTTTGAAGCCGACGAGGATACTGAAGCCTCTGAAATTATTCCTTTGTTTAACAATTCAGTTGAAGATGACGCTAAAATTGGAAAGTCAGTTGATGAGTTGCCAATTTTACCTGTAAGAAATATGGTAATGTTTCCTGGGGTAATTGTTCCTGTAACAGTTACTCGCCAGAAGGCTATTAAACTTATTAAAAAAGTTAATAAAGGAAATAAATTGGTTGGTGTTGTAACTTTATCGAATAACGCAACCGAAGATCCACAGTTTGAAGATTTGTATAAGGTAGGTACAATAGTTACTATCTTGAAAATGATATCTTTACCTGATGGTAATACTACAATTATTATTCAAGGTAAGAAACGTTTTGAAGTAGAAGAATACTTAAAAAACGACCCATATATTACTGCCAAAGTAAAAGTGTTGGAGGATAAATTTCCTGCACGTCCAAACAAAGAAGTAAAGGCTTTAATGGATTCTTTGCGTCAATCTGCATTGAAAATATTAAAGTTAAACCCTGAAATTCCTCGTGAAGCACAAGTAGCCATTGATAATATTGATTCAAATGTATTTTTGATTCAATTTTTGGCATCGAATGTAAATGCTGAAATTAAGGATAAACAAACACTTTTAGAGCAAAATGATTTACTTGAGTGCGCCTCAAGTTTATTAGGTTTGATGAATAAGGATATTCAATTTTTAGAAATAAAAAGAGATATTCATTCAAAAGTACATACCGACCTCGATAAAGAACAACGAAACTATTATCTGCGTCAGCAAATAAAAGTGTTACAAGAGGAATTAGGTATGGAAAGTACTGACCAAGAAGTTGATAATTTGAGACTTAGGGGCGAGGTTAAACCTTGGTCGGAGACTATAGCTAAACATTTTCATAAGGAGTTAAACAAAGTATTGCGCTTAAATCCACAGTCAGCTGAGTTTCCTTTGCAGATGAATTATGTGGAATTTTTGCTTGATTTGCCTTGGAACGAATACACAAAAGATAATTTTGATTTAGAAAGAGCTAAGAAAATACTTAACGCCGATCATTTTGGTTTAGAAAAAGTGAAAGAGCGAATAGTGGAATATTTGGCTGTTTTGAAATTAAAAGCTGATATGAAAGCACCTATATTATTGCTTTATGGACCTCCCGGTGTTGGTAAAACTTCGTTAGGAAAATCTATTGCAAAATCATTGGGACGTAAATATGTCAGAATGGCACTAGGTGGCGTACATGATGAAGCTGAAATGCGTGGTCACAGAAAAACCTATATCGGTGCAATGGCTGGTAAAATTATTCAAGGAATGAAAAAAGCGGGTTCGTCGAATCCTGTTTTTGTACTTGATGAAATTGATAAATTAGGAGGTAGCCACAGAGGAGACCCAGCGTCGGCTTTACTTGAAATTCTTGACCCAGAGCAAAATCATGCTTTTACAGATAATTATCTTGAAGTTGAGTATGACTTATCTAAAGTATTATTTATTGCAACTGCCAATTCATTAGATACCATTCATCCTGCATTATTAGATAGGATGGAAATTCTAGAAGTGAATGGTTATACTGTTGAAGAAAAAGTTGAAATAGCTAAAAAATACTTGGTTCCGAAACAACGTAAAGAACATGGTTTGGAAACTGGTGATTTTTCAATTACACAAGATGGTTTAGTGAAGCTTGTTGATGATTACACTCGTGAATCAGGTGTGCGTTCATTAGACCGACAAATTGCTAAGTTAATGCGTAAAATTGCAGTCAAAAAAGCTACTGCGACTCCATATACTAAATCAATAAAAGCAAAAGAGGTTGTAAATTTACTTGGTGCTGAGTTGTACGAACGTGAAACCTATGATAATCTGGATATTGCAGGAATTGTAACTGGTTTGGCGTGGACAAGTGTTGGTGGTGTGATTCTTAGTATAGAATCAAACTTAACTCGTGGAAAAGGGAAAATTACACTTTCGGGGCAACTAGGAGATGTAATGAAAGAATCGGCATCGGCGGCGTTCACATGTTTAAAATCAAAAGCTGATGAGTTAGGTATTGATTACCGTTTGTTTGACCAATACGATTTACATGTGCATTTACCAGCTGGGGCAACTCCAAAAGACGGTCCATCGGCAGGAATAACCATGTTTACATCATTTGCATCGGTTTATACACAACGTAAAGTTAGAGAAAATTTAGCCATGACAGGTGAAATTACTTTAACAGGAAAAGTATTACCAGTAGGAGGGATTAAAGAAAAAATATTGGCAGCAAAACGAGTTGGCGTAACAGATATTATTATGTGTTACAAAAACGAAAAAGATGTGTTAGAGATTGAAGCAGAATATATTAAAGGTCTAACAATACACTATGTTCGTCAGGTAGATGAAGTAATTAAGATTGCACTATTACCTGAAAAAGTAAAACAAGAATTGAAGTTTACTTTAACTGAAGAAAAAACGTAATTAGTTAATAATTAATAATTAATAATTAATAATTAATAATTAATAATTAAATTCTAAAGTCTTTAATCTTAAGTCTTCTGTCTTAAGTCTTACGTCTAACATCTAAAATCTCAATAAAAAATATGGGACGCAAAAAGAAAGATGATACAAAATCGAATGTTGCCAAGGTAAATCCAGCTTTAGGTGATTTTGAGATTTCTATAAACTCATTTGGAGAAATTGTAACTAATTATGATTTAGATAAAATAAATGATTTTTTAGATAAAAATGTGGAAGATAAAAAGTTGAAAGATAGGAAAGAGTAGGGGAGAAGTTGGAAGTTTAGGGTTCAGAGTTTAATGTTTTAAAAATAGATGGGAGTTTTGCCTTCGGCAAAACTCCCATCTATTTTTATTTAACTGATTACTGAATACCGAAAACTGAATACCGAAAACTGATTACTGAAAACTACTTCCCAAGCACAGCAAAAACAAACTTTTGAGTTGTATTAAAAGGCGTTAAATGGTCAATATATTCAGATTCTAATAATTTTAAGAAGTCGAATTTAGCTTCCAAAAGTTCCGTTGAATATTGCGTAATTTCAATACCTGAGCATTTTATTGGACCATTTATAGCAAATGTACCGATGATTAATTTGCCATTTTCATTTAAAGATTGAGCCAATATTGAAGTATAATATTGTTTCTCTTTTTCTTCATTTAAAAAATGAAATACAGCTCTATCATGCCAAATATAATATTTTTCAGTTGGTACAAATGTGGTTATATCTGTAACTATCCATTTTACTTTCTGAGCTGAATCTCCAAGTCTAAGTTTTGCTTTTTCAATGGCAGTTGCTGAAATATCTAGCACTGTAATATTAGTATATCCTAATGCTAATAAGTTATCTACCAATAAACTATCTCCTCCTCCAATATCAATGATGGAAGCATTTTTATCTTTAACATATTTCTCAAAATACGCTAAAGAAACTTTTGGCTTTTCTTGAAACCAACTTACTTCATTGATAGCTTTTGTTTGGTAAATATTTTCCCAATGTGCTTGTTTGCTGTTCATTTTTAGTTAAGGGTTAAGAATTTAGAATTTAGAGTTTAGAGTTTAGAGTTTAGAGTTTATTGAGAGTTTTGCCGAAGGCAAAACTCTCAATAAACTCTTTTTGGGTATTTAATACTTAATACTTAATACTCAGTACCAATAACTACACACTTAACTTCGATTGACACACAAAATCAGTTTTAGGTACAGAAGTTTGTTCAGCAATTGCCTTGAATCCACCTTCAATCTCTGAAAAGTTATGAATACCACGAGCTTTTAAAATACTTGCAGCCATCATACTTCTGTAACCACCAGCACAGTGAATGTAAAACGGTTTTTCAGTATCAATATTCATAAACCAATCATTAATAAAATCTAATGGCTTGTTATATGAATCTTCTACATGCTCAGCTCTGTATTCCGATTCTTTTCTAACATCAATCACTAAACTGTCTCCAGCAATAAATTCATTTTCAAATTGTTTGGATGAAATTCTGTTTACAGTGTCTATTTCTTTACCAGCATTTTTCCAAGTAGCAAAACCACCTTTTAAATGCCCTAATATATTATCAAACCCAACTCTACTTAATCTAATTACAGTTTCTTCAACATTTTCTCCATCGGTAACTAGTAAAATTGGTTGTTTCACATCTCTAATTAAGGCACCAACCCAAGGAGCAAAATCGCCTTTAATTCCAATTTGAATTGAACGAGGAATAAAACCTTGTGCAAAAATTCCCGCATCTCGAGTGTCTAAAACTATGGCATCAGAAAATTCAACGATATTTTCAAATTCTTCAATACTTAATGCTGTCATTCCGTTGTTTATCACAGCATCAATGCTTTCGTAACCATTTTTGTTCATGGCTACATTGGCAGGGAAATATGCCGGAGGAGGCATTAACCCATCAGTAACAGCTTTTATAAATGCCTCTTTATTTGGTTGATTCAATGCATAATTTACTTTTTTCTGATTGCCTAAAGAATCTACAGTTTCTTTCATCATGTTTTTGCCACAAGCACTTCCTGCTCCATGTGCAGGGTAAACTGTAATGTCATCTGCAAGTGGTAATATTTTGGTATATAACGAATCATACAATAAACCTGCAAGTTCTTCTTGCGTCATTGATGCAGCTTTTTGTGCTAAATCTGGGCGACCAACATCTCCTAAGAATAAAGTATCTCCACTGAAAATTGCAGTATCTTTTCCATTTTCATCAATCAATAAAAATACTGAACTTTCCATTGTGTGCCCTGGCGTGTGCAATACTTTTATTTTAATATTCCCTATTTCAAATAGTTGATTATCATTTGCTATTATTGCCTCAAAAGATGGATTTGCAGTTGGGCCAAATATTATCGACGCTCCAGTTTTTGCCGCTAAATCAATATGTCCAGAAACAAAATCAGCATGAAAATGTGTTTCAAAAATATATTTAATTTTCACATTATCTTTTTCTGCCCTGTCAATATAAGGTTGAACTTCACGTAATGGGTCTATGATTGCTGCTTCACCATTTGAAGTAATATAATATGCACCTTGAGCTAAACAGCCTGTATATATTTGTTCGATTTTCATTTTTCTCTTGATTTAATATTTCAAAATTAATTTTTAATTGATTTGAAATTGGTAACAAATGATACATTTGACAAAACGTTTTAACGGAACTAGTTTAAAATGTATCATTTAATTCGAATTGTTTTTTAATCTTTAAAAGATTTAAATTTGAAATTCAAAAAATATATTCAAATTTGAATTGTTTTAGAAAAGTTTGCACGCTTTTTGTAAACTAGTCCATGCGATCAAATTAAATTATTAAAATTATGAAACGTTTATTTTTAATGATGACTGTTGGAGCCTTTGTGCTTTCAAGTTTTACAAGTGATGTAAATAAAGCTGCCCAAGAGAGTTTCTTGAGAGGCGAATTATTAAGTTACAGACTGCATTATGGTTTTGTAAATGCAGGAGTAGCTGATATTCAGGTAATGCCATTGCTGTATCAAGTAAATAATAGAATTTGTTACAGAATGAATATTAACGGACGTACTACTGGTAGTTTTGATATGTTCCTTAAAATTAGAGACCAGTTTGGAGCATATATTGATACAGCAACCATGCGTCCTCAAAAATCTTATAGATTAATACAAGAAGGTAATTATAAATTAACAGAAATTACTCAATTTGACCACGATAGTAATAAAGTGGTTGTGAACAGTGATGGCAAAGATAAAATTTATAAAACACCTAGCAATGTAAAAGATATTGTAAGTAGCTATTATTATTTGAGAACTATTGATTTTAGTAAAGTTAAAATTGGAGATATAATAGTTATCAAATCATTTCTTGAAAATACTACTTATGATTTTTCAATGAAATATTTGGGGAAACAAAAAATTAAAACTGATATTGGTAAGGTAAATTCAATTATTTTATCACCAATTATGCCTGAAAATAAATTGTTTAAAGGTAAAAATGCTATTAAAGCATGGTTCTCTGATGATAAAAATAGAATCCCACTTAAAGCTGAAGCCGAAATGTTTGTAGGTAGTGTGGATTTGGATATTACTGCTGTAAAAGGTTTAAGGCATAGTTTAAATAAAGATTAAAAAACAAAAGGCTGAATTTGATAAAAATTCAGCCTTTTGTTTTTATTAAGATAATGCTTCTTTTAAATCTTCTGCAGATAATAAGTATCCGTCGTCCTCTGGGCTAGCGTACACTGAAATCATCACTTTATCCTCGATTAATTCTTCAAGAATAAATTCATTCCATTCTACTAATTCAAATGAATCAGCTTTGCAGTTCGACCAATCTCCTGCCGCACATGCTTTTGCACTTTCAGCTGTTGGCCAAATTGGAATAATTGTGTCGCTATCTTCATCTCCTTCTTCACCAGTGCCCATTGTTACCATTCCACCGTTATCAGATAGAATATACACTGTTTTTTGTGCTTTAATGTAAGCTATTGTTGCACTGTATCTTTCTTCTTCGTGCGAACTTACAAGGGCATTAATTTGGTCTTTTGTCATAATATTTAGAATAATTTTGTATGAATATTTATCCAACGGTCAGGGATTTCTCCTGAGCAGGCGGTTTGATAATCAGAGTAATTACATGGAATAATGGATGGTCTGATATATCTACTTTTTACTATTGGGTGTGGAACTTCCATCCACCATTTTTCAGTCAATTTATCTTTATAAAAAATAATTTCTGCTGGGTCACTTGAAATTGGAACAATGTATCTTAAATAATGGTCACTTTCAAATGCATTATCTGCCGGACGAGCATAGTAGCCTTCAATTAAATACCAAACCATGGTAGCAACTACACTTGCTGTTTGTCCTCTAAAATCAAGCTCAGGTGTAAATTCATAAAATCCTGCCGAACTCAATTTGTTACTATGCCCAGCATACCAACAAAGTTGACAAGCTTCTTGGGCTGTTAAGCCAAATGCTTGCCCATTAGGGTTACCTGGAGCTTCTTGCATTCTTACAGCAGAAATGTCAAAACTTAACATATCAGCATCTCTAACAATTGGTTCTAGTTGCGAAATATTTTCTTGAACTACTCCTAAACGGTAAGAATCAAAGTGAAGCGTTTCAAGTACATTTAACATATTCGCATCTGTTAAATAACTTTGATAAGCTAAGTTTGTATAGTTAAAAAGGTAATTTGGTTCGTGTAAAATTATCTTTTGTGAGTGACTTTGTGCCGGTTGCAAATGGTCATAAGCTTCCATATCAGTAAATGCATCAATGTTTAATACATTTAGTAATTTGTCGCTATTTTCATAAGATAAAAATTGTCCAACATCTAAATCATGTGAACCTCCAATTAAAATAGGTAAAATTTGGTGCTCCATTAAAATGCCACATACTTCTTTGATTCTTAAATAAGTATCTTCAAGAGTAGTTCCATTTCGTAGGTTACCTAAATCAACAATATGGTATCCTTCGCTACCTTTTTTTAGGTTATATAATTTTTCACGAATTGCATTTGCAGCTTCGCTAGTTCCTAAATTGTTGTTATTGCCTCTGTTTTCTGTTAATCCAATAATTGCAATATCGGCTTCACGCCAAGCAGGCATAGTTTCACTAAAAATTGAAATTGCCTCCAAAAAGCTATTGCTAACTTTTGGTTTTAATAAGTTTTCAGGAACTGTATCGAAGAATATTTTTAAATCCATTGTGAGTTTACTAACTATTCCAAAAATAAGAATTTAATTGTTTATTCTTTCTCAAAATTCAATATTTATGGAAATCTAAATTTTCTTTTATAGATTTTATAGCATCTTCGTGCATATTTATTTGAAATTTGACAGTGAAAGTCTTAAGTCTTATGTCTATAATCTAAAGTCTAGCTTTCACAATAAATCATCAACAGCCTCTTTAAATGTTTTGAATTTGAATTGAAAGCCTAGTTCTTCTAATTTTTTAGAAACAACTTTTCTGCTTTTTAATAGTAATTCGGTTTCTGTTCTAAGAAAAAATGCACCAAATTCAAGCATCCATTTACTTGCTGGTAAGCCAAATGGAACACCTGCCTTTTTACGAATTATATGCATTACTTCTTTGTTTGTTAACGGATTAGGAGCGGCACAATTAATTACTCCATTTACATCTTTATTTTGTAATGTAAATTGAATAATATTGAACAAATCCTGAATATGAATCCAACTAAAATATTGATTTCCATTTCCTTGAATACCGCCTAAACCAAATTTTGCCAAGTTGTAGTAGGCAGGTAGTGCTCCTCCATTTTTACCTAAAACAATACTCATTCGTAGAATTACTTTTCTAGTTGTTGGTAATTCAAATTCATTAAATGTTTTTTCCCATTTTTTACAGACTTGCACCGAAAAATCATCGTGAAATTCTCCATTATACTCATCCATATTTTTATCAACAGAATGTCTGTAAATAGTTGCAGATGCACTATTTATCCAAACTTTTGGAGCATTTTTGCATAATTTTATTGCTTCGCCTAGTACATTAGTTGTGTCAACTCTTGAGTTTAAAATGGCTTTTTTATTTTCTTCAGTATATCTACAGTTTACACTTTTGCCTGCCAAATTGAGTAATAAATCAGCATTTTCTAATTCATTTGCCCAATGACCTATAGTTTTCCCGTCCCAAAATACTTCATTTT
Organism: Bacteroidota bacterium; assembly: GCA_041191405.1. Classification (GTDB taxonomy): domain Bacteria; phylum Bacteroidota; class Bacteroidia; order Cytophagales; family UBA9547; genus JBEEOW01. Next base: position 163,200 of record JBEEOW010000003.1, read on the forward strand.
CGTTTTTAGGATTTCTACATAAAATGATGATTTTTTCTGTAATTGGTTCAAACATCTTTTTCAATTCTTGACCAATAAATCCGTTTCCACCTGCGATAATTATTTTGTTGTAAGTTTTCATAGTCTTGTGAGTTGTCAGTAATCAGTTATTCTTAAAATTTCTTTAATCTTAAGTCTTAAGTCTTATGTCTCTATTATTAATATTACTGCACCGAGTAATACCCTAAATCCTAACCAAGCAAAAGTTAAAGTTTGGGGTAAATTCAATAATTCAACTCTGCGTTTATGTTCAAAAAACATTACGCTTGCAACTAGTACAAATAAGCTAAGTTTAATAATCACATTATCAGTACTTAAGTTTATAATTGACAATGCAATTGAACCTAAAAACGACACAAAAGCATTGTTGCCTAAATAATCAGCAATAGTTTGAATTGATTTTTTGCTGATAATAAAATACTGAATAATAAAGTGTATTAAAATGATACCCAATTCAATGACAAATCCTTGATTTTTAAAAGGATATTGCTCAATATTTCCAAAATAATTACTCAATGTAATACTTGAAAATAAGCTCATTAGGAGTATAAATACAATTCTCCAAGTTAAATTGAAATCTGGTTCACAAGTGTTTGTACCAGCTTTTCGAGGCATAACAATATGTCGATTGTATGAAATAAAATGGTATAAGATGTTTACTAACGTTCTTGTCATTTTAAATTTCCAAGCTTTATTGAAAATAGAGAAGCTATTTCCAATAATTGTTACCAAACTTTCGGCTCCGTAATAAACTTTGCCGGTTTTGGTATTTACCAATGCTATTTCATTGCGAGATTTTTGTGTATCTATCAGTTTGTCAATAGCCTCGCTTCGGCTTGACCAATTTTGGCGACCTTCATGTTGTAACATTCCAACTTGTATAAATGCACCTGAATATGCTTGGCAAAGTGGGCAATCTTGGTCGTAAAGTAAAATGTGATTCTCTAAAGTTTTCATTGTTTTTAATATTTTAATAGTTTCAGAAAATAATGAAATATGTTTTTAAATTTTTTGGCTTTATTAAAATTGATAGTTTTGAACTATCAAAAATTATTAAAGCCAATTATTGATTAGACTTAAGACATAAGACTAAATATTGTATAGGAAGTCATTTTTCTAATATCTATAATCTTAAGTAAAACTCTTCTAATTTATTAACCAAATAGATACATGGTTTTGATTATTAAAAGATTATAGATTTATTATCTATAATCTTTTGTCTTTCATCTTAAGTCTTAAGTCTCAAATCTCATTTCATTAATTTAAATATCGAGGAGAAAAACCAGTTTTCGTCAGCTTTTATTACAGTGTCAATAGTTTTGTTGGCATTTGTTACAAAATCCGACATGTTTTTAACCGTTTTTTGAAATTGAACAACTTTTGGGTCTGAGTTTTCGTCTTCAATTTTCGAAAGTTGGTCAAATACTTTTAGTAGAGGTTCAATTTCTCTACGTTTACGTTCACGAGCAACACGTTTGAATATTTCGTACATGTCTTTTTCAGCTTCAAAAAATTCTTTTCTTTCACCAGGTTTTAGAATTTTTTTAACCAAATCCCACGACATTAACTCTCTGATATTCATATTCGCATTTCCTCTCGAAATACTTAATTCTTCCATAATTTCCTCTGCCGAAAGTGGCTCAGGAGATATTAGTAACAATGCATGAATTTGAGCCATGGTTCTGTTGATTCCCCATTGGGTTGCCAAAGTTCCCCATGTACTTAGTAATTCTTGCTTTCCTTCTACAAAGTTCATTGCTGAATTTTTAGTTTATACTACAAAGGTGTGAAAAAGTTTTTAAACTTTCAAATATTATTGAAAGTAATAATTTTTGATGCTTGAAATGTTATTTATAATTTTAAATATGTCATGCTCCTTCTCAAATAAACCAATAAAAATTCGTCTTTTTTGGGATATTTTCGTTAGATATGTAGCTTAATTAAAAGTGTACAATTTTTTAGAAAAAACTTAAAGGCTAGCGCAATGAGACGTAAAGAAAAAAATGGGGAAGATGATAGTTTATTGTCTTTTAATGAATGTGAAGAAAAGGTTTTGTTAGTCTTCAATAGTTCGCCCGATGCCGAGTTTACTTACAAACAGATTTTTAATCATCCAGAAATTAAGGGTTTGGTAAGCAATGAATTACTGAATAATGTGTTGGATAAATTGATTGGTAAAAGTAGGATTGTTATTGACAATAATTCTTATGCATTGGCTAAAGCTAAAAAAACTCCTGCTTACAATGATTTAGTTGAAGGTACTGTTGACCATGTAAATGCTCGATTTGCATTTATTATTTTAGATAGCACTGAAAAGAAAATTGATGTTTGGGTTAAAACCGAAGATTTAAATGGTGCTGTTGATGGCGACAAAGTAAAGGTTCATATTTACAATAAAAAATCAGGACAGGAAGGAAGTCGCCCAGAAGGTGAAGTAGTTGAAATTGTAAAACGTAAACGAACAGAGTTTGTAGGCAAAGTGCAGCTTTCAAACAGGTTTGCTTTTGTGATTCCTGATAGTAAAAAAGTGCATTTTGATATTTTTATCCATATAGAAAAACTAAATGGTGCTCAAAATGGCGACAAAGTAATTGCAAGAATTGACGAATGGCACAAACGTGATAAAAATCCTGTAGGTGAAGTAGTTACAGTACTTGGTAAAGCTGGCGAGAATAACACAGAAATGCATGCCATTTTGTTAGAGTATGGTTTGCCAAGTGATTTCCCAAAGGAAATTGAAGAAGAAGCTGCTGCTATTCCAACTGAAATTACTGCCGAAGAAATTGCTAAAAGAAGAGATTTTAGGTCGGTAACTACTTTTACTATTGACCCAATTGATGCCAAAGATTTTGACGATGCATTGTCTATTCAAAAACTACCTAATGGAAATTGGGAAATTGGTGTTCATATAGCCGATGTAACACATTATGTTACACCAGGAACTCGCTTGGAAGAGGAAGCATATTATAGAGGAACGTCGGTTTATTTGGTTGATAGATGTGTGCCAATGTTACCCGAAGTGTTATCTAATAATTTGTGCTCGTTGAGACCAAATGAGGATAAATTGACTTTTTCGGCTGTTTTTGAGATTAATGATAAAGCAGAGGTTCAAAAAGAGTGGTTTGGTAGAACTGTAATTCACTCCGATAGACGATTCAGTTACGAAGAAGTGCAAGAAATAATTGAAGCCAAAGAAGGTGAATATTACGAAGAGATTGATACTTTAAACAAACTGGCATATATACTAAGAGACCAAAGGTTTAAATCGGGAGCTATTGGTTTTGAGACTGTTGAAGTTAAATTCAAATTAGACGAAAGAGGAAAACCTTTGGCTGTGATTCCAAAAGTTCGTAAGGATGCACACAAGTTGATTGAAGACTTTATGTTACTTGCCAATAAAAAAGTAGCTGAGTTTGTATATAACAAAAAACGCCCAAGCGATGAACACGGTCCGACGATGGTTTACCGTGTACACGAAGAACCAAATGGCGAAAAATTACAACAATTTGCAGTTTTCGCAGGTAGATTTGGGCATTTGTTGAAACTTGAATCTGGAAATGTAGCTCAGTCAATTAACAAGTTTATAACTAGTATTGAAGGACAACCAGAGGAAAATGTATTGCAAAACTTGGCAGTAAGAGCCATGTCAAAAGCAAGATATACCACCACAGAATTAGGACATTACGGTTTGGCATTTGCACATTATTCGCATTTTACCTCGCCCATTCGTAGGTATCCTGATATGATGGCGCATAGATTATTGCAATTGTATTTAGATAAACAACCTTCGGCAAGTATAGAAACTGTTGAGGAGCAATGTAAATATGCTTCGGATAGAGAAAAATTAGCAGCCGAAGCTGAAAGAGCATCTATCAAATACAAACAAGTGGAATACATGCAGTTAATGGAGAAACGTCCATTTGAAGGAATTGTTTCTGGAATAACTGAATGGGGTGTTTATGTAGAAATGACTGAAACAAAATGCGAAGGTTTGATTCGTATGGTTGATTTAACGGACGATTTCTATGAGGTAGATGCCAAAAACTATAGAGTAATTGGTAAGCGTACAGGCAGAGAAATTTCACTTGGAGATACCGTAATTGTAACCGTAAAAGGTACAGATTTAGATAAACGAACCATTGACCTGAACTTTGAAGACCATGTAAGTGGTGCTGATGGTAAGAAAAAAACACCAATTATTGTTAAAAATTACCAAGGCGAGAAAAATAAAAAAAGTAATAAATCATCTCGAGGAGGTAATAAGCGAGGCGGTGGTCAATCAAAAAGAAGAAAATAATTTATGTAAAAATCCCCTGAGAGCAATTGATGGGGATTTTTTTTGGAAAATTGATCATATGAATTTTGAAAATACCATAGTTTTATTCAAAGGATTTTACTTTCTATTGTTTTGATAACAATTGTGTTATCATTATATTTTGCATTCAATTATAAGGAAATTCAAAATCCTGAACCTCAAATGTTTTATTGTGGAGTAACTGGTCCTTATAAAAAATCACATAATTGACTCATCTATTGTAATAAATGATAAAGGGAAAACGCTGTTTGAGGATAATTGTAAATCTTGCCATGCTGTTCACACAAAAGAAGTTGGACCAGCTTTAAAAGATGTAATCAAAAGTCGAAGCAATAAATGGCTTAAGAAATTTATCAGAAATTCATCAAAACTAATTGCTAAAGGAGATAAAACTGCCGTTAAATTATTCAAAGAATATAATAATGCTGTAATGACTAGTTTCCCAACTTTAACTGACCATGAAATTGATGCTATTTTAGAATATGTTGAACAGGATGGTTGTGGAGGGCAAGTTGTTGTACCTTAAAGATTTATTTACCACACTTGTTGAACTTTTGTCAGAAGATTAAAATCGGTTTTAAATTAAGTTATTATTTGCAAAGTTGTAATTTTACAAAGCGAATAATTTCCAACTTTACCTTTCTATTTCCGTAGTTGTGTTTATTATTTTTATTTTCTCTTAACCAATAAAACTATGATGTCGCACTTACAAATTATCGAAATAGCAGGCGCCGCTTGTAGTTTTTTAGGAGTTTGGTTTTTACGTAAACAAAGTATTTTGTACTGGCCATTTAATTTGGTTAGTTCGGCTTTGTGTATGTACGTTTTCGGACAAAAAGGTATTTATGCGCAAATGTCTTTACAATTGATTTACATTGCCTTATGTATTTATGGAATTGTAACTTGGCTAAAACATAAAAAAGCGGGTACTGTAGTTGAGGTTGTTCATTTTACCCAAAAAGTATTTATTCAAATATTATTAACTGGAGCTACACTCACAACAGTATTATATTTTATTTTATCGAAATTTACTAATTCAGATGTTGTTTTACTTGATTCTATTACCACTGCATTTAGTTTAATAGGCACTTATTTATTTACCAAAAAATATATTGAAACTTGGTTAATTTGGATTGTTGTTGATGTACTTGGTATAGGCTTATTTATTCATACACAATTGTATTCAATGGCTATACTTTATTTTATTTTTATAGGTACAGCTACCCAAGGTTATTTTTTATGGAAAAAGAGTTTTAAAGAGAAAAATTGACTAGTTAATAATATTAGTAGATTTGTTTAAAAAATGCCTAAAATTTAATCTATTGCCATTTTTGTTAGTTAATAAAATATTATTTGCATCTTCTTTAAATTTTAATAATAGACATTTTTAATGTTTTATTACACAAAATGTTATATTTATTATTTGTATTGTTATACTTTTGTTTAATTCAACAAAATCCCCTTCCTCGTTTATGAAAAAAATCTTTATCTCATCGATCTTAATTGCTAATGCGTTTTTTGTATTTGCACAAAACAGACCCTATCCGCAAGGTATCACTCATCCGGGTTGTATAAAACCAAATAATGTAACCCAACAACAAATGAATGATGGGGTATATGATTACTACACTTATTGGAAAGGAAAATACTTAAAAAATGACTTAACTTCATTACCTGGAGGTTATTATGTTAAAGGCGAAATTACAGGTAGTCCTGATGGCTATACTCCATTAGGTTCGTCAGAAGGACAAGGTTATGGAATGATAATTACAGCTTTAATGGCAGGTAAAGATGCAAATGCTAAAACATATTTTGATGGTTTGTACAAAACTGCAAGAGCATTTTATAGTTCAGAAAACCCAAATTTAATGGGCTGGGTTGTAGCGGATAATGTATCGGCTCAAGGGCATTTTTCGTCGGCAACTGATGGTGATTTAGATATTGCTTATGCTTTACTGTTGGCTCATTACCAATGGGGTTCTGCTGGGACTATCAATTATTTGCAGGCTGCAAAAGATATGATCACTAAAGGTATTAAAGTTTCTAATGTTTCATCATTAAATAGAATTAATATGGGCGATTGGGAAACAAAAAGCACTACCAATACCCGTCCTTCGGATTGGATGTTTGATCATTTTCATGCTTTTAAAGATGCAACCAATGATGTAGTTTGGGATAATGTTTTAGCTACTACTTATAGTATGTTATCTACAATTCAAACTACACATTCACCTAGTACAGGTTTATTACCAGATTTTTGTACTGGAAATCCTGTAGCACCAGCAGGTGCAAATTTTTTAGAAAGTGCTAATGATGGTAATTACTACTACAACGCTTGTAGAACTCCATTAAGAATTGTACTTGATTATGGTCATTATGCTGATACTAGGGCAAAAGATGCTGTTGGTAAGATATTAACATTTGCAAAAACTACTACAGGTTCAGTTGCATCTAAATTTAAAGCTGGTTACACGCTTTCAGGTACTAATGTATCAGGAAATAATTACTACGATGCTGTTTTTGTTGCTCCAATTGTTGCAGGTTCTGTTACTGATGTTCAAAATCAAGCTTTTTTGAATGCCGGTTGGACTTCAATAACAGCAAATAAAGCTAACTACTTTTCAGATACTTATAATTTACTTTGCCAATTATTTATTTCGGGTAATTGGTGGGCTCCAAAACCTGATGTTACAACTGGTACTGGGTTTATTGATGAAATGAATAATGAATTTAAAGTAGTTCCTAATCCAAGTACTGATGAATTTGCTGTTACTTTCAATGCTAATTATGACGAGGAAGTTAATGTTCAAATAGTTAATTTGTTAGGTGAAAAAGTATATCAAAAATTGAACTATACTCAAGGTGATAAAATAAACATTTCTGGTTTGAATGCAGGAATTTATTTTGTTCAAATGAGCGATTTGCAAGAACACATTAGTACCCAAAAAATTATTATAGAATAAATTGTTTTGTGTAAAATTAAAAATGCTTGTTTCTGTTTTTGAAACAAGCATTTTTAATATTTTAAAGTCTTAAGTCTTAAATCTTAAGTCTATAATCTCACTTACAAACTAAAACTAGCTAATTTTTCAAATTGAGCTGCTCTAGCTTTTACTTGAGCTTCTGATAAGCCAATAATGTTTTCAGTTCCGAATTTTTCAACAGTAAATGATGCCAAAGCAGAACCGTAAACAATTGCTTTTTTCATATTTTCAAAACTAATATCGTCAGTTGCAGCAAGGTGGCCAATAAATCCACCTGCAAAAGTATCACCAGCCCCAGTTGGGTCAAATACTTCTTCTAAAGGTAGAGCAGGAGCAAAGAAAATTTCTTCACCTTGGAATAACAATGCACCATGTTCCCCTTTTTTGATGATTAAAGTGTTTGGTCCCATTGCCATAATTTTCTTAGCTGCTTTTGCTAGAGAATATTCACCAGATAATTGACGAGCTTCTTCATCATTAATAGAAAGTACATCTACCAATTTAATTGTAGCCAATAAATCATCTAAAGCAATATCCATCCAAAAATTCATAGTATCCATTACTATCAATTTTGGACGATTTTTTAAACGATTAATTACAGTACTTTGTACACTTGGAGCTAAGTTACCAAGCATTAAGTAGGTACAATCTTGGTAAGTATCAGGTAAAATTGGGTCAAAAGTACCAAGTACATTTAATTCGGTAACTAAAGTATCTCTTGAATTTAAATCATTATGGTATTTACCCGACCAGAAAAATGATTTTTCATCAGATTTAATCTGTAAACCTTCAGTATTTGAGCCATGTTTTTGTAATAAGTCAATGTACGACTGAGGGAAATCTCCTCCAACAACAGCTACTAAATTTGATTTTTTTGTAAAATAATTTGCTGACAAAGAAATATATGTTGCAGCTCCACCAATTATTTTATCTGTTTTGCCAAAAGGCGTTTCAATTGCATCAAAAGCAACCGAACCTACTACTAATAAGCTCATTTATATTTAGGTTATGATTTTAAATATTTATTCAAATATTGGATTAATTGATATTTTTAACAATATTTATCACTGTTTTGTTATAATCCCTCGTACAAAGAAACTGAAAAAAATCCACCCTATGCAAAAATATATAGCTACATTTTTAATTTATTTCTCATTTGTTGCCAATATTTATAGTCAACGATGTGGAAGTCATATACTTAGTGAAAAGATTAAAGGCGATACTGGTTTTGTAAATATTCAAAATAATATACAAAGAGTAGCTCAATCACGTATGGCAAATTCTACAGCAGATGTAGTGTATACCATTCCAATAGTTGTACATGTTTTATACAACAACGCTAATCAAAATATTTCGGATGCTCAAATTTTGAGTCAGATTGAAATACTTAATAAAGATTACCGACTTTTAAATAATAACTTTAGTACCACACCTTCAGCATTTGTTCCTCTGGCAGGGGATGCATTAATACAATTTGCTTTAGCCAAAAAAGACCCTAAAGGTTTACCAACAAATGGCATTACACGAACCTTTACTAATACTGCCGCTTTTGACTTTAATGACAATATGAAGTCGGCAAAAACTGGAGGTGTAGATCCTTGGAATACAACTAAATATCTTAATATTTGGGTTTGTGAATTAACAAATGATGTGTTAGGATTTGCTTATCCTCCGGGAGCCCCAGCAAATATCGATGGGGTAGTAATCAATTATAAAAGTTTTGGAAATACGGGTAATGTATCTTATCCGTATGATTTGGGAAGAACAGCAACACATGAAATAGGGCACTATTTAAACTTAAAGCATATTTGGGGAGATTCAAATTGTGGAGATGATGGTGTAAATGATACTCCAACTCAAAAAACATCCAATAGTCAATGTCCAAGTTATCCTCATCCAACTTGCTCAAATATTAGTGATATGTATGTGAATTTTATGGATTATACTTATGATGCCTGTATGACAATGTTTTCAAAAGGTCAGGTGTCACGAATGAGGACAGCATTGGAGGTTGGTAGAGCAAGTTTGTTGACATCTGATGCCCTAAATTCAGTATCACTTTATAAAAATGATGCTGGAATTAAAAAAATTAATAATTATGATGAAGAGAATTTTTTGTGTTCTGATTCTATAGCAGCTAATGTTACTTTATTTAATTATGGTTCAGAAGCATTAAAAGATGTAAAAATTAAGGTTTCTGACAATAATGGTGAATTGCTAAATTTTAATTGGTCGGGTAATTTAGCCACCCTAAATAGTATTGATATAAATTTGCCAAATGTAAAAGTTAGTAATAATACTAGGTTTTTAGTTTATACTGAATTACCAAATAATGTTAAAGATAGTAGTACTGTCAATGATACAACTTCAACAAACATAATGACAGTAAAATCTCAGTTTATGCCATTAATGCAAGATTTTGAAGGCGCATTCCCAGACCCAAATTGGACCATAATTAACCCAGATAAAGATATAACTTGGGAGCAAAGTAAAGTAGCAGGGGCAAATAAAAGTACAAAATCAATGGTTTTGAAAAATTTCGATTATACCAATCAAAATGGACAATTAGATTATTATGTTTCTCCTAAGTTTAAAGTTTTAGAAAATTCAAAACTTACATTTGATTATGCATATCAAGTTTATACTTCATCATTAGGTTATGGAGATACTTTAATAATTTATTATAGCACAGATTGTGGTTTAACTAAAAATGTATTATTTAAGAAAGGTGGTGCAGAATTAATAACTGCAGGAAGTAGTACTAACTTTTTTATTCCTACTGAAAATCAATGGGTAAATAAAACAGTTTCATTAACTTCTTTGGTTGGGCAAACAATTCAACTTTATTTCACCAATAAATGTGACTATGAAAATAACTTATATTTAGATAATATAAATGTGAATTCATTAACAGGTATTCAGGATGATGAATTTGCACAATATTCGCTTTATCCAAATCCTGCAAATGATAAAATTTCTTTTGAAGGAATAAATTTAAAGGATATTTATGTATTTGATTTATCTGGAAAGTTGATTTGCTCAAATAGTAATCAAAATACAATAGATGTTAGTTCTCTTCAAAAAGGACTATATTTATTTAAAGGAGTTACAGATATGAATGAGGTTGTTTTTAGGAAATTTGAAAAAAGATAGTTTTTATTTATCGATTAACTAAATGCTTAGTTTATATGTATTTATAAAAATAAATGTAATAAAACTAAACTTCATTGAAAGTTGATATGTAAGCAAACAGTCAACTTTTAAATAAATTTAAGAAACAAGTACCCATATAGTTTTAATTGTCGTAAATTAGTACTGTAAAAATAATAAAGTCATGATTCAGCTCATTCCAACAATTTACGTAAAGCAAGGTCAAGCTATTAGTAATTACGCTAATGGAAAATTCATAACTTTAAATTCCACTCCTTTAGAGATTGCAATAAAACTTAAAGAGGAAGGTTTTAAAAAGATAGAGGTTATTGATATTGATGGTGTTGAAACCGACGAAATCGAAAACATTGAATCTTTAAAGCAAATTAGTGCATATACAGGTTTAGAGGTTTATTTCGGAGGTGGTGTAAATACTGATGATGAAGTAAGGTTGGCGTTTGAATATGGGGCATCATTGGTTATTTGTTCAAGTATTGCTGTTAAAAGAAGAGATTTATTTGAAGGTTGGTTGTTGACATATACTCGCAATAAATTAGTGTTGGGTGTTGATGTGTTAAATAATCAGTTATATACTCATGGGGCAAAAGTTGATGAAAATATTGATGTTTTAGATTATATTGAACATTTTTATAAATTAGGTATTTTACATGTGAAAATAAACTCTTTAAATTCTAATGAACCCAATTTGGTACTAATAAATAAAGTTAAAAATAGGTTCCCCGATTTAAAGTTAATAGTAACTGGAGGTGTAAATTCAGTGAATGAGATTTCTCAATTAAATGAACTTGGTATTCATCAAGCTACAATTGATGTAGATATTGAGAAAATGAATTTTAACAGAACTAATTTAAAAGCATTTTTATAATCCTTAATTACAATAAGTTATAAATTTAGTCAAAATAAATCTCGAATAAATTGACATGGTTTAATGATTAAATTTTAAATTTGCTCGAATAGCGAAAAACATAGAAAAAAAATATGTCTTGGTTTCTCAGGAAAGAAAAAGGAATTGTTACCCCAACGGAGTTAAAAAAAGAAACTCCAGATGGATTATGGTACCAATGTCCAGAATGTAAAAAAGTAGTTCACTCAAGAGAGCATAAAAAAAATGCTTATACTTGTGGCGACTGTAATTATCATGATAAAATTAGCTCTCTGCAATACATGGAGCTATTATTTGATAACAACGATTTTGAAGAGTTAGATGCAAGATTAAGTTCGGGCGACCCACTTACTTTTGTTGATACCAAAAAATACCCAGATAGAATTGTTGCTACACAGAAAAAAACTAATCTTATTGATGCCGTTAGAACTGCTGTAGGTAATATCAACAACGAACAAATTGTAATTGCTTGTATGGACTTTAACTTCATCGGTGGCTCAATGGGCTCGGTAGTTGGAGAAAAAATAGCAAGAGCAATTGACAAAGCTAGAGAGTTAAAAGTGCCATTTTTGATGATTTCAAAATCAGGAGGAGCACGTATGATGGAAGCTGGTTATTCTTTAATGCAAATGGCAAAAACTTCTGCAAAGTTGGCAATGCTTGCTCAAGATGGAATTCCGTATATTTCATTATTAACTGACCCAACAACAGGTGGTGTTACTGCATCTTATGCTATGTTGGGTGATTTTAATATCTCTGAACCAGGAGCATTAATTGGTTTTGCTGGTCCTAGGGTTATTAGAGAAACAATAGGTAAAGATTTACCAGAAGGTTTCCAAAGTGCAGAGTTTGTACTTGAGCATGGTTTCCTTGATTTTATTGTTGATAGAAAAGAACTAAAAAATCAGTTAACTGATTTGATAGTGATGTTGAAAAACTAGTATAAATTTAGACTAAAGACATAAGGCTTAAGATATTAGACTTAGGTTTTGGGTGTTAGCTTTATTTTACTAATAAATTATAATTAAATAGCTTACTGAGGAAACTTAGCAAGCTATTTTGTTTTAAGGGGTGAATATTTTTGGTTAATCTAAATGAATAAAGTTAATGGCAGTCGATTTCAGTAACACACTTGTAATAGGAATCTCGAGTAGGGCGTTATTCAACCTTGAAGAAGAAAATGATATTTTTACTTCTGCCGGTTTAGATGAATACAGAGCCTATCAATTTAAAATGGAAAAAGAAGTACTTGAAAAAGGTACTGGTTTTCATTTGGTTGAGTCATTGTTACAACTAAATCAATATGCCAAAGATGGTGAACGCTTGGTTGAAGTAATTATCATGTCTAGAAATTCGCCTGATACTGGTTTGCGAATTTTGAATAGCATAAAACATTATAATCTAGATATTTCAAGGGCAGCTTTTTCAGGTGGTAATTCTTTGTCGGTTTATTTAGACTCGTTTAAAGTAGATTTATTTTTAAGTAAATTTGAGGAAGATGTGCAACATGCTATTGATTCAAGGGTTTGTGCTGCCGCTTTAATTTATGACCATCCTGAAAATTATAGTCCAGATAAAGAAACCTTAAGAATTGCTTTTGATGCTGATGCAGTAATTTTTTCTGAAGAATCTGAAATTATTTACAAAACCCAAGGCTTAAATGCATTTCATGCTCACGAAGAACAACATGCAGATGCTGATTTAAAAGAAGGTCCTTTTGCTAAATTGGTAAAAACCTTAAGTAAATTGCAAAGCAAAATTGAATTAACTGACCCAAATGAACAGTTAATTAGACTTGCAATTGTTACTGCACGAAGCGGACCAGCCCACGAACGTGTAATCAAAACATTAAGAAGTTGGAATGTATTTGTTGACGAAGCTTTCTTTTTGGGAGGAATGAGTAAAGACACTGTTTTGCAAGCTTTCAAGCCACATATCTTTTTTGACGACCAAGAAGTTCACATAGAAAAAGCATCAAAAGTAGTTCCTTCGAGTAAAGTGCCGTATAATAGCTTGTCGCCTTTACATAAAGATAATAAGTTAAAATAATCCGTTCATTATGAGGTTAATAAAACATCCTGTTTTGTGTAATTATTACCTGACTTACAGATGTAATGCCTCATGTAGTTTTTGTGATATTTGGGAAAAACCATCGCCTTATATTACTATTGATGATTTCAAAAACAACCTCGTTGATTTAAAACGCTTAGGCGTTAAAGTAATTGATTTTACTGGTGGAGAACCGCTTTTGCATAGAGATTTGCCACAATTTTTAGCTTTGGCAAAAGAAATGAAATTCATTACAACAGTTACAACCAATTGTTTATTATATCCAAAAACAGCCGATAAGTTAAAAGGTTTGATTGATATGTTGCATTTTTCATTAGATTCTGCTAATGCTGCAATACATAATAAAATGCGAAATGTAGAGTGCTTTGAGTTTGCGATGGAATCAATAAAAATTGCTAAAAGATTAGGTGAAAGACCAGATATTATTTTTACAGTTTTTGAAGATAATTTTGATGAAATAGAAAAAGTATATTGGCAAATATGTGTGCCAAATGATTTGGTGTTGATACTAAATCCTGCATTTTCATACAATCAAATAAATACTAATAATTTAACTGAAAGTCAGTTAAATGAGTTAAAAAAATGGGCAAAAAAGCCATTGGTTTATTTAAATGAGGCATTTATACAATTGCGAGTTGATGGTGGAAATGATATTGAAAATCCAGTTTGTAAGGCCGGTTCAAGCACCATAGTAATTTCTCCAAATAATGAATTGGTATTGCCATGTTATCATTTAGGAATGAAAAATATTCCAATCAACAATAATTTGTACCAATTGCATAAAAGTGTTGTAGTACAGCAACTTATTTCGCAAGAAGGTAAGTTAAAAGAATGTCAATCGTGTACAATCAATTGTTATATGCAACCATCCTTTGCGGTTGAAATGAATAAATATTGGTTTTTGGCCTTGCCAAGTACATTAAAGTACAATGTAATGAAAGGCACTTGGAAAAATATTTTTAAATAATGTTCAAATGAAAGCTATTAAAATTTTCACACACCCAATATTTATTTATTTAATAATCACTGTTTTGTGTTGCCTACCAAAAGGGACAGAAGTTTTAAATGAAATGCCCAATGTTGGAGATAATTTTAAATCAAACACTTCACAAACAGTTTATTATTATAATGGAAAAGGCAAGTTAGACTATCAATCACCTGATTGCTTTTTCAAATTAGATAACCCTCCATTTGAAACCAATTGGCAGGAGGGTGGAATAAAAACAATTAATGAATCTATAGTAAATCAAATACCTTTGCTTGGAAATATGTGTGATTCAAGTAGGGTAGAAATAAAAGCTGTGCCAATTAAAAAAGTAGATATTCCATGGTATTTTTATATTTCAAAAGACTATTTGCTTTCAAAATTTTCGGAAGTAGCTCATTTTATATCTTATTTAATCTTGTCAATTTCCTTGTTGAATCATATTAAACATTCATCTAATAAATATTTTTTAACAATCACAGCCTGTTTAGTAGGAGGGATAATCTTGGAATTTGTACAACATTTCTTTATTCCTGGCAGAGAAGCCAGTATTGATGATGTAGTATTGAATATGTCGGGGTGTTTGGTGGGAGTTGGGGTGTATAGGATTTTAAATAAATATTTTATTAACTAGCTAAAATTAATGTAAAATTTATTATTATTGTTAAATAATTTAAATAATTAGATATGAAAAGTTCAGTTAAAAATTTCTACTTAATATATTTGATATTTTTATCAATAGGTGTACATGCACAAACACCTGCCAAATGGATAAAAATACAAACAAGCAATGGTACTGTAATGGGTTTAAAATCAGATAGTACCCTTTGGGCTTGGGGGAATAACATTTCGGGAATAATTGGTGATAGTACCTTTAATAATTCCCTTTACCCTAAATTAGTAAGCAAAGATAAAAAATGGAAAGATTTTGAATTATCTAGCTCTACTTCAAATGGAGCATTCTGTATAGCATTATGTGCAGATAGTACTATTTGGACTTGGGGAAATGGATATTATAATACTTTAGGCAACGAAAATATATTTTGGAATGTAGTAAACTTTAATAGACCATATCCTAAAATTTTAAACAACGAAAAGTGGATTGCATTTAATGGCACATCTGCTATCAAAAAAGATAATACTGTTTGGGTATGGGGTATAAATGTTTATAAAGACAGTTTTGGTTCAGGTAATACTAAACAAATTATTTATCCAGAAAAATTTAGAAACTCTGCTGATTGGAAATTTATAGTGGATCAAATTACTACTGGTTTTGGTATTAAAAATGATGGTTCATTGTGGACGTGGCAATATAAAATGTACGGTAATTATCCTTATAGTTATTCAACTAAAATTGTTGAATATCAAGTAGGAAGGGATAAAAACTGGACGTATAATAAAAATTGGGGTTTAATGAAAACTGACAGTACTTATTGGGC
This sequence comes from Bacteroidota bacterium, assembly GCA_041191405.1. Lineage (GTDB taxonomy): Bacteria > Bacteroidota > Bacteroidia > Cytophagales > UBA9547 > JBEEOW01. The sequence continues at coordinate 179,086 of JBEEOW010000003.1, forward strand.
TTGGGAAGGGGATAGTATTCCTACTCAAATATTGCCTTCAAATTTTAAAATGAAGTTAATTACAAAATATAAATCAAAAACAAATGTTGGAATTAAAACTGATGGCACCTTATGGGCATGGGGTCAAAATATTGATGGATTTATCAACAAAACTATAAAAGTTGATTCAATATTTAGTTCACCAGTTCAGATTGGTTTAGAAAATGATTGGAACTATTTTTCTAATGGATTTTATTACAATTCTTCTCCTTATTATACTACTATAGCTGCTAAAGGTAATGGGTATTGTGTTTTAGGTGATAATCAATATGGTCAATTTGGTGATTTTACTACAATTGATCAAAATACATTTTCATGTTTAAATGTTACAAATAGCATTGATGAGGAAATAGTAAATGATCAAATTAAAGTTTACCCTAATCCAAATGAAGGTAAATTTACCCTTGAATTTAATCAAGTAAATGTTGAGCTAAAAATATTTAATATTTTTAGTGAGTTAATATACTCGACAGAAATATTGGATACTAAAAATGAATTTGATTTGAGTCATTATCCAAATGGGATATATTTGATTTCCCTAAAATCAGATAAAGGAACATCATATAGCAAAATTGTAATTAGTAAGTAAAAAATAGGATTTAAGTCTTGTTTAAAAGATAGAATTATTGAATTTAATAAGAAATAATTCTATCTTTATATAGATTAAAAGTATTTATTATTTCCCCTCCAAGTGTTTTTTAATAATCATATATTTTGAGTGACCAATGGTTGCAATTACTTCAGCTTCGGGTAGTTGCATCATTTTTGTTACGGTTTTATATTCCTTTTGAATGAGGGTTTTGGTTTTTTCACCAATACCTTTTATTTCATCTAAAATGGATGATTTTTTCCTGACTTCCGCACTGGGACACCCAAATTAAAAATTGAACAATTTTTGCAAGTATTTCTGTTCTTCGGTTAATATTAGTCTTTTTTTGATTATTTCATTATTAGGTAAAATTGAGGTGAG
>JBEEOW010000004.1:0-174919 GCA_041191405.1 Bacteroidota bacterium
CAATACAAATGTAAAGCTATTTTAGGATAAATTTTAATTGTAAATCCTTTTTAGGATTAAGAAAATTAGTGTAAATTTATATCAGGATTATTAATCAAATCTGTAAACATTTTTTAGGACGAGACATCCTTTTCAAATTTTAGTTATTTATGTTGTTGGTCAAAAAGACACAACAACGGCGGCTGGGGTGCTAGGAACACCAACAAAGGCGAAACAGCGAGAGTACTTGCCCCTTACCAAATTTCGGTAAATTCTTCATCTATTTTCATTTCAACTAACAGCCATTTATTATTCTTTTTCTCAAAAATTAAATCACCATATCTAGCCCAGTTTTTAGATAAAGTAAAATATCTAGGGTTTATTTCTCCTTTCAAAAACTCTAAAACAGAAGTTTTATCATTAATACTATGACCAATTAATTGAATTGCTAATATTTTATAAATCTTTTTAAAATGTTCTTTATCACACAGTTTTTCATCAGAAAAATCAAGTTGCCCTTTAATTTTTAATGGGAAGTCTATATGTAAATAAAGATATACTGTATCTAAATTAACTAAAGCTACTCGTATACTATCTATACTTAAAGTGTCATTCATTTTATTAGTTATAGACACAATGGTATCGAGTTTAATATCAATTCTGTTTTTTGAAACTTGCTTAGGTGATTCCGAACATGAAAACAAACTGATATTTATAAATACAATTAAACAAAATTTATAAATCATTTTTACGGGTCGTTTGAAAATTTTTCGCCATTGTTGGTGTTCTGGTCTGCCGTTGCCCTTGTTGGGTCTTATGACCAACAAGTCACTATACTTTAAATGTTACATATGGCTGTTCGAGATTTTAAAGCACAGTATCTCGAACAGTATATAAAGAGGTTCTCTGAACCGATTTGTAGATATTTAATCCATCTACTTCTTATAATTATAAAACTTTAATTCAGCTCTACGGTTTACTTTGTGATGTTCAGGAATTGGGGTTCCATCAGATGCGTTGTTTGGTTTTGCAGGTTTTGCTTCGCCATGCCAAACTGGGGTTATTTGTTCTTTTGGTATGCCCATGTGGGTAAAAAATTTCATCAAAGTTTTAGCTCTCTTGTACGACAAATCTAGGTTATATTGCTCACTACCAACATTGTCGGTATGGGCTTCAATTTTCAATTTCACTTTTGGGTGATGTACCAAAAATCTTGCAATACTATCAAGCATTGTTCTATGTTCTTGTATAAAATTATCTTCATTGTAGCCATAATGAACTGTCATTTGAATATCTGGCTCTTCTTCTTTATTAGCTTTTGATTTAGGAATATTTCTAGTTTCAAGACTTGAAATAATTGAATCTATGCGTGATGAACTCGAAACATCTAATGCCTCCGATGTTTTATCATCATACACAATACATTTTTTTACATCTTTAAATCTATACACTTTAGTAACTTTGCGTTCTACCTTTTTGTGCATTTTTACAGTATCTTCAATTGCTTGTGCAAGTGTATTTTGTAGTTTTAATCTGCGAATTGAATCTTCAACCTGTTGCGCTCTTAAATCACTTAACTTATTGATTGTAATAGCTTTTTGTTGGGTATTACTTAATTTAGTTTTGTTTATTGTATCAACTTTAGCTACACTTTTGTCGTTTTTCTCTACTTCCTCAATAGTTTTAAATACGGTATCAATCAATGCTGCCATATTGGTTTGACGTACATTTTTAACTTTTTTCAAAGTATCAACCTGTACTTGCTCATTCACTTGTTTTAATTTAAACTTATTTAAAGTGTCAGCTTGTTGAGCAACTTGGGTAATTTTTACTTTGTTCAAAGTGTCAATTTGTTGGGCAACATTGGTAATTTTTACCTTATTCAATGTGGTATCAACTACTTGCGTTAAAGTTGATTTTAATTTGATTGTTGTATCTGGACTTTGAACTATTGCTTTCTTTGTTGTGTCCTCTTCATAGATATAAATATTTAATGACCAAATACTTAATCTTGGATGATCAACCTTAGTAATAGATGCTGAATCTTGTGGATTTAATAAACTTAATTCACCAGGAACATCTTTTGAGTTTGTTTTAAAAAGTACCCTTTCAAGTAATTTTTCATTTGTATGAGATTGTGCAGAATAGGTTTGTGAGGAATCCATTACATACATTTGATTCTCCAATAACATTTTTGTCATTAACTCATTATCAATATTTTTATAAGGTTTTATTGATGTTGGTTCTTTACCAACATTCAATTCGTTAATGGTTTCAAATGCATTTGGATAAATTGATTTATCACGTTTTTTGTAAGTATGAACCAATAATAAAGTAGGTGCTGGTTTGGTAAAACTATAAATATCATCGCAACAAGTTTTACTTTTTAGGTTTATTCCACCTTCTCTATTAGAAACCAAGAAACCTGCATTTCCTTTTCCATAATTGAAATAAGTATCATCAACAGATGAATTTAATGGCTGACCAACATTATGCGGCACAGAATCCCAAGCAGTCATTTGTCCTTTACTTGAAAAAATATCAAAGCCACCAAAACCGGGATAGAAGTTTGAACTGAAATACAATTTGCCAGTCAAACGGTCGTAATATGGAGTTATTTCATCACGAACAGAGTTAATATCTTTGCCTGCATTTAGTGGGTTTCTCAAACTTCCATCAGGTGCAATGGTCGAAAACCAAATATCAAAGCCACCTTTACCACCAATTCTATTTGAAGAAAAATAAAGTACTTGCTGCTCGCCTTTATCAGTTTTGTGAACGGTAATGTGTGGTTGAGTATTCGAAAATCCGTGTCTATTAATTCCTGAATGTAATTTTTTAGGTTTGCTTAAATTACCATCTTTATCCACATCGGCAACATACAAATAACAGATAGTTTGATGTTTTAAATTTTCATAACACCTACTAAAATAAAACTTTTTACCATCTGGCGACAAAGAACCATTTGCATTGCTTTCAAAGGCTGTATTTACTTTTTCAATTAACTCAGGTGTAGTCCAACCATTTTCTTTTAACTTGGCTTCATATAGTTTTGTTTGGTAAGCATGTACTTCTTCGTGACTGTAAGTTAACACTGTATCAGATTGTAAAGAAGCAAATATCAAAGTGCTATCATTGATTAAAGTTGGCGAAAAATCTGAATAGGCAGAGTTGATACTATCGCCTAAATGTTCAATAGTAGTACTATCAATAAATTTGTAATTTTTCTCTGCAAACTCACAAGAGATTATTTCTTGTTCAGCATATAACCTAAATTTTGTACCTCTATAATCTTTAAACTTACTATCTAAAAATAACTTAAAATTAGCTTTTGCTTCACTGTATTTGCGGTTATATTTCTGGGTTTCAGCCAAACGAAACAAAGCTGCAGTAGTTACTTTGGCATCTAGTTCAATCACTTTTTTAAACCAAACTTCAGCAGAGGCATAATCTCTTGAAAAGAAATATGCTTCAGCCAAACGATTGGCATATTTTCTATTTTTAGGATGCTCATTAGCCAAAGCAGTTAATTGTTCAATGGCATTGAAATAACTTCCATTGTCAATCAAATTTGAAGCTACTGTATGGCGTTTTTCATGGTGGAGATTTTTAATATCTCTCACCTGAGCCAAGGCTAAATTATTAATTATAAACAGTATAACAAGAAGTGTATATATATTTTTCATTGATAGAAATGCTATTTTGTATTAAAAAAATCTACATGGAACAGTTAATTCATTTGGCAATGCTCTTTTCAAGAAACCCAAATAAATAAATGTAATTTCAAAAGCACCTACATTTTTAGTTCTTCCAATTTCGGGTACTTTTTTAATATCGTTTAATGATGAATTTGTGATATCATAACTTAAACCTAATTGGTAATGTTTGTATTTTAAACCACCATATACAATGGATGCATCTCTGGTTCTATACCAATAGCCGAGCATTACAGTTCCTGTTTTTAATTTTCCATTTAAAATAGAATATCCAACTGCAGCACCAGGAGCAAAATCAATTGCTTTCATTTGTTGAGTAAATTGAATAGCTGGCAATAACGATACAGACCTAGTTAATTGATAATTAGCTCCTAGGTTATAATTTGTTCTGTAATTTAATCTATTACTACTACTTAAAATTGTTTCTTTTGGTCTGTTTATATTATAAATAGATGCCCCAAGATAAATATCAAGTCTAGCATTCACATCATAATCCCAAACTGCACCTGCATTAAAGTTTATGTAACCAAAACTTGTTGCCGAATTTTCACCAGAAGGGTTTGTAGTTACCTGATAATTATCAATTTGTGAAGCAAAATATAAGTTCTGGTCGTTGATATTTTTTTGAACAAAACCTAATTGAATTCCTGTTGAAACTTTATGACGACGTAATCTATCCAACACTCTGTGGTAAGCAGCCGATGCCCAATAGTATTGATTTGAATAAATACCATCTCCCAATTGGTCGTTTACAACCATTAAACCAACACCAACTTTATGAATACCAGCTTCATCTAAACGATAATTAATATCTGCAAAAACAGAGGTAGTTGCAAAAGTAGCGTTTATTTGTCGCCACTGACTTCTATATGCCCCTCCTACCCTATAATCAGCAGGGAACTTACCTGTAAAAGCAGGGTTTTGAGCAATCGGTGTATTATAAAACTGTGAATAGTGAAAATCTTGTGCAAATAATTTATTTATCAATACAACTGAAAATAAAACACTTACACAAATATCTTTTATAATTTTTGAATATTTCAAATACATTATTAATTCTATATTTTAAACGATTGAATCTTTTCTTTTAACAATAAAAACTATCTAATAATGGTAACTTTTCCTTGTTTAATCACATCTTCGTTAAGGAAAGATTTTGCTTTTACATAGTAAACATACACGCCCATAGGTTGCTCAACGCCATTGTAAGTTCCATCCCAAGCAGCTTCTTTATCACCATTTGCTTCCCAAATTAATTCGCCCCAACGATTGTATAGTTTAATTTCATCAATAGAAGCAATTCCTCTAAAAATGGCTTTAAATACATCATTTAAACCATCTCCATTTGGCGAAAAACCTGTTGGAAACAGTAAGCGAATATTTAAATCAATCGGTTTTTCAATTTCGTCAGAACAACCGTATTGATTCGTAACTATCTGTTTCACATTATATATTCCAGCAAATTGATAGGTATGAATGGGATTTGCTTTTGAGTTTTCAGCATTAATAGCTGAATTATCTCCAAATGTATATTGATATTTCGTTATAAAATCTCCAGGAAATAATTGTGTTGAATCAGTAAACTGTATAGGTTTTTGAGCTACAACATTTTGATAATCTAAAGTAAAACCGGCAATAGGTTTCGGTTTAACAAAAACTGTATCAATATAAGTTTTGTAACAACCCGATTGCTTATTTTTTACAGTTAATGAAACTGCATATTTTCCTGGTAAATTATAAATCATAGTCGGACTTTCAGCAGTTGATGAATCCCCATTTCCAAAATACCACTTCCACGCAATAATTTCATCATCAGGAAGAGCTTTTGATAAATTAGTAAACTGAGTACCTGATTCCCAACAAACAGTATCTGCTTTAAACTTCGAATCTGCAACTTGTTTTATAGTAATTGGAATTGTTGTATCCTTACTACATTGATAACGAGAGTTTTCAATTTTTACAGATACATCATATTTGTTTGGTAAAGCATAAGTATGAATAGGATTCCTTGAATTATCAATAGTTCCATCTCCAAAAACCCAAGTATATTTTGTAATTTCTACCTCTGGATTATCATTACAAAATAAATTAAATTGAATTCCGTTGGTAGCACAACTATCAGAAGCACAGAATTTTGGTATTGGGAATTTTAATATTCTAAAGTTCTGATCATCAACAGTATACTCGCAACCATCAGTATTTTTAACTTTTAAAGTTGCGTAATGATTTCCATTATTTGTAAATGTTCTTGATTGAATATTTAAATCTTCACCAGTGATATCGGTAACTGTTTCTTTGATTGAATCTAAAACCGTTTTGGTAAATGGAGGTTTTGAATCTTGATAACTAAACTTCCAATTCCATTCTGTAATTGGATTACCTGATGTTCGCACTCCTTTAATTGTTGTTGGTGCATCAGCGCATAAACCAACTGGGTCTCTAATTTCAACCTTTAATTCAGGGAATACTACAACTTTTGCTGTATCATCTTGATAACAGTAATTTCCATTGTAATAAGTTCTTAAAGTTACTGTATATAAACCATTTCCATAACTTGTGTATTTATGGGTTGATTTAAAAATCGGTTTATTATCAACATCATTTACAAGTGATTTCTTTCCAACATTTAATTTTGTTCCATCGCCTAAATCCCAGTATAAAGTATCAATAAATAAACCTTTTCTAGACTTTAAATTTACAGGAGTGCCTACACAAACCGGACTTGGTGCAACCGAAAAACTAGGTTCTAAATAATTATTATAAACTGAAATTGACATTGAATCTGTACAACCAGTTTTATCAACAATAGTAATTTTAGGTTTATACAAGCCATTTACTGCATAAATATGGTATAAACTTTTTACACTTGTATCTGCTCCTGTTAATACTAAATCAGGTGATCCATCTCCAAAATTCCAAGTTTTTTTAACAATTCCCCAACTTGATTTTGAATTATCTACCAATTTAGTTGTGTCACCTTTTTTACAGTAATAACTTGTAATTCCAATACTTGGTGTAATTGCTCTACTAACTGTTACACTTTTTATTGAGTCACACCCAAATTGGTCAGTAACTTTTACTGAATAAACACCTGATTTATTCAGAGGAATTGTTTTAGTTAAAACATTATTTGGACCATCAGGGCTCCATGAAACTTGTAATGGTTGCCAAACCATATTTGCTGATGTTTTCCATTTTTTAACTGTCATGGTATCCATAGCCAAAAGTGTAGTGTCGGCAGACATATCACAACGAGCAATAAAACTTGTTTCCCTTAAATTTACATAAGGTTGAGGCCTGATAAACATTGTTTTGGTTACACTAGCTTTACAACCGTTGATATTGGTTGCAGTCATGGTGATTTGATAAGTACTATCCGATGATGGTTTCCAGCCTTCTAATCTTTTTCTTGTTGGTTGACCAGGTAAATATTCGCTATAATTTAAAATTAAAGAATCCGATTTTCCTGTTTTTAAACTTTTAAAATCAAATTTATATTTACTTATTCCACAAGATGTTACAGATGTTAAATCATTAAATGGCACCGTAGATGATTTTCTTTTACATGAATCCAAATATTTAAAATCAGGTATTGGTGGACTACAAATTTTAATTCGTTTTGTAGTATCCCCTTTACAACCATCTTCATCTGTTACTTTTAGTTTCACAAAATAAAAACCTTCAGTTAAATATTGATGTTTGGTATCTTGTAAAGTGGAAGTATTATTTTGAGTATCACCAAATTCCCATTCCCAATTATTAATTACTGCACCAGTTTTTGAAAATGAAAGACCTGATGATTTAAAAACTGCCAAACTATTGGTACAAAGCGAATCACTTGAAAAATCAGCTACAACTCCACTTGTTACCGAAATACTATCTCTATTTTTACAGCCAAATTTATCAGTTAATTCTAACCAAAATTTTCCAGCTCCAACTGTTATTGAAGGTGTAGTTTCAGATGTACTCCACAAATAAGTATATGGACTCGAACCTGTTAAATTATAAGCTTGTAATTTTTTTAAATCAGTACATTTTATCAATGTATCATTTGGCAAATTAAAATTTGGAAAAGGACGAACAAGTATTTTATAAGTTCTTGAAACAGTTCCAGTTATTGGACAATTATCATCATCTAATTTAACTGTGAATGTATAATTACCATTTGCAATTTTGGAAGTATTCCAAGTAAAAGTACCAATAGGTGTTAAGCTATCATTACCCAAAACAGAAAAATTAGCACCTTCAACACCATTATTCCATGTCATTTTTAGCTTTTGAGTTATATCTAAATCAGTTCCATGCATTGTGAATGATATTCTATCTCCAGCACAAACCGTAAGTGAATCAACCGAACCATTGTCAATACCCGAAAGTATTGGATTTTTATTTAAATTATCTTTGGTAATAATTTGAAAATCACGCATTGCACTACCAACTAAAATACCATTTCGATATTCCTCAACTACATAAGATGTCACAGAAACTTCTTGTTTTGTTGGAGTTAGCTCAATACTTCCATTCCCTTTTAAAACCAATGCAGGTGAAGATGTAACAGGATTAATTGCCGAAAATGGACTCAAATAGGTTACATTCTTGGTAGAAGACACTTTTGGTGTAACGAGTTTATATACCAACACATCTCCATCAACTTCGGTAACTCCAGGATTAATTACATTTAATTGATTGGTAGATAAATAAGCTACTCCCGCTCCCGAAAATTGTGGAGATGAATTATTGTTTTGAGTAGATAAATTATTGTTCAGTTTAGATTCAATATATATATCTGATGAACCAGCATTTGCAATATTTGTTATTGCATTATTTCTAAATGTACCCGTTGGATTCCAACTAATTATCCAATCATTACATTTTTGAGGTAAAGAAACTACACCTTCATATACAATTTTTTGAATACCCAAATTAGTACCACCTTGACAAACAGTTTTTTGACTCAAACAACTAGGCCCAACTTCAACAGGTGTACCTACTGGCTTTACAGTAAAACTTCCACCATTAGCACAAGAAACTGAATTATAATTTAGTGTATATGAAATACTTGCTTGCTCTCCCGAACAATCTCTGTATACAACTAAAGTAAATTTATATTGATTTACGCCTACATTGACATAAGAAATATCTGCACCAACGATGTGATTTGCTTGAGAGTTTGTGTTTGTAAACAAAAATATTGCTGTAATTACAAATGCAATACTTGTTCTAAAAACATTTTTAAGCTTCATAAATGTTTGAAATTGAAATTCAAAGTTAATTTATAATTATGATAATAGCATTATCTATATTCCTTTAATTCTGCCTCAATGGAGCCTACAACTAGTTCGGCTTCCATTTTTAATGGTATCTTAAACTCGTCATCTGAAAAATAGGCTCGAATATCATCACCACTTTTAAACATTTTGTTTGGTGGCATAATTGGACTGATTACTATAGCTTTAGTTTTTTTACCGAATATAGTTTTGATTTTTTTCTTTCCAATGTATCTCATTTTAAAAATGTATTGTTTATCCTCAATGAAAACAGGAATACTCAAGGTATCTTTTTTACGCACATCTGCAAAATCATAAAACCTAAAAGCAAAATATGCACTTACTAAATCATGTGCAAAAGCTGATGTTTTGTAAAAATTTACCTTAAACTCACTTGTATCAGTTTGAGTGCTTACAAAAACTTCTGATTTTGCTCTATCATAAGTTGAAACTTCTTTCAACCTGTAGTTATTCTCCTGAATGTTTCTTACAAATTTGTAAGGTAATTTAGTGGTAGTATCAACTAAACTATACCATTCGTTGTTTATTTTACTAAACCAACCAACCATACCTACTGTTTGAGCCCACATGCCAATTTTATGACAAACTTTTCCATCTATATATTGTAAACCTGTATCAACTTTAATTTCAACCTGACCTCCATCTAAAATACCATATTGTACATCAAACTTCATATATTCTGGTTTACGATTTATGTTAGTTTGTTGAGAGAATGCAAAGTTTAATCCCATGAAAAACAAGATTGTAACTAAAATATATTGTTTAAATGTAATTTTTGTCATCGGATATTGATTGCTAATTGTTAATTTTACTTTCTGTTAAAAAGAATTACTTTCAAATTTAATAAATAATCAGATATGCAATTGTTTTTTGTTGATACCAATGCTGATGGTAAAGTTTATTTATCACCCGAAGAAGCGCATCATTGTTTGAGAGTGCTTCGTCATAAAGTGGGCGATGTAATAAATGCAACTGATGGTAAAGGTAGATTTTTGAAAGTACAACTTGTAAACAATAACGAAAAAAATCTTGAAGTTAATATTTTAGAAGAGACTTATTTTGAAGCACTTCCATATTATTTGCATATTGCTATTGCCCCAACCAAAAATGCTGATAGATTAGAATGGTTTGTTGAAAAAGCAGTTGAAATTGGAGTATCTGAAATTTCAATAATTCATACTGAACGTACTGAACGTAAACATGTAAATATTGAAAGGTTGTACAAAGTAGTTCAAAGTGCAGCCAAACAGTCAATGAAAATGCATTGGACAAAAATCAATGAATTAAAACCATTTAAAAAGTTTATTGCTGAATTTACAAATGACGATTCAGTTGTAAAAACTGTTGCACATTTAATTGAAGGTGAAGAAAGAAACTCTTTAGCAAAAGTATTACAAACAAGTAAATCAAATTTAGTTTTAATTGGACCCGAGGGAGATTTTACACCTTCAGAAGTTGAATTAGCATTAACATCAGGATTTAAGCCAGTTTCCCTTGGCGAAGCTCGATTACGAACCGAAACTGCAGGAGTTATGGTGGCTGCAATGGCTTCAACTGTTGCAGAGTTATAATCTAAAAAATATATTTAAAATGAAATTTATATCTATTATTTTACTCGTTTTCAGTAGCTTATTAGCAACTGCCCAAAACGACCAACTTAGAATTGGTAAACTAAAATACAACGGCGGTGGCGATTGGTATGCCAATAAAACTTCGTTAAACAACTTAATCAATTTCTGTAATAGAGAGTTAAAAACAAATCTATCACCACAAGAATTGGTTGTGGAAGTTGGTAGTCCAGAGTTATTTTCATGTGCTTTTGTACACATGACTGGGCATGGAAATGTAGTTTTTTCGGATGCAGAAGTAGCTAATTTAAGAAAATATTTACTGAGTGGAGGTTTTTTACATATTGACGATAATTATGGGTTGGATAAATTTATAAGAACAGAAATGAAAAAAGTATTTCCAGAATTAGATTTTGTAGAGATTCCTTTTTCACATCCTATTTATCATCAAAAGTTCAATTTCGAAAACGGTTTACCCAAAGTGCATGAGCATGATGCAAAGCGTCCGCAAGGATTTGGGTTAATATATGAAGGTAAATTAATTTGCTTTTACAGTTATGAATGCGATTTAGGAAATGGCTGGGAAGATCAATCAGTTTATAACGACCCAGAAACCGTTCGCCAACAAGCACTTAGAATGGGAGCAAATTTGGTAAAGTATGCATTTACAAGTTTTTAAAATGTATTTATAAATATCATTCAACTTAATTTAATCATTAAAATACTCCCCAATTTATGAAACGTTTTTCTCTAATAACAATTTCATTATTGTTTATTTCAATTTCATTATTTGCCCAAAAAAAGAAAAAAGGCGAAACTTTAATTGATGATTTTGAACAAAAAACTTTAAAAGCTCGAACTACAGGAATTTGGTCTGCATTTACTGATTCATCGAACGAAGGTAAATCAAAGTTGTATCCTCGTGATTTAAAACAAGCATATATTTATGATGAACAACTTAAATCTCAAGTATTTAAATTTGATTTTAAACTTGATAAAGGAGATTTTAAATGGTCGCCTTATGTTACTTTAAATTTACCTTTAGCTATAGACCAATTACCAATTGGTGGTTGGCAAGCCATTGCGTATGAATTTAAAGGTTACGGACATAATTTTGTAGTGCAAACAAGTGCAGTAAAAGATTATGCTAATTTTCAGCGTTTTATACCAACATCAAATGAATGGAAAACTATTATTATACCTTTTGATGAATTAAAACAGCCATTTTGGGGACGAAAAGTAGATTTCATAACTGGGGAAATGCATACTTTAGTTTGGCAAGTGATGGGTAAAACCGGAGATTCTGGTCAGGTTTGTATTGATAATGTAAGAATTTTACGCAAGAAACCAGTTCAACAACAAATAGTTGAAGAAGAAACAAAAATCAAAGAAATGCCTAAAGGTTTTATTCCTAACAACTTTAAAATTGCCAATTGGTACGATTTTAATAAAGCGGCATATTCTCTTTCTTTTGATGATGGCTTGTTTTCTCAAGCTAAATATGCAGCTCCAATTTTAGAAAAACATCAACTAAAAGGTACATTTTATTTGGTTTCGGATGTGCTTGAAAGCGATACTAGCAAAGCCCCAACTTGGCGATATGGTTATTGGAATCAATACCAAAAAATTGCTAAAAAAGGACATGAAATTGGTTCTCATACAGCTTCACATCCAAGTTTAACAACGCTACCTTATGGTTCACCAAATGAAAAAGGAACTGTAGAATATGAATTGGCTGAACCTTTAAAAATAATTAAATCAAAAATTCCAGAAGCAGAATTAATTTCATTTGCTTATCCTTACGTAGCTTTTGATGATAAAATTAAAGCCAAAACAGCACAATATTATGTTTCTGCAAGAGGTATAGGGGCAGGCACAAACAACACAAAACCTGATTTTATGAATTTAGAAGGACATATAATTACATATTCAACTCCAAGAACTTTAGAAACAGATAATCAAAAAATTACTGAATTAGAAAACAAAATCCAAAATACAACCATTGCCCAATCAGCTTGGTCTGTTTATTTAGCACATGATGTTTTGCCATTTTCAGAAGTAAATAATGCAACCGATGCTTATCACCCAGTTTCAAGTGAAACGTTTGATCGTTTTTGTACTTGGTTAAATCAAAAACAAAAATCTAAAGAATTGTGGGTAGCTACAGTTGGAGAAGTAAGTAAATATGCAAAGGAACGTGAAGCAGTACAAATTACTCAGCTTGATTCAAATAGCAATCAATTAACCTATTCAATTACAGACAACTTACCTGACAATATATACAATCAAGCTTTAAGTTTTGAAGTAAAACTTCCTGAAAATTGGAACAAAGTTTCACTTAATTATGGTGATTTACAACAAGAATTAAAAGTAGAAAATGGGGTAATTAGATTTTCAATTGTGCCTGATAAAGGGAAAATTATTATTAATAAAATGAAATGGGCATCAAATTGTAAAGAATGTAAATAAAAATTATCCCTCTTAATTTTTAAAAAATTAAGAGGGATAGGTAAATTTCAACTTACAAGTTTTTTTTTGACAGTATTCTTAATCTATAATTGATTTCAATTATTTATTAAGCTCATTCACAATCTCTTCACTTAACGGTTTTACACTTGAAGAATAAAATTTAATTAAATCTCCTTTTTCATTCACTAAGTATTTACAAAAATTCCATGATGGTACTTCCTCATTCCAACCATTCATATTTTTTGTTGACAACCATTTATACAATGGGTGTTGATTTGAACCTTTAACATCAACTTTTGAAAACATTTGAAATGTTACTCCATAATTTTTCTTACAGAAAGTACTAATTTCATTTTCGGTACCAGGTTCTTGATTCCCAAAATTATCACAAGGGAATCCCAATACTACTAATTTATCTTTAAATTGATCTGAAAGTTTTTGTAAATCAGCATATTGACCTGTGAAACCACATTTTGAAGCAACATTTACAATAAGCACCTTTTTACCTTTGTATTTTGAAAAATCAATTTCTTCACCAGTAATTGATTTAACTTTAAATTGATAAAATGTTTCGTTTGAAACTGAAGACATTTCTGTAGTGTTTACTGGTCTAGAATTAGTTGATGAAAAGCAAGAAGTTAGCAATAAAATAGCTATGAGCTTGAGAGAGGTAAATACTTTCATAATTGAATATTTTCTTATATAACTTTAAATACAATATTTTGTTCAAAATCAACTCCAATCAATTTGTAATATTTTTTTTGACAATAAATATTCATTAGCTTTTGAAAAATGTTTGCATCCAAAAAAACCTCTGTATGATGACAATGGAGAAGGATGTGGTGCTGTTAAAATAAAATGTTTATTCGCATCAATTAAATTTTGTTTTTTAATTGCATGGCTTCCCCATAGTAAAAAAACTACATTATCTTTTTTATTCGAAATTTGAAATATCACTTCATCAGTAAAAATTTCCCAACCATTATTTGCATGAGAAGCAGGTAAATTTTCTTTTACAGTTAAGGTTGTATTAAGTAAAAAAACACCCTGATTTGCCCACCTCTCTAAATTTCCAGAAATAGGATAAGATAAGCCCAAATCAGATTCGATTTCTTTAAATATATTAACTAAAGATGGTGGATGCTTTATACCATCATTAACAGAAAAGCATAAACCATTTGCTTGTCCATATCCGTGGTAAGGGTCTTGTCCAATTATAACCACTTTAACATTATCAAATGTACAAGCGTCAAAAGCATTAAAAATTTGTTTTGCAGGTGGAAAACAAATATTATTTAAATATTCATTTTTTACAAACTGAGTTAGTTTTTCAAAATATGGTTGTTGAAATGTATTATTTAAAATTGGTAACCATGTTTCGTTTATTTTCACATTCATATTAAAGTTCATTTGTCTCTTTTATCTTTGTTGCAATTTCATCAATAGTTTGATTGATAAAATTGAACAAATCCTGTAATGCTAAATTAGAATTTTCATCAAATTTATTCATTCTTTCAATTAAAGTTGAAAACATTAATGAAATTTGATTTATACCTAACAATTGAATTGAAGGCTTAAGTTTATGTGCTAATCTAGAAATTGATACAGTATCATTTTCAATGTATAATTTTTGTAAAGTTTCTATCGCTTGTTTATAATCACTTAATGTTTGACTTAAAATTTGTACTAAAAAATCATTATCACCTTCAACCAACTCTAAATATTTAGCAAAACTAACTATACTTTTAGAAACCTTTTCTTGAGGTAACTCCACAACTTCATTAGGTATAATTTCAACCTTGTTATCTGTATTAGATTTTTTAGTGTATTTTATTAATAAATTTAATAGAAACTGAGCATCAAATGGTTTGGCTACAAAATCATTAACTCCAGCTTCTAGGGCAACTTCTTTAATATCAAAAATTGCCTCAGCTGTCATTGCAATAATTGGTATTTCAGAATTGAATGTCCGAATTTGCTTTGTAGCATCATATCCATCCATAACAGGCATTTGTAAATCCATTAAAATGGAGTCATAATATGATTCTTTGGCTTTCTGAACTGCCAATAATCCATTTTCTGCAACATCAAATGTAGCATTCCATTTTTTTAGATATCTACATGCAACCATTACATTGGTCTCATTATCTTCAACTAAAAGTATATGTTTTCCTGATAAATCTATATTTTCATTCTGAATTACAGAAACTACATTTCTTTCATTATTACTTAATTGTAATGCTAATTCAAAACTAAAACATGAGCCTTTCCCAAATTCACTAGCTACGGATATTGACGAATCCATGAGTTCAACTAATTTTTTGGTTATAGCCAAACCTAAACCTGTACCGCCGTATTTTCTGGTTGTATCTGAACTTGCTTGTGTAAAATTCTCGAAAATTAAATCTAATTTATCTGATTCAATGCCTATACCAGTGTCCTCAACTTTAAACAATACTTTAGTGGATTCTTCTATTATAGATTGGTAAACTTTTATATCCACTTTACCCTTTTCAGTAAATTTTACAGCATTATTTACCAAGTTGTTTAATATTTGAGCAATCCGTATTGGATCACCTATTAAGTAATCGTGAATTTGATTTTCAAAAATTAAATTTATTTCAATATTTTTCTCCTTTGCTTTATATTCAAATGATTTTTTAACATTATTAAGTAGTTCAAAAAGACTAAATTCTATTTTTTCTAAAACAATTTTCCCTGAATCTATTTTACTAAAATCTAAAATATCGTTAATTAAATGCAATAAGTTATTTGCCGAAAACTTAAGCACATTCATTGTTTCTAATTGTTCGGGTTTTGGATTGCCTTCAAGCAATAAATTCGTAATTCCAATTACAGCATTCATTGGAGTACGAATTTCGTGACTCATTACTGACAAAAACTGAGTTTTTACAACCAATGCTTCTTCGGCTTTTTCTTTTGCTTTTACTGCTTGTTCCCTCGAAATTTGAAGTTGTTTTAAATTCTCTTCAAGTTGTTCTTCTTTGATTATCAACAATCTTTGTTGCTCTATCGAAACATCTAATAATCGTTTAATTTTGGCATTATTTAATATAAATGATACAGTATAAGCTAATGATTCAGTTGCTCTTTTGATAAATTGAATTTGATAATCAATAAAATTATTTTCGGTAACAAATACTATCACTCCATAACATCCTGTTGAGGTATTTAATGGCATAGCCAAATAAGATGTAGATTTATCTTCAATTTCATTTATTGAATTAAGTAGTTCGTTAGCAGTATATGTTTTTTTCTTTAAAAAAACCTGCCCAATAATACCATCTCCAATTTGAATTTCATGTTGTAAATTATCTGTATAACCATAAGAGGCAACTAACTTTAAATTTACTGATTCATCATTTTCTTCATTTAATAAATATAGAGCTCCTTGATATCCAGATGTATATGCTAAAATAAAAGTCAAAATATCATTAAACCATTTTTGTGAATTTGATTCAGCTTTTACAACAAGTTCATCAAGCTTTACTATACCATTATTTACCCAATTTCGCCTAAACTCCTCATTTGCTGCTTGTTTTAATTTCTCCCTCATCTGAGATAAAGCAAATCCTAATTCATCATTTTCGCTTAATGGGCTAAATGTAGCATCAAAGTTACCTGAGCCAATTTCGGAAGCAAATACTGCTTGTTGTTTTAAATTACCTAAAAGTATATTCACGGAATTGGACATTTGCCCAATTTCATCTCTAGATTTTATTCCTAAAACACTAGGTTGTTCTCCTCTACTTAATTTAACAATCGCATCTCTAATTATTTTGATTGGTTTTGTGATTCTTGATGCAATAATTGTTGAAGCCAACAATCCTAAAATAGCTAATGCTAAACCTAGTATTAAAATATTGGTACTTAATGAGTAAAATGACTCATTCAAACTTATTTTGGCAAGATTTTTTTCCTTGGTTTTTTTATTGATTAGCTGATTAAGTTTTAAAAGTAACTTTTCTGACAAAGGTTCAACTTCATTTTCAAGTAAATCTTCTGCTTGAAATTTACTCATTGGATCATCATAAGATTCAAAATTTGGTAACAAAGCCTGAACCTCACGTTGAGCTGTTAATAAATTATCATAATCTAAATATAAATCTTTTAATAATTCTACCTGAGAAGTATCATCCCATTGAGCTACACATTGTTTTAATTTAGATTTTATAATTTTATATTCTTTGTTTTGAATCTTTTTTAACTCTTCTTTTGAACCCGGATTTTTTCTTAAGTAAACCCAGTTAGTAGTTAACATTCTTGAACGAATAATCAACACTTTAAAATCATTTAATACATCAACAGAAGGCTCTTTATCTTCAAAAAGTTGAGATAATGTTTTTCTTGATTTACTAATTGTGTAAATATTGTAGAGAGAACTAAATGTAAAAATGATAACTAAAGCCAAAAAACCAGCTAAAATTTGATATTTAATCCCCCTACCTTCTAATATTTTTACAAAAACTGTTGCCATTTAATTTTTTGATAAACGTTCTAAATCGGTAGAAACTTTTATTCCTTTTTGTTCTAGATTTTTCTTATTCATCTGAAAATTCAACTTACCTCCTTTATAACTAAAACTAAAACATGCACCTTTATTGGTATACCCTTCATCTTCGGTAATAATTGGTATATTTAATGGGTCAACTTTAGTCAAAACACTTACAAATCCAGCAGAATATTCAGAAGGTATAACTACCAAATCACAATCAGATATATCTTTTACAAATTTGTATTTTTTTATCAATATTGGCTTCCCTCCTACTTTTTGTTTTTTTAAAGCTACATCTTGAATTTCTGCCAATAACTCAGTCTCTCCATATACCCCAATCACAAAATATAATTTATCTTTTCTTTCAGCTGGCCATTCCAAATAATTAGCAAAATGGTAAATAAAAATAGCTTCCATTTTTTGAACATATACATCCTGACCATCCACTATTAGATAGAGAAATAAAAGGAATATTGTAATGTTCTTTTTCAATTAATTTAAAATCATTATTTACATAGAAAACGACAATCCTAAAGATATAAATCTTTGATCAAGGGGGACTGATACATTTTGTACGTTCCAATAATATTTTTTGTTTAATAAATTTTTAGCTTGAAGCTCAAAAATCAAAGTTTCAACAATAGGAATCCGTAAATTAGCATCAAAAAACAATATTTGTTTGGACAAGTAATTATTGTTAGAAAAATTTGTCAAATATCTAGAAACCAATGCAAAAGAAGTACCTTCCCATTTTTTACTAGACCATAAAATACCGGCAATCACTTTTGTATGCGATTTATTAACTAAATTTTGCGTCTGCCCTTTTTTAATTAATGTTGTATTTCCCCAAAATTGAAATTGTTGATTTATATCATATTTAAGCTCAAATTCAATCCCAGATGTTAACCAAACATTTTGTTGATTTAAAAACCAATTTCCATTTACAGTATCATTATTCAAGGAAATAAATGGCAAACTTGTACTAGTAATTGTACCATGATTATTATTTCTAAATACAGATACATTCAGTAAAAATTTATTAAAAGTTATGTTTGAAGAAATTTCTAATGACTCAATCCACTCAGCTTTTAATGAATTTAAATTTGTAGGATAAATGGATTTACTATTCAATTCATCTGTAAATTGTCTATTCAAACCAACTTCTTTTAATGTAGGCGAACGCAATGCTCTTCCATACATCATTTTAAAATTCCAATTATTTGTAATTCGTTGCATTGTTACTATTCGAGGTGATAAACGAGCAAATGTATAATAACCCGTCATACCTATATCTTCCCTTAAGCCTGCTGTAATAGTTAGCCCTTTTAAAAAATCAACATGTTGATGTACTTGTGTATAAAATGAATAAGTTTGAAAATATGCAGATGAGTTATAAAAATTCATTGTATCCTTAGGATATGAAAAATTTCTGATTGAGTCAGAAGGCACATTTATATAATAGTTCCATGATTCAGGAGTTCCTAACTCATATCTTAAATCATAATTAACTCCCACTATAATATGCCTGTTTGTAGTAGATGCATATTGCCATTCAGTTGAAAGTTCAGCATTTCTTACTACACTTTTATATGCATTAAAAACTCTAACTGCACTATTATTTATACTTTTATCAGTATTATGATAAGCTTCTTCTGAACTAACATTATATTTTAGATAAGAAACAAGTTTGCTTTTTTCTGAAATCTGTTTTTCATATTTAATATATGGGTTAAATGCTTCCCAAGTTATTTTGTTTAAAGCAGATGTTTCATTACCTAACCACATTTCCCCTAATTGTCCTTGTCTACTTAATGAAATCAAACCAAACGTAAATCCATCTAACCATTTGGCTTCGGGCGTAAAACCTACATAAGTAAATATACTTTTATTTCCATCCCAATACCTAAAATCTGCATTTTGACTTGAACCCAAAAAGGTTTCAGTTGGATCTTTGGTATAATAACCTCCAGAAAACCAAGCTTCTCCAAAATTCCCTCTTTTAATAGCATTTATCATAGTACGTTTTTGACGTAATGCAGCACTGTAAGTTGAATATGCATTTAATTCTGAGCCAAATTTTTTCAAAGAATTTCTATGAACATTTATTACTCCATAAAATGCTCCAGTACCATACAAAGCAGAAGCTGGACCTTTCATTAACTCAACTCTTTTTGCAAAAAACAAGGGCATTTCTTCTTGTGTAAACACTTTGTTGCTTCTTCCTAAACTAATAGGAATGCCATCAATAAGCATTAAATGTTTATTATTATTATAAGCATCAGTAGCAAATCCTCTTGTTTCAAGGCCTTTTTCAGCGTATTGCAAAGTACTTCCGTATCCAGTAGTTATGTTTGTTAATTCCGACAAAGTATAATAACCTAACTGCCTAATATCCTTTGAAGTATATATTGAAACTGAGGCAGAAGATTCATTAATTTTTTCTTCTATTTTAGTTGGAGCAGTTACAACTTTATTGAGCATTTCTTCATCAGAAATGTGTAGTAAATCATTCTTTAATGAATCAATATCTGACTGTGCATTTAAAACTTGTTGTAAAAAACTAAAAAATAAAATAAAGATAATCGGCTTCTTCATACATTTAATTAATAATAAGCAAAATAACTATTTTTATTATTTAGTTTATAGTAAAAACAAATTATTATATATTTTTTTAAATAGATGTATGATATTTAATAAAATGGTATATTTTTGTCGCAACATACAACATTAAAAAGCTTATTTATGGTAACTCAAATTACAGCAGGAGTAAAAGTGAGTGTGCGAACAGCTTACCAACCAAGCTATTCAAGCCCTGCACAATCGCATTATGTTTTCACATACGAAGTTACAATTGAAAACCAAAGTGAATTTACTATACAACTACTTCGTAGAGAATGGCAAATTTTTGACTCTGATGGACAAATTCGTTTGGTTGAAGGAGAAGGTGTAGTTGGTCAACAACCAATTATTGAACCAGGCTCTTCTCATAAATATATTTCTGGATGTAATTTAAAAACCAACATTGGTAAAATGAAAGGAAATTATTTAATGGAAAAAGTAGTAGATGGTACAATTTTCCAAGCTGCTATTCCAGAGTTTGTACTTATCCCTAACTATAAATTAAACTAAACATTGAATAATATTCTTTGGCGTATTACCGATTATGTTACTTTTTGGTTCAAAGCAGGAAATGCTCATGGACTACATTCTCCATTTGTATTTGACTTATATACTGAAATAATTACCGCTGAAAAACATTTTTATAATTTTGATACTATTTCAAAACTCCGTAATTCACTTTTAATTAACCATGACAAAGTTTCTATTCTTGATTTAGGAGCTACAGGCAATAATTCAACAAGAACTAGTTCTATAAGTGATATCACTTCAAAATCAGCTTGTTCATCAAAAAAAGGCGAATTATTATTCAAACTTGCCGACAATTTTCAGTCTAACTCAATACTTGAACTAGGTACAAACGTTGGTTTAAGTGCAACTTACTTTGCCATGGCTCGCCCAAATGCCAACATTCATACCATTGAAGGTGCACCCAATTTAGCTGAAATTGCTTCTCAAAATTTTCAAAAACTTAAACTAAAAAACATTACCCAACATATTGGTTCATTTGAAAATTGCATTGAAAATGTACTAAATTTTATGCAAAACGTTGATTTAGTTTATATTGATGGCAATCACAAATACGAACCAACTATAAATTATTTCAATACCATTTTACCTTTTTGCTCAGAAAATACTATTTTAATTTTTGATGATATTCATTGGAGCAAAGAAATGCTCACTGCTTGGAATGAAATAAAAAAAAACAACAAAGTTACTTTAAGTATTGATTTATACCACATTGGCATAATATTTTTCAAAAAAGTGAATCAAAAAGAAAGTTTTATGTTGAGATTTTAGACCTAAGACTTAAGACAAAAGACTTAAGACTTAAGACCACAAAAAACGAAAACTGAAAACTGAAAATCGAAAACTGAATACTGATTACTGATTACTGACAACTGAATTCTCTAACCATTCGAAGGTAATTCATTTACAGGCTCATACCTACCTAATTCTTTATTTAAAAATAAACACAAATGCACTTTTCCATTTGTAATATATAAATAATCAGCACCAACAGTTTTATTGTAAACTACAGCTTGTTCCATTACAGCTCTATTGATTGGAACATTGTAAGCTTTACATTCACAGAGTATAAAAGGCTGAAAATCTTTTCCATAAACCAAAATATCTGTACGTTTTTGCACAGTATTATATTTATGTCCCCATTCGGTTTTTACCATTCCTGCTGAGTAATGTAAAGTTTTGGTTAAAAAATGTAAAGCATGTTGCCTTACCCATTCTTCAGGAGTAAGTTTTATAAATTTTTTTCTTGTAAAATCCCAAATTTCATCTTCAATACCTTTTGCCCTGATATTAAATTCATATACAGGAAAATCAAGTATCGGGAAATTTTTATATTGCTTCAGTGAATTTGGGGTCATTGGGTTGGATTAAAAATTAATTTCAAATTTCTTTTCATAACTTTTTCAGCTATCAGAAGGTGGCAATTTCGAAGTGATTCAGGAGTTCTATCAAATTTTGTTTAACCCCAAAAGCTTGATAGAACATGGAAGCTCCACTTTGAGGTAAGTACTTTTATCTGCTGATATTTATTCGATTATTAATTTCTTCTTTAGCACTTTCAATAAAATACTTCAATGTGTTGCTTCTAGTCCTTTTATATTCTTTGTCAAGCATTTCAAAGCACTTTTCTGTTCCAGTTGATCTTAATGTTGCACAAATCATTCCTTTTGTATGAGTGTCACTTTTAGAAAATTCTTTAATCAACAAGTCTTCAATCTCCGAATGTTCGGAATTCTCTAGTCCAGAAAGTGCAACAATTCTATTCTGATACGTACCTTCTGTCAAAAGATACTTAAGAAATTCAATATTTAGTGATTTTGGCTTTCTAAGGTCTCTAAGTCTGCTTAATACAGAGGTTATTGTTTCTTCATCTTCTAATTGTTTGATAATAGAAATAAGAAATTCAAAAAGCTCATAATCTATGGTATTAACACATAAACTTGCTAAACAACGCAAAACATACTTTTTATATTTTTCAAATTCTGTGTCAGACAGAAGTTGAATTAATTCAGGTTTGAGATTTTTGTCGCTAAGGTTGTCTGAAACACGAAAAGCAAACCAACTTGGAGAATCTTCGCTTCCAAATGACATATCTCTTTTTTGTTTCTTTATTATGTTTTTAGAGATAGGTTCATTGTTGTCCATTTGAATAATTAAAGTCTTTATGTCTGCCGCTTTTAACTCAGAAACAAGCCTTTCTTTATCTTCTTCAACTTTTCTATCAAGACTTTTAAATAGTTCAAATATCATACTGTGTCGTCTTTAATATTTACATCTAACCTTCCGGCGGTTGGCGGTTGGCGAGCTTCGGAAAGGATTATTTTCTTTCTAAGATAAAATTTCTTGCGAGAAATAAACGTGAATTTACTACAAAATTAGCAATCTTGCCAAACGCCTGTTGGTAGTAGTTTTTATTCTAATAACTTAAAATATTTATGATTTCTAATTCTTTCAAGTAATTCGTTTTCTATTTTATCTTTTTCTACTTTTTTTCCATTTGTATCAAAAAAATAGTATTCAACATTACCAAAAACAAAAGTATAATTTAACTCTTTTAAATAAACTGAATAAATAGTTTTATAATCTTTTACTATTTTCTCTATTTTAATTACGCTACTAAATGATTCTTTTACTTTCTCTTTTCCAAATTTTGAAATTAAAGTTACAACTTTTAAAGAATCTATTGCTTCGCAATATTCGAAAAAACGGCAACCATCAATTGAGTCTAATAGAGCTAAAGCTTTTTCATAATCTTTTCGTTTGTTATGTATTTGTGTTTGAATTAAATATATTTCTCCAAAAGCACTTGCCCAGGCATTTCCACAAAAACCATAGTTACTTAATTTTGCTTTTCTAAGAAATTCTTCCGCTTTATTTAATTTTTCATTTTTTAATTTTTTTTCTGCTTTTTCAATGAATTTGTAACCTTGTTTATAGTTATACTTTTTTTGTCCAAATGTCTTATTCGAAAATGATATTATTATCAGAATTATTATTAGATATCTCATAAATGTCTTTCTTGTTAAGATTCTGTGGTAAAATTACTGCCAACAATTGTATTTATTAAATAGTCTAGCGAAAACAAACACTTCGGCTACGCTCATTGACCGTTTTCTAGTATCAGTTACTCGAATAATTAACTTTAAGGTTAGTGAGCTTGTCGAAGTATTAGTAAAGTAATTTTTCGCTAAAAAACTTTGGCCAATCTTTAATATTTAAATATTAACAAAATACCTTAAGTAAGACTAATAACTAAATATCCAATATCTGATGGTTTTGATAATCAACTATACAACGTTCATCTGCAAGTGAAATACTGCCTGATTCAACCAATAATGAAGTTTTTGCATTATCAAGTTCACGCTTGTATTCACCTTTTAATTCTTTACGTTTAATTGCTTCCATAAACCTACGAACCTCCTCTTTAGACTCTAAAATCAAGGCTGGTACTTGCGTTGGTTTCCCTTCTTCATCTTTAGCAACCATTGTAAAATAAGATGTATTGGTATGTTTTACAACGCCAGTTTTTACATTTTCAGCAATTACTTTTATACCAACAATCATTGAAGTTTTACCCACATAATTTACAGAACCCAACATTGAAACCATTTCACCCACTTCAACCGGCTGTAAAAATTCAACATTATCAACCGAAACCGTAACACAGTAACTTCCCGAATGTTTGGTTGCACAAGCATAAGCCAATTTATCCATCAACGAAAGCAAAATACCTCCATGTATTTTTCCACCGAAATTGGCATAAGCTGGTATCATTAACTCTGTTAAAGTTACTTGGCTACTTTTTACTGGTTTGCTTTTTATTGGTTCCATGATTTTAGTTGAGAGTTGAGAGTTAAGAGTTAAGGGTTAAGAGTTTAGAATTTAGAGTTTAGTTTAATTTTTTTTAAATCTTTAATCTAAAATCTAATTTCTAAAGTCTTATGTCTTATAAATTAAGTCTTTAAAAATAGACAACACTTGAGGAATTAGCAAATTTTGTTCATCATTTAAAATTACAAAATCGGCAAATTTCTTTTTTTCAGAATCAGGGAGTTGTTTATCAATAATTGCTCTTATTTCACTTTCGGTTCGTTGTGTATCCCTTTTTTTGATTCGATCAATTCTTAATTCTAAAGGAGATGTTACAAGAATTAAATAATCCAATGTCTTGTGGGAGTTTGATTCAATTAACAATGCCGCTTCTTTCAAAACCATTTTAGCACCTAATTCGGCTTGCTTTTTTGTCCATTGCTCAAAATCTTCACCAACTAAAGGATGCACCAATTGGTTGATAAACTGCAAATTAGCTTCATCATTAAAAACTTGTTTTGCAATAAAAGGTCTATTTAAATTACCTTCTAAAAATGCTTCATTTCCAAATTGTTCAACAAGTTTTTGATGAACCAATGGATGTGTATTCATGATTTTTTTGGCTTCTGTATCGGCATCATAAATAGGAACTCCCAAACTTGCAAACAATTTACAAACCGTTGATTTGCCCGTTCCTATTCCGCCAGTGATGCCAACCTTAATCATTTTACTTCTTCAGCTTTAACTACATCAAAACTAACTAGGATATATTTATTTTCAACCGACACCAATTTATCTTTAAAATTTACAGGAAATTCCTCTTTATGGGCACTTTCAATAAACTTAGAAGATAAATTAATGGTTAATGTATCTGTAATTTTATCCAATGATTCTTTTGGCCCAGTAACTTCCAATTCTTGTGGTTGGATATTTACTTTACCATTAATTTTATAACCACCAAGTAATGAAATTGCTGCTGAATCAACCCTGATTTTAATTTTTTTATTGATGATATAAGATAAATGAAGTGGTAATGTATCTTTTTTAACTTCATTTATGGTAACACCTTTAAGTTGTGCTTGTAAGCGAGAAACTAAATCCGCAGCTAGCACATAATTACCTTCTGGAATGGTAGTAATATCTAATTTTAAAGGAGATAATGAAGATAAAAATCCACGTCGAACCAAAGTCCAACCAAATGAACTTACATTTAAATGCACAAATTGTGGTTCACTTTTTTCAAGTTGAACAATTTTATTTTTGTCGAACTTAATTTTTACAGGAAACTTAATATCTGTATTATAGTTTCTGTTGAGGGCATTAAAAACCCAAAAAAGAACCGCTAAGCAAGCACAGAAAAAGGCGATTCGGAAATCGCCCTTTTGATGCTCACTTAGCGGCTTTAATATCCAACGCAAAATACTGCGTAGCATAATCTATTTATTTAAGATGAATAAATTAAGCAACAGTTGCTTTTTCTTCTTTTTGTTGTGCTTTTTGAGATGCTTCCATAGAAATGGCTGCTTTCTCATATTTCACTTTTACAGTTGAAGCAATTTCTATGATAACTGTATCATCCGATTCAAACGAAACGATTTTACCATATTCACCACCAATAGTAACAACTGTATCACCTTTTTTCAACCCTTCTCTAAATTTAGTTGCAGCCTTGGCTTTAGCTTGCTGAGGTCTAATCATAAAGAAATAAAACACTAGCAAAATTAAACCAATCATGGTAATGTTGCTCCACATATCGGCACCACTACTTTTTGCCTGCAATAAAATACTTAATAATGTCATTTTGTTATTTTTTTTCTACAATGTTTGCAATAATTTTAACAGTAGTTGCAGAAGGAATGGTGTTAGCATTTACTGTAACTACTTTATTGGTTAATCCAGATTTATTTGCAGAGTTAAATTCAACATGAATTTCTCCTCTTCCTCCTGGAGCAATAGGTTCTTTTGGCCAATTTGGTATTGTACAACCACATTGAGCACTTGCATTATCAATGATTAAATTTGATTTACCTGTGTTTGTAAACTTGAAAGTGTATTCAACTTTGTCACCTTCTTTAATTGTTCCAAAGTCATGTTCTACTTCATCAAAAGTGATTACAGGTGCATTTTCAGCATTAACAACTTCATTGGTATTAACTTTATTTGAAGTTGAATCCGAAGAAACAGCCTCTTTACTATCTGTTGCTCCGTTACAGGCAAACAACGACGCTGCCACACAAAGTGCTAATAAATAGTTTTTGTTCATAAAGTGTAAGTAATTATTGGTTATTTCTACTTTTAATTTGACCCATTAATTGCTCAACATCAGCAAGTAAAGTTTCAGCTTGGTGACGAGTATCTTTTACTACTTTTTCGCCTTCGCTACGTGCAGGAGTAAATGCTACTTCTTTGCCATTCATTAATTGGTCAAGATATTCTTTTAATTTATCTCTATATTTTTCTAACTGAAAACTCAGTTTATCTCTTGTATTTTTACCTTTATCAGGTGCATACAAAATGCCAAGTGTAGCTCCAACTGCTGCACCAGCCAAGAATGCCCAAGCGGCGTTACTTTTATTGCTCATGGTTGTAAAAATTTTATCTCTCAAAGGTAATGCTTGTATTTTGTGATTCAAACTAATTTGTAAAATATTAGTGGGTAAACCAATATTTAAGATTTAAACAATTTCAAAATATTCTCTTTTGGGGGATAAAATGTAATGTCTTAACAAAAAAATAATTTTGATTTAAAATGTTCTAATGTAACTTGCATGCTGAAAACTATGTTCAAAAAAGCTAAAAATATCGTCATAAAGTTAACCACTTGGATTCTATTGATTCAAATGGTTAATATTTGTACTGACCCTATTGATAGTTTAAATATAAAATATGGTAAAATTATTGCAAGTGAAGATTTAACTATCAATGAAATTGAAAGTGTTTATGAATTAGTTGCTGAAAAAGTTTTTAATAAACTTGTACCTGAATCTGACGAAAGGGATGAAGATACGTTTAACAAAGTTTTTAGTATTTATTGCTTATTTAATAATTTTATTGAACTTGAATGTATTCAAACAAGTATAGAAAGTCCAGTTTTTCATAATTTTTACCTAGACAAATGTTTATTTTCGATTTTAGAAATAAACTCTCCACCACCCAAATTTAATTGCTAAATATTGTTTAAGTTTTAAATGAAGATACTCATTTTCATTTAATTACCTGTTTGATGATTTTTCATTAAAAATTCATTAAACGAATTATTTCATTCATTCAATCCATTTATTTAAAAATCTCATGAAAATAAGATTCATGTTGGTATATGCTGCTATACTTTCAATAGTTGCGTGTACTAATTCGTCAGAAAATAAAGAAATTAATAATCAAAGTTTCACAGTTACTAGTCCGATATTGATTGATACAAGTTTTACAAATGAATATGTTGCTGATATTCACGCTTTAAAAAATGTAGAAATTAGAACAAGGATAAAAGGTTTTATTGATAAAATCCATGTGGATGAAGGGCAAATTGTAAAACAAGGTCAGCTTTTATTTACTATAAATAGCCAAGAATTAAAGCAAGAATTATTAAGAGCAAATGCACAATTAAAAAATGCAATAGCTGAATATAAAATGATTGAGGTTGAGCTCAATAACACCAAAACATTGGTTGAAAAAAACATAGTTTCAAAATCAGAACTTGAAATGGTGAAAGCCAAACTAGAAGCTGCCAATGCTAAAATTGAAGAAAGTGAATCAATTATTTCGAGTGTAAAATTAAATATTGAATTTGCCTCAGTTAAAGCCCCTTTTAATGGAATTATAAATAGACTTCCCCTAAAAGCTGGCAGTTTACTTGATGAAGGTACTTTACTAACTACTATTTCGGATAACAGCGAAGTATTTGCCTATTTTCATCTTTCTGAAAAAGAATACCTTGAAATTCTTTATGAAAAAAATGAACAACAAAATCAAATTGTAAATTTGGTTTTAGCAAATGGAAAAGTTTTTAACAATAAAGGTAAAATTGAAACCGCTGAATCTGAAATAGATAAAAATACAGGAAACCTTGCTTTTAGGGCTAGATTTAAAAATGAAAATAATATTCTAAAGCATGGTTCAAGTGGTAAAATTGCCTTGGTAACCAAATTAAAAAAAGCAACTATTATCCCACAAAAATCAACTTTTGAAATACAAGAAAATAATTATGTTTTCACCATTGATAAAAACAATGTTGTTAGTACTAAATCAATAAAAATTTTACAAAGATTACCACATTTATATGTTATTGAAAGTGGCTTATCTACCAATGATAAAATACTTTATGAAGGTATTCAAAATGTAAAACAAGGTGATAAAATTAATAGCACTTTTATAGCCTTGAATAAACTTTTATCAGCTTCTCAAATTTCTAAATAAGGTAAGCTATGATAGATAAACTAATAAACAGACCTGTTTTAAGTATTGTAATATCATTACTTATAACTTTTTTGGGATTATTGGCTTTGGTAAAATTACCTATGTCACAATTTCCAAATGTTGCTCCACCAGAGGTAAATGTTAGTATTGAATACACAGGTGCAAATGCAGAAACGGTTACAAAAGCGGCATTGGTTCCACTTGAAAGAGCAATAAATGGGGTTCCTGGCATGAAGTATATGTCGTCGGATGCTGGAAATGATGGTGTTGGAGTGGTACAAGTAATATTTGAAATTGGTACCGACCCCGACATTGCAGCTGTGAATGTTCAAAATAGAGTAGCTGCAATAATGGGCGAATTACCTAGTGAAGTAATTAAAAACGGGGTAAAAATTGCCAAAGAAGAAAACAGTATGCTTATGTACTTAAACATCTACAGCAGCGATTCCACACTTCAAGAAAAGTTTTTATACAACTTTACTGATATCAACATTTTAGCTGAATTAAAAAGAATAAAAGGTGTTGGATATGCTGATATTTTAGGAGCAAAAGAATATGCCATGCGTATTTGGTTAAAACCAGATAAAATGCTGAATTACAATATTTCTACAAACGATTTGGTAAGCGCTTTGCAAGAATACAATGTTGAAGCAGCACCAGGAAAAGTTGGAGAAAGCACCGACAAAGCTTCACAAGCGTTGCAATATGTAATAAAATACGGTGGTAAGTTTAATACCAAAGAACAGTATGAAAACATACCTGTTAAATCGAATGAAAATGGTGAAATTTTAAGAATTAAAGATATTGCAGATGTAGAATTTGGAACTACCTATTTTGATGTTGAAGCCAAACTTGATGGCAAACCTGCAGCATCAATAATGTTAAAGCAACTTCCTGGTTCAAATGCAAGTGAGGTAATTGCTGAAATTAAAAAACGAATGAAAACTATCAAAAATAATTCATTTTTAGAAGGGATGGATTATTCAATAAGTTATGATGTTTCTCGATTTTTAGATGCTTCTGTTCATGAAGTTATCAAAACTTTAATTGAAGCATTTATCCTTGTTTCACTTGTTGTATTTTTATTTCTACAAGATGTAAGATCTACAATTATTCCAGCTATAACAGTGCCAGTTTCATTGATTGGTACATTATTTTTTATGCAGTTATTTGGCTTTTCACTTAACTTAATTACACTATTTGCTTTGGTATTGGCTATTGGTATTGTAATAGACGATGCAATAGTTGTTGTTGAAGCTGTTCATGCTAAATTAGATACAGGAAAATACTCAGTTAAAAAAGCTACTGAACTGGCAATGAAAGAGATTAGTGGCTCAATTATATCAATTACGCTTGTAATGTCGGCAGTATTTATTCCAACAGCATTTATGAGTGGTCCTGTTGGTATTTTTTATAAGCAATTTTCTGTAACAATGGCAATTTCAATTATACTTTCGGGTGTAGGAGCATTAACTTTAACACCTGCTTTGTGTGCATTGTTTTTAAAGAACAACCATTCAAGTAATCATAAAAAAACATTGTTAAGCAAGTTTTTTTATAACTTCAATAATAAATACACCAATATTTCCATTAAATATCAACAGTTACTTTCGTTGATTGTAAATAGAAAACTGATTACGTTTTCTATTTTGATAGCTTTTTGTTTGGGTACAGGATTATTGAATAACTTTTTATCACCTGGTTTTATTCCAAACGAAGACCAAGGTATTTTTTATGCAAGTATTACAACTCCTTCAGGTTCTACCTTAGAACGTACCAAAGCCATTGTAAACGAAATTCAAAAATCATGTGAAGGAATCTATGAAATAGAATCTGTTTCTTCATTGGCTGGTACAAATATTCTTTCAGACGGAACTGGGGCAACTTATGGAACTTGTTTAATAAACTTAAAAAACTGGAACGAAAGAGATAAATCTGTAAACCAAATCATTGAAACTGTTGAATCAAAAACACAACATATCAAAGATGCAAAAATCGAATTCTTTCCTCCTCCAGCCGTACCTGGTTATGGTAATGCAAGTGGATATGAACTTAGGTTACTAAACAAAACAGGAAATAGCGATTTAAAAAAGATGGAATCTGTTGTGTTACAATTTTTGAAAGATTTAAAAACAGAACCTGAAATTGCATCAGCATTTACCATATTTGACGCTAGTTATCCGCAATACATTTTACATGTTGATATTGATAAAGCTGCTCAAAAAAATGTTACCATTGCCAATGTGATGGGACACCTGCAAACCATGCTTGGTAGTGAATACGCCTCTAATTTTATAAAATTCGGTCAAATGTATAAAGTTATGGTACAATCACTACCTGAATACAGAGCCAAACCTGAAGATATTTTAAAAATGTATGTTAAAAACAATAAAGGAGAAATGGTTCCAATTTCGGCATTTTTGAACATTGAACGCATTTATGGTGTTGACCAAATAACTCGCTATAATATGTATCCTTCTGCTGAGATTAATGGTGAAGCAAATATTGGTTTTAGTAGTGGTGCTGCCATAAAAGCAATTCAAAAAGTTGCTAGCAATAAATTACCCAAAGGATATGATATTGACTGGGCGGGTATTACTCGTGACGAAGTACAATCTGGAAATCAAGCAATTTATATATTCTTGATATGTTTAGCTTTTGTCTATTTATTATTGGCAGCTCAATACGAAAGCTTTTTTCTTCCATTTTCTGTAATTTTTTCATTACCAATAGGAATATTTGGAGCATATATTCTCCTATTAATATTAGGGCTTGAAAATAATATTTATGCCCAAATTGCAATAGTTATGCTTATAGGTTTATTGGGTAAAAATGCTATTCTTATCATTGAATTTGCAGAACAACAACATAAATCAGGTTTAACAATTATAGAATCAGCAATTGAAGGTGCAAAAATTAGATTAAGACCAATCCTTATGACATCCTTTGCATTTATTGCAGGATTAATTCCTTTGATGTTTGCAAGTGGTGCTGGAGCAATTGGAAACAAAACAATTGGTTCGGCGGCTGCGGGAGGAATGTTATTTGGAACCATATTTGGATTGGTAATTATCCCAGGGTTGTATGTTATTTTTGCTTCTTTAAATCAACGTTTTAATTTAAATAAAACACTCACTACCAATGAAATATAAACTTCAAATATTAATCGCTTTACTTATTGTAATTACCAATGCTTGTAATTACAATATTCAAAACACGCCAATAGTTTCCAAAACGTTACCTAATCAGTTTAATGATACTATTTCTGATACCTTAAATATTGCAAATACAAGTTGGCAAAGTTTTTTTAATGATTCATTATTAACAAAATTGATCAATGAAGGCTTAAAGAATAATCTTGATTTACAAGCAACTATGCAAAAAATCAATATTGCAAGGGCTGAACAAAAACAAGCTAAGGGAGCTTTGTTTCCAACTATTTCAGCTAACACTACTTATTGGCAAAGAAAATTTGGAGACTATACCATGGATTGGGCTGGAAATAAAGTTACTGAAATTACTCCAGGAAAAGTTATTCCTGCTCACTTACCTGATTATTATCTTGGCTTACAAACTAATTGGGAAATCGATATTTTAGGTAAATTAAAAAATAAAAAAAAAGGTGCATATCTTAGATATTTATCTTCTATAGAAGGAATTAAATATGTGAAAACCAATTTAATTTCAGAAATAGCTTCTAATTATTACACGCTATTATCACTTGATTTACAATTAGATTTGGTAAATGAAAACATTAAAATTCAAGAAGATGCACTCAATATTATAAAAATTCAAAAAGAAACTGCAAACACAACCGAACTTGCTGTAATTCAATTTGAATCTCAATTGTTAAATTCAAAAGCATTAGAATTTGAAATTAACCAGCAAATTATTGAGGTAGAAAATAGAATTAATTATTTATTAAGTAGATTTCCTCAAAAAATAAATAGAAATAAACTTAGTTTAAATCAAAACTTTATCTCAAAACTAAGTATTGGTGTACCAAGTAAATTACTCTCTAATAGACCTGATATAAAGGAAGCTGAATTTAATGTTGAAGCAAGTAAATTAGATGTAATTGTTGCTAAAAAAGCATTTTATCCAAGTTTAAATATTAGTGGCAATATTGGTTTACAAGCCTTTAATACGGCATATTTACTATCTACTCCACAATCGCTTGCCTACAATTTAATTGGAAATATTGCAGCTCCCTTAATTAATAAATCAGCAATAAAGGCAAATTTTAGCACTGCCAATGCATTACAAATTAGCAACTTATGTAATTACCAAAGTATCATAATTAAGGCATTTATTGAGGTAAATACTCAAGTTGCACATATTTCAAATCTTGAAAAAATTAAAGCAATAAAAAATCTTCAGGTTGATAAATTAAATAAATCAATTGAAACCTCACTTGAATTATTTAAATCAGGCAGGGCAAATTATTTGGAAATACTGCTTACCCAATCAAATTCATTTGAAACAAAACTTGATTTACTTGCAACTCAACAAGCCCAAAAAATTGCACAAATAAATTTATATAAAGCATTGGGCGGTGGCTGGAAATAAAAAGTAAAAGCCTGACTATTTTTCACATAGTCAGGCTTTTAAAATTTATTTGATTAAGAATAGATTAGTTTTCAATTAAACCTCTACCACTTTTAATTACTTTTCCTTGTGCTACTAAGTCAGCTGATATTTTATCTAAAATACCATTTACAAATTGCTTACTTTTTGGTGTACTGTAATGTTTTGCAACTTCAATATATTCGTTGATACTTACTTTTAATGGAATTGAAGGGAATTTTATCATTTCAGCGATTGCCAATTTGATGGTTAATTGGTCGGTTTGTACCAAACGTTCTAAATCCCAGTTTTCAAGTTTTGATGTTACAATAGCCTCTAATTCATCATCTTGCTCAATACCTGCTGTAAGTAAATCTACAAAATATGCTTTATCGTTGTCAAATGTATTGTCCCATTTAGCCGACAAGGTAACATAAATATCCGCTTGAGGATCTTCAACATTTACTAATTTCAAAGTTTTTGTAACCATGCTTTTGGTTACAGCCTTGTGGTCGCACCAATTTAAATCAGCGTCGTCAAAAAAGGTTTGTAATGTTTCGTTTTTAAAGAAGAAAGTCTTGAAAATATAATCAATGATAGCTTTGTCTGCTTCAAAATCAGCATCATTAAATTTAACTAAATTGATATAAGTTTTGAAAGTTTCGTCTTTTCTTAAATCCGAATATATCCTTCTTACAATATCTTCGTGAGCATCCCAATTTACCCCTTTGCGACTAACCATATTTTGCAATGGTTTATTTTCTAGCAAATATGCGTAAGCTTTATTTGACAAAAAACGTACTTCCCAAAACGTTGAATCAGCACCACGTAATGCTTCTTTGTTTTTATCTTCCGAATCTAATTTTATTAAATTAACAATTTCTTGCAATAATTTAAAAATAGATAAATAGTAAGAAATAATATCTTCACTATTGGCAATAGCAGTTTTTACAACGTGATTTTTATCCTGATTATTCAAGGATTTATACAATAAGTAAGCTTTATTAGCCGATGTATGAACATCATTATTGTATTTAGAAAGTTTTGGAGTTTTGTTGATTAGCTCTTGCAATAAACTGCAAGCATCAGTTCTTTGTTTTTCTAAAAAAGGTTTGTCTGGAGCAATTTCAGCAAAATCATCGGGAGCGAAATCTTCAGCGATTTGGTCTTCTGCTAACAATTGGTTAGCTCCTTTGCACTTTTGCCAAGCAAAGTAATATTGCATGGCTCTCATACGAATAATGCGACGATTTAGCATTTAAAGAAAGAACGTTTTTAGTTGAATGGGTACAAAAGTAGCAAAAAAAGCACTTTTTGTGGCATATTTCGCAATATTTTTTTTCTACAAATCACAATTATGTAATATTAGATGCTTTACTTTGTAAAAAATACATTTCATGAGTAATTATCGACAAACTTCTATTCCTTTTGAGCGAATTGCTGTTGCAATTACATTATCCCCACGTATTGCGGAGATGGTTTGCGAAGGCTTCAGATTTGCTCAAGCGTTTAATGCTACCTTGTATTTTCTTCATGTTGGCAAAAATGAAGTGGGTAGTTTAACCAAAATCAGAAGTGTTATAAACCAATATAACAAACAAAATTATCCATTCGAACTAGTAGTAGAGGAAGGTGATGTTGTTGACACTTTATTAAACACAAGCAAAGAACTCGAAATAGATTTATTAATTGCGGGTGCTCTAGAAAAAGAAAATACATTAAAATATTTAATTGGCTCAGTATCTCGAACTATTTGCCGAAAAGCTAAATGTTCTGTTTTGATGCTAAGTGAACCAAGTTTACACAAAACTGCTTTTGATAGAATAGTGGTAAGTTGTATCGAAAATAAAAAAACACCTTACACGCTTGATGCAGCAATTTACACCGGAAAACATTTACAAAGTAAAGAAATTCATTTAGTTAAGGAAGATTCGTTATCGAATGTAGTAAATTTGGTAGAAGAATCGGTACCTGAAGAAGATTTTGTAAATTTTTACAGAAACAAAGTTATTGAAGAAAATAAAATATTTTGCTCACTTGAAGAAGGTAGAGATTTTGGTTCGCTTTGTGTAAAACATAAAGTACTTAAAGGAAAACCCGGTTTAGAGATAGCAAATTATACAAGAAAAATACAAGCTGAATTATTGGTTTTAAACTCACCTGACTCAAAACTAGGTATTTTAGATAGATTTTTCCCGCATAATCATGAGTATATCCTTGAAGATTTACCATGTAGTTTACTTATTATTCATACACGATTTAATTAAATCAAAAAATGCCCAAACTTACCCATCATGAAGTAATAAGTTTATTAATTGCATTTAGCGTATTGTTACTTGCTGGCAGATTAATTGGTGAACTTTTCAGAAAAATAAAACAACCCATAGTAATTGGCGAAATTCTAGCAGGGATATTACTTGGTCCAACAATTTTAGGAACTATCAAACCG
Organism: Bacteroidota bacterium; assembly: GCA_041191405.1. Classification (GTDB taxonomy): domain Bacteria; phylum Bacteroidota; class Bacteroidia; order Cytophagales; family UBA9547; genus JBEEOW01. The sequence continues at coordinate 35,922 of JBEEOW010000004.1, forward strand.
GAGTGGTTTCATGGATTATTCCCTGCAAATAATACCGCCATTGCTCTTGATGGATTTACAAAAGTATCTGTTATACTTTTGATGTTTATTGCTGGATTGGAACTTGAATTAGATATTGTAATCAAGCAAAGTAAAAGAGCTTTGTCAATAAGTACAATGAGTATAATTATTCCCTTTGCAATAGGTTTTGCATGCCCATGGTATTTTCCCGATTTCTTTAATGTTCCTTCAAATACTCGTTTAATTTTTTCTTTATTTTTAGGTGTTGCAGTTTCAATTTCTGCCTTGCCTGTTATTGCTAAAATATTGATAGATACCAATTTACTAAGAAGTAGTGTTGGTGCATTAATTATTTCATCAGCTATGGTTGACGACTTAATTGGTTGGTTAGTATTTTCTGTAATATTAAGTTTAATTAACCAAGGAAGCGGACATTTTCATGTGGGATACACCTTAGGCTTAACTGTTGGTTATGTGATATTTATGCTAACCGTAGGTAAGTTTTTAATCAACAAAATTATTCCTTGGATAAATAGAACACTTTCATTCCCAGGCGGAATACTTTCATTATCAATAGCTTTGTGTTTTATGGCAGCGGCATTTACTGAGTTTATTGGTATTCATGCAATATTTGGTGCTTTTATATTTGGTGTTGCACTTGGCGATTCAAAACACTTTACTGAGCGTTCAAAAGACATTGTGCATCAATTTGTAAATAACATATTTGCGCCATTATTTTTTGTAACGATTGGTTTAAAAGTGAATTTTGCCCAAAATTTCGATTTACAATTAACCCTATTGGTTTTATTAATTTCATTTATTGGTAAAATAGTTGGAGGAGCATTAGGAGCTAAAATTGCAGGTTTAAGTAATTATAAATCAATGGCAATAGGTTTTGGATTAAATGCCCGTGGTGCAATGGAAATTATACTTGGCCTACTTGCACTCGAAGCTGGTATTATTGGGAACACTATGTTTGTGGCATTGGTTATTATGGCACTTGTAACCAGCATCACTAGCGGACCTTTGTTGAAATATTTCCTAAAAATGAATAGGACGCATTAGGGGGATTTGATTCAAGTTATCACAAAAAGATGAGTAAAAATAACAAAAGTTAAAATATGCAAGATATTACTCAAGAAAACAATCCAAATATCTTCTATAGTTACTATTTATTTGGGTTAGCAGAAACAAAACCAATTTGGCATTGGGAAAACTGGGAAAAATGTATAAAAATATTGCAGCCAATTATTGATTTATCACCAGAATTACCATTAATTAAATTAAAACGGATCAAAGCATACCTATTTTGTATGGTAATAATCAAAATCTTTCTTTTAATAAAGGATCATTAAGATTTGGGCGTATGATTTGGAATATTAAAGACAACAAAAAATGGACAACTAAATATTCCAATTAAAAAAATTGGACTTTTTTTGATACTGAAATTGCCCATCCTTCAAGAAGTTTTTGTGATAAAAACAAGGGTATTAATCCTGATTTATTAATATTTGTAAAAAATGAAAATTTAACAGAAAATCACGAACCCCAAATTAATCAATCAATTTCAATTCACGTAGGCGTTCATTTAATAACAGAAAATCAAATTCCAATAATTAATAATACAATCAGCGAATTATCAAAATTACTAAATGTTAAAATAGCAGGAAAACTTAAAAGACCTACTTCTTATAAATCAGAAATTGGAATTGGTTTTACAGATTCTTTCTGGAATGGGACTCAAGGAGTTTTAAGTATTAACGAATTAGACTTTAGTGATAATTATAAAAAATATGGTATTGAGATTATTGAACATCATGAATAAAATGAGACATCCGCGCAGTCGCTAGGCTCTAGCCTAGTGACTGTTATGAAAAAGGCATCTTGCCATTTAAATAACTAGAAGACAAAATAATAACTTTTACTTGGCAGGAGTACTAAATTTAACTTAATTATGAGATTAATACTTTATACAATTCTGAGTCTATTTTATTTTAATACTTATGCACAAGAACTTAAAGTATTAGATGTTTCAAAAGCATTCAACGAAAATAAAAAAGTTATAAAGAAAGATAAATTACTTACAATCAATAGTAAAATTACAATTAAAAATGGTAGGTCTATAAGTCTTCAAAGTTCAACTGGTTGGATTTTTAGACTTAATGAAGGACACTATAATCTTGATTCATGTTACAAGTTCAATAAAAACATTTATAAAAGATATGACAGCTTAAAGGTAATTATTGAACAAAAATTCCCCAATGGTATAAGTTGTAAATTTAAAAATTTATGCATTGTTGATGGGAGAAAAAGTTATCAAGACCAATATTTTGAAAATGGAAATATCGCTTTTAAAAATGTTGATTATAAAAATATTGAACTAAGTGCTGGCACTGATACAATTACAATTAAATGGCGTGATCAAGAAGTTGAAAAAAAGACATACTATATTATAATTAAGAATTTTTATGATGAAATAATTGACTATAAAATTACTGATAGTAAGCAAATACTAATTGACTTTAAAGATTATAAATACAAAATAGACAATCTAGATTCAATAATAATAACTGTTATTTCAGAAGATTGTAAAAGTAGTTCTAAATTAGCAATTGGTAGAGAAAAGCGATAAAACTATCTTCTCACTTCAGCTATTTTTAATGAGCTGAGTATAAAAATCATACCCCCTCACGAAACATAATCTCTCAAATATTCAAATCGTGGCATTAAATCGCCATTTTGAGCAATGGTAGCTCGTTCAATTACACCCTCCGAATCTTCGCCAAGTAAATAAGGCATAATGGTGTGAGTCAACAAATTACCAAAATCATTCGAAGCATTGCGAGGTAGTTCGCCTGGCAAATTATCAACTGCCATTAATGTTATATTCTGATTACTCACAAAAGCTCTATCTAATTGGCAAGTCTGTGGATTGTAATCATACACAGGGTCTTCGATAGATGAAGCCCTCATTGTAGCTGGTATAGAACCATTTATATCACAAGTAATATCAGCTATAACTTTAATTTTAAAATCACCCTGCCCCATGCGTTCTTTGGTAAACAACAATGGAGCTTCAGGGTGCCAATAAGCACAGGCTAACAATAAATCTGTTACCTTAGTAAATCTATAAAAACTTGATAAAAAATTACTTGGCTGTTCATGAAATTCCTTTCTATCAAAAGCCAAACCTTTTTTATGAACATGATAATCAGATGAATTTAACTGAACAAAAACGGGTTCATCAAAAGTATTATATAAATATTCATCAATGCTTACTTGTTTAATGCCCATAATATTTAGCATTTCAATAGCTCCATTGGCTACCCTCCCATTTCCTGTTATTAGTATTTTTATTGCAGGCAATTTAATTTTAACACATTCAGTTTTAACTTCTTCTAAATCCTGACATAAATAGGCTCGTTTTAAATTAAACAAACCAAATTTTTGTCCATAAGTTAAAACACCATTGTAAGCACCAACTATGCCTGCGTATCTTCCAAAGGCAATTAAACGTTCGCCTTGTTTGTTGGTAATACACTCATAATCAATTATACGAATCTTTTTTTCGATAATTGTTTGTAACAATACTTTATTGTAAGGTTGCTTTTTGATAGTGTGAGAAAAGAAAAAATAGGTTTTACCTTCAATTAAATTAGGTACAGGCACTTCTTTTACACCCAATAATAAATCACAATGAGATAAATCTTCAACCAACTCACACCCAACTGCAACATAATCAGCATCTACAAAACAACGTATTGGACTTGGTTGCACAAAAATTTGAATTTGAGGATATTTACTTTTAAGCTCCACGCAATGCTGAGGAGTAAGCGCTACTCTTCTATCATGTGGAATACGGCCTTCACGTAGAATACCAATATTTAACTGTTTCATATCCTCTAAAATTACAATTGCTTTGTACGAATGCTCTAATAATTAAGATGCTAATTTTAGCAATCAATAATTCACTATTTCAATAATTTGTTATTTAATGATGCTGAATTAAATAAATTAAATTTTTCAACTATTAAAATGATTATCAAAGCCGTTAACGCCCCTAAAGATGCTCCACCAATAACATCTCGTAAAAAATGTTGACAAAGATACATTCTTGAAAAACCTGTAAAGCACGCTAACAAACATAGTACTAATTGTTGCCATTTGTTAGCTTTAGTAAAGTAACTTATAACGCAAACCAAAGCAAAAACACTTGTAGTATGTCCAGAAGGAAAGCTATTCATAATATGAATATCAACTCCTTCAACAAAATGTAATTTCACTTTATCTCCAAAATATTTCAATGGTCTGGCCCTATCTGCATATACAGCATGCTTTAAATACTGTGCAATACCTGATGATACAGCATAAATTATCAAACCAACAATTGCAGCTCTATAATTAACAAAAAATAAAAAAAGAATCAGAACCAATCCATAAAACAAACCATCTCCTATATGAGTCGAATATTTAAATATAAAATCAAGAGTTGGGTTATTAAATTTATTAATTTGAATTATTTCTTGCCCAAAGGGTATGTTTGAATAAACAATATATGCCGAAATAATACTTGAAATTATTAATAGATATAAAATACCTGTATATGATAATATTTTTTGCATAAACAAAAGTAAAACTATTTGGAATAAAATAATAATCAATATTCATAAAAAAAGCCTTACATTTCTGTAAGGCTTTCAACAATTTATTCAATATTAAATTTCTAAATTATCAGGTGCAGCTGGTGCATCTTTTTCAGCAACTACATTTACACGTTGAAATAAACGTGGTGGAGCAGCTTGAACATCATAACGTTGAACTTTTTTCTTAAAGTCGTTTGAAGCAACATCAAGCATACCAAATCCATGACGAGTTAATGCTCCAATACCGCAACACATCACAAAGTCATGAACTCTTGGATCTGCATACAAAGTGAATGGGAAAGTATACCCACGTACTTCATACATGAAATCCTCTTCGTATGCTGGATAGATACGAGCCATTTTTTTAACAGTTTCCTTAATTCTATCTAAGTAATCTTTATCAGGTACTAATTGGAATTTTGAAAACTCTGCGAAATCCTCTGGTTTATATAAACCAGATTTTTCCATATTTATCATTGTACTTTCGTAAACAAAATCCGAGAATTCATCAGAAAATGGACTTACGAATTTTTTAGCCTCTAACTCACTAACACGCTCAGGACCAGCAATAACTAAAGGTGATAAACAAAGATATTTAGTCGAGAATTCAAAGTTTGGTTCATCTTCAACATCAACTGTTTCAGGAACCATTACTAATTCACCAATTTTAATACTTCTTTGCTCAAACAATTTGTTAACCAAAGTGTCAACCATTTCTTTGCTTAAACCTGCAAGTACGATAGTTACTTTTTCAGAACCGTACTGAAGACCATCCCTTACAACTCTTATTTGACCTTTTAGAGCAGAAAAGTTGTAATATTTGTAATCACTAAATTCCGTGTCTCTTAGTAATAACTTAAAAACATCAGAAATGATATGCTGGTGATGAAAAGGAACTACTCCTCCTCTGTTCTGCACCAGAAAAATCAAACGCACTCTCATACCTGTCATAGTACTGTAAATTTAGGTAAAAATTAATTAATGATTTAATAACATTCAAAATTATATAATAGTTTATAATTCAGTAAGTTCAGTTTTCCTGTAACAACTTAATTAAAGTATGTAACTACGCTATTAAACATTGAAACGGAAATGCATAATATCGCCGTCAACAACTACGTAATCTTTACCCTCAATTCCCATCTTACCGTTCTCTTTACAAGCAACTTCTGATTTAAATTGAACATAATCGTTGTATTTAATTACTTCAGCTTTTATAAAACCTCTTTCAAAATCTGTGTGTATTACTGAAGCTGCTTGTGGAGCTTTCCATCCCAATCGAACTGGCCAAGCTCTTACTTCTTGTACTCCTACGGTGAAGTATGTGATAAGTTTCAATAATGCGTAAGAAGCTTTAATTAATCTTGCAAGACCACTCTCCTCTAAACCATATTCTTGTAAAAACATTGCTCTATCATCAGCATCATCCATTTCTGAAATTTGAGCTTCTAATGCAGCACTCACTAATAAAACTTTTGCTCCTTCAGGTGCTACTGCTGCTTTTAATGCTTCAACATGTTTATTACCTGTTAAAACCTCTGTTTCAGATACGTTAGCAACGTAAATTACTGGCTTTTCAGTAATTAAAAATAAATCTGCAACTGCTTTTTTCTCTTCATCAGTTACATCTAAACCTCTTGCACTTAAACCAGATTCAAGATGTTTTTTATATTTCAATAAGGCTTCTAATTCAGCTTTTGCTTTTGCATCGCCAGCTTTTGCACTTCTCTCAACTTTTTGAATTTTTTTATCAACTGATTCTAAATCCTTTAGTTGAAGTTCGTTATCAATTACTTCTTTATCAAATACAGGGTCAACGCTACCTGCAACATGTATTATATTATCATCTTCAAAGCAACGTATTACATGAATAATAGCATCAACTTCTCTAATATTTGCCAAAAATTTATTTCCTAAGCCTTCACCTTTACTAGCTCCTTTTACTAACCCTGCAATATCTACAAACTCAATCACAGTAGGTACAACCCTCTGTGGATTTACAAGATCAGCCAACACTCCTAATCTTTCATCTGGCACCTCAACTACACCAACATTTGGTTCGATAGTACAAAATGGATAGTTAGCAGCTTCTGCTTTATTGTTACTAATTGCATTAAAAAGGGTAGATTTCCCTACGTTGGGTAAACCAACGATTCCGCACTGTAAACCCATATTTGGTTTAAATTATATTAAATGGATAATAAAATCAAGGGCGCAAATATACATGAAAATAATTTTTTGCCAAGATTTTTTATTTAAAATACTTGTATGTAATTGATAATCTGAATAATTAAAGAACAAATAAGAATTTTGAAATTAAATCAATACTTTATAATTAAAAAAATTGATTTAATAGGACAATAAATATTGTAAACTTTCAAAACTCTAATTTTGAAACAAGATACTTAACGAATTTATTCCCATTTCAATTCATCGTCCTTATTGTAATCTGGTTCTTCAGTAAAATCGTACTCTGGCATTAACTCATTTTTTAAATAATCAATGGTTTCTTGCAAAGCCTCAGTAAACTTTAAAATATCTTCTTTGTAAAGAAATATTTTATGTTTCTCAAAAAAGAATCCATCTTCTTTGAATTTCTTTTTACTTTCAGTAATAGTGATATAATAATCACTTGAACGTGTTGACTTTATGTCAAAAAAGTACGTCCGCTTACCTGCTCTAATTTTCTGAGAATAGATCTCAGGTTTATCCTCTCTATTATCTTCCACAGACTTTAAAGTTTAAATCCTATATTTGTAAAAATAGCTCGAATTCAAACATTTACAAAAAAAAATGAAAGAAAAATAAATATTTTTTTGTAGCTTTGCATTAAACCAATTTGATTAAATAATTGAAGTTATTAAAAATCAACATATTATTTCTATTTTTTTGCTTATTTTCTATTACTGTTTTTGCACAAAAGAAATATAAGCGAACAGGTATATGCTCATATTATGGGCAAAATGCAGTTGGTTCTCACACTGCTAGTGGAGAAAGAATTCATCACAAAAGCAAAACAGCTGCTCACAAAACACTTCCATTTGGTACTATTTTAAAGGTTACAAACCTCGAAAACAACAAAGAAACTACTGTAAGAGTTAACGATAGAGGCCCCTATGGTAGAGGGCGAATTTTAGATGTAACTTATCCGGCTGCTGTTGAACTTGGTTTAATTTCAAGCGGTACTGCAAAAATCAAAATTGAAGTAATTGGCTATGATTCAAGAACTACCGAGGAAATTATACAACATGAAGCTGATAGTTTAATTCATGTACATGCAGATGAAGCTGCAATTATCGCTGACACATCTATTCAAAACCAACTAAATTATTTACTTGACCCAAAACATACACCTCCACAAGATGGTTATGGTATTCAAGTTGGAATTTACAAAGACAGAACAAACGCTTTGTTGGCATTTGGTAAATTAAAAAAAGCTGGTTTTGAACAAGTGTATATAGAATCTCCGATGTTGGATAATATGCGACTTTTTAGAATTATTGTTGGCAAATACAATAATAGAAACGAAGCTGAAGTTGATATAACAAAGCTTAAAAAAGCAGGATTTGAAACCTATTTTAAACATTACAATTAATTGGCGACAAAAAGTTTAACTCTTAATATTGAAGAGTTTAAAAATATTGGTAACATAGAGTTATTGGCAAAGCAAACCGTTGAAGGTTTTATTACAGGTTTACACCGTTCGCCATACCATGGTTTTTCAGTTGAATTTGCAGAACATAAAATATATAATCCAGGTGAAAGTACAAGACATATTGATTGGAAAGTTTTTGCAAAAACCGACAAACTTTTTACCAAAAGATATGAAGAAGAAACCAATTTAAGATGCCAACTTTTGTTAGATATTTCAGGTTCAATGTGGTTCCCTGTTGAAAATAATGCAAAATTAATTTGGGCATCGTGGATGGTAGCAACTATGGCAACTTTGCTTCAAAACCAAAGAGATGCAGTAGGTTTAACAACTTTTAGTAATGAAATAAATTCACAATCAGCAGTAAAATCAACACAAACACATTTACGTCAATTATACCAAGAGTTGCAGCAACTTACAGAAAGTAAGATATCTACATTAAATAAAACAACTTCAATTGCAGATACTTTGCATATTATTGCTGAAAAAATGGGCAAAAGAGCATTGGTAGTTTTGTTTAGCGACATGTTTGAACAAGAAGCTAACAACCTTGATGGATTAATGCACGCTTTGCAACATTTGCGTCACAACGGACATGAGGTACTAATTTTTCATGTGTATGATGGTGAATATGAATTAGATTTCAATTTCCCAAATAAACCTACTTGGTTTACAGATATTGAAACTGGAAATAAAATAAAATTAAACCCTAGTTTATACAAAGAACAATACCAAAATGCAGTGAAAGACTTATTTGTATCAGTAATGGATAAATGCACTTCACTAAAAATAGACTTTGTAGAAGCTGATATTCGCCAAGATGCAAGCATCATTTTAAATAGTTTTTTAGCAAAAAGAAGTAGAATGAGATAATTTATACCATAATACTTTCTCAATAAATTACTGATAATGAATCTATATTAAAAGAAAAAAAAATATTTGATTTGTTAAAAAAAAATTTAACTTCATTTTATCAAATCTAAACATTATCTTGCAATCTTAAATTGATGAACTATGAAGCCAGAAGAGCTCATTAGAGAGTTACTACCTTTAGATTTAAATATCAAAAAAATTGGTGAAGCTATTTTTGAATCACCAATAAAGTTATACGACGACGACTACTCAGACGATTTTTCAATATTTATTCCAGACAATGAAAGGGTTTTAACAACTGTAGATCATACAATTGTTAACAATTTATTGAAAGATGGGCACCAAATCCCATCATTTGAAAAAGCTGGACCAAGAGAAAAAGTTTACTTTAAACCAGGAGATACTGTTTCAGCAATTGTAACTTGTGGAGGTTTATGCCCAGGATTGAATGCCGTAATTCGAGCTATTGTATTAATGAATTACTATCGATATGGTAATAAAATAGTATATGGTTTTAAATATGGATATGCAGGTTTAGTAAATGAAATTGGTCACGATGTAGTTCGTTTAACTCCTGATACTGTAACTCAAATACATACAAAAGGTGGAACAATTTTAGGTTCTTCAAGAGGAAATCAAGATGCAGCCAAAATGGTTGACCGTTTAGTTGAATTAAAAGTTGATATTTTATACACAATTGGTGGTGATGGTACCCAACAAGGTGCTATGACTATCATCAAAGAAATTGAAAAACGTGGATTAAAAATATCGGTAGTTGGTATTCCTAAAACTATTGATAATGACATCAACTTTATTGATAAATCTTTTGGTGTAGAAACCGCTTTCTCTGAAGCTTGTAATGCAATTTATGCAGCTCATAATGAAGCTCGTGATGCTTATTATGGATTAGGATTAGTTAAATTAATGGGCAGAGAATCAGGTTTTATTGCAGCAAATGCTGCTTTAGCAACTGGTCAAGTAAATGTTTGTTTAATTCCTGAACAAGATTTTGATTTAGAAGGCGAACACGGTGTTTTTCAAGCAATTGAAAGACGTTTATTAGAGAAAAAACATTGCTTAGTATTAGTTGCAGAAGGTGCTGGTCAAAAATATGTACTTGACCCAAATAATATTAGAAAAGACCCTTCGGGCAACGTTCGTTTAGGTGATATTGGTTTATTTATGCGTGATAAAATTAAAGAACATTTTGACGCTAAAAAACTTCCTATTGCAATGCGTTACATTGACCCAAGTTATATGATTAGAAGTGTTGCTCCAACTCCAAACGACTCAATATTCTGTTTACAATTAGCTCAAATGGCAGTTCATGCTGCAATGAGCGGAAGAACAGGTTTAGTAGTTGGTTATGTAAACGGACACTTTACTCATTTACCTATGGAAGTTGCAACATCAAAAAGAAAGAAAATCAATTTAATGTCAATGTTATGGCAATCAGTTCTTGAAGCAACTGGTCAACCAATTTCTTTTTTAAAATCAAATAATTGATTTATATGCTATTGAAAAACATTTCTACAATAATTAATTTCAAAAAAGGAATTTTAATTGTAGGAATGTTTTTTTATTTTTTTTCATTCGATTCAAAAGCCCAAATTGAATCTAGACTAAATTTTTCAGAAGCAAATTATGGTTTGGATTTTAGAACAGCCACTTATAAACGATTCAATAAAAATGGGCTAAGTGACAAAAATTATATTAATAAATTTTATGGATTTAGTGCTCGTTTACAAGCTTCAATAGTTGGCGACTATCTACTACAACATCATCAAAAAAAATTTAGATACGGAGAAATTACAAGTGCAGAAATAGGTTTCGGAGCCACTTCAAAGGACACAATTGGTTTAGGTGTGAGGTTTGTGTATAAATTTGATTTTGGTTTTGGATGTTACTATTCATTTTCACAAAATCAAGAATTAGGAGTAAACTTCTTTATATTACATTTTACCAATGAAGGTGTAATGCCAAGAGGATCAGGTTCGGTGGCAGTATTAAGATACCGTTGTAATAAAATAGTAATTGAACCATCCTTAGAGTCTCATAATGGACGAACCTCAGGATGGTTACAAAGCATTGACAAAAGTAACAACATTGTACTTCAAGCCTCATTAATTGTACGGTATTGCTTGTCGAACAAAAAACAGTTTGGTATTAGATTGGAACAAATGCCTTTTTATTCAACAGAATTCGACAATTCAAGTATAAAAACTACTTCAAGAAATGCTGTAAGGTTATTTTATGGTTTAACATTTTAAATGAAAAAAAATAAAACATATTCAATACTATTCATTCTACTATTAAATACTTTTTTTGCTTTAGGGCAAAATGATACTTCAAATGTAGATACCAAACTAAACAACTTCAAAATAATTGAGAAAGGCTTTTTAGTTGGATATGGGTATGGATTAGATAATTTATCAAATATACCTGAGGGAAATTATAGACCAATATTTCTAATATATAAGTTAGGAAGAATACTTCCCAAACTAGAAAAAAACATAAAAAATGGTCCATTAAAATTTAGATTATATTCTGAATATCAAATAATCCCAGTAATGCTGTTTAAAAATAATCAAACACAATGGGAATTTGAAATAGGAAACTCAAATGGAATACAATTTATCTATAAATTAAATTCAAAACTTGAAATTTATGGATTAATTGGCTCAGGATTACATTATTTCTCAACAAAAACGGTTAGACAAAAACGAGGTTTAATTTTTTCAGATAATATGGATGCTGGAATTTATTACAATACAAAAAATGATTGGAGTATAAATTTTGCATTTAGAATTAGGCACATGTCAAACGCAAACATTTGGATGCCTAATCATGGTATAAATACAAGTAATTTTTTAATTGGATTAAGCAAAAATATAAAATAAAAAAAGCCTTCCGAAATTCGGAAGGCATTTTTTTAAGCTGCGTCCATTGCCGAAGAATGACTCATTTCTTCGTCTTCTTTTTCAGCTAGTTCCACATTCCTAAGAGTTTCTGCAACAAGCAAAATAATCAAAGAAAATATAGCTGGAAGTAATTTCATTATTGGGTCTTCAACGGCTAAGTGCATAAATATTGCTCCGAAGAAAATAAACACAAATCCATAAAATGCAGCTCTTTTAATTGATTGGCTCCAATTTTGAATAAGTGCGATTGCTCCAATTATTTTAGCAAGTCCTAACAACTTGATAAAATATAGTGGCAGTTGAAAATGAACTAAATTGTTCATAACAGCTGAATTATTAGTGAGTTGCATAATACCCATAATAAGCATTTGCAGGCTAATGATACCAAATCCTGCAAGATAAACTATTCGTGAAGTTTTCATGACTTTAATGATTTGATTAATTTGAGTTTTGTAACGACTTAAAAATTAGTAAGTTTAAAGTTTAAATGATTTTTATATTTAAATTTGAAAAAAAATCAGTTGAAACGCACATTTACTCAATCTAAACCTATCATTTACTTCTGAAATTTAAGCACTTACCAATGAAAAAAAAAGAAATCAGAAAAACATATTCTAACCTTAGAAATGAGATTACAAAAGAACAAATTGAAGTCTACAGTAATAAAATTTCAAGTATTTTTTTTGAGAATTTCAATTTAGATAATGTAAATTATATACACATATTTATCCCTATTAAAAATAAAAAAGAAATTAACACCTGGAAAATTATTCATCAAATTTGGGAATTATATCCACATATCCAAATCTGTGTCCCTCGAATTGTTGGTTCAGAAAATGATATGGAAAATGTATGTATCAATTCTAAAACAAAATTTATTACAAACAATTGGGGAATTGATGAACCCATCTCTGAAAATACAATTGAAACAAATAAAATTGACTTAGTATTAATTCCATTATTAGCTGTTGATAAAAATGGAAATAGAGTTGGTTATGGCAAAGGTTTTTATGACAAAATGCTTCAAAAATCAAAACCTGAAATAATCAAAATTGGTTTATCATTTTTTGATATTTTAGAGGAAGACATTGAGGATGTAAATGAATTTGATATTCCACTAGATTATTTAATTAACCAAAATGGAATTGTTGAGTTCTGAGTTTTCAGTAGTCAGTAGTCAGTAGTCAGTTGTCAGTTGTCAGTTTTCGGTTTTCGGTTGCTTTATTTCTTTATCTAATCCAAAGTCTTTGGTCTTAAGTCTTAAGTCTAAAATCTAACATCTCAACTAAAACATATCTCCACCAGAGTTTTGCTCTGACTTTTCTACTTTTTTAGGTTTATTATCATTTGCTCCAAATTTGTATGTAAGAACCAACATACCAATTCTTGATTCACGTTTACGAATAATATCTTGTGTAAAATAAGTAGATTCTGTTTGAATTCTCATTCGTCGAGTATCGAATATATCAGAAATATTTACAGTTAAAGATAATTTTTTATCTTTTAAGAAATCACGTTTTAAAGCCATATCAATACCATAAATTGGTAAAAAAGAACCTTGCGCTGCAACTCCAGCAGCATTATAATTCCCCGAAATTTGATAAAAAACACCAAAAGGAAGTTTAATATTTACTATTGATTTAACGTTCCAAGTGGGTGTAATTCTCTCAATTGTTGCTCCAGTTACATCTTCACCAAGCACTTTTTGACGTAAAATATTCACCGTTGTTGTTGCATCTAACCACTTAGTGAAATTATTTTTCATGATAAATTCAAAACCAACATTTTGTCCATATTTAAAATTTCTAAAAGTCAAATTACTGTTACCTAAAGTATCAATAATTCTAAAGTATTGAACCGCATTATTTATTTGGCGAAAATAAACAGAACTTGTAAATGTAATTTTTTCTTTGTTTAAAATATGTGAAACTTCAGCTGTATATACAAATTCTGGTTGTAATTCAGGGTTTCCTTTTCTAATATTAAAAGGAAAATCGTTCCAATCTAGAAATGGATTTAATTGTGCCGATCGAGGTCTATTAATTCTTCTACTTGCATTTATTTGCAAGTCTTGCCCTTTTGCCAATCCATAACTCAAAACAGCACTTGGGAATAAACTTAAATAGTTATTAGTGTAATTATAACTTTTATTCGATTCAATTTTAGCATTACTCAATGTTTGCTCCGCCCTTAAACCGAATGAATATTTAAACTTATTATCTTTTTTGGTATTTGAATATTGCGAATACAGAGCAAATACTTCATCATGATAATTAAATTTGTCCGTAATTTTTGATACACCTAAAACTTCAGGGGCTAAGCCTAAATTAAAATCATTTTGAATTACTCGTGATGTAGCCTTGGTACCAAATTCAATTTTTCGTTCATTTTCAAGAGGTAAAATATAATCTATTTGAAAAGTTGTTAAATGAGTTTTATTGTCAGAATTCAATACTTGATTGAATAAATAATTTTCTTTGTTACCCATAGCATCAAACTTATCTTGAGTATAATTTCCAGCACTTAAGCCTTGAGTATATGAATAACTTGAACCAAAGTTTAACTCTTTACCTGGCTTATCAAATATTTTTTTATGATTTAATGAAAACTCTACATTGGTTGATTTTGTATCAGAATTATTTTTTCTGTTAATACTAAACATTGGAGTATTGTTAGGAAAGAAAAAATTATAATTAGAACTCTCAGGAAAAGGATTTGTTCCGTAACTATACAATGAAGAAAACTGTGTTGTATTAAATTTATTAAAATTATATTCTAGCCCCAAACGACCACTTTGTGCATTTTGAGAAGCAATACCATAGGTTGATTGATAATATTTATAAAGTGTATCGGGTAGATAAGTATTTCTATCATTAGATCCTTGGGAAAAAAGTGGATTATGCCTAAATGTATAATTACTAGTGATGCTTAATTTTTTCATATTAAAATTTAAACTTACAGAAGTATTATACTTTTCTCGAGTACCTATGCCTGCATTTATTTGCCCACTAATTGGTTTCTTCTTTAAATCTTCTTTTAATTTAATATTTATAATACCTGCCATTCCTTGTGCATCAAAGCGTGCTCCAGGATTTGTAATCACTTCAATACTTTCAATTGATGAGGCAGGTAATTGCCCTAAAATAGCCTCGGCATTATTATCTGATGCTGAGGTAGGTTTACCATTAATATAAATAATAACCTGATTATTACCCCTTAAAGATACATTTCCATCATTATCAACAGAAACTGAAGGTACATTTTTAAGTACATCAATGGCTGTTCCACCTGCCGATGTAATATTTTTATCCGTGTTAAAAACTTTTTTCTCTAAACTAAATTGAATATCCTCCTTTTCTCCCTTTACAACTACTTCTTGGGTTTTTACCACTAAAGCTGGCAATTTTAAAGTTCCTAAATCCAAAACTTGCCCTTTAATTATAGTAAATGGACCAAAAATTGTTTTTTGATAACCAATAAACTCAACCTTAATCAATACTTTATCATTCAATGAAGTATTCAAAACAAAATCACCTTTATCATCAGTAGTTGAGCCACCTTTAGGTAAACTATCATTAGGATTTAATGATTTAATCAAACAAAATTCTATGGGAGTTAAATTATCTGCATCTAAAATTTTACCAATAATTTTATTCTGACTATAAGCAAAATCAACTGTGAATAAAAAAAATAAAATTAATATATAGTTAAATTTAGTTTTGTGCATAATATTTTATTTAGAATGTCAAAAATACAGCATAATATTTAGCTTACAAACTTTTTAGCTTACGTATTCAAGTTTAAAAATACTTGTATCTAAAAATAATAAAAAAAGCCCTATAAAAGGGCTTTTTTTAATCATCTATACCATCATTATCATCATCGTCTTTTGAAACTTGTGATGATGAATCCTCTTTTTTATTTTTCTTTCCTTTGCCTTCGCCTTTACGTTCTCCTTTTTTTGCTTTTCTTTCAGCTTTTAAAGCTTCCCATTTAGTTTTTTGTTCAGGAGTTAGGATAGCTTCTAAATCAGTTCTAAACTTTTGTCTGATAGGTTTAATTTCTTTTCTTCTTTCGATTTTTTGAGCCTCAGTATATTTTGCTTTAACAGCTTGAACGGCTTCAATTCTTGCTTTTATTAAATCTTTAACTTTGGTAGTTTGATCAGCAGAAAGATTGAGTTCAGTTGTTAATTTTTGAGCTGCTTTTGTAGCTCTTTCTTCTGAAGTTTTTGGTGCTTTTTGTGCAAACAAACAACCAATACCTAGTACTAGTGTTGCAATGATTGAAATTACTTTTTTCATATAAATTGATTTACAATTCTAAGATACAATAATACTGCCAAGGTTTAATCATTACTATTATAAATGTTAAATTCAGCATACAATGGAAAGTGATCACTATACTTTACTGAGTCAATAACAGTAAATTTATTCAAACTAAGTTCAGGACTAAAAAACTGGTTATCAATTCTTAAAAAAGGTAATTTACCATTATAAGTTACCCCAAAACCTTTCCCTTTTTCTTCAAAAGAATTTTTTAATTTTTTTTGTAAACGTTGATAGGTATTACTACATGGCAAATCATTTATATCGCCATTGATTATTACAGGGTAAGGACAAAGTTCTAAATGTTCTTCAAGCAATGCCAATTGTTGAGTTCGCTCAATAAATCCTTTTTTAATTCGTTTAATAACTTTTTTAATTTTATTTTTTGAAGTTGAATCTACATCAGTAATATCATTTTCATTAATACTCATTGATTGTAAATGAATATTATATACACGAATTGGCTTGCCATTTACTTTTATATCCAAATATAACATTTGGTTATTACTTTTAGTTTTTTGTTCTATTACACCTTTACCAATAATAGGATATTTACTAAAAATTATCATCCCAAATTCACCTCCTACCCTATTAGTATGTGATGCCGAAAAAAAATATTTCCATTTTAAACCTTTCTTTAATTGCTTAATGCTATTGAAATATTTAGAATTTCGTTCATTATAAAATTCTTGTAAACAAATTACATCGGAATTGGTGCCTATAATCCAATTGCACATTTCTTTGCCTATTTCAGGTTTATTATTATTTAAATGATCGTAAACATTTAACACCCTTACATTGTATGAAAGAATTTTAAGGTTAGATTTTTCATCACTTTTACTATTCCAAAACTGAAAAGTTCTATTGATAAATGAAATACCTAATAATATTACCAAAATAGGTATTAACAGTTTTTTAATTTTTTTTGTAAAAGAATAATATATAACAAAAAAGAATTGCCCAAATATCATAAATGGGATACTCCAACTCAAAAAACTCGCAAACCAAAACGTACTCGGTTTCACCCATACTGACATATAAGTTATTACTGTACAGATGGTAAAGAAAATGTATGTTTTAAATGTAAAAGTATATTTCAGTTTCATTGTGTGTGCAAAACAGAACTTAAACAAATGTAGCATAAAAATGCTTATTTATTTCCAATTTGAACTTTTTCACCTAAAAATTTTGGATCAACGCCTATTATAAAGTCAATAATTACTTTTACTCTAGCAAAATATTCTCTAATAACTGTTTTAATACCAAAGTATTTTGAAACATCTTTTGCATTAAAACCTATTGCTTTCATTTTTAATTTATGTGTAATATAAATTGCTCGCTCATTATGAAATTTTTGAGAAATAATAAGTAAATTATTTTGTCCAAAAATTTCTTTGGCCCTAACTACGCTATCAAATGTTCTAAATCCAGCATAATCTAAGTATATTTTAGTTGAATCTATGCCATTTTTAATTAGCTCATTTTTCATATCTGTAGGTTCATCGTACTCTTTGCTACTATTATCTCCACTGATAATTAAGTACTTAATTTTATTATTTTTAAACAAATCAACAGTTGCATCAATTCTATATTTGAAATAATAATTTGAATATCCATTTGACAAAGTTTTACTTGTGCCAAGTAATAATCCAACTTGATTATCAGGTATATTTTCAATTTTATCAAAAGTTAAATCTGTAGCACTACTTTTAATAAAATAATTTGCTGCAAAAAGAGTTATCAAAAGTACTATTAAGCAAATCCCTATTGTTATACTTATCGATTTTAAATACTTCATAATGAATTATGAGAAAAAATAAAAGAGCTAATTTTCATTAACTCTTTTATTGATTTATTTATTCCAAATATCTGCTTCTTTACTATCGTATCGAGGTTTTGTTTCTTTTTTCTCCTCTGGACGCTCAACATCTGAATGTTTGCTGTATTTTTTCAACATTCTTTTTCTATATTTTTCTTTAGCAGCATACGAGTTTTTTACCTGACCACCACGATAAACTGCACTTGGATGTTGACCTTTTTTTCTACCTTTTACAATAATATCACCTTCGTAGGTAGCCATTTCGTGGGTTTTATTTCTAATGTTTTTATTTCTAGCTTGTAATGTTCTCACTGAAATATCTCCACTATAACCACTTGAACGTTTATTTTGATCTTTTCTAAATTTTGCTCTATTAGCTAAATAGTTCCCCCCGATATCACCTCTGCTCCCTGATGCTTTCTTATTGTTTGCTTCTCTTAATTTGGCTCTATTTGCCAAATAATTTCCTCCAACTGTACCTTTGTTGTTTGCAATTTCCTTTTGTTTACCTTTTCTAGCAGCATCTCTACTTTCAAGCGTACCACTTTTTACATTACCTTCACTTGAAGCTGATTGCTGACTAACTTTATTTCTCTTATTTATTTGCCCTTCTCTGTCTCCATTTCCTGAATAAGCGGCTGTTTTACGAGTATTTGCTTTACGTTTATCATTTCTCTCTTTTAAATCATCCTTTCTATTTCCAGAATAATTTTTAGTTTTAACACTTTGCTCAGGCTTAGGTTTAACTTTACGAGTATAATTTTTTTGATCAGGAGTATCTTGAGCATACAAAAGCTTAGTGAATATAATCATCACAAGCGTTATTGTAATTTTCAATAGTCTAAATCTTATCACAAGTAATTGAATTTAAATTTTAAGATAAATATTTTAAAAGAAAAAGTTATCCAACAATTGAATAACTTTATTAATTATCTTTTCTTTTTTCCTCTGTAATAATCGTTTGTTAAACGTTTATCTCTTTTCTTTTTTACAATACCGTTATCGCTTTTTCGTACTGAAGCACCTTCTGGAGCCACTTTTCCATCTTCTCCTTTTTGTAAAGCTGTTCCACGAGTTTCACCATCTTTAGCATCCCAATAGGATGGACAAGGAATTTTATTGCTTCTACCACAACTACTTAAAATTAAAGTAATTCCGAATGCAATAAATATATATTTCAAAGCTAATGTTTTCATATTTTAGTAATTTAATCTACAGCATTAACACCAAATATTACAATTAATTCCCTAAATATCACATTATTTTTCGAAAATTAAAATTCAATTAAAGCTTTTATTTTTTCCTTTAAGCGAGACTTAGGTAAAAATTGATTTTCTAGTGAACTCGAAAATGGAATTGGTGTATCTAATGCTCCCAAACGAGTTACAGGTGCATCAAGATTAGCAAAACAGTTTTCGGCAATTTCAGCAGCTATTTCAGAAGCAATGCTTCCAGTTTGTGTATCTTCATTCAATACCAACACTTTACCATTTTTCCTTACAGATTCAAAAACTGTATCTTTATCCCAAGGTAACAATGTTCTTAAATCAATAACATCTGCACTGATTTCCATTTCTTTAACAACTTCTAAAGCCCAATGAACTCCCATTCCATAAGTAACTATAGTAATTTCGTCACCTCTCGATGCATAAGCAGCTTTGCCTATTGGGGTAGTGTAATAACCAACTGGCACTTCACCTATAAGTGTTCTGTACAAATATTTATGTTCAAAATATAAATATGGATTTGGGTCACCAATTGCAGCTAAAAGTAATCCTTTTGCATCATAAGGATTTGATGGATAAACAATTTTTAAGCCTGGTGTATGAAAAAACCATGCTTCTGTTGACTGTGAATGAAATGGACCTGCTGCTGTACCAGCTCCTGTTGGTAAACGTAACACCACATCAGCATTTATTCCAGTACGGTAATGTATTTTTGCAAGATTATTAACAACTTGGTTGAAACCCATAGTTACAAAATCAGCAAACTGAATTTCAACCACAGATTTATGACCTTCAATTGACAAACCTAAACCTGCACCAATTATTGCTGACTCACAAAGTGGTGTATTTCTAATACGCTGTTTACCAAAACGATCTACAAAACCCTCAGTAACTTTAAAAACTCCACCATATTCAGCAATATCTTGACCCATTAATATTAAATTGGGGAAATTTTCCATTGCTTCAATCAATCCATCGCTGATAGCATCAATAAATCTAACTTCTTGTTTTGTATTTCCTTGCGCTAAAACAATATTGCCATTATAAGGATAATAAACATCATTTAATTCATCTTCAATAGTTGATTCAACCATTGGTTCTGAATTTGCTTGTTCCCAAGCTTGATCAATTTCTTTTTTAATATCTTTATGTAAATCAGCTACAATTTTATCATCAATAATATTTTCTCTGATTAAAAATAGTTCAAAATTTTCTAGTGGGTCTTTCTGAACCCACATATCAAATAATTGTTGTGGAACATATTTAGTTCCTGATGCTTCCTCATGTCCACGCATTCTAAAAGTAACTGCTTCAACTAAAATAGGACGAGGATTTTGACGCAATTCTTCTGCCTTGGTTTTGATAAAATCATATACTTCAAGTACATTATTTCCATCAATTTTGTAAGCCTCAATGCCATAAGCTGGACCTTTTTCAACAAAACTATCACACTTATATTGCTCATTGATAGGCGTTGATAAGCCATATCCATTATTTTCAACCAAAAAAATCACTGGCAAATCCCACACTGCGGCTACATTCAAGGCTTCATGAAAATCACCTTCACTCGCACCACCATCACCAGTAAAAGCTAATGTTACTTTATTTTTTTTAGCCAAATTACTTGCCAATGCAATTCCATTAGCAACCGTTAATTGAGGGCCTAAATGAGAAATCATTCCAAAAATATGATGTTCCTTACTTACAAAATGAAATGAACGGTCTCTCCCTTTTGTAAAACCAAGTTTTTTCCCTTGAAATTGCGCAAATAATCGACGAAGAGGAATATCTCTTGAAGTAAAAACACCTAAATTTCTGTGAAGAGGTAAAATATATTCATCAGCTTGTAAAGCCTCAGTAACACCCACAGAAACAGCTTCTTGACCAATACCTGAAAACCATTTTGAAATTTTATTTTGTCTCAACAAAACCAACATTTTTTCTTCAATTAAACGAGGTTTTAGTAAAGCTTTATAAAGCTGAACAAGCGTTTCGTTTGAATAATGTTTTCTGTCAAAATGCATCATGGCCTAAATAAATTTCAAATTGGTTTGCAATAATAACAAAGAACGAATTTTCAGCTATCAAATGCAAGATTTAAAGCAATTGTAAGTAAAAAATATTGAAAAAGGGTGATAATAATTAAGAATTAAGGTTTGGCAGGATTTACAAATTATGAGAATATATATATATAATTAAAACAATTAAACCACATAGTAACATAGTTTTGATTATTAACAATTTACAATATTTTTTTTTACAAGATAAGGAATAATAGTTTAAGAGAATTTAAGAAGATTTATTCTAAATCTTGTAAAATCAAAAAAAATATTGATTCCCTATGTTTTCTAAGTAAATAAAACACTTTAATATTTGCATAATTCCTATGTTCCTATGTGGTAAAAAAGTCATAAATCTTAAGTCATTTGTCTAAAATCTAATATCTAAAATCCAGCTTCTCATAAAATAAATCATAAGCTAAACCATTTTTCCCAAATAAATGAATAATTTTACTAGCTATGATACAATTTGAAGAATTTATCCTAAATAACGGTCTGAAAGTATTAGTACATGAAGACCCAAATACTCCTTTAGCTGTTGTAAATATTTTATACAATGTTGGTTCGAGGGATGAAACGCCTGATAAAACTGGATTTGCGCACTTATTTGAGCATTTAATGTTTGGCGGTTCAATTAATATTCCATCGTACGACGAAGCTTTGCAAGTGGTTGGTGGTGAAAACAATGCATTTACTTCTCCTGATATAACTAATTATTATTTAACGGTTCCAGCTCAAAATATTGAAACAGCTTTTTGGCTAGAGAGTGATCGTATGTTGAGTTTGGCTTTTGACGAAAAATCGCTAGAAGTGCAACGCAAAGTAGTTATTGAGGAATTTAATCAAAGATATTTAAACCAGCCTTATGGTGATATTTGGTTAAAACTTCGTCCTTTAGCTTATACAACACATTCGTATTCATGGCCAACCATTGGTAAAGAAATTAGCCACATTGCTGATGCCACAATGGATGATGTGAAAGCATTTTTCCAGAAATTTTATATTCCAAACAATGCCGTAATGGTAGTTGCAGGAAATGTAAAATTGGATCAAGTAAAAGAACTTGCTAAAAAATATTTTGAACCAATTCCTGCTGGCGAAGCTTATATTAGAAATTTGGTGCAAGAACCAGTTCAAACAGAAGCAAGATTCCTTGAAACAACAGCAAAAGTTCCTGTTTCGGCAATTTACAAAGTGTATCATATGAAAGGCAAATTGGATGCACAATATGCTTCGGCTGATTTGTTAAGTGATATTTTGGGTAGAGGAAAATCATCTCGTTTACACCATAAATTAGTGAACGAAAACCCTTTATTTAACTCTTTGAGCGCACATGTGATGGGTAGTTATGAGCCAGGTTTATTTATTGTTGAAGGTAAAATTAACCCCAATGTTTCACTTGAAGAAGCCGACAAAGCTATTACTGCCGAAATAGAAGCCATTGTAAAAGAAGGTGTCACTGTAAGTGAATTAGAAAAGGTTAAAAATCAGGCTATTTCATCTGTTGCTTTTGGCGAAATGGAATTACTTAACAGAGCAATGCATTTGGCTTTTGCTGCAAACTTAGGCGACCCAAATTTAGCTAATAAAGAAATTGAAACTATAAATGCAGTTACTGCCGAATCGGTAATACAAGCTGCAAAAGAAATATTAAGACCCGAAAACTGTAGCACACTTTACTATAAAGCTGAAAATGAATAGAATTAGAGTAGGTTTTGGTTACGATGTACACCAACTTACCACCGAACGTGAACTTTGGTTAGGTGGAATTAAATTAGCTAGCGACAAAGGTGCACTTGGGCATTCTGATGCTGATGTGCTTATTCATGCAATTTGCGATGCCTTATTAGGTGCTGCAAATTTAAGAGATATAGGTTTTCATTTCCCAAACACAGATAAACGTTGGGAAAATATTGACAGTAAAATTCTATTGAAAGAAGTTTGTAATATTTTAGCTGAAAATGGATATTCAATTGGAAATGTCGATGCAAGTTTAGCATTAGAAGCGCCAAAAATTAATCCGCATATTACTAAAATGCAAGAAACACTTGCTGAGGTTATGGGCATTAGAACAAAAGATATTTCAATAAAAGCAACTACCAATGAAACACTTGGTTATGTTGGCAGAAGAGAAGGTGTTAATGCATTTGCAGTGGCATTGATTTATGAAAAAGAGTAGTTGAGAGTTTAGAGTTTGACATAAAAAAAGCGAGATTTTCGGTTCCCAAAAATCTCGCTTTTTTTATGTCAGATAATTCCATTTGAATTACAATGCAATCAATTTGTTTCTTACTTCATCAGTAATTTTAATAATTGCTTGTAAGTTTTCAGGTTTCATAACAATTTCAGTAGTTGAATTATCAACAATCACTAATCTACCATTTACAACCTTTGATTCTGGTTCTTTGTAAGTATATTTAATTTCTACTTTATCAAACTCAGTTTTAATTTTTTGAATTTCAGTAGATACCTCTTTAAAATAAGGATCATCTTTATACATATCAAGGATTACAAATAAGTTATCTAAAACCATTTTTTGCTCACCTATTTTATCTTCAATTGTTTTGTTTTTGTTAGACTTTGTAACTTGAGTTGCTACATGCAAACCTTCTAACCAAGTTCCTGTAACCATCAAAACACTTAAATTTCCTCTTTTTTGCTTACGCAATTCTGAGTCCATATTATTAAATGCAATTGTTGATGAATAAATCAATGAGTCAATATTATCATCACTTGATGCAAAACGTTTCATTGAGTTGAAATCGAAAAATTGACCAATTTTAAGATTATCAGATAAAACACGCATAGCATTTAAATATTCAAGAGAACTCAATGTTTTCTCATAGATATTGATGTATGCTAAGTTAGCACCATAAACACCAAGATTAAATGCTTGTTTGTAACTAGTTTTATATTTTTCAACATTATCAACATCATTCAAGATTTTAGGGTCAAATTTTGCACCTGATTCTTTAATTGATGATGACATTTCCAATGGTGTTGGAATTGATTGAATTAAATCAGCTAATACTTCTTCAGAAATATCAGGAGTAGTACTTTTTGTAGTAGCGGCAGTATCAACTGCTTCATTATCTTCTAGTTTATCACCACCTCCGCAAGCTGTTAATAAGAATGCGCAGCTTGCAATCATAGATATGTATTTTATTGCTTTCATAATCAGTATCTTTTACAAAAATTTAGAAAATATTTATTATTTTTTATCGAAACCTAGAATTCCAACACCACATCCACCTTTATCGGCTTCAAACTTAAACTCAATGTAGTAAACACCCGTTGCTTGACATGGGAAAACTAATGAAGGGAAATGTCTCTTCATTTGAGGACTATAAGTACTTGCTACCAATTTGTGCGTTCTATCAAAAAGAGATACTATCATTTTACCTCCTTTATTATTTTGATCACAAGCAACAATGATATATTCAGATCCCTTACTGAATACATACGAAACTTCTTGTTTTGCACCTGGACCAGCTTTTAAAGTTGTATTAAAAGCTTTAATAAATGTAAAAGTCTCTAATTGAGACGCACAATCATCTAAGAAATCATCAGAATCACATTGTGCCATTGAAAATTGTGAGAACATTACCCCAACAATTAAACCGGTAATTTTTAAAATCAACTTCCTCATACTTAACTTACTATATTCAACTTATTTAATTTTCAAAACTTTAAACTCTGTTCTTCTATTCATTTGGTGCTCCTCTTCTGTTGAAGCACTAGGAACTATCAGAACTGTTTCACCATATCCTTTAGCAACTAATCTTGCCTTTGGTATGCCATTAGCTATTAGATATTTTACAACTGACTCAGCTCTGTGTCCAGATAAGTCTAAATTGTATTCATCATTACCCCTAGCATCAGTGTGCGAACTAATCTCAATCACTAATGTTGGGTTTGCATGCAAGAAATGAATTAATTTATCTAACTCAGGTAACGAAGTAGGCCTCAAGTCTGCCTTATTGTAATCATAATAAATATTATTTATCCTTACTGTTTTGTTTAATTCTATTTCGTCAATAAAGAATTTCCATTTTTCAATAATTTCAGGATTGATTTTCAATTCTGAAATATGCTGCCCTCTGAAATAAATCTCATTTAGTCCTGTAAATTTCTCAATTGTTGGGTTACAGTAACTAATTTTTCTCAACAAGTCAAAACGTAAGATAATATCTGGTGAGTTTTCAGAAAGTGCTTGCATTTTAGCTCTTTCACGTTGCTCTTTCTCAGCCATTAATCTTTCCGTGATATCAATTGTATTGAATAAAATACCTTGAATAGCTGGATCGTTTACTAAATTTCGTCCTGTAGATTCTAACCAAACAATTTCACCATTTGGTCTTAAACCAGGATATTGTACTGTGATTGATTCTTCTGGTTTAGCAATTAAATCAGCGAACATTTTGTTCATAATCTCAACACCGTCTTGATGAACTATGTTATTTCCTGATTTACCAACTAATTCATCAGGCTCGTATCCTAAAATATTTTTAATAGAAGGTGAAGCATAAGTAATGTTTCCATTTTCATCATAAATATTGATTACTTCTGATGCATTTTCAAGTAACACTTGTGTACGTTGCTGACCTCTAATCACCTCTTGTACAGTGTATTCAAGCTGTACGTTATTCCTTTGAAGCTCTTCTTGAGTTGCTCGCATTTCTTCAGCATTTTGCTCTAATTGAGCAGTTTGCTCTCCTAATGCAATAGACATTTGTTGCGATTCTTCTAAAAGTGCTTTTGTTTTAGCATTGATATTAATGTTAAATATGGTACGAGCTAAAATATCACTTAACTGTTGTACATATTTAATATGTGTTGGATTGAATCTTTCAAAGGAAGCTAATTCAATTACACCATAAACTTTTTCATTGGTTATTAATGGTACAATTAAAATAGCTTTTGGTTTTTGATCTCCCAATAAACCAGAAGTAATTGTAACATAATCATTTGGAATTTCAGTTCTGTAAATAGTATCTTGTTCAATTGCTGCTTGACCAACTAAACCTTGCCCAAAGTAAAATTTAGCTTTTAATCTTTTCATTCTGTTATAAGCAAAGCTTGATAACATTTCAAGATATACATCCGATGGGTCGTTGTCATTAATTACATAAAAACCGGCTTGAACTGCATTTAATTTTTTTGTTAGATAGGACACCATTGCATCACCTAGACCTTTCAACTCTGTATTGTTACGAACAATACCTCCAACTTCAGCAACCCCTGTTACTATCCAATTACGATTTTCTTCTTCAATATTTGCTTTTACAAGGTTTTCCCTCATATTGAGAATAGCTTTACCAAGCATATCCTCATCTCCAGAAGGTTGAAACTCTGCATTCAAATCTCCTGTTCCAATTTTTTCAGCAAATACAGTTACACTTTGTACAATTTGTTTTTGACGAGACAAAAGATTAAAAATTCTTTTGAATTGTTTTTGAACACCAATTGCAGAAATAAAACCTACAAAAGCAGTAATAAATGGTGTAGCCACAAAAACAGGCATCAACTCTTGATTGAAAAACAAAGTTACATCAACTTGTTTATGCTTAAAAAACAACCATATTGCTGCTGTTAATGGTACAATTAACCCTGTTACTAAACCCGTTAAAACAAGCTTAATCACTAATCCTGTGGAAGCTTTATTCTCAGACATTGCTTTGCTTATTAAAAAGAAACATACTTAAACTGAATAAATTTATTTGGCAATGAATGATGCTAATTGTTCGCTAAACACTGTTGATACTTCTGAAAAAAGTTGTTGTTCATTTTCTCCAAAAGTTGTAAAAGAAGCTAATTCAATTACTCCAATCACCTCGCCGTTTTGTTTTAACGGAAAGATTGCCAAAGAGGTTGGGGTAGATTTACCTAAACCTGACAAAATTTTTATATAGCCATCAGGTACAGAAGAAAATATTATAGACTCTCCTCCTTTTGCAACTTGACCAGCTAAACCTTCACCAAACTCAAATTCAATAGGTTGGGTATCTGGCAACTGATAAGCATATCCTGCTACAAATCGTAAATAATTTATATTATCTTTGGTTACTTTAATAAAAAAAGCTCCTTGAGATGCCTGTATCTCGTTTGATAATCCCCAAATTAATTTTTGACAAAACTCTTTTAGGTCAGTTGCTTTACTTACTTTAGATTTTATTTGCTCTATCATAACACTTTAGTAATTAAGAATGAAAAATTAATAATTAATAATACTTTAATCGAGGAATTAAGTTTCATAAAGTACTTCATTTATATAAAATTTCAATAAGCTATAATTAATTCAAACTGATAATTCTTTTATAAACTTGATGATTTGGTCTAAATTCAAGACTTCATCAGGTGTAAATAATTTCAAACATCCTTCTGGCATTGTTTTAACACCAGCTTCTTCAGGGTTTTGAACTATTGTATAAGCGCCTCTTTTATGCGCTCTAAACATCCCATCAGCACCATCAGTATTTGCCCCAGAAAGCATAATTCCAACCATTTTATCTCTATAAGCATAAGATGCTGTTTCGAAAGTTAAATCAATGGATGGTCTTGAAAACTTAACCATCTCATCTGTTGAAAGTGCAAAATGATTACCCAATTCAACATACATGTGATAATTTGAAGGTGCTAAATACGCTTTACCAGCTTTTATTGGTTCTTTATCTTCAGGTTCAACAACAGGTATATTTGATTTTATACTTAGCGCTTCAACGAAACCATGACGAACATGTTTTAACCTATGTAAACAGAGCAATACTGGCATTGGAAAATTTTTAGGTATTTCATGCAATATTCTAGTTACCAACGGAAAACTTCCCGCTGACCCTCCTATTACTAATGCTCTAAACTTCCTTTCCACTTTAATTTAATTTTAAACCCAACCTTTTTCCAATTATTAAATAATCGAAATTCTACTCCAACACTTTTCTATAAATTTTTTCTTCAATACTATAAGTTGAATACGATTTTGCAGCTTTACACCAAGCAATTGTTTCTTTTTGACCTACAGCAAAGAATGCATTTTTAAATAAACTTTCTGAGAATTTTGCTACTACCCTATCTTGTAATTCAAGATTGAAGTAAATCATAACATTTCTACATAATATGATATCAAATTTTGAAAATGGAGCACCTAAAACCAAATCAAATTTTTTAAAAGTAACATTACTTATAAGTTTTGGATCAAACTGAACATTTCCATCTTTTGCTTCTTTGTAATAATCATCTAGCTTGGTTTTACCACCGTATCTCTCATAATTTGATTGATTCAACTCCATATTTCGAGCTGGGTAAATCCCAGATTTAGCTGTTTTAATTACATCTTCATTAATATCTGAAGCTGTAATTATTGCTTTATCATACAAGCCCATCTCTTTTAAAAGTATAGCCATTGAATACACTTCTTCACCAGAAGAACACGCAGCATGCCAAATTCTAATATTGGTATTTGTTGATAAAATTGGTAAAATATCATCTCTTAATTTACGCCAAAAAGTTGGGTCCCTAAACATCTCAGTTGTGTTCACGGTAACCTCTTTTACAAATTCTTCAACAAAAACTTTGTCGGTTTTAATTTTCACTAAAAGTTCATCAACTGTATTAAACTTAAAAATTTCGAAAATACGAATTATTCTACGCTTAAATGAAGATATTGCATATTCACCAAAATCGTAATTATACATATCTTTTACTACAGTAATGATGTTTCTTAACTCCTTTATCTCTACATCTTGTATCATGCGGACAATAGATTTGATTTTAAACCCCTATTAAATAAAAATGAACAAACAATTCATGTGTTAATTGATATTCATGTAGGTGTCTTCTACGCCCGTGGTATTTTTTTAGTTACACCTTTTTATCTTTAATTTTGAACAAAAACGAATCTAAATTTAAATCACTGAACAAAAAAAAGAGTTTAGCCTTTTGAAAGACTAAACTCTTTTAATAATTGTAATTATTAATATAAGTACTATTTCGTTGCTGGAACAGCTGGTGTTGTTGGTGCTGGAGGAGTAACAACATTTGCAAAAATTGTAACTACTGCTGTTGGCGTAGCTGCATTTGATGTAATTGTTATGGGCTTATTTTGCTTACCAGATTTACCATTACTGTTAAAAGTAGCTTTAATTGAACCTTTTTTACCAGGCAAAATTGGTTCTTTTGGCCATTCTGGAATAGTACAACCGCAAGTAGCAGAAACGTTACTAATTACTAGTGGTGCTTTTCCTGTATTTTTAAACTCAAAAACATAAGTAACTGAAGTACCTTGAACAATATCACCGAAATCGTGTGATGATTCTTTAAAAGTGATTTCAGCTTTTGGTTCGTTTGACTGAGCTGGTGTATTTTGCGCATTTACAAACAATGTTGCAAATAATGCTGAGATAACTAATAATAATTTTTTCATGGTTAATAATTTTTATGCAATATGATTAATTTTCGCAATATTTTCAAAACGAAAACTGTGCCAATTTTATTGTTTAATTTTAATTTATTAAAATAAGTAACCAAGCAATATTTATAGAACTAGAATTCAACTGGTTAACCATTTGATTGTGGTATAAAAAACTGTTCATCAAAATTTACTAAAAATAATTGAGTGGAGGCTCGAGTTATGGCAGTGTAGAGCCAACGAAAATAAGCTGAGTCTTTCATCATTTCATCGGTTAGGTAGCCTTGCTCAACAAAAACAGCTCCCCATTGTCCGCCTTGTGATTTATGACATGTAAGTGCATACGCATATTTCACTTGCAATGCATTTAAGTAACTATCTTTTCTGATGGCTTGGGTTCGTTCTTGTTTGTTAGGAATATCTGCGTACTCAGCGGCTACATCATTATACAATTTTCGGTATTGCTCGATACTCAAGGAGGGCGTTTCTTGATGAAGTGTGTCTAAAATAATTTTACATTCAACATTTGTATGATTAGGATAATCAATCAAAGAAAATTCAATATTGGCAAAACGCAAACCGTACATTTCTTCAATTTTGCGTACTTTTCTAACTTTGATGGTATCGCCATTTGCAATAAAACCTAGTGGAGAATCTTCAGGAAGTGCAGCATAATTATTTTTAACAACCATCAACAAATCAGACGTTTCAATTTCTTCTTCTGCCCAACGAATTTGACTTCTGATGTATTTATTAAACGCTACAGCTGATTTATTTGAACGTGTAATTAAAATGGTGTCTTCTTCGCCAAACTTTTTGTAGGCATATTCCAAACCTTCATGTAATTTATCAGTTCCCATTTTGTAAAAATCAGGGTAGCCTCTGGTTTGAAATTTAATTTCTCCGTTTTCTTTATTTAACTGCTGACGAAGATTAGTTGCATTTGCCAATATTCCTGAATGAGCCTGCTGACGCATTACTTCGGTCAACTCAATTTCATACAGATGCAAATTTAAGCGTTCGAGTGTATGCCTATCTAAAGCTGGCGATAATGTTTGCCCCACTGGAGGAAGCTGTGCAGTATCACCTACTAAAATCAAACGATTTGATTCATGTGCAAAAACGAAAAAGATTAAATCTTGCAACAAATTTGCCCCCATTTCATTGTCGGTACCAATCATAGAGGCCTCATCAACTATATAAATTGTATTTACAGCCTTATTTTGTTGAGCCATAAAATACTGATTTCCTGTAAATGAATCTTCAACTCGTTGATAAATGTACTTATGAATTGTAAATGCTGTTCGTTTGCTATAATTACTCATCACTTTGGCTGCTCTACCTGTTGGTGCCAGCATTACCACTTTGTAATTTATTGCAGTGGCTGTTGAAACAACCGCTCCTACCAATGTAGTTTTACCTGTACCAGCATATCCTTTCAGTAAAATAGTTGGACGAGATTTAGTACTTGCCAAAAAGTTTTTGAAAAGATGAAAAAAACGTTTTTGCCCCTCAGTTGGGGTTACTTTTATGGCAGAGGTTAATAATTGTACTACGTCGGTTGTCAATTTGAGAGTAATTTATTCAAACAAAATTACACCTAATCATTTGTAAGAAAAACAAAAATCTTACATTTGAATAAATATACAGTAAAATGCCTTTAGAAGAAATAAATAAAGTTTTTGGAAACAAATTACGAGTGCGTGTAAGCGGAATTTGCATAAAAGATGATGCGATTTTGCTTATTGAGCATAAATCTATTGGTGAAAGTGGTATTTTATGGGCTCCACCTGGTGGAGGAATGAATTTTGGAGAAAATGCTCACAATACACTCATTAGAGAATTTGAAGAAGAAACAGGTTTGACAATATCAGTTGGGAAATTATTGTGGGTAAATGAATATCTCGAAAACCCATTACATGCTATTGAGCTTTTTTTTGAAGTAAATATTGTAAGTGGCAAATTAGCTCTAGGTAACGACCCAGAACTTGATTCCCAAAAACAAATTTTATCAAAGATTGAATTTATTCCAATCAAAAATCTAAATCACTTTGCAAAAGGAACACTTCATGGTAATTTAGTAAATATTGAGTCTGTGGAAGATCTTTATGCATTAAGTGGATATTTGAGGAGTTGATTGGGTGCTACCTCACCTATCCCCTCCTTGAAAAAAGGAGAGGAACATAATACAAAAATCAGATTCTGAGTAAAAATTTAAACCCTAAACTCTGGACTCTAAACACTGAACTCAAAAAACACTATTATAAATGATATTTTTATATTTAATTTGAAGTAATGAAAAATACTACATTGGTTTTTGACAGTAAAGATATAAAAGTAGCACAAAGTGAGTTATTTGAGGAGCTTTCAACAAAAGAAAGCTTGGCATTGTTGATTCAAATTAGTGCAGGTAACATAATGATTGGAATTGTGGCCTCAGAGTCGCAAACACTGATTTTGGTGGCACAATATAAATGGAAAGCGGCACAAAGAAGTACCGAAACTTCTTCAGTAATTTCGTTTTTGCTTGAAAATGTTACACAATTTCAAAATCATCACTGGAAAAGTGTTAGTGTTTCGGTGCATACGGCTAAATTTACTTTGATTCCTGGTTCATTGTATGATGCAAATGAAATACATAGCTATTTCGCTCTAAATCAACCTTTTCAACCACATCAAGAATATATTTTTGAACATTATATTAAGTCAAAAGATATTGTTACCATTTTTTCAGTAGATATTTTGTTGATTGATAGTATTAAAAACATATTTACTGCTAATAAAATTGAAGTTTTCCCTCTGAATAGTTCCTTGTTGAGTTGTGTATTTCAACATTCACATTTAAATCTGGATAAATTATATATTCATTTTGATAATCAAATATTAACCATTATCAAAATTAATAAAGATGGTCTTCAATTTTGTAATGCATATTTAGCAACTAATGCACAAGATGTATTATATTATTTATTATTAGTAGTTGAAGAATTAGGGTTAAATCAACACGAAATTGAGCCAGAATTTCTGAGTAATTTTACAGAAACAACTGATTTACAACAAACTTTGTTAAATTATTTTAAAAGTATAAAATTATATACTCCACAAAATAAAATTAAAATTGGAATTGAAATTAGTCAACAGTTTACAACATTAAATCTAAATTCACTATTAAGCATTACATTATGTCAATAGTAACAGAAAGAATAGCGATTTTCCCAGGATCATTTGATCCATTTACAAAAGGACATGAAGATGTAGCTCGTAGAGGTGCGCAAATGTTTGATAAATTGATTATTGCTATTGGTAACAACTCAAGTAAACAGCGTTATATCCCTGTTGATGTAATGATTAGCAAAATAAAGGCAGTATTTAGCGACGTTGAAAATATAGAAGTTACTAGTTTTTCGGGATTAACATCTACATTTGCTAAAGAACAAAAAGCAAACTATTTACTAAGAGGCTTAAGGAATACAACAGATTTTGAATACGAAAATACAATAGCACAAGCAAATCATCATGTAAATCCTGATTTGGAAACTGTATTTTTAATTACCAATCCAGCTTATGCATTTATTAGCTCTTCAATAGTAAGAGAACTAGAAAAATTTGGTGCCGATGCTAGCGCATTTTTACCTTATAAAATATGAGGACGAAAATTAATTAAATTTTCGTCCTCATATTTTTTATTAATATTTAATTTCAAGGATATGTGTATCAGGATTTGGAATAGTATAAATCAAACTAAACTTCTCCTTATTTTTTTCATAAGCTGGAAACAAATATTTCGAAGTTGATGTAAATCCTAGATAATCAAATATTACGTATCTCACTTTTTGCTCTTTCATTGTCTGAATCAACAATTTATCATCAGGAGTATCAACCCACGAACACGTTGGTCTTTCAGAGAAATATCTAAAAAACGATGGTTTACGAGTACAAATTACATCATTTGGTGCCACATTATTTTTACACCAAAGTGCCATATTGATATAATTTTTCCATTCAGGTGTGTAATCCGATTTTGCTCTTTGATTCATTACTTTAATTTTTACCAATACAGGAAAAACAAATATTAATAGTAAAAGAGGATTAAAGGGAACATTTAATTTCATTTTTTCAGAAAGAAGATTAAATAATTCAACTACACCAAAAGTTGTTAAAAATATTAAAAATGGAACTACAGGCATAATAAATCTGATGTCTGACCAAACATCTGGCCAAATTAAAGCAATACCAAACATTCCAACTAAAAAAGCGAATAAGAAAACAACTTTATCTTTATTCATTCGCATTAATGCAAATACAAATATTGCAAATATCACGAATCCCCAAATCCAAATACCAACTGTATTTTCTTGATCTTTAACCCTATTTAAAAAAGGTAGCACTGCATTTTGAACTTCAATGGTAATATATTTATTTAAATTAACCCAAATACGTTCTAAGAAATCATTAAAATCTATATTTCCCCACTCTTTATTGTACGAATTTTTATAAAGCAACGCTTTTAAATAAGCGTTTCCGCCTAAGGCTTTGTTTCTTAAATACCAAGGTAAAGCCCCTAAAACTACACCAACTATTGTAGTTAAAGCATAAACCCAAGACTTACGAGAAATGTAAAAAACTAAAATTCCAAAAATTAAGGCCAAACCCGAAGTTTTAATGTAATACACTAATACCAATGATATTAACATCAGAAAATAATAATAGTTTTTATAAATAACAGTATCATTATCTGACAATTGCCACAACCATATCACCAATAAGCTAAAAAACAAGAATGGTATTTCAGACATTGTAATGATAGAATAATACAATAAATGCTCATTAAACATTACAAAAAGTACAGTTACAAGAGCTAACTTCCAATCTACTTTAAATCCAAGTAAAACTTTGTACAATAAAACTAATGAACCAAAAAAGAAAATTCCATTTAATACTTTAATTGCTGTAACAGATTTGGCACCCAACATCATTGCAATACTAATTATAAAAGGGTATCCCGGTGGAAAATGATTTTCGGGCCTAACCACAGCACCTAAATCGAAAACATAGCCTTTGCCAGCAGTAATTGCTTGCCCTAAATAATAATAGTATAAACTATCACCAGACAAATCAATTTTTGAATCAAAAATAAACACATACAATAAAACAAAGCTAAACAAACCAATAGCTAACATTAACCAAATAGAAGGAGGACTAGCTTTTTTAACTGTCTCTTTTACAGGTTCTTTGATTGATTCAACCAGATTATTTTTTTTCTTCATATTTTATAGCTTAAATATTCCTTAGGATTTAATTCATTTGTGTTAAAAGTAGCTTTTTTATTAAAAGTGCATTTGTAAAACTTACAAACACCAAATAAAAAAACTCTACTTTTAAATTTTAAATAAAAACAAAGTAGAGTAATTTAAATCAAAATATCAAATTTATTTAACTACAATTCCGACTACAAAAACTGTTATCAATAATAAAGCAATAAAAAACCCTACTTTGTAATTTACACAAAGTAGGGTAAGATAAATTCAATGTAAAATATTTATTTTACAACAATTCTATTTCTTGAAATTGCGTTTGCAGTTTTAACTTCTATAATATAGATACCTGACTGTAAACCAACTACATTGTAAGTCTCTTGAACTGAAAACGAATTAACAACTGAACCCAAAGCATTAATTACAGATACTTTTTCAATGTTTTCTACACCTGAAACAGTAAAGTTTTCAACAACAGGGTTTGGATAGATTGAAGCATTTACAACTACTTCATCTTCAACAGAAGTTAATTTAGATAAATCTAAAGCAGAAGGTGCAGACCAAACAGTATTATTATTTCCGGCATCAACACCAAATTTCCAACATCTAAACCAGAACTTACAACCTGATTACCAACACCTTTTGATTGAGCATATTTATTATAACTAGTTTTATTAGCTTCTTTCCCTAAGTTCGAAACCTTATTTTCTAGGACCTCATTTTTTTCATTATTTCTATCAAAATCAGTAGTTTTATTTACAGTAGTAGAATTATTAATTACAACATTTAATTTGTCTTTTTTAGGTTCAAAATCACTTGATTGAGTACCATCACTTGCATTTTTATTTTGAACTTGATTTGATTTTTTATGTAATGATTTACCCACATTTACTCTATCATCCTGATTAAGAGCACCATTCACATTGTTTTTAATATCATTCAAAGTATTATTATTATTTTCTTTCAACAACTGTTTTTCATTATTAATTTGCTCTAAATTAACATTTTTATCATTTCTATAATTGGACTTTAAAGTAAGTTTATTGGTAGCTTCATTTTCTGTCTCACTTTGGAAATTATTATTATCAGTTGCTACATTTTTGTTAGTAATTGTCTGAGATAAAACTTTATTATAATTTCCAACTTTAATATTATTGTTTGATAACTGCATATTTTTATCGTTAGAATTAGTATAAAAATATGCAGTTATCAATGTAACACTCAACAACAAACCTGCAAGTGTGAACCATAAAAAGAATGGTCTTCTAGGTTTTTTATTTAGTTTACTTTCAATCTCTGGCCACAAATCTCTAGAAGGTGCAATCTCTGCTCCTTCCAGTAGATTTCTTAATTGGTCGAAATCGTTATTTTCTTCAAACTCAGCCATGGGCATAAATATTTTTATCTTTTAACAAAGAAATTAACTTCATTTTGGCTCTTGCAAATTGCGATTTTGAAGTACCCTCAGAAATTGACAATTTTTCGGCAATTTCTTTGTGCGTAAACCCTTCAATCGCATACAAGTTAAAAATCATCCTAAATCCATCAGGTAATTCGGCAATTGAGTTAATAATTTCTTGAGCCGAAAATTTGGAATAAATATTTTCATCATTTTGAAAATCAACATTTTCTAATGAATCATTTAAGTCTATATTTTTATTTTTTCTAAAATTATCAATTGCTAAACCAACAAAAATTCTTTTCATCCATCCTTCAAATGAA
This sequence comes from Bacteroidota bacterium, assembly GCA_041191405.1. Lineage (GTDB taxonomy): Bacteria > Bacteroidota > Bacteroidia > Cytophagales > UBA9547 > JBEEOW01. The sequence continues at coordinate 72,825 of JBEEOW010000004.1, forward strand.
CCTTCGTTTCTAAAAGTATTTATTTGATCAAAAATTTTCAAGAAACCTTCTTGCAAAACATCTTCTGCATCCTGTCTCGACTTCACATAACGCATGCAAATAGCGAGCATCCTGTTAGCATAAGTCTCATAAATTGCTTTTTGAGCTTTTCTATCATTACGCTTGCATGCACTTATTATAGTGTCAAGGCTTTGCTGCATTTATAAAATTAAAATATTGCTTTTGTGGATGTTTATATGGTAGTCGAATATAATCAAAAAATGGTTGCATGAGAAAAAAAATATTTTTGAATTTATTTTATAATTGAAACATTTATAGCCCTTTGAATCATTTCAACAATATCATCATAGTCATTTTTTTTGGATAATTCATTTGCTTTAATAGCTAATTCCAAGGCTTTAGATAAATCAATGGCGATACCTCCTAAACCCATAAAATAACAAGCTGCTCTATTGGAATACGCTTTGGCATCTCCTAAATCGATTGCTAATTGATATATAATATAATGCTTTTTCAATATCAGCATTTACTTTTTTACCAAAACCTTTTAAATAAATATTACTCAATTTATTTAATGCCCAAGTTTTATAATTCAGCTTTGGTTGATTTATCAAAACATGTAAACCTTCTATTATTTCATCAGATTTTTTGTACTTACAATCATCAATCAAATCATCAATTTCAGATTTAAGTTTATCAAATTTATCAAAATAATACTTTCCATCAACAATGAGCATTTCGTAATCTTCAAGGGATTCATTACCCTTGATTACATTTCCTAATTCATCAATTCTATAAGTAAATTCTCCTTCGCTATCATCAAAATAAGTATATCCACCCTCTTTTATTGCTGATTTCAATGATTTTGAAAACATTCGTATCATTCCTATTTCATGCCAAAACACATAAATAATATCTTGATATTCAGAATTATTATTTTCATTTGGCAATAACAACAAATAATCACCTAACCCATTTTCAGCAAATGCAATTAAGTCTATTTTAAAATATTCTTTTAAAAGTTTAGTTGATTCAATAATATAATTTTCTGATTCAAGATGATAAAAATCCCAACTTTCATCACCTAAATCTTGCTCAACATTTTTAAACTTTTGAATAGTTTTCTTGAATTTTTCAGGAAATTGAATTCCTAAAATTTGTTCGGTTTGTGTTATAATTTGAGAGGAATTGTTTTTCATTTTGTTAATTTGAATATCAATAGATTTAGACATAAAAAATATTTCAACTTAAGTAAATAAAAAAACTCAGCACCTTTTTAAAAGTACTGAGTTTATAAATGGCATTTGACTCAATTATTTATTCACCTTAATATATAACCTCAACCATTCGGCTACGCCCCAAGCCTGCGCAATACAACCTTGTGGATAGTAAGGTTCTTGTCCGTCGAATATTTCAGAAACTGTTCCTAAACCTGCTTCATGTAAATGTTTAAATGATTTATCTAAAAGCTTCTGAACAGCTTTTTCTCCATTCTTTGGGTCGTTTCTTAATTTAGCATCCATGTAAGCACCAATCAACCACGACCAAACTGTTCCTTGATGGTAAGCTCCATCTCTTGATAATTGATCACCAGTGTAAATTGGTTTGTATTGTACATCAGTATCAGACAAACTTCTTAATCCATAAGGAGTTAACAAATGATTTTCAGTAGCTTTTAAAATAGATTTTGCTTCTTTACTTCCTGATTCAAAAAGTGGAAATGGAAGACTTAAGGCAAACAGTTGATTTGGCCTTAAAGCATTGTCATTTGCTTCATCAGTAATTACATCAAATAAATATCCATCAGATTTTGACCAAAATTTAGTTCTAAATGAATCTAAAGTAAAACTTGCTTTTGCTTCATATTTTGCTTTGTCTTTTTCTGGAGCATATAATTCCATCACTTTCAAAGCATTATACCACAACGCATTAATTTCAACAGGTTTACCAATACGAGGCGTAACTACCCAATCATTAATTTTGGCATCCATCCAAGTAAGTTGTACTCCGTCTTCTCCTGCAAAAAGTAAACCGTCGGCTTGTTCTTTTATGCCATAACGAGTGCCTTTTTCATGGAAATCAATAATGCTTTTAAGTTTCGACCAAAGTTTGGTACTAATGATTGATTTATCGTCAGTTTCAGTTATGTACTTAAATAATGCCACAAAATACCAAAGAGTTGCATCAACTGTATTGTATTCAGGCTCTTCGCCCAACTCAGGGAAACGATTAGGAATCATTCCTTTATCAATCACCTCTGCAAAAGCCAAAAGTATTTTCTTAGCATCTTCATATCTTCCTGTTGATAGGCAAAGTCCTGGTAAAGAAATCATTGTATCTCTTCCCCAATCCGAAAACCAAGGATAACCAGCAATTACAGTTTTTAATTTTGCACCTCTATTTACAATAAATTGGTCGGCCGCTAAGGTTAATGTTTGCGAAACAGAATCATTTACTTCTAAAGCATCAAACAAATCAATTCTGCGCTCATATTCTTTATCAAAAAGTGTAACAGGTTTTACTTTATCTACTGATTTTGTACTAATTACAACATAAAACTCGTCTTCTTCTTGTAATTTTACACTTAATTCTCCGTGAGAATATACATGTTCTCTAAATGCGTGACCTCTATCTAATTCACGCAAATATTCCATATTTTCAAACCAAATGCCATCGGCTTTAAAATTAGCACCTTCGGCTTTTATATACACTTTGGGCAAACCTTCTACAGGTTCAAAACTTAATATATCTTTATGAAATTCAACATTTTGTGTATCAAATCCATCTTTACTCGTGCGTTCGCTATGGCAATCTCTAAAACTAGAATATGGTCGTAACTTTAACTCAAACTCTTTTTTAGCTTTAATAACCTCATAATGAATTACAACTGTATTTTCACCATGAATATTTACCAATGTTTTCTTGAGTTCAATACCATTTGGTAATTTATAAGTCCACTCAGGAAAAACAGCTCTTTCAAAATGTTGTAAAAATAGATATCCTTTGGGTGAAACCGATCCCGGATACTGATTAGTTCCTAATTCAAAATCATTTCCATCAACAGAAATAGTTTCATCTAATTTATTTACCAACACTGTTCTACCCACAGGAGGTTGTAAAGCTGGAACAAAAATACCATGATACTTGCGAGTGTTCATCCCCAAAACTGTACTACTTGAGTATCCGCCTAAACCATTGGTTTCTAGCCATTCATAATGTTGAATAGTGTCACAATCAGCAAACTGATTTTTATTGATAGAGATTGAAATCATTTTACAAAAAGATATTTTTCGGTAAATTAAGCAATTCTCAACTTTTTTACTCATTTTTGGATATTAAGGTTAGGATAAATTATTAAAAAGAAATATTTACTTACAAAAGGCATGAAAAACCTACTTCAATTTTTAGATGAATTATCAAAAAACAATAACAAACCTTGGTTTGATGACAATAGAAAACGTTACGAAAATGACCGTAATGATTTCATTCAATTTGTAAGTAAAATTTGTGGTGAAATGTCAAAATTTGACCCACTTTTTAATACCCTTGATCCCAAAAAATGTATTTTCAGAATCAATAGAGACATTAGATTTTCATCAAACAAAAACCCATATAAAAATAATATGGGTGCATGGTTCTCCACTAAAATAGGAGAAATTGAATTACCTGGTTATTACCTCCATCTAGAGCCAAATAACAAAAGTTTTATTGCAGGAGGTTCGTATATGCCACCGGCAGAATTACTCAAAAAATTACGTCAGGAAATTGATTATAATTTAGAAACTTTTGAAAATATTTTAAATAATCCTGTATTCAAATCGTTTTACAACGAACTAGGTGGCGACAAACTATCTCGCCCTCCAAAAGGATATGAAAAGGATAATCCAGCAATTGAATATTTAAAACACAAAAGTTTTGTAGTAATGCACCCTCTCACTGATAAAGAAGTTGAGAATACTGAAATACTATTATCTCAAATTGTAAAAGGATTTCAACTATTAATACCGTTTAACCAATTCTTAAATCAAATATCAGAATAAAACAAAATGAATAAATTAACTCAAATAGCTTTACTGACAATTGGATTTATTTTCAGTATTGAAACCATTGCTCAAGTAAAGTTAACCAAAGTAAATGTAAAAAACGATACTGATTTTACAGGTTTTTCATTGCTTGATACTTTAGTAAAAAAAGAACATGCCGTATTTTTCACAGGCGAAAACCACACTTTTCGTCAAAGTAATTCAGATATTGAACTTAAAATGTTTAAATATTTAAATCAAAAACATAAAGTTAAAAACCTAATTATGGAGTTTGGATACTCACATGGTTGGTTGGTAAATGAATATATTCAAACAGGAGATACAAATTTATTTAACACTATAAAATTATACGCATTTAAATCATATACTCAATTTTACAAAGATTTATACGAGTACAATAAAACATTACCAACAAATGAAAAATTACATATTTATGGTATAGATGTAGATCGTTTTTTTGAAATCCCTGTAAAAGTAGCAAGTATAATGCTACCTCAAAATCAAGATGCTCCAGAAGAAATTCGTTTACATGTAGAAGCATTAAAAGCTTTGGTTAAATACAACGATGTTTCGATGAAGGAAACACAAGAAGAATTTTATGTAGAAGAAACAGATGAACCCAAAGATAGAATTAAAAGATCGCAGTATGAACCCAAAAGATACTATTCAGAGAAATACACTCTGGAAGAAATACTAAAAAACTTTAAAGAAAATAAAACTGTTTATCAAAAATACATTGGCGATAAATTCAAAATTTTTGAAACTATAATGCTAACATTAGAAGACAAAAACACTTATGCCAAGTACGAGGATAATGAAACAACACACGGATATGTATATCGAGAACAATACATGTACAAAGAAATGTTAAAATTAATAACAGCCAATCCAACTGAAAAATATTATGGACAATTTGGCCGTTGCCATGTAAGTACAAAAAATCAAGAAGAAGCTTGTGGTTGGTATGATTTTAATGCTATTGCAACCCGTTTAAATACTTCGTCAAACACATTACTTAAAAACAAAGTTTTTAGTATTGCCATTTTATATGCAAAATCAAATTCAGATAAAAATGCACATCATTTTGACGAATTTGAGCACTACACATCATCAATTCAAGAAATTGATTCAACAATGTATTTTGCACAAATTGATACTTCTCATATAGAATTAAAATCAAGATACAACTTAATAATTATAAACAACTCAAAACCAGGTCAAAACATTGAAGAAGGAATGGAAGAAGTTCCTTATGATTTAGATAACATAGGATATAGAAGAAGAAGAGGCGGCTTTTTAATAGAACTAGCTCAAGATAATGTAAACCTTAATTCAATTAACCAATTTTTAACCAATGCTACAAACTCAAATGTATTAAATTTTCAAAATCAAAAACTAAGATGGGGATTTGGAATGAGTTTCTTTAAAAACAAAGGTGTTGTTTTTGATTTCAGCGCAGGAGCATGGATTGCTCAAAAAAACAATAATTCAAATAACAATTCAACAGCTAAACTAACAGGAACTGATTTTAGCCTATCACTTGGTAAAGACCTAATAGGAAAAGATAAAATTGTATTAGCTCCAATTATAGGTATTGGTTACCAAAACTTAACGCTAGAATACAAAGCTCCCAACACCACCGTTCAACAAGGATTAATGCAAGAATTACCAGTTTATACCTATACAAATTCTTGTTACTACTTATTACCCAAATTAGAATTCAGATATATATTAAGCAAATATACATTAGGAATGTGGTGTGGATACAAATTTGATTTCTCAAATCCATATTGGGAAAATGTAGATGGCACATTAAAAAGTGGAGCAAAAACAAGTACATCTGGTCTATCTTTTGGATTAAAATTAATTATTGGAGATTAAATTTGAAACCATTTAAAACTCACAACGTACAAGCAGCCATAAACAACTTTTCATGAATAAAATCTCACTTACATCACATAGAAAACTAACAGAAAGCAATATTTCTTTTAGTTTTGTAGGAAGTATTGATGTGGATATAGTAGATCATGTTTTAGCTGCGGTACACACAAAGCTCGAATCCGAAACACTAAGTCCAGGTGTAAAGAAGCGTGTATATTTAGTGTTAGTAGAGTGTTTGCAAAATTTATGCAAGCAAATTGAATCACTAAACAAAACAGAAAGAGTTTCAACAGAAATAAATACATCCTCAGCTTCATTCGCAATAGAGGGGGTAAAAGGCGATTTTCATATTGCAACTGCTAACTACATTGAGAATGAAAAAATTGCTAACTTAAAAAATTGGCTAGATGAAATAAATAGTTACGATAAAACTCAATTAAAACAACTTTATAATAAAGTTTTAACAAACAAGTCATTTTCTGAACAAGGTGGTGCAGGTTTGGGTTTTATAGATATTGCACTAAAAACAGGCAATAAACTTATTTATGATTTTGAAACAATCGATAACGAATTTTCATACTTTACAATCAACGTAAAGATTAATAACGAAATTTAAATATTTAGAAATGGCAACACTAATTATAGAACCAACTAAAAAAACTCCTGAAATCAATTTTAATGCTGAAGCAGGTCAGTTATCTTTAACAGGTATGTCATGTAGTGAAAACGCTTTAGGATTTTACCAACCAATTTATCAGTGGTTAGATGAAAATGCAAGTATATTCCCTGAAGGAACTACATTTTTATTAAAATTAAAATACTACAACACTAGTTCAGCTAAATGTATTCTTGAATTATTAGATAAAATAGCATCTATTTCTTCAAAAAACACCCCAATTTCAATTACTTGGGATATTGATGGAGATGATGATATGAGAGAATCTGCTGAAAATTATAGCTCAATTATTGATTACCCAATAGAAATTATTGGATAAATTTTTGTAAAATGATTTCTTTAAATATTAAAGGTACCAATAAATCACCATCTGTTACATGTAATGCCGATAATGGATTTATTGAAATATCAGGAATGTCATATGCTGAAGATGCATTTGCATTTTATGAACCCATTTTTAACTGGTTAAACGACTATTTAAAAATAATAGCACCTGAAACAGAGTTTAACATGAAAGTAAAATACTTTAACACAAGCTCTGTTAAATGTATTTTTGATATTATGGAAATTTTATCAAATTGGTCTAAACTAGGAAATAAAATTAAAATAAATTGGTATTTCGATAGTGAAGATGAAGAAATGAAAGATACAGGTGAAAATTTTGGAAATATACTTGGGCTTTCAGTTAATTTAATAGAGAATAAGTAAAACATCAAAAGGGAGTAATTTTATTTAATTACTCCCTTTTTTATTTTATAAATTTATCATTCTCTCAATATTAACAAAAAACTATTTTTTGCACTTTAATATTATATTTACATTAATTCACAACCTAGAGACCAATAAAATAATATTTTTCAAAGACTTGTATATACTTTTGTAGGAGTAAATATTCAAATCCTATGAAAATAAAATTAATTAAGCTTGCCATTATTTTAATTACCTGTATCTCTACTTTTGCATGTGTTTATGAGTACAAAGAAAAAAAACACAGTACAACCAAAAATGATGAAAAAAACAAAACCATCATAATTAATGGAAGTACCACAGTTCACCCTTTAATGGATTTAATATGCAAAAAGTTTATAGAAAAAAACAATACTATTTCTGTTCAATTAACATCTTCAGGAAGTGCAGAAGGTTTAAAAAGCCTAACTAAGGATTCAACTGATATAGCAATGGCATCAAATAAAATTACAACAGATCAAAAGGTAGAGTTTAGAAAAAAAAATAAAGAATATGTTGAATATTTATTAGCTGGCGATGCTTTGGTGTTTATTGTAAATGTAAATAATCCTGTCAAAAAGCTTACAGAAAACGAACTATTACAAATTTATAACGGTAAAATAAATAATTGGAAACAGATTGGTGGTTTAGATTTACCCATAAAAATTGTATCAAGAAATCAAAAATCAGGAACTTTTTCATTTTTCAAAGAAATTTTCCTTAAAAACAATACATTGATTTCAAACATACAATTTTATGAAAACAATGAAGATATTCTTAAAAGTGTGGCAAATGATAAATCAGTAATTGGTTTTACAAACTTTTCGACATTAGATTATTCAGTTGACCCTATCAATATTTCATTTGATAACTCAAAAACAAATTATATAGCACCAAGATCAGAAACTGTAAATAATATGACTTATAAATACTATAGAGGTTTGTATTTATATTATAATCCAGAAAAATATCAAAAAATAAAACCTTTATTCGAATTACTACACAGTGACTCTATGCAAGAATTAATTACCAAATCAGGTTATATAAAAGTAAATCAAAATTTAATTTTAAAATAGACTTAAGACAAAAGACTTAAGATTTAAGAATATATTTTTCTTAAGTCTTAAGTCTTTCATCTTAAGTCTAAAACCTACTTTTTATCCTCTTTTCTGGCATTATAACCAAACGAAACTCCAAATTTCAGACCATCCTTAGCTGGAATAAAAAAGCAGTTTACAGGAATATTCATTTTACCAGATTTAAAAGTTTTGCCTAATGCTATAATAAAGTTCGAATTCAGTCGAACACTTCCCCTACTATCGCTTTGGGTTGTATATACAGGGTTAGAAACAGCAGGTGATTTAGAAAAATCATCCTTAACATAAGTTACTCCATTGTACTCAAACACTTCTGCTTTTTTATCAAAACTAAACGTTGGTCCAAAAGCAAATTCCCAACCACTTACATTACTTCTTAATCCATTTAAAATAGAAAAACTTGGAAAAAATTGTCCTTGGTCAAGACCAGTAACCATAGGAATAAATTCAAAAAGTGCTTGAAAATTACCTTCATTCAAATATTGCTTTTCAAATTGATAACCAAATTGAAACATCATAGGAAAAGCATCATAACCACCATTGTCTTTACTTTTACTTAATAATCTAGCTTGATTACCAGTAAAAGCTACAAAACCCATTCGAGGCCCTCCAAGTTTTAATGAGTATGAATTTGGAGTATTTATAGCACTTTCAAAATTATTTTTCTTGGTCAATTTTTCTATGAGAACCAAATCTTCTTTTTGACCAAACATTCGTCTAACAGTAATATTTAACATGGATTGAATTTCTTCGGGCAAAGCTAAAAATTCTATAATTTCAGTTTTTTCAACCACTTCTTTTTTAACATCAATCATTTTAAGTGTAACAATGATTGTTTTTCCGTACAATTCAACACTACCAGTAAACATTTTATCTGCATTGATAAGCTTACCCGTTTCAACCAAACATAATTTTCCATAGCAATTATCAATATTGATTTTATTTTTATCAATTACATATTTAACGTCATATCTATCCATCACTTCAAAAGTATCAAGCTTATCAAGTTCTAAACGAACAAGATTACCAACTTGAGAAGCATCTAGATTAATACCCTTAGAATCAACGTTTAATACTGTTACTTTACTTTTTTGAGCGAAACTAGCAAATGCACATCCTACACTTAAACCTAGCATTAAAATCATTTTTTTCATATCAATTATTATATTTAGTTCAATTTGATATTGCAAATGTAGATTGAGTTAAATGCTTTTTGAAATTGATTTAAGGACTCAACAATTTGTATTGTTGCAGAAAATAATAATTTAATTTTTTATAAGAAACCTAATATTGAAATTTGCAAAAAATGCAAAAACAACGATTCAAAAACTAAATTTTGCAAAAACTTCACTTTACTTTTATTGAAATCAGAATATTAAAACCACAAATTTTAATTTTCGTTAGAGTTAAAAACTTGTTTTAATATGGCACTCACTAAAGAACAAATTGCTAAACGCATTGCACAAGAATTGCAAGACGGCTTTTATGTGAATTTAGGTATAGGAATCCCGACTTTGGTTGCAAATTATATTCCAAAGGGCATTGATGTAATATTACAATCAGAAAATGGTTTGCTAGGCATGGGAGAATTTCCTCTTGAAAAAGACATTGACCCTGATTTAATAAATGCAGGTAAACAAACGGTTACAGCAATTGCAGGAGCATCAATTTTTAATTCAGCTGAAAGTTTTGCAATGATACGTGGTGGCCATGTCAATTTAACTGTACTTGGAGCAATGGAAGTTTCAGAAAATGGAGACATTGCCAACTGGAAAGTACCAGGTAAAATGGTAAAAGGTATGGGAGGTGCTATGGATTTGGTGGCATCAGCAAAACATATTATAGTAGCAATGCAACATTGCAGTAACACAGGAGAATCCAAATTACTACCAAAATGCACTTTACCAATAACAGGTTTACACTGTGTAAAAAGAATTGTTACAGATTTAGCTGTGATTGACATATTACCTGAAGGAGGATTTTTGCTATTAGAGCACGCTCCTGGAGTAACGATAGATGAAATTAAGGCAGCAACTACAGGAAAATTAATTATTTCGCCAGATGTAAAATGTATGAATATATAATTTTGAACAAATACACATTTTAAATAATTGACTATAAAATATTTAAATTTTTAAGGTGATTTTTTATAAAAATACACTTGCAGAAGTTTGTTCGTTAAAATAAAAATACTACCTTTGTGAAACCGTTGGGAAGCAGTTTAGAAATAAACAAAGCCCATAAATTCCTTCTTAGCTCAGTCGGTTAGAGCACATGACTGTTAATCATGGGGTCCCTGGTTCGAGCCCAGGAGAGGGAGCAACAAATTTATTGAAATAACCGAGATTAAATTCCTTCTTAGCTCAGTCGGTTAGAGCACATGACTGTTAATCATGGGGTCCCTGGTTCGAGCCCAGGAGAGGGAGCTTAAGCCACTTAATTCGTTTTAAGTGGCTTTTTTGTTTTTGGACAACTTATACGTCAGAATAGATATAGAATTTTTAGTTGTCGGTCAAAAAGACACAATAACGGTGGCTGTAGTTTATCTATAAGAAAAAAAGGATTTTTTTTAATAAAACAAAAACTATAAACCATATTGAAAAATAAAAATTATCTATAATATAGTTTAATAAAACATCAAAATTGCTGTAGTTTTTTTTTTGAAAATATAAATTGTATAAACAAATATATAAAACTCCATTTAACGTATATTTGTATTACAGCATAACACACTCGTCAAGAATGAAATTATCTATCTTACATAAATCAAGTACCATAGAGTTTTATACCGCAGAAACTAACACTGAACTTAGTTTACCTGTAGTAACTAATGGTATATCAGCGGGTTTCCCCTCCCCTGCTGACGATTTTTTAGATACAAGTATAGATTTAAATAAAGCTTTAATAAAAAATCCTAACTCTACTTTTTATGGAAAAGTTAAAGGCGATTCCATGAAAGATGTAGGTATTCATGATGGTGATTTATTGGTAATTGATAAAAGTTTAGAACCCCAAGATGGCAAAATTGCTATTTGTTATATTGATGGAGAATTTACTGTTAAAAAAATAAAAATAGAGAAAGATTGTTGTTGGCTAGTACCGGCAAATGAAAAATATAAACCTATAAAAGTTACCCAAGAAAATGAATTTATTATTTGGGGCATGGTGATTAATGTTATTAAATTTTTCTAAATCAATTAATTATGTTTGCTTTAATTGATTGTAACAATTTTTACGCTTCATGCGAGCGAGTGTTTCGCCCTGATTTAAATGGCAAACCTGTAGTTATTTTATCCAATAACGATGGTTGTGTAATTGCTCGTAGCAATGAAGCCAAGGCTATTGGTGTACCCATGGGAGCTCCGGCATATCAATTTGAAAACATGTTCAAATTACATCATGTACATGTATTTTCAGCAAATTTTGCTTTGTATGGAGATATGAGCATGCGTGTGATGAATATTCTGTCAACTTATTGCCCTGATGTGGAGGTATATAGTATTGACGAAGCTTTTTTACATTTTACAGGTTTTGAAAAGTTTGATTTACAAACCTACTGCGAGGAAATGTCTAGGAAAGTGCATAAATCAACCGGCATTCCTGTGAGTATTGGATTGGCACCAACCAAAGCTTTATCAAAATTAGCTAATAGAATTGCAAAGAAATATCCTAAAGAAACCAAGGGCGTTTACATTATTGATTCGGAAGAAAAGCGTTTAAAAGCATTAAAATGGTTGAAAGTTGAAGATATTTGGGGCATTGGCAGACAATATGCCAAACTTTTAAATACTTATAATATCAACACAGCACTTGATTTTGTTAAGTTGCCCGACGACTTTGTAAAATCGAAATTAAGTGTTGTTGAACTCAGACTCAAACATGAATTAGAAGGCAAACAAACCTTAAGTTTAGAAGAAAAAAAAGCAAAGAAAAATATTTCAACCACACGTTCATTTGAAAAAACATATTCCACTTTTGAAGAATTAAGAGAACGAATAGTTACATTTTCGGTATCCTGTGCTGAAAAATTACGCAGACAGAATTCATGTTGTAACTCAATTATGGTTTTTATTAGAACCAATAATTTTAGAAAAGAACAACCTCAAAACAATAAAAACATTGTTGTAAAATTACCATTTTCAACTAATTCAAGTATTGAAATTGCTCAGTATGCAACAAAAGGTTTAAGTCAGATTTTTGAAGAAGGTTATGGCTATAAAAAAGCTGGGGTAATTATTATGGATTTTTGTAAAGAAACTGAAATCCAACAAAATATTTTTGAAAATAGCAATCCAAAGCACAAAGCATTAATGAAAGCTATGGATGTGTTGAATAGTAGTTTGGGTCAACAAAAAATCAAATTAGCTACTCAAGACAAAGATAGAATTTGGAAAATGAAACAAGAAAAACTTTCGCCAAGATATACTACCAAATTGAGTGAGATTATCACTGTGAATGCTAGTGATAAAATTTAGTTTTTTACCTAAAAACTAAAAAAGGGTGAATTACCATTACTGATAATTCACCCTTTTTTTAGAGTATTAAGTATAGAGTATTAGGTATAATACTTTATACCTAATACTTTTTTCCTAATACTTACTCAATAACCAACTTCGTTACATTGTTATTGATTTTAACAAAGTAAACACCACTTGAAAGAGAAAGATTTACTTCATTTTGACCTTTAACTAAACTTAAAGTTGCAACTTCTTTACCGAATGCATTTAAGATTACAGCAGAAGTTTCAGTTTCAGTTTCGATAGTAAATGAACCAGATGTTGGGTTTGGATAAATTGAAGTTGCAGCAGCAATTACAACATTATCACCCGTACGTGTAGTACAAGTACCGTTGCTTGTCCATGGTTTACCAGTACCTACAGCACCATTATTTAAATCAGGCTGAGCACCTTGCGTCCACCAGTTAGCTGTATATTTAATACCATTGTATTGAACTGATTGTCCACCAGTGTAAGCAGTTGCTGGGTTGTAAACAGGTGCAGTACATGTTACATTTGGAGTTTTAACTTCAACTCTTACAGCTGGAGAATAAGCATATTCGCCCATATCATCTGTGATTCTTACTGTGAAATCATATATTCCGTTAGGAACATTATTGAAGTTTACACTGTATTGAGTACCACCAGTTAATACCGAATTGATAATTTGCTCACCAATTTTGCTTGATCCGTTTACGAAATATTCAATTTTACCAGAAGTAAAATCTGGGTCGTAAGGTAATGCAGTTACTGTAATGTTTGCATTTGTGTTAAATGTAGCATTAACAACTGGTGAAGTAATTGTTGCAGAAGGAATTCTGTTTTTGTAAACAATTACATTACTTGATGATGAACCATTATTGTTATCAAAAGCAGTTACAGTGAAATATAACGAACCATCAGCGTATGGTGCTGGTAAGTTTGCAAAAGTAACTGAGTATGGTAAAATAGAATCTACAATAGTCTCACCAGTTTTTGGTAAAGTAAATACTACTTTTTTAATTGTACCATCTTGGTCAGAAACATTAGCAGATACTGTTACAGGGTAACCTACTTTGTATTTAGGATTAATACCATTTACAGCTAAAGGAGCAGTTACAGCAATTACTGGAAGTCTGTTTTCAGCAACATCAATAGTTTGAACAGTTACAGCACCTTGGTTATCTGTAGCTTTAACTATAAATGTAGTTAAATATCTATTTCCAGAGCTAGCTAAATTAGGGAAAGTTGCAGTATAAGGTGCAGCTGTTAAAGTAACAGTACTATTTGGAATATGTGGAGAATAAATCTCAACTTGAGATACATTACCATCATCAGTTACATTTGCTGAAACCGTTACAGAACCACCAACATTAAATTTACTTCCAACAGTTGGAGCTGTGATTGTAACAACAGGAGCATCGTTATAATTAACTTGAGTACTTACAGCTCTTGAATTTTTACCACCATCACCAAATGCTAAAGCAGTGATTCTAGTGAAAGTTTTACCAGTTAATACAGGTAATGTTAAATCAAATGAACCCGAAGTAACTACAAATTTACGTTCAGTAGTTGAACCAAATTGACCATTTACAACTGCGTCAGAAACTAAATAAATTACTGAGTCAATAGCTAAATTTGTTGTATTAACATTTACATCAATTAATAAAGAAGAAATACTTCTTGAAACTGATGAATTATTAGCAGGAGAAACAATTGTTAACTCAGGAAGAGGTTTTGCATAGAATATTCTTTTAACTTCATCAGAAACTAAACCTTTAGAGAAAGCTACTGCATAAATTTCAGTATATCCATTATTTCTCAATGAAGGCAAGTAGCTTAAATTAAATGTAGTAGCATTTGTTAAAGTATATTTTCTAACATTTGCACAACCTGGACCATTGCAAAGTAACTCAACTACAACCAATCTAACCGAGTCAATTGTACTTGGAGCAATATTAAACCCAAGTGCTACATTTACTTTGTTATTATCTGAAGGATAGAAATATTGTTCTTGATTTTCAACAGGAGCATTAATTGTTACAACTGGTTTTATAGGTTGAACTACAGTGTAATTAACTGATGGGCTAACTTCAGAAGCAATACCATTTTTAAATGCAACAACATTCACTTGTGAACTTACAGCTCCAGCAATTGGATCAACTGAAAGAGAATAAGGAGCAGTAGTTTGAGTAAATCTTCTTACAGTTGTGCAACCAGGACCATTACAAACTACATCTACTAAAATATATTTAACAGAGTCAACAACTGAAGGAGTTGTAGAAACAGTAAAATTAACTTTTTGACCAGCAGCAACACTTACTACCTGTCCTTCAGTTGGCGAAGTTATTGTAATTACAGGAGCTACATTTTGAACTTGGCAAGTTCCAGTTTCAGTCCATGGTTTACCAGTACCAACTGGACCACTATTTACGTCTGGTTGAGCACCTTGAGTCCACCAGTTAGCAGTATATATTTTACCATTGTATGACACTTTTTGTCCACCATTGTAAGCAGTTGTAGCGTTATATGCAGGTTCTGTACAAGTTACAGTACTACTACCCCCTTGTAAATCACCTTGAAAAATACCTCTTGCATAAGTTCCAACTAATAATTTACTTGTAATTGTATTGATTTCTAAATCGTTAATTGCAACACTTGGTAGTCCTTGGTTTATTAGAGTCCAATCAGTAGCAGAATACTTTTTAAAGAATAAATTTCCGTTTGCACCACCAATGTAAATAATATCCTCAGTACCTTTTTGAATTGCTAAACCAGTATAGTTAATACTTGGTAAAACACCAGATATTTGAGTAAATGTTGCACCTGCATTTTCACTTACATAAACGCCTCCCCATGAAGATACATAAACTCTTGATGGGTTATTAGGAGATACTCTCATATTAGTAAATCCAAAAGAAATTGAGTAGTTATTCCAAGTTGAACCACCGTTTGAAGTTGAATAAATTTTTCCATCTTTATATGCATAAATATAATTGCTATTTGATTGAGCAACAGCAATTGCATTTGCATTCATAGCTTCTGGAGTAGAAAAATCTAAAATTTTATTCCAGTTATAACCATCATATTTATATAAATCGTCAGAACCTGAATAGATTATACCACCAATGTTTGGATCAGCAACTTTAGGTGCAGTCCATTCAGCTGGACCACTTGGACCACCTAACCATGTATAAGTATTATTGCTTGCATCGTATCTATTAACTCCTGATGTATTTTGAAAAGTTGTGTAAAATATATTTGGATTAACTGCATCATAAGCTACTTCTTCACCATCTCCACCTGTCGAATTTACCCATCCTTGCGCAGTAGTATAGTTTGTTGAACCCATATCTTGAGCACCACCTGCAATATTATTTCCATTTACTGGACTTACAGCAATTCTGTAGAATTGTCTAATTCTTAAACCAGAAGCAATAAAATTAAAACTAGAACCTCCGTTTGTTGAAGTAAAAACTCCTCCATCATTACTTGAATATAATTTTCCCGATGCAGTAGTTAAAATATCGTGTACATCTGAGTGTACATTATAAGTTGTTAATGCAAAGGTTAAACCTCCATCAGTTGATTTATAATGATTTACACAACCGATATAAACTTCATTTGCATTTGTTTGAGATACGTTTATTGCCATACCCCACCATGCTATACCCCAATTCTCAGAAGTATTATAACCAAAATAATTATTATTTTGAGCACCACTAGCTGCTAACTGTTTAACAAATGTTGCTCCCGCATCAGTAGAACGGAAAATTGATTGTAAACCACTTTCAGAGTTCGCTTGTGCTACATAAACATAATTTGGATTAGCTGGAGTTACTGCAATTCTTGTTTCACCAACAGTAGTTAATGCAATTTTATTAAAAGTTACACCAGCATCAATTGATTTATATACACCGTCATTAGCTGCTGCATATACAATATTTGGATTATCAGTTTTAAATTCAATATCATAAACTGTTTGAGATACATTTGAATTAGCCCAAGATGCACCACCATCATTACTATATAATACTCCATTATAAGTTGCAATTACAACTTTATTAGCATTTGTTGGGTTAATAATTACTCTTCTAACATTACTACCAGAGTAAACACTTTGCCAAGTTGCCGCTGCATCTGTTGATTTATAAACAAATCCAGAAGCTAAAGTTGCATACAATGTAGTTGGAGTAGATTTACTTACAGAAACACCAGTTGTACTCAAAGATGGCATATTATCCATTGTCGGAATCCAAGTAGTACCACCATTTGTAGTTTTCCAAACTCCTCCTTCAACAGCTGCTGCGTATATTATATTTTCATCAGTCGGGTGTAATGCAATTGATTCTACTCTACCTGCTCCAACCATACCATGAGGTCCAGAAATCTCATTATTTGGACCAAGTTCTACCCAATTCATACTAGGAACTGCCGCAGTTCTTTTTCCAGAAGCTAAACGTTGATATCTAGAAATTTCTGATTGAATTTCAGAAGAATTAACGATGTGACCTCTTTTATTTACTCTTAATTTATTTTCAGCTACCCATCTTTGAAATTGCTTATATCCACTTCCTTTTCCTTTGAATCTATTAGCAAAATAGTCTTCGCCCTCTTTTACAACTTCGTAAAAATTGGCGTCTGGGTCTCTCGACATATCAACCCATTTTTGGGCATAAGATATGTTGTTAAACGAACTTAAGATTAAAGCACCTAGTGCTAACCTTCGTAATGTTTTTTTCATAAATAGGGATAAATTTTGATATTGCCAATCTATAATATGTTTATGATAGTATAACAAAATAATGAGTGAACGGTCAAAATTTTGAGTAAACGGTTAAAACCCATTCTTAAAATAATACTTTTCCTATATTTTGTATAACTATAAAAACACGTACATACAATTTATTTTTAAAGTCAATCAAATATTAAAATGTAGTACTTTCAAAAAAAGATTTGTATTTTAAAAAAGATTATTTTACTTTTGATGCGTATGAAAAACTTTGATAAAAATATGGGTTGGTGGCTTTGGCAAAACGAATGTTTGTTCGGTATTGTATAGTTATCCATGTCTAAATATTTATATATAGATAAAAGAGGCTTACCGAACTGCGGTAAGCCTCTTTTATTTTCCACCTATTTCATTGCAACGTTATGCAAAAAATTAAATTAAATACTCGTACTCATAAATTCCTTGCTGATACTCAAACTCCTGTTAGCATTTATCTCAAATTAAGAGATATTTACCCTAACTCTATTCTATTAGAAAGTTCTGATTATCACGGAGAACAAGATATATTTTCTTACATCTGTTGTAAACCATTTGCTGGTATCAAAGTTGAAAATAATACTTTCAGCAGTTACCTACCTGATGGCTCAAGAACAGATGAAGTTATTGTTAAAAATTCAACTACGCCTGTTGCCGAAAAAATCGGACAGTTCTCTTCTCTATTTGAAGTTGAAAGTTTAAACCTTGGTTTTATCACTAGCGGACTTTTTGGCTATTCAACTTACGACACTGTACGTTATTTCGAAGATATTGAAATCAGCACCTACGAAACTGATTATCGTAGAATTCCAGATTTGCAATACCATGTTTATCAAATTGTAATTGCATTTAATCATTTCAATAATGAATTAACAATTATTGAAAGCATTCCCGAAAATGTACAATCGGAGTTTGACAATGTATTGGCACAAATCCAAAAGCAAACTTTTGCATCTTTTGACTTTTCATTGGTTGATAGAGAAGAGTCAAACTTTACAGATGAGGAGTTTAAAAAGATAATTATCAAAGGAAAAGAACACTGCCGCAGAGGTGATGTTTTCCAAATTGTACTTTCTCGTAGATTCTCTCAACAATATGCGGGCGATGATTTTAACGTGTACAGAAGTTTACGTTCAATCAATCCATCGCCTTACTTATTTTATTTTGATTATGGCAGTTTCCGAATTTTTGGTTCATCGCCAGAAGCTCAAATATTAATCAAAAATGAGCAAGCAAGTATTTTCCCAATTGCAGGTACTTTCCGCAGAACAGGAAACGACACACGAGATGCCGAACTTGCAGAAGAATTATTGAACGACCCAAAAGAAAACTCTGAGCATGTAATGTTGGTTGACTTGGCAAGAAATGATTTGAGTCGCCACGGACACAATGTACATGTTGATACTTTTAAAGAAGTTCAATATTACAGTCACGTAATTCACTTAGTATCAAAGGTTACAGCAAACTTACCTGAAGGTCACAACTTTATGGATTTAGTGGCTGATACTTTCCCAGCAGGTACTTTGAGTGGAGCTCCAAAACATAAAGCAATGCAATTAATCAACCAATATGAGCACGGAAATAGAGGTGTTTATGGCGGAATGATTGGTTATATTGGTTTCAATGGAGAATTTAATCATGCAATTACAATTAGAACAATTATGAGTAAAGACAATGTACTTTACTACCAAGCTGGTGCAGGTGTGGTTGATTTATCAGTAATTGAAAACGAAGCACAAGAGGTTCATAATAAATTAGCTGCACTGAAAAAAGCAATTATTCAAGCAGCAGAAATTTCAAAAAAATAACAAGATGGCTACTTCAAATTTAGATATAAAAATTTTGGTATTTGATAATTATGATTCATTTACCTACAACCTTGTTCACCAAATTAAAGAACTGGGTTACAACAATGTAGAAGTTCATCGTAACGACAAAATCACTTTAAAAGAGATTGAGTCATTTGATAAAATTATACTTTCACCAGGTCCAGGAATACCTTCGGAAGCGGGCATTTTACTGGATGTGATAAAAACATTTGCTCCAACAAAACCAATTTTAGGCGTGTGTTTGGGTCACCAAGCAATAGGCGAAGTTTTTGGAGGTACTTTAGTGAATTTAGATAAAGTATATCACGGAATTGCAATGAATACTACTGTTACAATTCATGATTATATATTTGCACAAATGCCAAGTGAATTCAACACAGGAAGATATCATTCGTGGGTTGTTGCAGCTAACAACTTCCCTGATTCACTTGAAATTACAGCCACCGACGAAAACGGAAATGTTATGGCACTTCGTCATAAAAATTATGATGTGAGAGGTGTTCAATTTCATCCAGAATCAATACTAACCGATGGTGGAATTGGAATTATGAAAGCTTGGTTGGAGGCTTAAAAAAATAAAGAACCTTGAAAATGAAAATAACTGAACAAGCACTCAATTACTTAGAGTTACACATTCCAGAAATGGCATTGGCTGCTACTAAACAAGCCTATTGGCAAGCACTTGCTTCAGGAAGTAGTGTACTAATTAGCCAACATGGTTATGTAATTGAAGTTTTTCCCGATGGAAGCACTCATATTATTGAAAAAAATCATCCTTCTGTAGAAATAACAACTAATAAAATTATTAATCTAAAATGAATTTATTAGAATAAATGATATTTTATAATTAAGCGAAAACTTACACTTCGACTACGCTCAGTGCCCGTTTTCGAGTACTCTTTACTCGAAAAATCAACTTTACGGTTGCTGAGCGTAGTCGAAGCATGAGTAAAGTTAATTTTTCGCTAATAAAAAATAGATTTAATAAATCAGATAAATTACCATATTGGTTTCAAACCAATATTTTAGATAAAATTAAAGGCTAATGAAAACATACCTTACCAAACTTACACAAGGACAAACACTTACTTCTGCAGAAGCTTATGATGCTTTTGTAAAAATAGGTTCAGGCGAAGCAAATGCAGCCCAAATGGCAGCTTTTGTTACTGTATTTTTAATGCGTAGCATCACATCTGAAGAATTAAAAGGTTTTAGAGAAGCTATGCTTTCGCTTTGTGTAAAAGTTGATTTACAAGAATTTGAACCTGTAGATATTGTTGGTACTGGTGGTGATGGCAAAAACACTTTCAATATTTCAACACTTTCGGCTTTTGTGGCAGCTGGTGCTGGTGTGAAGGTTGCCAAACATGGTAACTATGCTGTATCATCACAAAGTGGTTCGTCAAATGTACTTGAATCATTGGGAGTTACATTTACCAACAACCAAGATTTAATCAAAAAACAAATTGATAAAGCTGGAATCACATTTTTTCATGCACCACTATTTCACCCTGCAATGAAAAACGTTGCTCCTGTTCGTAAAGAGTTAGGAATGAAAACATTTTTTAATATGCTTGGTCCATTAACAAACCCAGCTCATGTTAAAAAAAGAGCAGTAGGTGTGTATAATTTAGAAATGGTTCGTCTGTATCACAGCTTATTACAACATACAGATGAGCGTTATTTAATTATTCATGCAGTGGATGGTTACGACGAAATATCACTAACAGGCAAAGTTAAAATTGTAAGTAACGAATTCGAAAAATTACTTTCACCAGAAGCTTACGGTTTCCCAACTATTAAACCTGAACAAATATTTGGTGGTAATTCGGTAGCAGAAGCAAGTGAAATATTTAAAAATATAATTGAAGGCAGAGGCACTGAAGCACAAAACAATGTTGTTATTGCCAATGCTGCTACAGCAATTTGGGTAAACAAAGTTGGTATTGATATTACCGAAGCCCAAACCATTGCTAGAGAATCACTTACTAGCTTAAAAGCGAAAGAAGTGTTGGAGAAGTTGATAAGTTGTAATTAGTTATCGGTTTTCAGTAATCAGTTGTCAGTTCAAATATCATAAGAAGTCTAAAATCTTAAGTCTTCAGTCCTAAGTCTAAAAAAATGAACGTATTACAAGAAATTATCAATTTCAAATTTACAGAAGTTGAAGCCAATAAAGCGAAAGTAAGTATTTCAGAATTAGAAAAAAGTAAATACTTTGGTAAAGAAACTGTTTCTTTAAAACAAGCTTTACTTGCTGAAAACAGCACAGGAATTATTGCTGAGTTTAAAAGAAAATCACCATCAAAAGGCGAATTTCCAGGCAATACTTTTGTACCTGCGGAAATAGCAAAAGGATATATCCAAGCTGGTGCTTGTGGCTTATCTATTTTAACTGATGGGCCTTATTTCGGTGGCAATTTAACTGATTTAAGTAATGTGAGAGATGTGGTTTCGGCACCGATATTACGCAAAGATTTCATGGTTGACGAATACCAAATTGTTGAAGCGAAATCTGCAGGTGCTGATGTTATTTTGCTTATTGCCGCAGGGATTGATACCGTTTTATTAAACCGTTTGGCAAAATTTGCTAAGTCACTTGGCTTAGAAACATTACTTGAAGTCCGTGAAAAAGAAGAACTTGACGGAAATTTAAGTGAATATATTGATGTTGTTGGGGTAAATAATCGTAATCTTAAAGATTTCAAAGTTGATATCAATCAATCAATTGAAATGGTGAATTATATTCCTGATAATTTTGTAAAGATTTCAGAAAGTGGCTTAAGTAAAGCAGAATCACTATCAACATTGCGTGGCTATGGTTACAAAGGCTTTTTAATGGGCGAAGCTTTTATGCAAACTCCTGACCCTGTAAATGCTATTAATGAGTTTATAAAAGGTATTAAGTAGAAAGTATTAAGTATTAGGTACAAAGTATTTGGTACAGAATCTTACCTAAGACTTAATACCTAATACTTAAGACCTAGTTCTAATTAAAATACCTAATACTTAAGACCTAGTACCTAATACTAACAAAATGTCATCTGAACTCCATACCCTTCAATTATTAGCACAAGAAATGCGAGATTATGCCTCGCAAACTGAGCTATATTGGTTGCAAGAATTAAAAAGAATAATGCCTGATTTACAACACCAAACAGTGTTAGAATCAGAAATTGTCACTTTTTATTCTCCTTTCAGAAATGTAGTAATAGATATTATTTCATGTCAGCACGACCACCCAGATGCGTATTGGTTGGCATGGAAACGTAAAGAAAACTTCAAACTTAAGTATCATTATTTGAGCCTTGAAGAAGAAAGAATCAGCAAAGACACAAATTTTGCTAACCAAGAAATAAACAAACTCCTTACACAATCACTTTTAATTAAAGTATGTGGAATGAGAGTTACTGAAAATATTGAAGCTGTAATGAATTTAAAACCCGACATGTTAGGTTTTATTCATTATTCTCCATCAAAAAGAGATGTAGGTCAACACTTTACTATGCCCACTTTACCTGATTCAATTAGAAAAGTAGGTGTATTTGTAAATGAATCTACTGAAAATATAGAATTAGCTTGCAATAAAAACAACATCAATACTTTACAACTTCATGGAAAAGAAACTGTTGAGCAATGTAATGAGTTGAAAGCTAAAGGATATTTCATTATTAAAGTATTTTCTGTTGATGATGACTTTAATTTTGATGAAACTCTGCCCTATTTAACAGTTGCCGACTTGTTTTTATTTGACACCAAAGGCAAAGAACATGGAGGAAACGGAGTAACATTTAACTGGGATGTACTTGAAAAATATCATGGACAAAAGCCAATGTTACTTTCAGGTGGCATTGGAGTAAATGAAGCCAAAAAAGTTCTTGCAATGGATTTACTAAAACTCAACATTGCAGGAATTGATGTAAATAGTGCCTTTGAAATATCTCCAGCAAATAAAAATATAGATTTATTGAAAGAGTTGTTTGAAAGTTATAATAGGATTTAATTTTACATAATATATTATGGAACAAGTATATAACGTTAACGATAGAGGATATTACGGCAAGTTTGGTGGTGCTTATGTGCCAGAAATGCTTTACCCAAATGTAGAAGAATTACGTCAAAAATACCTTGATATTATTTCAGAGCCTTCTTTTAAAGAGGAACTTGATTTATTATTAAAAGATTATGTTGGTCGTCCAACTCCATTGTATTTTGCTAAGCGTCTTTCAGAAAAATACAATACAAATATATTTTTAAAACGTGAAGATTTGTGCCACACTGGTGCACATAAAATCAACAATACATTAGGGCAAATTATTTTAGCAAAACGTTTGGGCAAAACCCGAATTATTGCTGAAACAGGTGCTGGTCAGCATGGAGTTGCAACTGCAACAGCTTGTGCATTAATGGGTATGAAATGTATTGTTTACATGGGCGAAGTTGACATTGAGCGTCAGGCACCCAATGTATTACGTATGAAAATGCTTGGCGCAGAAGTTCGTTCGGCAACTTGCGGAAGTAAAACGCTAAAAGATGCTACCAACGAAGCATTAAGAGATTGGATTACAAACCCTGTTGATACACATTATATTATTGGTTCTGTGGTTGGTCCACATCCATTCCCTGATATGGTAGCACGTTTCCAATCAATTATAAGTGAGGAAATTAAATGGCAGTTACAAGAAAAAACTGGTAAAACCGACCCAGAATATGTAATTGCTTGTGTTGGTGGTGGTAGTAACGCAGCGGGAGCATTTTACCATTATTTAAATAGCCCTAACGTAACTTTAGTAGCGGCAGAAGCAGCAGGTTTGGGCGTAAATACTGGACACTCAGCGGCAACTACAGCATTGGGCGAAATTGGAGTTTTACATGGAAGTAAAACCTTATTAATGCAGTCGGAAGATGGACAAGTAATTGAGCCATATTCTATTTCAGCTGGGTTAGATTACCCTGGAATTGGCCCTATGCATGCACATTTATTTGATTCAAAAAGAGGTAAGTTTATTTCAATAACTGATGAAGAAGCATTAGAATCTGCAATTGAATTATGTCAGAACGAAGGCATTATTCCTGCATTAGAATCATGTCATGCATTAGCTTGTTTGAAACATTTAGATTTAAAACCTACTGATAATGTTGTAATTAACCTTTCTGGCCGTGGCGATAAGGACTTAAATACTTACATGAAAAGATTAAGTTTATAAAAATAAAACTAAAAGCCGTTGATTCTCAACGGCTTTTTTTTAACAAATAAGCGCCAATGCAAAAATCAAAATTTTATAAAATAGCAGAAGACGAGCAGATTGAATTTACAATAAATTCAACATTTAAATATCCTCAAAGAATAAATAAAGTCTTTTTAATCTTTGGATTAATTTGGTCAAGCTTACCAACATTTATAAACATTTTACTTTTAAGTTATATTGATTTTAAAGCATTTGATTTTCAAAAAGAGTTTTATGATTTTATAAATTTAAATCAAGGACGAGAAGTTTACATGTTAACACTTTTTCAAATAATTGGAATATCGATAATTTTATTTTCATTAAAAATAAACAAAACACCTGGAGATACACATATAATCACCAATCAAAGGATGATTATTGAATCCTCAATAGATTGTAATTCATATACTTGGGATTTATTTCTACCTAAAATTGAAATCGAAGATGATGCTTTACTTTTGAAATTAAGGACAGGAAAAATGGTAAAAGGCAATAAAAGATCACATTACTCAAGAGATAAAATAGTGATAGTTGGTAAGGAATATTATGAGCCAATTCTTGAATCTATAAAAAATAAAATATCAAACAATATTGCAATTAACAATGAATATTAACACTTTAACTATACCAGAAAAGTCAAAGTCCTTGATTAAAAACGAGAATATTAAGTATTACTCAACATCAGAAAGGATAATGTTAAAAACTCACTCAATAACCTTAACAATCATTTTTTTGTTTGCAACATTGGGTTTACTACACCTTTGGTGTGTTTTGGTTTTTAAAAACTATAAAATTAATGCATTTACACAAAATTTGACCCAAAAGGCTTTTTCTGTTTTTCTTGATTTTAAAGGAGAAGATGAATTTAGACAATTAGGTAATCTTATTCAATTAGGCGTATGCACTTTATGTGTATTTGTGTTTGGGAAAAAAGCTATTGTTTTTTTAATAGAAATATTTAATCCAACCAAACAATATTGGTTTGTAACAGATACTCATTTAATTGTAACATCGAGGGATTTAGTAAAAAAACATCCGTGGAAAGACTTTTGGGGAAAATCAAAAATTGATTTTGAAAACAAATCCCAAGGTAGTTTAACGCTTTATTACAATGAATATAAAAATCCGAGAGAAAGTAAAATCGTTAGTAAAGAATTATTCTTATTTGATTCAAAAAACATCTTAGAGTTGGATGGAATCTGTAGGGAATATATTATAAAACATTCCTAACTATAAAAATAAAAGCTAAAAGTCGTTGAAAAACAACGACTTTTAACTTTTATTAACAATTACTTATATCACTTTACCCAAAGCTGAAATAGCATTTTCGATACCATTATACACTTCAATGATATTTACATCCATCATATAAGTAGGAACGGTAATAATATTTAATTTTTCATCAATCATTATTTCAGATGCTTCTTTTGGGTGATTTAGTGCACCTGTAGCATTTACTCCCCCAATAATTCCATCCATATCGTAAGGCGATGCAGAAGTGCTATTGCCAATTGTTAGATTTGCCTTATAATCAGTACCTTTTAATGCTCTTGCAATTGTTGACGGAGCCATACAAATACCAACTATCGGTTTGCCCGCTTTTACAAAATCAATGATTAAGTTTTCAATTTCTGGTAAAATTTCACCATCCGGACCAGCAAATGCCCATTTACTTAAATTTTTAGCTACACCAAATCCACCAGGAAAAACCAAAGCATCAGCAGTATTTACATCAACTTGTGAAAGTGCTTGAATATTACCTCTAGCAATTCTAGCCGACTCAGTTAAAACATTTCTAGTTTCAGGCATTTCTTCGCCTTTGATATGATTAATTACATGATGTTGGATAATATCAGGAGCAACACAAATATATTCAATATTATTTTTTGCTAATTGATACAATGTAAACACCGATTCTTGAATTTCAGAACCATCATACACCCCACAACCTGACAATACAACTAAAGCTTTTTTCATAATCTATTTTTATATTTTATAATTAATTTATTTAACGCAGTAGCTCGGCTCTACCGAGTTACATTTATCTTGTAGGCTTCTAGCCATTTTTTAAAAATAAATCAGACAAGATGTCTTTTCCATAAGCGTCACTCGGCAGAGCCGAAGCGACTGCGAGAGACATTTACTAAAAAGAAAGATTCCCCTACCCCAAAATCACCGCAGTAGCCCCACCTTTTTGATTTACATAGTTATATGATATTTGGCTAGTATGCGCTAATGCTTCTTTATTTTGTAAGAAATTTACTAACCTTGATTGTGCTTCTTGGGTATTGTTAATACTAAACGCTCCACCTACTGCAATCAACTCTTTGGCTTCGTTAAATTTAGTGTATTTTGGTCCGAATACAATTGGCATTCCATACGTTGCAGCTTCAAGAATATTATGCAAACCTTTGCCAAATGCACCACCAATATAAGCTATGCTACCATATTTATATAATGACGAAAGCATTCCTATATTATCAATTATCAACACTTTAGCATCTTGTACATTTCCTGTTGTAGCCTGTGAATAACGGATAATTTTACCGGAAGTTATTTTTGTAATCAATTCTTGAATTTCATTTTCATGAATTTCGTGAGGTGCAATAATGTATTTTAATTGAATAGTTGCATCATTGATTATTGGTAGAAGAACCTCCAAATCTTGGTGCCAAGCACTTCCAATTACAAGTGTATTTTCAGTATTTTGGGTAAATAAGCGAGCAAGTTCAATTTCTTTTGCTTGTTTGCAAATTTCAATTACTCTATCAAAACGAGTATCGCCAGCCACTTTTACATTTTCAATTCCAATAGATTTCAACAATTGAGCCGACAATTCATCTTGCACAAAATGCATTGAAAATCTTTTCAATATTGCCCCGAAAAATCCTCCATACCATTTAAAATAGACTTGATTTTCTCTAAAAATACTTGAAAATGAAATCAATGGAATATTGTTTTTCTTTAATTCTAAAGTGTAATGATGCCAAAATTCATATTTTACAAAATAGGTAATAGATGGTTTCCAAATGTCAATAAACTGTGCAGCATTTGATGGAGTATCAGCAGGTAAATACACAATATAATCAGCATGCGGATAGTTTTTGCGAATTTCATATCCCGAAGGAGAAAAAAATGAAAGTAAAATTTTATGTTCAGGATGTAAGGTTTTGTATTTTTCTAAAACCGGTCGAGCTTGTTCAAACTCACCCAAGGAAGCACAATGAAACCAAGCCAATGTTTGAGAGTTATTCCCTTTAAGTGCAATTTGCGTATTTTTCCAATTTGCACGTCCATTTTTCAAAAGCATAGCTTTTTTATTAAATGGAGCCACCAAATTGATTAATAATTGATAAGCATATATACCCAAAAGATAAACTAAATACATATTTTTTTATATCTAAGCTTTAAAATGAATGTATTTTCAGTAAAGAAAATGTATTTTTGAAGAATTGAGTTAGATTTGAGACTTAAGACTTCTCAAATTTATAACTCAGTACCTAGTACTCTGTACTCAGTACTAAATTAATCTCTAAAATTAAGATAAATAACTAATAAATGGGAGCATTTTCATCGTTTAAAACGAAAGAAGTATTTAATGCCGCTGTGATTGTGGCAGCCTTGGGCTATTTTGTGGATGTATATGATTTGATACTTTTTGCAATGGTTCGAATTAAAAGTTTAACTGATATTGGAATCAATAAAGTTGATATTGACAAAGTGGGTATATATTTACACAACTGTCAATTTTGGGGAATGATGCTGGGAGGTATTTTTTGGGGTATTTTAGGTGATAAAAAAGGCAGACTTTCGGTTTTATTTGCCTCAATATTAACTTATTCAATTGCCAATATTGCCAACGGCTTTGTTGATTCAGTAAATGCGTATGCTTTTTGGAGATTTATTGCAGGATTTGGTTTAGCAGGGGAATTAGGAGTTGGAATTACTTTAGTTTCAGAAGGTATGTCTAAAGAAAATAGAGGTTATGGAACAATGTTGGTAGCTTCTATTGGCGTAACGGGTGCTGTTGCTGCTGCAATTCTAACAAAATATTGCGAATGGAGAACTGTTTATTTTATTGGAGGAGGTTTAGGTCTATTACTTTTAGTATTAAGAATCAAAGTTGTAGAGTCTGGAATATTTAAAAATATGAATGAATCTGATAGTAGTAAAGGAAACTTTTTTCAACTTTTTTCTGGATATAATATTTTTTCAAAATACATTAAATGTATCATGATTGGAATACCAATTTGGTATGTAATTGGTTTTTTAATCATGTATGTATCTAAATTTCTAAAATTCACCAATATGTCTCAAAGTATGAATGTTGATGTACCAAGTACAATAATGTATTATTATATTGGTTTGACAGTTGGAGATATATTAAGTGGAGTTTTGAGTCAATATTTACAAAGTAGGAAAAAAGCAGTTTTAGTATTTATTTTACTAACATTGTTTTTTACAATTGTATATTTTGTAGCACCAATTCAAAATATAGTTTTATTTTATTCATTATGTATTTTATTAGGGATGTCTTGTGGTTATTGGGCTGTGTTTATTACCATTTCCGCAGAACAATTTGGTACAAATATTCGCTCAACTGTAGCTAATACTGCCCCTAATTTTGTAAGAGGTATGTTTGTTGTGATGGGACTAGTACTTGATTTATTAATAAAATTACTTCCTTCAACTATGACTTACGAACCAATCTTAATTGTTGGAGCGTTGACATTTATCATTGCATTAGTTTCATTATATTATCTTGATGAAACATTTAACCGAGACATGGATTACTTAGAAGTTTAAACAAAAAAATCCCCAAGTCTTAAATGAGTTCAAGACTTGGGGATTTAATTTTATTATTTTTTTTACCAATAAACTTTTAAGCTTTTTTAGGAGGCAATGCAAATGCAATAGCTTCATGTTCAAATTTACCACTGTGCGAACCATCGCAAAATGGTTTATTTTTAGATAAACCGCATCTACATAAAGATACAATTTCTCTTCCTTGTAAATCGTAATTATTACCAGCTTTGTCTACTATTTCAAAGTCTCCTTCAATTCTGATTGAACCGTTATTGTTAATCGTAATTTTTGTTTTTGACATTATTTCTTGATTTAAAATTATGAAAAGATAACCCTAATTTGAAATATCATCTACTCCCTAGGGTTAAAACCCTAGGCTATAAAACTGGTCGTCCCGATGGGACTTATTAGTTAAACATTTAGTCCCATCGGGACGATGATATCCTAGCCATGGGTTTTAACCCATGGAGTTTATAATATTGATAGTTTAATTTATTTCAGCGAGAAATCAACTTTACTATAGCTTCGACAAGCTCAGCAACCGTAAAGTTAATTTTTCGGGTAAGTGTATTCGAAAACGGTCACTGAGCTTGTCGAAATGTAAGTTTTCGCAGAACTATCTAATAAATTTGATATTACCCCATCACCAATTGATCAGAAATTAATCTGTCAATTAATTGGGCTTTGTTTAAATCTGCAAAATTGGCTGTGATTTTTTTACGAATTTCTGGGTCAATTTCAATAATTTTGGTTTTCATTATTCTGTTTGACCACAACAACAAATTACTTTCTTCTAAATTTGTAGCTGTTGGTTTTTCATAAGCAATAAATTCCATTTTTAATTGCTGTTCTATCAATCGCAATTGTTTTTCTTCCTCTGGGAAAACAAAAGTTAATGACATTCCTTTTTTACCTGCTCTACCTGTACGTCCGCTACGGTGTGTGTAAAATTCTGGACTGTCAGGTAACTGATACTGAATCACAAACGACAAATCATCTACATCAATTCCTCTTGAAGCAATATCAGTTGCTATTAAATATTGTGTATGCTTTTCACGGAATTGGTCCATTATTTTATCACGAATTCCTTGTGGTAAATCACCATGTAAACCACCAACTGAAAGTCTGTTCATCAATAAATGTTTTACCATTTTTTGAACACCAGCTTTGGTTCTACAAAAAATAATTCCACGCTCACCTTCATGTTGTTGTAAAAAATGAACCAATGTATTTAGTTTATCTATTGGATCAACAATCAAGTAATGATGCTGAATTTTAAGTTTTTTCTGTTCGTCTAACTCGTTTAAGATAACCTCGTTTCTATCTTTTCTTAAAAATTTCTTGGTTAACTGTTGCACATCTTTTGGCATAGTTGCCGAAAATAACCAAACAGTACGCTCAGGCTTCACTTCCGACAAAATTTTATCAAGAGGTTCTTTAAAACTCAAACTAAGCATTTCGTCGGCTTCATCTAATACAATGTAAGTCAGCTCTTTTACATTCATTTCGCCTCTTTCCATAATATCCACAAATCGCCCTGGAGTAGCCACAATAATTTGTGCATCTTGCTTCACCATTTTGATTTGAGCCTTTAATGAACCAGAGCCACCATGTAAAGTAACACAAGTAACTGCAGGAATTTCGGCACATAACTCAGTGATTTGATCTGCAATTTGCTGTGCTAACTCACGAGTTGGGGCAAGAATTAGTGCTTGAGGTCTTTTGTCGGCTTGGTCAATTTTCTCTAACAAAGGCAATACATACGCTAAAGTTTTACCTGTACCTGTTGGAGCCAAACCAATAAAATCTTGTTTGCTTTTTAATAAAACAGGAATAGATTTTTCTTGAATATCAGTAAGTTCGTAAATTTTTAAGTCATTTAATACATTTACTAATGGTTGAGATAAACCTATTGAAGAGAAACGATAACGCATAGATATTTTTTAAGTGAATATTTTATGTAAAGATATTGAAAAATGTTGAGATAGTGGATAGTTGACAATTGATAGTTGATAGTGAGATTTGTTATTTAAAATATTTATTTTCAATTTACATTTGAAATACAAAACCATGTACAAACAAATTTTAGAAAATATCAGCAAACATATTCAATTAAACGAGGAAGAAGAACAATATTTTATCTCGTTATTGAATCACAAAAAAATCAAATCAAAAACATTTATTTTAGAAGAAGGCGACATTTGCAAACATTCAGTTTTTGTTGTAAATGGCTGTTTTAGAGGTTTTACGGTTGATAAAAATGGATTTGAACATGTAATAAATTTTGCTCCACAAAACTGGTGGATTGGCGATTTGTACAGTTTAATTTCGCAAAAACCGTGTGTATTGAATATTCAAGCAATGAGCGATACTGAAGCATTGTTTTTATCAAAATCCGACCAAGAATTATTGTATCAAAAAGTGCCAAAATTTGAACGTTTTTTTAGAATTATCATTGAAAATTCTCTTGTTTCGTATCAACAACGACTCATTGATAATCTGAGCCTTACTGCGGAAGAACGCTATAAAAAATTCTGCAAAACGTATCCTAACTTAATTAATGATATTCCCCAAAAACATGTAGCTAGTTACATTGGTGTTACGCCTGAGTTTTTAAGTAAAATGAAAGGGAAGTGGTAAAAAAAGATGAGAGATGTTAGATTTTAGATGTTAGATAAAATATTAGTTGTATGTATTCCAATAATTTTACAGCGAAAAATAACAATTACTAAGGTTTCAACTACGCTCAACCACCGTAAATGCTATTTTTCGAGTAACCGATACTCGAAAACGGTCACTGAGCGTAGTCGAAGTGTGAGTTTTAGCTGGACTATTGAATAAATATAATTGGTATTACATCTCTCAATTAATACTTTTATCCATTCACAATTTTACTCACTTTTTCTCCAATTAATTGAATTGAATTTTTAAGTTTTTCGTGAGAAAGAGAAGCACTATCCATTTGAAAAGAAAACCTAGTAATTCCACCAAGTGATTCACTATGGCGAAGAATTTTCTCTGCAACTTCTTCTGGCGAACCAACCATTAAAGCTCCTGTTGGTCCATTTTGCGAATTAAATCTGGCTGGAGTAACAGCAGGCCAACCTCTTTCTTTTCCTATTTTTGTAAATGTTTGAGCATAACCAGGATAATATTCAGCAATGGCTTGTTCAGTTGTATCTGCCACATAACCAAGCGAATGCAAACCAACTTTTAAATCTTCGAGTTTGTGACCTGCACGTAAACCAGCCTCACGATACATATCAACCAAGGGTCTGAATCTATGCGTTTCGCCACCAATAACTGCAACCATCAATGGCAAACCTAATGTACCAGCTCTAGCAAATGATTGTGGCGTTCCACCTACTCCTAACCAAATTGGCAATTTATCTTGAACTGGTCTTGGATAAATTGATTGATTATTTAATGGCGCTCTAAATTTACCAGCCCAAGAAATTTCTTCTTGTTCACGAATTTTGAGTAGTAAATCTAATTTCTCAATAAAAATCTCATCGTAATCATGCAATTTGAATCCAAAAAGAGGAAATGCTTCAGTAAATGAACCTCTTCCAACAACCATTTCGGCTCTACCGTTTGAAATTAAATCTAAGGTTGCATAGCTTTGAAATGCCCTTACAGGGTCAATTGCAGAAAGCACAGTAACTGCGCTTGTCAATTTTATTTGTTTGGTTCTAGCCGCAGCAGCCGCCAAAATTACAACAGGTGCAGCATCTAAAAACTCTTTTCTGTGGTGCTCCCCAATTCCAAAAACATCTAAACCAACTTTGTCAGCAAGTTCAATTCGTTCTAATAATTCGGCAAGTGAATTTACATTATTTGAAACTATACTTTTATCATCACTCAAATTTGCCGCAGCAAAACTATCAATTCCAATTTCTATTTTTTTCATAAAAGATGAGTTGATTTGAAAATTATAAAATATTATTTAGGGCTAACAGATTTGAGTTTGTTATAATTCCATAAATCAAATTATGGACAATAACTATACTTCCTTCTCCCCCAAATAATCACCAACAAAATACCCTGCAATTGCTCCCAAAACTGGTGCTAACAAATATATCCAAAGAGATTCTATATGTCCTGAAACGATGGCTGGCGCAATTGAACGTGCAGGGTTCATGGATGCTCCACAAATTGGTCCGGCAAACATTGCCTCAAACAAAACTACAAAACCAATAATTATTCCTGCCAAATTTTGGTATTTAACTTCCTGAATGGCAACTCTTACAATTACAAACATCAGTATAAAAGTTAAAATAAATTCCAATATAAATGATTGCATTTCGGTACCAGCGGGTAAGGTTGCACCTAACATTTTTGCAGTTGGGAATAAATAATGCAAGGCAAAACTTGCTAACATTGCCCCAATAATTTGTGCTGAAACATACAACATCATTGTAAATGAATTCATTTTTTGCCCAAGCCAAAGTGCAATACTTACAGCTGGGTTAAAATTTGCCCCCGATACATTGCCCAATGCATAAATCAATGCTGTAACTACCAAACCAAAAGTAATGGCAATACCAACATGTGTGATACTGCCATTTGTAATTTCATTAATCGTACAAGCTCCTGTACCACAGAATACTAATATAAATGTACCGATAAATTCGGCTAAGGATTTTTTAAGCATTATTTCTTTTTTACCAATGAAAATACATACAAACACTCTGTTGCTATTTGTTTCGAACTAGCATCATAGGTTGCATCTTGCTCAGGTGTATTGTCTGCTTTTTTAGGGTCAATATATGGCGTAGCTACTCTAATACTTGCTCCTGTTATAAATGGGCATTTACCATCGGCATCTGTACAAGTCATTACAGCTCCAAAATTCGATTTCGGATTGCTTTCATCATCATAACGTTTTGAAAAACAAAGCACTTTTGAGCCATTCTCATCAAAAATTACATCATAAAATGGATTGGTTTCACTACCCGATTGTGTTATTTTAAAACCAGTTCTTTTAATGGATGCTATTGCATTTGGGTTAAAAGCTGTTGCTTCTGTACCTCCCGAATAAGTTTCGATATTAGTAAAACCGTAATAAAATGCAGCCACTTTTGCCCAAATTTGTCCTAAATGACTTCTTCTTGAATTGTGAGTACAAATGTAGTTGAGCTCAATTTTCTCGTCTGCATCAACTTTGGATTGTACAAAAGCTGTTAATTTTTGTAATAATTCCTTTCTCTCCGCAGGAATTGAATCAAAATCTGCAATGGCAGATTCAATGAAAGTTTTTATTGAAGGAAACATTATTAGTTTAGAGTTTAGAGTTTAGAGTTTAGGGTTTAGTAATTGAAAAACTCTCAACTCTGAACCCTAAACCCTTAACTATTTTAACAACATCCGCCACCAGGCGTACAGGAATTTTCTTTTACTGATTTAAGTCTAAAATTTACATTTAATTTTTCTGCAGGAATACCACAACTGTCGCTTGCCAAACAATTGGTATTTGTTGAAAGTAAAATAAATTTTGTTCCATTAAATTCTAAATGGTACTTGCCAATTGTATTTGATTGATATTCAACTTCAACCTCTAAATCTTGAATACCAAGTTTTTCTTCTGAAATACGAATAATATTCAACAACTTACTTGGCGACAAACGATGGTCATAATCGCCAGCTTCCCAAAGCTGAAAATTTACAACGGCTTCATTTCTAACTACTCCGCCACAGTCGATAAACTTTTTGTTTATTTCGCCCACTTCTGTAATGTGAAAATGTGCAGGAACTCTCATTCCATTTTCTAATTCAAAATCTACTTTTTCTAATGTAGCCAATACTTTTTTAACTTCTGATAATTTCATGTTTTTAGTTTTTGGTTTTCAGTTGTCAGTAGTCAGTATTTTGGTTTTCAATTTTAAACTGATTACCAATAACTGACCACTGACAACTCATTTAACAACAGTTACTTTTTATCTTGTATTCATTTGAGAATCCAAGCAATGCATTTGCAAACTCATGTAAAGAAGCTTCATTTACACAATAGCAAACCTTAGGTCCGTCAATAGTTCCTTTAATCAAACCAGCTTCTTTCAACTCTTTTAAATGTTGCGAAACAGTTGATTGCGACAAAGGCAACTCTGCTACAATATCTCCACAGATACAAGCCTGTTTTTGAATCAACAATTTCATAATTGCAACCCTTGCAGGATGTGCCAATGCTTTTGCCCAAGTTGCAATTTGTTGTTCCTCTATTCCAAATGTATCTGATTTATTGATTGCCATTTTTAATATTTATTACATATCGCAAATATACGATTAATATTTTAACAAAAAAGTATTTGATTAAAATTATTCATTTATTTTGTACCAAACATCAGTATCCATATTTCCATAAAATTTCAAAAAATAGAAATCGTCAATATTTCCACATGGTTTACACTTTGTAATATTGCCATTTTTATCATAAATCATTTTTCTAATTAACTTTCCATTTTGATTATAAAAAAGCCACTCACCAACTTGAAAATTGTTTTCATATTGACCAACAATTTGTTTTTGCCCATTATCATACCAAGTTTTATAGATACCATTGTAATCAAATTTATTGCAATAATAATTTTTATTTCCTCTATCAATAACAAAATATTCATATTTATAACACTCATTATTTACATTAGTATAATTAAAAATGTTAAAATTTCTTGATTTATATGTTTCATTCAACGAGTCCATAATTGTTATCCCATTCCATTTAATCTTGATTTCATAATGAGGAAAACCATTTGGATATTTATGAATGATTAAAGTATCTTGATCTTCATGTGTTAATCTAATATATTCTGTTTCACCATTTGAGTAATACCTAAGTTCTTTATCGCCCTTCCAAATATGATTCATTACAACATTTCCTAATTCATTAAAGTATAGATGAGGAACTTCATATTGAGCATTTACTTTTTGAAAATTCATCATTCGTATCTGATAATTTGTTCTTTGTTTTTTTTCGTAATAATCATATTCACTTCCTACAGAATCAAAAAGCATCTGCATTACTAATTTTTTCTCTTTAAAATATTCAATAAAACATTGATTTCCTTGAACTTGTTTGTTCAAGTAAGTATTAAATACATTATATGTTTCACAATTACAATGGGTACTGTCAATCAATAAATCATTCATTAATGAATTAAAAGGTAAACTTTTAGAAAAATTAGTGTTTTGAGCAAAAGCTATATTTGCTATGAAAATGAATAAGCATGTAAGATATTTCAACATAAAATATAATTGTGATTTGATTCTCATTTTGATTTGAAAGATAAATAATTCAATTGAATTTCATGTAATGAAATTCAAATTTATCTGGCTAATAAAATATTTTTTTAGCAATTTAAAATATGGTACAATTAATATCTTAACACAGTTTTTAATTATTATTTAATTAAATCTGTTTATATTTGGGCTTGGGCTGTGCAGTAACTAATTTTAGATTTAGCCCACTTGTTTATGATAGCATATATTTCTGGCAAACTCACATATAAAGACCCAACAGCTGTAATAATTGAAACAAACGGTGTTGGCTATTTCATAAAAATATCTTTAAATACTTATGGGCATATTGCAGCTGCTGAAAGCTGTAAATTACTAACGGTATTAAATATCAAAGAAGACGCTCATACACTTTATGGTTTCTTTGAGGCTGAAGAAAAACGTCTATTTTTATTGTTAACTTCCATTTCGGGTGTTGGGCCAAGTATTGCACTTATGGTTTTATCATCTATGCAATCAGTTGAAATTCAAACCGCTATTGCTAATGATGACATTAGAACACTACAAAGTGTAAAGGGGATAGGTTTAAAAACTGCACAAAGAATTATTTTAGAATTAAAAGATAAAATCAACAAAGAAAACTTGATTTTAGTTGGTGCCGCTGGCTTAACACACAATATTGTTCGTGCAGAGGCGTTAAGTGCATTGCAAACACTTGGTATTGAAAAGAAACTTGCTGAAAAAAGTGTGGATGCATTACTTAAAGAAAATCCATCAGCAAAAGTTGAAGATTTAATTAGAGCTGCACTGAAAGCTCGTTAATTCAAGCATTAAAATAATTTGTGATTTTATTATTTAATTAAAGAAATTGTTATCTCGTAAGTATTACATATCTAGTTTTTTAGGACTAATTTTCATTATGTGTGCAGCATGGTTAGCTTTGGCTAAACCATCTTCTCATTGGAAAACTGTAGCCGACATTATAGCGCCTGCAGATAGTACTACTCCTGAAAAACCTAGAAAAAAAACCACTAAACCAACCTACGAACCCAAAGATAGGTATGGCGACCCTTACAGTGGACAAAACTCTCAATCTCCTATTCAACTAAAAGACCCAGCAAACTACAAAACAAATGTTGAGTTTGGAGATGATTCTGCTGGTACTTACCATGTTACCGAAGAAGTTGGAGGGCAACCTGCTCGTCATCCTTCTGAAATGACTTACAAAGAATACCAAGAGTACAAACAAACATTAGCGAATAGACAATATTGGAGAAATAAAAACACATCTGATAGCACTAAAAACTCCGATCCAAAATCTGGTCGTTTGGTTCCTCCTATCAAAATGAGCCCAACATTAGATAGAATTTTTGGGGGAAATGTAATTGATATTAAACCTAACGGAAACGTTATGTTAGACTTTGGTTATCAACGCCAAAGAATTGATAACCCTGCTGTTCCTGTTCGTTTACAACGTATGGGACAATTCATTTTTAATCAAACTATTGCATTCAATGTGCAAGGTAAAATTGGAGAAAAACTAAAAGTTGGTATCAACTGGGATACAAAAGCACAATTTGACTTTGAAAACAACTTAAAACTTGATTATTCAGGTTTAGATTATGAAATAATTAAAAAAGTTGATGCAGGAAATATCTCATTTCCAATTAATAGTCAATTAATACAAGGCTCACAAAACCTGTTTGGTTTCAAAACCGAAATGCAATTTGGTAAACTAAAAGTGGCTGCAGTTATAGCAAACCAAAGAGGTAAAACCGATGAAATTGTAATTCAAAATGGTGCTCAAAATAAAGAAATTGAAATCAGAGCTGATAATTACGAGGACAATCGACATTATTTCCTTTCACAATTTTTCAGAGATAATTACGAAAGAGCTTTGACAAACATTACTATGCCAGCTTCGGGTGTAGTAATTTCTACCATTGAGGTTTATGTTACCAATAGAATTTCAGCTACAGAAAATACTAGAAACATTGTAGGTTTTGCTGATTTAGGAGAATATGCACCTTATGATTCTTTAAATCCAATATATGGTCCTAAAACAACTTCATCTCCAGCAGATAATAATATAAACAGACTGTATAATGAATTAATAAATACACCTGCTGCTCGAAATGTTGATGGTACAACAGGTGCACTTGAAGGTAACCTTAACCTTAAAAAAGTAGAAGGCTACGAAATGGTAAAAACTGCACGAAAACTGGTTTTAAATAAAGATTATACCATCAATCCTATTTTAGGTTATATTTCTTTGAGCTCACCTTTAAGAAATGATGACGTTTTAGCAGTATCTTACGAATATACTTACAACGGACAAGTACACAGAGTTGGAGAAACATCGGATATTTATGGAAAACTTGGTAACACTGATGTTATTTATTTAAAACTTTTACGTCCAACTACCATTCGTACTGATTTACCTATGTGGAACTTACAAATGAAAAATGTTTATAACATAAACCAATCAAATGTAAGAAAACAAAATTTCCAAATGCGTATTATCTATAAAGATGATGCATCTGGTATTGATAACCCAAGTATTCATGAAGGTGTTAATATTGCTAACAAGCCTTTATTACAAGTATTTAACTTAGATAATTTTAACCAAAACCTTGATAGACAGCCTGACGGAAACTTTGACTTTAAAGGAGGCATCACTATTGACTCAGTACTTGGTAGGATATATTTTCCAGTTCTTGAACCTTTCGGAAATCACCTTGCTACACAATTCAAACAACCCGACGAACAAAATTTAGTTGAAAAATATGTTTTCAAAGAAATTTATAGAAATACAAAAAGTGACCTTTTAAACTTAGCAAGTAAAAATAAATTCTTCTTAAGAATTGCATCGGCATCTTTATCATCAGGTGATATTTCTCTTCCAGGTTTAAACATTGCCAAAGGTTCCGTTAGAATCACTGCTGGTTCAACGCAACTTTCAGAAGGAACAGACTATACAGTAAACTATGACCAAGGAAAAATAACTGTTATTAATCAAGGAGCTTTTGCGTCAGGTAAAGAAATTAGAATTAAATATGAAAAAGCTGATTTATTTAATTTCAGACAAAAATCATTAACTGGATTAAGGCTTGACTATAAATACAATAAAGATATTAATATTGGAGGTACCTTATTGCATTTAAATGAACGACCACTCATTACTCGTGTAAATATAGGTGACGAACCAATTAGTAATACACTCGTTGGGGCTGATGTTAGTTTTTTAAGAGAATCAAGAACTATAACCAAAATTATTGATAAACTTCCATTAATTACAACCAAAGTTCCTTCTACAGTTTCTATTCAAGGCGAATATGCAGCATTCATTCCAGGGCAATCGTCGGTAGCAAAAGGAAATGCCTATATTGATGATTTTGAAGGTGCCGAAAACCCATTTGACCTTACAAGAAGTGTATTAAAATGGAAAGTAGGTTCTACGCCAAGCACATTTCCTGAAGCAGTTTCAAATAATTTAAATTTCTCTTACAAAAGAGCAAAATTAGCATGGTATAGTATTGATAACGTTTTTTATACTGATGCATCAAACAAGCCATC
The DNA here is from genome assembly GCA_041191405.1 of Bacteroidota bacterium. Classification (GTDB taxonomy): domain Bacteria; phylum Bacteroidota; class Bacteroidia; order Cytophagales; family UBA9547; genus JBEEOW01. The sequence continues at coordinate 113,163 of JBEEOW010000004.1, forward strand.
AAACATTGATGATGAAGATATTAAAAATCATTATGTTAGAGCTGTACAACCACAAGAAATTTTCCCAAATAAAGACCGAACTCAAGCTCAACTTAATGAACCAATTTTTGACATGGTTTATTACCCTTCTGAAAGAGGTCCCTACAATTACAATCCTAACTTAAAATCAGATGGAACATTAAACAATGATCCAAGAGAAAATTATGCAGCAATTACAAGGTCAATCTCTACTGATACCGACTTTGATAATGCCAATATTCAATACATAGAATTTTGGTTAATGGACCCATTTTTAAAAGGAAGCAAATATTCGGGTATTCCTGTAAAGAAAAAAGATGGTTCAGGAGATTCATTAATCAACAATACCAAAGGAGGTAAAATGTATTTTAACTTAGGTTCTATTTCTGAAGATGTACTTAAGGACCAACAACAATCCTTCGAAAATGGATTACCAACCAATGGCTACTCAAGCATAAATACTAAAAGTACTCAATGGGGTGTTGTAACTCAATTGCCATACCTTAATGATGCCTTTGTTCCAAATTTCAGAAGTACACAAGATGTGGGTCTTGACGGTTTAAACTCATCTTCTGAAAATGATTATTATAAAACTAACTTTCTTGACCAAATAACCGACCCATCAGCAAAAGATGTTGCTAGTAAAGACCCATCAGCAGATGATTTCAAACATTATCTTGACCCTTCAAACACTGCTTCTGGATTAAAAATTGTTGACCGATACAAATATTGGAATGGACTTGAAAACAACTCTCCAGAAAACACAGGAGGAACTTCATTTACACCGTCTTCAACAAACACACCTGACAATGAAGACCTAAATCAAAACAACACCATCAACGATTTAGAACAATATTTTGAGTACGAAGTTGACATCACTCCTTCAAGTTTAAAAAATGGCAATAAATATGTAATTTCAAAAGTTACAGGTAATCAAAATGGTGACACTGTAACTTGGTATCAATTCCGAATTCCAATTCGTGACCCATCAGCAAAAAATGTAAATAATATTACCGACTTCAAATCAATCAGATTCATGAGAATGTATTTAACTGGTTGGTCAGAACCTGTTGCCTTACGTTTAGCTGAATTTCAATTAGTTGCAGGACAATGGAGAGCATATAACCCAGCAAGTGATTTAAATGAAAAAACTGCTGAAAAAATTCCTGAGCCTGTGAATACAGGATTTACAGTATCAACTGTAAATATTGAAGAAAACGGACAAGGCCCTATTCCTTACGTAGTTCCTCCTGGATTTATAAGAGATAGAGACAATACTTCAAATGTTTCAAGAAGATTAAATGAACAATCTTTGAGAATGTGTGTGGATGATTTGGGTGATGGAAGAGCACGAGCGGTATTTAAAAATACAAATTTCAATTTTGTAAATTATGGTCGTATGAATATGTTTGTTCATGCACAAAGTGAGACTATAAAACATAATGATTCAACCACTTTAGTTGCATTTGTTAGATTAGGAACTGACTTTACACAAAATTATTACGAAATAGAAATTCCTTTAAAATATACACTTAATCCTACCTCAAACCCAGACGAAATCTGGAGATCTGATAATACACTCGATATGAGTTTTGATGCCCTAAGTGGGACCAAAGCTGCACGAAACAGAATTACCGGTTACGACCAAAGAATTCCATTTACTCGATTTGTGGAGGGGAGAAATGTTACAATAGTAGGAAATCCTGATTTTAGTTCGGTACAAGTGGTGATGCTTGGAATTAAAAATCCACTATCAGGAGAAGCCAAACCTTATTCAGCATGCGTTTGGATGGATGAATTTAGGGTAACCGATTTCCAAAATGAAATTAGTCAAGCTGCAATAGGAAAAATTAACACCAAACTTGCCGATGTTGCCAATGTAACTGCATCAGGAAGGTATATGGGAATTGGTTTTGGTTCATTAGAACAAAAAATTTCGCAGCGTAATTTGAACGAACAAAAAGATTACGGTATTCAAACGAACATAAGTTTAGAGAAATTACTACCTACAAAATCAGGGATGAAAATTCCACTATTTATGAGTTATGATAAAACACAAGCAACTCCTAAATACGACCCTACAAATCCCGATGTAAAATTAGACGCATCATTAAATGCTATTGAGGATGAAATTAAACGTGAAGAATTAAGACAAAAACTAATCTCACAAAGTGTAAAAAGAAGCATAAACATTCAAGGTTTACAAAAAACAAAAACAAAACCGAATGCAAAAAAACATTTATATGATGTTGAAAACTTAACTTTATCAGGTAGTTATTCAGATGGGATAAGTTCAAGTTATACACTTGCTGAAGACCGTACACTTAACTACAAATCAAGTGTTATATATAATTATACTAGTTCTCCAAAAAATTATGAGCCTTTAAAAAAGATTAAATTCCTATCTAATCCATACCTTAAACTTATAAAAGATTTCAACCTTACATTGATGCCTTCAACCCTATCATTTTCAGGTGATTTAAATAGGGATTATAGAAAAACTCAAAACAGAAATTCAAACCTTGGAATTGAAGGAATAGCGCCTCAATTTATCAAAAACTTCACATTTAATAGGAAATATGCTTTCAATTGGGCATTTACAAAATCACTTTCGTTAAATTATTCATCAACAGTGTATGCATTAATCGATGAAAATATTGGCGAAATTGGCACAAAATCAAATGATGAAGTAATAAAAGAAAATCTAAAAAAATTCGGTAGAACAAGAAATTACGACCAAAGTATCACTGCTACCTATAAATTACCTCTCGACAAAATACCTTTCACTGATTGGCTAAGTGCTGAAACCAAATACGGTACTCGTTACGGTTGGCAGGCAGGTACTTTAGGTACTTCTGATACATTAGGAAATACCATTTCAAATACAAGAGAAAAGGGAGTTAACGGAAAAGTAGACTTACTAAAACTATACAATAAAGTTAAGTTTTTAAAAGCTATCAATAACCCAATACCTAAACCAAAACCGTTACCTGGCGACACAACCAAACCAAAACCTGAATACAAATTGGTAAAAGGTATATTTAAGAAATTAATGATGGTTAAAAGTATTAATATTTCATACACCTTAACCGAAGGTACATCTGTACCTGGATTTATGCCTAAAGTAAAATATTTAGGTATGGAAAATTCAGATATTAGAAATATTGTTGGTGCTCCAGGATTACCATTTTTAATCGGAAGTCAAGATGTTGAAACATTCACTCGTGAAGGGATTAATAACAATTGGTTCAGTAAAGACAGTAGAATAAACAACCCTATTACCCAAAACTTTACTGAAAATCTAAATTTAAAAACCCAGATTGAACCCTTTAAAGATTTTAAAATACAAATTGAAGCAAAACGAGATAGAACAGGTAAATACAGTGAAGTATTGAAAAATGATACTTTAACAAATGAGTTTGAGCATTTATCTGCACAAAGATCAGGAACCTATAGTATCAGTTTTTTTAGTTTGCCTACTGCATTTAAAGGATATGGTAAAAATAATAGCTCGTCGGTTTTTGATCAATTTGTTACAAACAGAACATTGATTCGAAATAGATTAAACAGCAATCCTGAACTTCAAAATAAAGGATTAGCTTATTCAATTAACGACCAAGATGTGTTAATAGCTTCATTTATAGCAGCATATAGTGGTAGCGATGCTAGCAAATCATCATTAAGCTCTTTCCCTAAAATACCACTTCCACAATGGAGAGTTGACTATGCAGGCCTATCGCAATTTGCCTCTGTTAAAAAAATATTCTCAAGTGTAAGTATTAACCATAGCTACTCTTCAACATATAGTGTGGCAAGTTATCAATCACCATTAAATACTCCATACACCGAACTTACACTCAACAATTCAGAGCTTGAATATAAAACTCCAAGCAATAGTGTAGATGGTAACATTACTCCAATTTACAGAGTAACCAATGTTTTAATTAAAGAATCATTTTCTCCTCTTATTGGTGTAAATGTTAAAACTTTAAAAAATGCTACATTTAAAGTAGAGTATAAAAAAAGTAGAGATTTAAGCTTGAGTATTGGTAGTCAAGGACAAGTAACAGAAATGACAAATAACGAATTAGTTGTTGGTTACGGTTTAACTAAAAAAGGGATGAGTTTAGGCATATTTAAATCATTTAATGGTGGCGAAGCTCCAATTCTAAAAAATGATGTAACCTTCCGTTTTGATTTGAGATTAAGTGATGTAAAAACAGTATTAAGAAATATTGAAGGAAACACATCAGTAACAGCAGGTAACTTATTGGTTTCAATAAAACCAAATATAAACTATGTAGTTAACCAAAAAATGAACATGCAGTTCTATTTTGATAAAACCATAAACAACCCAAAAGTGTCAACAGCATTTTACCGAGTTACTACCCTTTTTGGCATACAAATTAAGTTTATTCTGTCGTAATGAATTTGTTATTATAAAATCATTTACCCAAGTGGTGACAATTTGGCATTTTGTGTCACATATTTTCTTGTGGCATACCAATTGTTAAAAGACAGACATCAATCAATGAATTTCAAGATAATTAATTTATACAAACAATGGGAAAAATTATAGGTATTGACTTAGGTACCACCAACTCATGCGTAGCCGTGATGGAAGGTAACGAAGCAGTGGTTATTCCAAACAGTGAAGGTAAAAGAACAACTCCTTCTATTTTAGCATTCCTTGACAACGGAAATGGTGAGCGTAAAGTTGGTGATCCAGCTAAACGTCAAGCAATTACAAACCCACAAAACACGATATCTTCTATCAAACGTTTTATGGGTAAAAAATACAGCGAAAGCAGCAAAGATGCTTCAACTGTATCATATAAATTAGAAGCTGGTAGCAATGATACTCCTCGTGTACGTATCGGCGACAGATTATATTCTCCACAAGAACTTTCGGCAATGATTCTTCAAAAAATGAAGTCAACTGCTGAAGAATATCTTGGACAAACTGTATCAGAAGCTGTAATTACAGTTCCTGCATATTTTAACGATGCTGAGCGTCAAGCTACTAAAGAAGCAGGTCAAATTGCTGGTTTAGATGTTAAACGTATCATCAACGAGCCTACTGCTGCTGCTTTAGCATACGGTATGGACAAAAAAGGTAAAGACCAAAAAATTGCAGTATTCGACTTAGGTGGTGGTACTTTCGACGTTTCTATCCTTGAATTAGGTGATGGCGTTTTCGAAGTAAAATCAACTGATGGTGATACTCGTTTAGGTGGTGATGATTTTGACCAAGTAATTATCGACTGGTTAGCTGAAGAATTTAAATCTGACGAAGGAATTGACTTACGTCAAGACCCAATGGCATTACAACGTTTGAAAGAAGCTGCTGAAAAAGCTAAAATTGAATTATCAAGCTCAGCATCAACTGAAATCAACTTGCCATATATTATGCCAGTTAATGGTATTCCAAAACACTTAGTTCGTAACTTAACTCGTGCTAAATTTGAGCAATTAGCTGATTCATTAATTCAACGTACATTAGAGCCTTGCAAAAGAGCGTTGAAAAATTCGGGTTACTCAATCAGTGATTTAGACGAGGTTATTCTTGTTGGTGGTTCTACTCGTATCCCAAGAATCCAAGATGAAGTTGAGAAATTCTTTGGCAAAAAACCTTCAAAAGGTGTAAACCCTGATGAGGTTGTTGCTTTAGGTGCTGCAATTCAAGGTGGTGTATTAAGTGGTGATGTGAAAGATGTATTGTTACTTGATGTAACTCCTCTTTCATTAGGTATCGAAACAATGGGTGGCGTTTTCACTAAATTAATCGAATCTAACACTACTATCCCAACTCGTAAATCAGAAGTATTCTCTACTGCTGCTGATTCTCAACCAACAGTTGAAATCCACGTTTTACAAGGTGAAAGACCAATGGCTAAAGACAACCGTACTATCGGTCGTTTCCACTTATCGGATATTCCACCAGCTCCAAGAGGTGTTCCTCAAATCGAAGTTATTTTTGATATCGATGCAAACGGTATCTTAAATGTAACTGCTAAAGATAAAGGAACAAACAAAGAGCAAAAAATCAGAATTGAAGCTTCAAGTGGTTTAAGTCAAGACGAAATTGAAAAAATGCGTCAAGAAGCAAAAGCTAATGAAGCTGCTGACAAAGCTGAAAAAGAAAGAGTAGAAAAAATCAACCAAGCTGATTCTTTAATTTTCTCAACTGAGAAACAATTAAAAGAGTATGGTGATAAAATTTCAGAAGGAAACAAATCTGCAATTGAATCTGCTTTAACAAACTTAAAAGCTGCACATGCTTCACAAGATTTAGCTAGCATTGATGCTGGTGTTGAAGCATTAAACAAAGCTTGGGAAGCTGCTTCTCAAGAAATTTATGCTGCAACTGGCGGTGCTGAGCAAGGTCAACCACAAGGTGGAGCTCAATCATCAAGCAAAACAGATGCTGATGTTTCAGATGTAGAATACGAAGAGGTTAAATAATTAACACTTCTTATCAATAGAATAAAAAATCCCTTCAATTCACTTTGAAGGGATTTTTTTGTTTAAAGCAATATTTTTACATTTCAATCACTATATTTGTGGCTTAAATTTAATTTATCCTTATTTTATATTCTAAATGAAAAAATCAATTTTATCATTTTTGTTATTATTCATTTTAACAAAATCATTTTCACAAGATTTAATTGTCACATCTGAAAACGATAGTATTAATTGCCTAATTGAATATACTTCAAATAAGAAAATTGCTTTCAAAATCCTCAACAACAAAAAGGAGTTTGAAAAGAGATTCATAAGAATAGAGTTTGTTAAAAATTACAAATATGATTATTACCCTGAATTAAAATTTAACACAAATCTACCTGTAGATACTACAACAAATAAAGCGAATAATTCAAATTCACCTAAAAACTATGACATGAATTCAATTGGATTAGGTTTGGGATTAGATTATGGCGGAATAGGAATCAATTTACAAGCATACTTAATAAAATACATAGGTATATTTGGAGGAGTTGGTTTTGCAGGATACAAACCGTCCTATAATGCTGGCTTTAAATTAAGATTTAATCCAGAACCAGAAAATAGTAGCTGGGTTCCGTACTTTACAGGAATGTATGGATATAATACAGTTTTTGTAGTGAAGAATATTACTAATTACAACAAAATATTTTTTGGTCCGAGTGTTGGATTTGGAGTTGATATAAGACCATCAAACAATAAAAAAAGCTTTTGGTCTGTGCAGCTTATTTACCCAATTCGAAGCAAAGAAGCTACTGATTATTTAAATTATCTTCAAAATAACTCAAACATAAAAATGAATAGTACATTACTTCCAATTACTTTATCTATTGGATACAGAGGTTTTTAAAAATTACATTATTTGCAAAAAACACAAATCCTGTAAATAATTGTTTACATTTTTGCAAAAATTACAAAAATCAAAAGAACACACAACTTTATTATGAAATACTAAAAAGTTAATTACAAAAAAGTATTGTTTTTCAATTTCATTCAAATCCGCTTTTAAAGTTAATTTGTAAAAAAGATAAAGATGAAAAATATATTATTCTTATTTGTGATTACTTTGGCATTGAGCTTTAGCTCATGTAAATCGTATAACCAATTAGCAATAAAGTGGAAATATCGAAATGATTATAAGTTACCTAAACATTCATCAATATGTAAGAGTGAACAGGTTAATGCTAGTAATAATGAATCACAAAATATCCCACTATCTGAAAAGAATAATATTTCTAATGAATTTGCAGTAAATAAAGTTGAAAATACTAACACTAAAACTCCTTCAAAATCAATAAATAAAATACAACTAATCAAACAATTATATAAATTAAAAAAACAGTTACCAATTGATACTTTAAAAATAAACAATAAAAATAATGAAACATCAACTATCAATCCTCAAACAGAAGAAAAGTTAGAAAACATTTCTTTAGTATTCTCAATTTTAAATATCTTATTACTCATATTTAGTATTGAAATATTACCAATACTTTATTTCAGCTCAATAATTTCAGCAATCAATATTATAGTATTAGCCATAAAATTTAATAAAATTGAAAATAAAACTATTGGTTTAATTTCAATGGCTTTATGTATTGGTGCTTTAATTGTATCATTGTTTCTTATTTTAATTTCAGGAATGAGTTATTCATCTAATATTATGCCTATCTAAAATTTAAATAAAACAAAATTAACTCGACTTTATCAAATTAAAATTACAAATTAATTGAATATAACTTTAAGTTGAAAGTAGAGTTTAATATATTAAAATAACACAAAATATCTCTCATAAAAAAATCAACATTCTAAGTTAATATCCATTTTTTCAAGAACCTATCCAAAATGGGTAGTTAAACTTATTCAATGTTTTATTATATTGCGGTAGAAAATGAAACATACTAATTTTAACGCTATATGATCAAAAAACTACTCCAAATTTGTGCAATAAGTATAATTACATTAAATGCTGCTTATTCTCAGACAAACTATCAGTGGAATAAAAAAGTAGGTTCAACTGATAACGACAATGTAAAATGTGTTGCCACTGACAAAAAAGGATTTGTGTACATTAGTGGTACTGTAAAAGGTAGTGCAACTGGTGATTTTACTATTCCTTTTACCAATGGTGCTAACACTTACGATTCGTACTTTGCAAAATTAGACCACACAGGCAATGCCGTTTGGATTAAAAACTTCAATGCACCAACAGGTGGAGCTATCAACATTTTTGATATTGCTGTAAATGACAATGGAACTATTTTCATAGCAGGAAATACAGGAGGTAGTTCAAATATTGATTTAAATACAGGTGCTGGTACTGCAAATGTTCTAAACACTCCTTTTATGGCTGCCTACAATTCTAATGGAGAATTTTTATGGGGGGGTGGACTAGGAGGAAGTAACACCAATATTACCATTAGTAAAATTAAAATTCGTTCAAATGGAGATCCAGTTTTTGGAGGTACTTATTTCAATAATTCTAGTAGTATTGACTTTAATTACACATCAACTGTAAGTAACATTAGTGTAAGTAATACAGGCTTAAGAAGAGGTCCATTTTTAATTAAATGTACCGAAGCTGGTGTATATGAGGGTACTCTATTACAAGCTTTATCAAGTCCATTAATAGAAGGGGCTCCAACAAACTACCAAGAAGATGCTAGTTTGGTGGATTTTGAGATTATGAAAAACGGTAATATTGTAGTAGCAGGTTTTAAACCTTGGTATTTAGTGAGTGGGAACAATGCAGTTTATCAAGGAAGTAAATTTTTCATTCAAAAATACTATGAAAATAATAGCACTCCATATTCAACTGTTCAAATGTTGGCAACACAATCAGGGGCTAGTTTAGCAGGTGTAGAACTTGACTCAGTTTCAAACATTTATATTGCTGGATATGCAGTGTCGCCTTCAGGGTCACCAGTTGATTTAGACGCAGGTGCTGGTACAGCAAATTTAGTAGGTACATTTATTCCATCAACAGTAGGTTTTATTGCAAAGTATGATTCTTCAATTGCATATTCTACACATAAACAAATATTTAGTTCTGCTAATCAAGCAAGTTCAGATAAATGTTTGATATCACAGTTTAATATTACAGACAATCAAATTTTGATTGCGGGTACAATGGCAGGAACAATTGATTTTGACCCAAGTGCAAATACTAATAATTTAACTGCTACTGCTACCACTGAAGCATTTTTAGGAAGTTACAACGTTTCTGATTTAAGTTTTAATAATGTTTTTAAATATGGAATTGCATCTACAACTGTAAATAGTTTATGTGTAAGTGCGGGTAAAAATATTTATTTAGCGAGCACTTTTGATGGGACAATTGCTGATATTGACCCAAGTGCAAATACTCAAAGTGTAACAAGTACTGGATTAACTGATGGTTTATTAGCCAAATATTATGTTTGTGACAATAAAATGGTTTATGATGGAAGCTATACTCCTGTAAATGTTTGTGAAGGTGCAAATACAATGTTAACTGTTAAGGCTGATTTCCCAGCAGCTGCATACCAATGGAGCAGAAATTCACAAGCATTGGTTGGGAAAACTAAAAATTATTTAGAATTTACTAACGTAGCTATTTCCGACACAGGATTATATTCTGTATCTGTAACTTCAGCATGTGATTCAAGAAGTGCTTTACTTTGGGCAAAATTAAATGTTGAAAAATCTCCAACTATTACACTTTCAGGAGATACTGCTATTTGTAAAACTGTAGGTGGTAAAATAATTGCATCAGGTGCAGATACCTATTTATGGAACACCGCCTCAACAAATGATACAATTAGTGTAAACCCAACTACTAATACAACATACACTGTTACAGGAACAAGTATTAATGGTTGTAAAGCTACAAAATCAATTTTATTAAAAGTAAATACACCATATACAGTTACAATTTCTGGTAAAACAACAGTATGTAATGGAAATTATGATACTTTAACAGTTACTAAAGGAAGAGACTATTTATGGGGTGGCGGACAAACTACTCAAACAATCATTGAGAAAATTACTGCTAATAAAACTTTCACAGTTACTGTTACTGACTCAATTAATGGCTGTAAATCTAATGCAAGTTTAGCTGTTACTATGGCAAACCAAGCAAATTTCGGTATTGTAGCATCAAATAACAACACAGTTTGCCCAGGTGCAAGTTTGAATTTAAGCACTTCAGCTCCATTCTCATCATATAAATGGAAAATTCAAAACAATAACACTGTACTAAGTACTGCTGCAACATTTGCAATTACGCCAAGCGATACAACTACATATCAAGTTGATGTAATTCCTGCAAATGGTTGTGTTTCTAGTGCAATCAAAAAAATTAATGTGTATAAACTAACTCCATTAACTATCACTGGAAATACTCAAATTTGTTCAAACTCGAGTACTACATTAACTGCAAGTGGCGCTTCAAGCTACAAATGGAGTGCAAATACAAACGGTGCTACTGTGGCTGCTGTTACTGTTACCCCAACGAGTACATCTACAGTTTATGAAGTTACGGGTACCTATTCACCAAGTGCATGTACTACCAAAGTAAGTAAAACAGTAACTGTATTTACGTTTAACATATCTGGTACTCCTAACTCAGGAGCAAATTTCACAAATGTTTGCCCTGGACAAGTGGTAAAAATGAAAGCTTCTTCACCTTCATATGGTAACCCTACTTATGTTTGGTCTAATGGATCTACAAAAGATTCGTCAATGTATTCATCAAAAACATCAGTTACGATTTCTGTAGTAGGTACATCATCTGTAAACAATTGTACAGCTACACGTTCATGGTCTTACACTGTTACCCCTGTAAATGTAGGTGTTACAAAAACAGCAAATGGATTAACAGCAAATAGTACTGTTGTTGGAGCAACATTTAAATGGATTGATTGTGATAACAACAAATCATTAATTCAAGGTGCAACTGCTAAAACTTATACACCAACTACTACAGGAAATTATGCTGTGATAGTTACAGAAAACAACTGTTCTGATACATCAGCTTGTACTAATTTTACAGTAAGCGTAACAGGAATTGAGAGTAATGCTAATAACCAAATAAAAGTTTATCCAAACCCTGTTAAAGATAATTTATTCTTTACAGGCTTCGGAGAATTATATTCACTTGTTGGTAATAAAGTAGCTGAAGGAACAGATATTATTGCTGTTGAAAAACTTGAAGCAGGTATCTACCTATTAAAAATAGACAACAATCTTTTCAAAATAATTAAAGAATAAGAGTTGATTTATTAATTACTTAAAGCAGTTGGGCGTAAATGTTCAACTGCTTTTTTTGTTTAAATATTTTGATTAATTTGTCAAACTAAGACACATTAACATTTTAAAATAAAAACATTTCCACCATTTACATTTTCAAAAAATGAGATATTTCATCTTTATAATCTTCACTTTAACATTATACACTTGTACTTGAAAAAGAGACAACGATGAAAATAAACACCGTGACAATTTAAAAATTTTCAAAACAGATTCTGGCTATATCAATAAAAAAGAGGCTTTAGAATTTCTTCTAAAAAACAACTTAACAGATACTATAAAATCAAATTGGAATCTATATAATGATGCTGAAATATTTGGGAAATATTACAAATATAAGAACACAAAAGAATATCTTTTTTGTATCATGGATTTATCAAAAAAATATACTTTTGAAACACATTTACTAATAAAAATTAATTCAAAAGGAGAAATTACAGATACCTCACGATTTATACATTGGAACTATCCTGCATGTATAGATGGTAAAGATGCTTTAAATAAATATGGTGATTATTATGGAATATCTATCTGTCAAACAGGTTCAGGTTTCAGTGCAGAGTATATTTATTTTTTCAAAGATTTTGTAAAGCAAGATAAGCAAAATCCAATCTTGATTTCTTTATTTTCAGGACTTGGTTACCAAACTGAAATTGTAAATTCATCATTAAAAATTAAAAATGATATTATTAAATTAGATTATGAAGTTGAGACAACTCAAGAAACCTATGAAACTAAAGTAAACTTAAAACAATTTAAAGTTGATTACTTCTTAAAAAACAATAAATGGGAAACTAAAGACAGTGCGAAATTTGAAGCAATTGAATCATTTTTTTAAAGGTTAAAATTAATTAACAATGAGCCTTTAATATATATTTGAGTTATAATAATCTCCACCAACACAAATAAACCTTAAAAACTCCACCGTTTACCGAGTATTTGATTTTACTTGCCTTTCTCTAATTTTAATGCTAGTTTTATTATATTAGTTTTGAATCATTAACAAAGCACATACTCTCAATTATGGAAACTAATATTCAAACCAATAAAGCACTCGCAGGGGTATTTATATTTATAACTGGAATAATATTACTACTAAATCAGTTAAATATTATATTACTTCCTGTATGGTTATTATCATGGCCTATGATAATTGTTGTTTACGGAATTTACAAACTAATAAAAAGTAAATTCATAAAAGCAGGTGGTTACATAATTACCTTAATAGGTCTAGTATTTATATATGGTAAAATTGAACCTTCATTTGAACCAACACAATTTATTTGGCCACTATTTTTCATTTCATTAGGATTAGCACTTTTGTTTAACTCAAACAAAAAGAACGTGAAATGGAAAATGAAATGCGAAAAACACTACTACAATCACACTCAAACTCAATCATAAACATGAACTCAAATAATAGATACGGTGTAGCAATTGCAGGTTTATTTTTGCTCATTATTGGTAGTGTATTGTTTGCCGAAAAACTTGGAGTTGTTTTCCCTTCATGTATATTCACTTGGCAAATGATGCTGATTGTTCTAGGAATATTTATAGCCATAAAGAAAAGATGCAGAGGTGGTTCATGGATTTTCTTAACAGTTACAGGTATAGTTTTCATGATTGACGACTTATATCCCGAACTTAATTTATTCTCTTATGCAGGTGCTGTTTCAATAATTATACTTGGTATTTTGCTGATTATTAAAAGTTTAAATAAGCCTAAAGAAAAAAATAAAAAGGAGTTAGCTGACAATGAATCAGATGATAATCCTGAATACTCTTACGATTACAGTAATGGTAAACCTTGGGAAAAATCATGTTTTTCAAACAAAATAAAATCTGAAACATCATCTAATGATTATTTAGAGATTACAACACTTATGAGTGGTGTTAGAAAAAACATTATTTCAAAAAATTTCAAAGGAGGAGAGATAACCTCATTTATGGGAGGTTGTGAAATTAACTTTTTACATGCCGATTTCAACGGAACAATAACCATTGATATTACACAAACAGTAGGTGGTTTAAAACTAATAGTTCCTTCAAACTGGGTAATTCAATCAAAAATCACGTCAGTAATGGGAGGCTTACAAGATAGAAGACCAAACGGTGTAGGAACTCAAAATCCTGACAAAGTATTAATACTAACAGGTACTAACCTAATGGGAGGAATTGACATTATTAGCTATTGATTATCAAAGACATGAACTGGTATATTGCAAAAAATGTATTCCAAATAGTTATTGGAAATGGTTTTCATCAACCACAATTTGAAGAACAAATGACACTTATATGCGCATCATCACTTGGCAATGCCTTTGAGAAAGCTATTGCCTTTGGAAAAGAAAAAGAAGAATCATTTATTGATATCAACGGAGAGTTAGTTTCTTGGAATTATATTAACCCTTCATCAGTCCACGAAATTGAAAAGCTCGAAGATGGTTCTGTATTATGCACTCGTACCGAAGAACCTGACTTTGCCGAAAATTACATTGCTTGGGTTAATGAGGCTAATAAAGTGCTTTTTTGAGATTTGAGATTTGAGACGTAAGACTTAAAACATAAGACTTAAGATTTAAGTTAAATCTTAAAAATATGATATTTAGAGAATTAATCTCAAAAACTTCACAAATCTCGAAATAACATTCGATATTCTCCTCCTTGGGAGAGGTTAGGGGTGGGTTTTGAGATGATATATTTTAGATATAAGATTCGAGACCATATACATAATTAATAAACCAACACTTAATACCTTTTACCCAATACTCTGTATCCAGTACCCAAATGAATAACAGCACCAATAGATTTAGGTTAATATTTTTTATGGTAAGTTTTTGTTGGATGTTAATTCAGCAATACTTACTATTTTGTTTACAAATTCCTTTTACAACAGCTTTAATCGACAATGTTGTATTTAATGGAGCATTAACACTTATTGGTTTTTTTATTCACAATGTTTTAAGTTTTTACAACCCACATAAAGAAAGATATTTCTATATTTTGGGTTTAATATTCATTACCACTTTTTGGGTTTTGTTTTGCAAATGGATATTAATGCACATATTTGCTAACGATGTTGATTATTTGCTATTCTTAAATAAATCAATTCCATTTAGGCTTGGTGTTGGGGGAATAATATTAATCCCTATTGCATTTACAAGTGAATTGTGGCATCAAATAGAAGAACAAAACCAAACAATTAGTCGAAATTTATATGCAGAAAACTTAGCCAAAGAAGCCGAGTTATTTAAATTACGTCAACAATTACAACCACATTTTTTATTTAATAGCTTAAACTCAATTAGTGCATTAGTAGGTACCAGACCAGAAGAAGCAAGAAGTATGATTTTTCAACTATCTGATTTCTTGAGAGGTACACTTAAAAGAGAAGACATTCAATTTGTATCTCTAGCCGAAGAAATTGAATACTTAGGTTTATACTTATCCATTGAAAAAGTGAGGTTTGGGCACAGACTCGAAACCGAAATTAAACTTCACAACAATTCAGAAAAATGCAACATCCCTCCTATGCTGTTGCAACCCATTGTTGAAAATGCAATCAAATTCGGATTATACGACACCACCGAAAATGTAAAAATATGTATTGAATCTCAAATTGTTAAAAACGAATTAACAATTACAGTAAGCAATCCGTATGACCCACAAACTGCAACTCCACGTACAGGAACAGGTTTTGGTTTAAGCGCAATAAAACGACGATTATTTTTAATATTTGCTCGTCAAGATTTGCTTCATACCAACTCTGAAAATAATTTATTTACAACCACCTTAATTATCCCACAAAAAAATGATTAAAGTTATTCTTATTGACGACGAACCATTAGCAAGAACTGTTCTTAAAGAATATCTTCTTGCTTATCCTGAAATTGAGGTTGTGCAAGAATGTGGAGATGGTTTTGAAGGCGTAAAAGCAATTAATCAGCATAAACCTGATTTGATATTTTTAGATATTCAAATGCCTAAAATCAATGGCTTTGAAATGCTTGAATTACTTGAAGATGCACCTTCGGTGATATTTACCACTGCATTTGATGAGTATGCAATCAAAGCTTTTGAAACCCACGCCATTGATTATTTACTTAAGCCATTTGGCAAAGATAGACTTGATAAAGCTTTACAAAAATATTTAAGTAACAGAGTAATTTCACAACCAGAAAAAACAAAAACACTTGAATTAATTGAAGATGTAGCTCAGTCACCATCCCAAAGTCAGCGAGTGGTAGTTAGGATTGGTGGAAAAATAAAAATTATTCCAGTTCACGAAATTCTATACTTTGAGGCCGACGATGATTATGTAAAAATTCATACACACGAAGGTTTTTTCTTGAAAAATAAAACCATGGCATTTTTCGAAAAAGTACTTGATAGTCAACAATATGTACGAGTACACCGTTCATTCATCATTCAAATACAACTCATTACCAGAATTGACCCATACGAAAAAGACGGTCACATTGCAGTTCTCAAAACCGGACAAAAAATTCCTGTAAGCAAAACTGGTTATCCAAAATTGAAGGCGGTGCTGGGGTTGTAGGGAGTACTGAGTATTGGGTACTGAGCAAAAAAATAATAATAAATTTTCTAAGCTGTCGCTCGGCTCCAGCCGAGTGACGTTTATGAAAATGGCATCTTGCCAAAAATAATTTATAAAATAGCTAAGGCTAGAAGCCTTTAAGATAATTGTAACTCGGCAGAGCCGAGCTACTGCGAAGGTTTTTATAAATTAAATTTAACTTCCAGTTAGTTATAAAAAGAAATGTAACCAACAATTTTATAAAAACACAAAATTCCTATATTTCATTTTAAAATTTCCCCATTCCCAATCTCTAACTAATCGGTAGATTTAATATTTACCCAAATATTATACTGTAAAAACACACTATTTTAAATAATTTCAGAATTAAATTTTAAATTCAAACTTTTTACTGTGATTTTTATTTAAAAATCATAAATTTGTATTTCAATAAAAAAATAAGACTTGGAAAATATTCATCCTATTTTTGACAGAGTACTTAATCGTACTGATAAAGAAGCTTTACTAAAACAAAAATCTGTTGTTTTATGGATGGTTGGTTTGTCGGGTTCGGGCAAAAGTACTTTGGCTAAAGCCCTTGAAGATGAGCTTTATAAAAGAGGAATTCTTACCCAATTACTTGATGGCGACAATTTAAGAACTGGCATCAACAATAATCTTGGTTTTTCGGATGCTGACAGAGTTGAAAATATTCGCAGAGCAGCTGAAGTGGCTAAATTATTTGGTAATTGTGGGGTAGTTACAATTTGCTCATTTATAAGCCCTACCGAAGAAATTAGAAATCTAGCCAAATCAATTATTGGTGATGATTACCAAGAAGTTTACATAAGCGCTCCTTACGAAGTTTGCGAACAACGTGATGTGAAAGGCTTATACAAAAAAGCTAGAAATGGAGAAATTAAAAACTTTACAGGTTTAGATGCTCCTTTTGAAGCACCACAAAATGCGGCAATAGTTTTACCAACCCACGAATTAAGCCTTGAAGCTTGCGGAGAAAAACTATTATCGTTTGTATTAGAAAAAATTAAGTATTCATAAATTGTTGGTTTACAACAATATTAATATTGAAATAAATAAAGCCCATGGCATCATCATATAACTTAACCCACTTAAAACAACTTGAAGCGGAAGCAATACACGTAATGCGTGAAGTAGCAGCTCAATTTGAAAGACCAGCTTTGCTGTTTTCAGGTGGAAAAGATTCAATAGTTTTAGTAAGATTAGCACAAAAAGCCTTTTATCCAGGCAAAATCCCTTTCCCTTTGGTTCATGTTGATACTGAACACAATTTCCCTGAGACTATTGTATTTAGAGATCACTTAGCAAACAAAGTTGGTGCTCAATTGATTGTAAGATCTGTTCAAGATTCAATCAACAGAGGTACAGCTCAAGAGGAAAAAGGTTTAAATCCAAGTCGTAACGGTTTACAAACCATTACTTTACTTGAAACTATTGAAGAGTTTAAATTTGATGCTTGCTTTGGTGGTGCTCGTAGAGACGAAGAAAAAGCAAGAGCTAAAGAAAGATTTTTCTCACACAGAACTGAATTTGGTGAGTGGGACCCAAAAAACCAAAGACCTGAATTGTGGAACTTATACAATGGTCGCAAAAGTGTAGGCGAACATTTTAGAGTTTTCCCAATCAGTAACTGGACAGAAATGGATGTTTGGCAATATATTGCTGCTGAGCAACTTGAAATTCCAACTATTTATTTTACTCACCAAAGAGAAGTAGTTAACAGAAACGGTGCATTATTAGCTAAATCTGACTACATTACTTTAATTGGTAACGAAAAATACGAAATGCAAACTGTGCGTTTCCGTACAGTTGGAGATATGACTTGTACTGGTGCTGTACTTTCAGATGCAGCTACTTTAGAAGAAGTAATTGAAGAAGTTGCAGGTGCAAGAAGTACCGAGCGTGGTACTCGTGCTGACGATAAACGTTCGGAAGCTGCAATGGAAGACCGCAAAAAACAAGGTTATTTTTAAATCATTGATTACAAAACAATTAATGGTTAATTCTCAATATCTAATGTAAAAAATTATGAGCGAAATAAATAATATTGATACCAAAACATACCTTGACATGGACTTACTTCGCTTCACTACTGCTGGTAGTGTTGATGATGGAAAAAGTACATTAATCGGTCGTTTATTATATGATTCTAAATCAATTTTTCAAGATCAGTTAGACGCAATTGAAGAAGCTAGTCAAAGAAAAGGTAAAGAATATGTGGACCTTTCTTTATTAACTGACGGATTACGTGCTGAACGTGAGCAAGGAATTACCATTGACGTAGCTTACCGTTATTTTGCTACACCAAAACGTAAATTTATTGTTGCTGATACACCTGGTCACATTCAATATACAAGAAACATGGTTACGGGTGCATCTACTGCAAACTTAACTATTATTTTGGTTGATGCACGTCATGGTGTAATTGAGCAAACCATGCGTCACTCATTTATTGCTTCGTTATTACAAATTAAACACGTTGTTGTTTGTATTAACAAAATGGATTTAGTTGATTATAGCGAAGAAGTATTCAACAAAATCAAAGCTGATTATGAGGCATTTTCATCAAAATTAGATATTCCAGATATTCAATTTATTCCAATTTCGGCATTAAATGGCGATAACGTTGTGGATAAATCAGAAAACATGGATTGGTACAAAGGAGCTTCATTGTTGTACACACTTGAAAATGTACACATTGCAAGCGACTTAAACTATGTAGATGCTCGTTTTCCAGTACAATATGTAATTCGCCCTCACAGCACTGAATATCACGATTATCGTGGTTATGCAGGTAGAGTTGAAGGTGGAGTTTTCAAAGTTGGCGATGAGGTGGTTGTACATCCTTCAGGATTCACTTCAAAAATCAAGTCAATTGACACAATTACTGGTCCACTTGAGGAGGCATTCCCTCCAATGTCAGTATCAATTACATTAGAAAATGATATTGATATCAGTCGTGGCGATATGTTGAGCAAACCATTAAACCAACCACAAACAAGTCAAGATATTGAATTAATGATTTGTTGGTTAAATGAGAAAAAGCTAAATCCAAGTGCAAAATACTACATCAAACATACAACAAAAGAAGCACGTTGTATGGTAAAAGATGTACGTTATAAAGTAGATATCAATACATTGCACAAATTGGAAGACCAAAAAGAAATTGGTTTGAATGATATCGCTAGAATATTAATTAGAACAACCACTCCACTGTATTTTGATAGCTACAAACGCAATAGAGCAACAGGTTCAGTAATATTAATAGACGAATTTACGAATGAAACTGTAGCAGCTGGTATGATTATTTAATCAGCTGTTGTTTTAAATATTTAAAAAGCCAATCTTTGAAAAAGGGTTGGCTTTTGTTTTTTGAGTTAATACAAATACTAAATTGAACCCATTTGTGAAACAAGAAACTATCATTATTAGAAAAAAATATAATGTAATAATCTCAATAATTCTACCTTGTATAATTATATTTTTCTTATTATTTGTATTAGTTGTTAATACAACTTCCTTAAATAATAATTTGATAGGTGGATTTGTATTAATTTTAATATTGTTTGTTTTTTTATTGAGATTGATAATCATTCGAATAAAATATTTATTATCGAAAAATCCTGTTCTAGAGATAAACAATGAATATATTAAAGTATTTGATAATTCTAAATTTGATATAATTCCTTTTATAGATATACTTGGATGTGATGTATATGAGGATAAAAATGGAAAGGTATTAAGGCTTTACATGAACGAAAACACTCAAATCAAAAGTAGAAAAAATAGAAAATCGTTCGAAATTCCTTTAGAAATCCCCAAAGTGGCATTTATTTCTATTACTTATGCTGATATTTATTCTCCAGATCTAAAAAGAATAATTTATGACATCATCTATTCAAATAACAATTTGTAGCTAAAAAATAATTTTCAAGCAAAAACTTAAATTTATGGGCTTTAACATAGCAGGAATAGTAATTAACAAAAACTTAGAAAACAGTATTGAATCCATTGAAAAGGCATTTTCTTGGAATTTAGGTTTTGTTGAAGAAATCAAATTTGAACAAGCTTCCGAAAACTGGAAAGAAGAGTCTATTTGCGATATATATTTTTCTAGTAATGGTACTTTTATTTTCCTGAATATGGAAATGTGTATTGATGAATACAAAATGAAAGATAGTAAAGTGCTCACTTATGCGCTATCTGAAACAAGTATGAGTTTTAATGTAAACATTACTGAAAATGGTTTTATTACTCGTTCATTAATGGAATCTGACGGACAAGTATTTGTAAATAAAGGAGAAAAGCTTGAAATTGAATACACTACAAATGATACTTCTGAAATAATTTGGAATCAAATTGAGAAAATTTCAGGTGAAAATTTTTGGTATATTGAACCAAGTGAAAAAGCATTTAGATACAAACTACTTCCATTTTCTGAAAAAATAATTGAAACACCAACAATTCAACCTATTGAAAAACAAGAACCTCCTAAACCTCAAATTGTAAAAATAGAAAAACAATGGTGGCAATTTTGGAAATAAAATAACGTTACCAAAAACTTAGATTTTGGTAACGTTATTTATTAACACAATTCAATATGCTCATTTAAAGAATCAATCAACCTATCAATAATTATTTCATAAAACTTATTAGGGTTATTATTTACCTGAACTTCTTCTAAAGCTTTAAAATAATCTAATTTAGATTGTGTATCTCCCTTCAAAATTGCTAAAGTATAACCATTTTTAAGTAGTATAAAATTCATCAAAAGCCTTGACGTTCTTCCATTTCCATCAACAAAAGGATGAATAGTTGCCAAACGTTCGTGCATTTCTGCAGCGAGAATTATTGGATGAAGTTTATTCTTTTGCCTTTCATAATGATAAAAAAAGTCTTCCATCATTTTTTCAATCAAATATGGTTGAGGTGGCGTGTGGGCACTTCCCGAAATCCTGACTGGAACTTTCCTGTAAACACCAGCATTTTCAGAATCAATACTTTTCAAAATCAACCTATGAATTTCAAGTAAATTTCTTTTATTGATATCTTCTTTACCAACTAGCATATCTGCAACAAAATCAACAGCTTCCGTATGATTAATTGCTTCTAAATGCTCTCTCATTGACTTCCCTCCTATTGTTACGCCTTCATTTACAACCAACTGCGTTTCTTGCAAGGTTAAAGTGTTACCTTCAATTCTGTTACTATCAAAAGTATATTTTATAGCAAAATACTCTTTTAACTTGCGTAACTGCGTTTGATTTAAAGGTTTCTTTTCTTGCCAATTATTCTTTAAATCATCAGCAATTTTTAGTTTTTGTTGTACAGAATCAGTAAAGGTTGGCAACTCAAAAACCGAAGAACTCATCAAATATTCAACTCTGGCTTCTGCAACTTCCAATATTTCTAATGGATTTTCTTCATCTTCAAGTAAAGCATATACTTTTTCTGCCATAAAATATTTACGCAATTCCAAATAATCAATTTTCAACACTTCTGACAAAGGTTTTAAATGAGCATTGGATGGCAACCTTGCTCCTGTTTCGTATTTCGACAATAAACCTTGGTCTATACCTGTTAAATGGCTCAATGCATTTAAAGTCATCTCTAAAGATTTACGATTTTCTGATAACAAATTAGCTAGTTTCATTTTATGACTTATTTTGTTATGACAAATTTAGTCATTACAATTTATTATAAAAACATTTTACCAATATTTTTAAATTCATTTTAAAGCCATTTATTAACAAAAAATTATAACTTTGCCGTCCTTTATTATAGCAAGTTATTGAATTCAATTTTTAACTAAAACATTAATATACAATGAACAAGAAATTAGAATTACATTATTTCATAGAAAATGATTTACACTCAATGGATGCTTTTGTAAAAAACAAAGCCGAAGCTGATGTGTTAAAACTTTTGAAGGAAATAAGCAATTTGCTTGATTTAAAATTTGTATTTGATGTTGAAGCACTTAAGGAAGGTGGAGTTAGAGAATTTTTCAAAATTGATTTTGCTCGTAAATCAAGGAAAAACAACAAATTACTAAATGTTGAACTGTTTTGTAATATTGCAAGTAAAGCAATTACTTATCAACTTAATGCTGACGAAAAAAAAACTAGATTAGAAAAAGAAAATATAAAAAATCAGATTCAAAATCATAAAGAAAATTTGTACTTTGATGAAGATAATATCCTACTAAACCAAGACACTGTTGCAGAAATAGTTAAACTTATTGCGCAAAACGACAAAGTAAAACTATACAAATCAGCATTTTACAAAAATGTAATTGCAGAAAAACGTATAACTAAACTTTCATTTACAGGTTTAGATGAAAATGGCGAAGTTATTTCAGATGAACAATTTTTGGAAAGAGAATTATTTGCTGGATTTATTTTAGATAAAATTGAAGTTGCTCCCTTAACAGAAAACAATATTAATATTGAAATTCTTTCGCCTGTGTTAGGTGGAGGAGAAATGAAATGGAGAGGAATTTACAATGCTAAAGCTATAAATTTCAACTTATTAGACAAAGATTTCAAAAAAGCTGTTTCAAACCGAGAATACAGTTTTACTAGTGGCACAGCCATTACTTGTGACATAGAATTAGTAAGAACAATGGACAAAAACGGTGAAATCAGAATCACCAAAGCCAATGTTACCAACGTGAGTAAAATATTCCACAACGATAAAGTTATTACCATTAAACAATCAAAACCGAAAAAAGCGATGAACCAATTGTCGTTGTTTTAATATAAAAAACCAAGTAACCATATTGGAATCACATTTTTAATTGAGGTAAAATCATAATCATCTAACACTCTAAAACTATCCGGAAAAGATTCTATTTGTTTGTTAGATTTGCTTTTTCCTCCAACTTCAAATACGAATTTATTATCAACTAAAAAATCACCTTGTGCAAAAGAAGTAATCGAAAACTGTTGCTTCAATTGATTAAAAACAAAAGTTTCACGAATAGTACCAATATTGGTATCTCCACCTAAAGCGTAAGCTAAATTGGTGTTTTCAAAATAAATTTTTTCAGGTTTCTGCAAAACAGCAGTACTGATCCCTGAAGGATAAAGTAAATTTATCAGATTGGCTTCCATCAAAAAAACTAAATAATTTTGTAGCGTCAATCTGTTCATATCCATTTTTTCTGCCAACTTTTGCACATTAGGTTTAAAAGGAACATTTTGTGCAATTACTCCCAACAATTGCAACATTTTCTTTGCATTGCGAATATCAAATCCTTTAAGTTCAGCCATGTCATACTCTATCACTTGACGAATAACTTGCTGAATTTTATTGTAATACACATCTTTTCCTTCCTTAAAAAAAGGATAATACCCACTTTTTAAGTATTCTGAAAAGTATTTATAAGGCTTAAAATCTACAGGGAAATTTTCGGCAAAACTAATACTACTTGTACTAGTTATTTCAGCCAACGATAGCTCTTTAAAATTAAAATTATATTCAATATTCAAATACTCTCTAAACGACAAACCATACATTTGATACATCACTGCTCTCCTACTCAAATCGCCTTCTTCTTTTGCAATATCAATAATGCTTGAACCTGTAAATACAATATTTAAATCATAAAAATCATAAAGGTTTTTTATTTGCAATGCCCAATTTTGATATTTATGAACCTCATCTATAAAGAGATACTTCCCTCCTTGCTTTATAAAATATTCTGCTGTTTCTACCAATGTATGTTGTGTAAAAAACCAATCATCTAAAGAAATAAAAATGGCTTCATTTGCTGGCAATTTCAAATCAAACAACCTTTGTAACAACACTGTTGTTTTACCAATTCCTCTAACACCTTTTATGCCAATGAGTTTCGATTCCCAATGTATGGAATTAAAAATACCTCTTTTAGGCAATTTAGCATGTTTCCTAACTAATAATTCTGATTTATAAAATAAAGCATCTAACATAATTGCATATTTAACTATGCAAAGTTACAAAATAATGCATAAGCAACTATACATTATTAATTTATTTTGCATATCCAAATATACATTTTTAACACATTTTGCATACCCAACTATACAAAAACGACATTATTCAACAACTATTATTTGCTCAATACAATCTAAAAACATTTGTTTGTTTAAACTATTACCAATAATTACTAAGCGTGATTCTCTTGATTCGGTGTCAGCCCATAAGTCGCCTTGTGTGCTAAATTGCTGATTATAAACAGACTGAAAAATAACTTTTTGCTCAAAATGTTGAAAATTCAAGACTCCTTTCATTCTATAAATTTGATTTGGATAAAGATTAAAAATAAGATTTACCCACATTTCAAATTTCATAAAATCAAGTGGTTCGGGTATTATAAATGAAAAACTAGTAACATTACTATGTTTCACAGTTTTGGGTAACAACATTGAGGCTTGCGGTTTTTCGCTTAATGAAGTTTTATTTACTACAAACCTTGAGTTGGGAACAACTTTTTTATTTAGTGTTTCATTAACAATATCAGCATCAAAAGTATTTAAATTTAACAAATCAATATCTTTTAATTTACCAAAAGTAGTTTCAAAAATTTGAGCTTGTGCATTTAATCGTGTAACTATATTTTTAACTACATCAATTTGATAAGGTTCAACACTGTCTATTTTATTTATCAAAATAATATCTGCCAATGAAATTTGCTTTACGGCTTCAATTTGATTTTCAAGTTGTTGCTCTACAAATTGAGCATCAACCAATGCAATTACAGCATTTAATTTAAACTGACTTTGAATTGATTCATTATGTAAAAAATTTAAAATAACCGAACCTGGGTCGGCCATGCCAGTAGTTTCAATAATTAAATGCGTCATTGCTACATTTTTCTCCACAATTTGAGAAAGTAATTCGAGCAAATCGTCATTTAAATTACAGCAAATGCAACCATTATTTAACTCAAAAACCTTGTTATCAACCCCAACAACCAAACCTTTGTCAATACCTATTTCCCCAAATTCATTTTCAATCACAACAATATTTTCATCAGAATTTGATGCAATAATATGATTTAACAAAGTTGTTTTGCCAGCTCCTAAAAAGCCAACAAGTATGGTTACAGGTATTTTATTCAAGGGAATTATTATTATTTATTATCAACTAAAACGAGCTCATCTTTTTCATAAAAATAAATATAGTCAACTTTAGTACAAAAATTATGAAAAAAATTAGTACTAACTTTTAAAGTGTTCCTTTTAAACTTAGAAACATGAATTGGTTCTTTATACTCACAATGTTTTAAAATATATTTTTTAGAAACAAACAATTGATTGGTTTTTACATTCCTATTAACAAAATAAAATACTGTATCAGACTCAAATACAGCGACAATTTGAGTATTCTTAATTTTAACAACCTCCTTCATTAAATATATATTTTTGAGATACATGAAAGATGAATCTTTACCTAATGAGTTTCTATTAAATAAATAAAAATTACCGTTTTCAAATTTATAACTAATTCCAGATTTGAAATTTTGATTAGGACGTTCAATAATTTTTGACAATATTTCTTTTTGAAGCAAACTACTTTCATTAAATAAAACAGTTTTAGTCTCATTAGTATCTAAACTAACAATATTATAATTATAATACTCTGATTTATAAGCACAAACTCTTTGAGTTGTATTGATATAATTCTTATTAAGTATTGCAAATTCAATTAATTTTAGAATACTTTTTTCATCAAATGAATAGGATATACTTTTTAAAATAATAGTATTACTTCTAATCGCTTTCTCAAAAGAAATATTTTTGTCATCATCTACATTCAAATTTTGATTATTAATTCCATAAGAAAGAAAATAAGCTGATTTACATTCAGACATATAAGAATGATCAAAATCTAAATATATACTATCTTTATTATTTAACTGAATTGAAAGTTTTTGAACTAATTGTGCAATTATAAAACTTCTATTTACTTCCTCTAAATCAAAACTATATGAACTAATTTTAACCTTAACATTGCCATAATTTTCAATAGCATAAATATCTTGATGTGCAAAAATTGGTTTAAATACGAACCAAAATAATACCCACAATATAACTTTTAAATGGTTCATAATTAAATAATGGAATAAAATATATTTACAATTCTAATTAAATTATTCAAACAAAAAAAGCCGAAAGTACAAAATCAATACTTTCGGCTTTGAAAAATTATTTAAACCTAAATCTCTATTTTATTTCCACAGGGAAAGTAACATTTAAATCTGTAGAACCTTGATTTTTATCTCCTTGTCCGGTTTTAGGTTTTACATTTGGTTGGTGTTTCAACACTACTTCTAGGTTTCCTTTTGATGCAATGCCAGTCACAAATTTTGGAAATAACCCAAGTGGTACACCATTAGCATCCACATCTGTACTTAAGTACGAGCTTGTTAAATTAGCCCCTGTAGTAGCATAAAAAAACTGATGCTCGTTTTTAAGTTGCATTACTTCATTTGAAATAGTATCTACATCAGCAGGATTCGTTTTATTTAACAATAAAACTGTTGCAAAATATGTTCTAGTTGGCGACAATTTAATAGTATCAACAGTTGAAGTTGAGCCTAAACCAAAACCACCTAAATTTTCCCATCTATAAGTCAATACTGCATTTGATGCAGAATCTTTAAAAGCAATTTGAACGGTTGTAATTATCTCATTTTCACTATGGTCATGATCGTCATGTGGACCATGTTCATCTTTTTTACATGATGAAATTAAAGCACAAATTGCAAATACAATTGAAAGAAATATATTTCTATTTGTTTTCATAGATGAATTATTTTTTTTTCAAAAGTAATAGTAAAAAACAATATTTGCAACATTGTTGCAAATATTGTTTTTTTATTCAGAAAAATATTTTAATTATTCATACACGGACGAATTCAAACTAAACATATTACTATAATTATCAGCAATTTGAGTTGCTTTTGTCCCCATCATAACATTACTTGTTGTAGCAAAATTAATTTTATTAGGCGAATCAAAAACTTTTGCTACATCTACTTTAATATTTAAAACTAAAGTTTTACCTCCTAATATTGAATTAGTTATTGGCAATTCTATTGTTTTTAAATTATCTAATTCTGCTACATGAAAAATTAGTCCCTGTTGAGAGTTAGAGAAATAATTTCCTTCAAATTTAAAAAACACAAATTCGTTTGTCCATTCCCAATACATCCCTTTTGACTTATTTAAATCACCATTGAAATTAGAACCAAAATTAGTAGCACTATCAAGTCCGATAACATACTGGATTTTATCATAATCAGCGGCGGCAACATTTGAAAATGAAAATTCAGATTTTACTCCTTCTTCAATTAAGTTGTAAGTCACAGGCAATTTAACCCAAGTTTGGTCCGATTTACGTCTCAATTTTACATTTGAAACATAATATCTAAACATGCTAACCGAAAATGTATCAACGTTTGCGTTGGTGTATTTTTCGGTATTTAATTTTAAATCTGCCGTACCAACTACGTTGTCGAATTTAACTTTTAAATTTCCACTTGTTGGTGCTATTTCTTTGTCCACTTTACAAGAAAGAAGTACTAAAGAAACAAATATGGATATAAGGAATTTTTTCATAATATTTGGGTAGTTTTCAGTAATCAGTTGTCAGTTTTCAGTTTTTATGTACCAATAATAGAATTGATTTAATAAGTTCATTATCATCAATTACTGAAAACTAACAACTCATTTACTAAACTTTGGATTATTAATAAATTCTTCGTCGTTCAATGTTTTAAGAAAGTCGATAATATCTTTCTTTTCTTGGTCAGTGAGTAATAAGGTTTTACCACCAACTTCATTGGTTGCCGACATTAATGGATCAAGTGTTAAACTTGTTTTTAGCTTACCATTGTAATGATTTAGTACCTCTTCTAAAGTTTTAAATCTACCATCGTGCATGTAAGGAGCTGTATAACTTATATTCCTTAATGATGGCGTTTTAAATTTACCTCTATCAAAAACAGATTTTGTAACCGCTTCTAAACCAATATCCGTAAAAACAGAATCAAGTCCGTTGTTATGGAACGAGCCATTTCCTGCTAAATTTCCCGTATGGCAATCGCCACAATTACCTCCTCTTAAACCATTTTCTGGCGAAGGATGCGTAAAAAACAAAATTCTACCTCTGTTTTCACTTTCTGAAAGTTGCACTTCGCCACGTAAATATTTGTCATATTTTGAATTGGCCGAAATTAACGTTCTTTCAAACTGGGCAATGGCTTTGGCTATATTTTCAGGTGTAATTACATCAGAACCAAAGGCTTTTTTAAACATGGCAGGATAAACCGAAGAAGATTGTAATTTAGCAACGGCTTTATCAAGAGACTGATGCAATTCAATTGGATTCAGAATTGGATCTAAAGCTTGAACTTCTAAATTTGGTGAGCGTCCATCCCAAAAGAAAGATTTTTGCCACAACACATTAGAAATAGCCATTGAATTACGTGTACCTTTTATTCCATCAATTCCGGTACTGAATCTGTTAGTATCTGTAAATGCAGTTTTTTGATTATGGCAAGATGAACATGACATCGTGTTATCTCCTGAAAGCATATTTTCATAAAATAACATTTTGCCAAGTGCTACACCTTCGTTGGTTGTAGTATTATTTTGAGGAATTTGATAATCTCCATAGTAAACTGGTGTAGAAAATGAATAAGCTGATGGATTAGGATTTACAGGTAAATTATCTTTTTTCTCTGGTTTACAGGAAAGTAAATATCCACACAATAAAATTACCAATAAGTATAATAGTTTTTTCATCTTTTATTAGACATAAGACTTAAGACAAAAGACTTAAGACATAAAATGTATGAGATAATTAAAATCTTACGTCTTATGTCTTATATCTTAAGTCTATTTATTTACTCAATAACTAATTTTTGAGTAGCTAAGCCTTTGCTAGTTTTAGCTTTCAAAATATAGATACCTTTTGGATACTCAACAGTAACATTTGTTGAAACAAAAGTGTTTAACAATTTTCCTGATAAATCATAAATCGTAATTTCTGTTACATCGTCAGCCACTGTGAATTTACCATTATTTGGATTTGGATACACTGAAACTGAAGATGCAACATATTCATTTTCAATTGCTGTTGGTATTGTTGGCAATTCAGACAAAGCATTTGAGTAAACACTATTGTTATCTGTTGTTACAAATACTCTTCCTGCAGCAATAGAAATTTTGTTATAGTTTGAATATGTTGGAATGTTAAATTGATTTCCACCTGGAACCCATGTTTTTCCACCATCATAAGTAGCAAACAAACCGCCTTTGTAACCTGCAAATACAAAACCATCATTGGTTAATAACGATTGAATATAATCTGCATTAAATTGGTTATCAACAGAATCAGTATGTTCACCTACTGGGCGAGTTAATGTTTTATTCCAAAAAATTGAAGCTGTATCTGAAACAAATACACCATTTCCATTGGTGCCAATTAATATTTTATTCAACCAAACGGTACTTGATGTTACATCTAAATTAGATAAATCTGTATTTTGAGCAATCCAAGAACTTGAAAATAATGTTTTTACAAATACACCATGTGTTCTGGTTGTTGCTAGAATTTTATCTCCAAAGAATGATAAACTTGAAATTTCAGCATTGATATATCCTAAATTTAATGTAATATCAACCCATACTGGATAAGTTGATTTTATATCAATTGCATTTAAACCTCCATTATTTGCTATTGCAAAAACATTTCCATTTGAATAATACAGCTTTTTAATATTCAATGTTGATAAACCTGAATTATATGAATTCCAAGTTTTTCCTGTATCAGCACTTACAAATACACCTCCATTTACTGTAGCTGCAACAAGATATTTTTCAGCGAAAATAATATCATTTACATTTAAACTATCTGTTAAACCTTTCACTGATTTTTCATAAGGAATTATAGTAGCTCTAATAATATTTCTACTTACAAATACCCCAAATTCATTAGCTACAACTGCAATAGAATCAGATGTTGCTACAGAATAAGTTTTGATATTATTGAAACCATTATTGAATAATGACCAAGTTGTAGTTGGAGATTTAACCGAGAAAATACCAATTTGTGTTGAACCTGCAATTAACGTTGTGCCAATTGGAGCAACTGTGTTAATGTTTAAAGTTGTTAAACCAGCATTCATGCTTGTCCATGAAATAGCATTTGATGGAGAAGTATAAACACCCTGATTAGTAGACAAATACCAGTTTGCTCCATTGTTAGAAATTCCATTAATTACAATTCCTGAAGGTATACCTGTAGTTGCAATTGAATAACTTGAAATTGTATCTGCATTAACTGTAGTTTTGAAAACACCATCATTATTTACAACAAATAATTCATTAGTAGTTGCATTGTATGAAATTTCGTTTGAACCATCAATGTGACGAGTATTGTCATCATTGTAATCAAACCAAGTAGCACCTAAATCATCAGTAGCCCACACACCTTCACCAAGTACAAATACACGATTTCCTTTTTTAGCTAAACCTGTAATTTCTAAATGATGTATTTTTTTATTATTAACGGCAACCCAGTTTTCACCTTTATCGGTTGATTTAAAAACGCCACCACCATTTGTACCTGCAAAAATTGTGTTATCATCAACAGCAACTAAAGCTGTGATTTTTAAGTTAGTTAAACCTTTGTTTTTCTTTCTCCAAAATCTATCAGTTCCAGTAAAACCTGTGAAAACAAACACTCCACTATCAGCAGTACCTGCAATTAAAAGTTTGCCAGTGTGCGCTAATGCTGTAATTTTGCCTGATTTTAAACCTACAGGGCGAGCAGTCCATGAAGTTAAGTTTGATGTTGAATAAACCCCACCATTTGCAGTTCCTACAAATACAATAGAATCCGCAGATTGATTTTGTTTTTTAACTACAATAGAAGTTGTTACAGTTCCACCAAATGGACCTTTTGAACCAAAATGAGCTTCTGCAAGTGACGAAACCAAAGCTAAACCAGCTACTAATGAGCCTACAATGGCTTTACGAGTAAATATATTTTTCATGAAATAATATATAATTATGTCAATAATGACAAATAGGATTTTTGAATAAGGAATTGATTATCAAGATTTAGATAAAACCTTGATGAGTTGTAAGTGTTTATGCCATTCCGAAATTTGATTGTGCGAAAAATAACATTTACTCATGCTTCGACAGGCTCAGCAACCGTAAATGATATTTTTCGAGTAACAAAACTCTAATTGATTAGCTGTGTAAACTCGAAAACGGTCATTGAGCTTGTCGAAATGACAGTATTCGCTAACCTTACCAGCAACATTTATTTAATATTTTACCAAACAGATAAAATATTAAACCCACAAAGCTTTAAGAATGGAATAATTATAAAATACTAAATCCGAGGAGGTTGGATAGTATTTGAAAAATAATTTTGTAGAGATAATTGTTTTAACACAGAAATGTGTTGAATTTCGTTAGCATGATTAATAAAAGTAAAAGTATTGTTTTCAGAAAAATAAAGTACAAAGCCAGCTACATTTTCAAGCATTTTTTTGGCTGACGCTTCTTCTTTTTGTGCTTTTGCGAACTTTTTCATGTAATAACAGTGTCCATTACATTTTAACTCTGGGCGAGACTTGTTCACACACAGCACTTTAGCAATATATTCTTGATTCAATTTGAACTTAAGGTACGAAATAGGATTAGCAATCATCGTGAAAATCATCACAGTGATTAAAACTAAAGAACCATATTTATTTACCTTTTTCATCTCAACCACAAAGTAAATCAATTTTTAAATACAAAATCAAGATTTAAATCATAAAATGTGGGGAAAGTTGAAATACAAAAATATATTTCTCTATTATTGTTAATGATTATTGTAAATTGATGATGTAAAATCAAAATTTCATAAAGATTTGAATTGATGAAAAAATGGTATAAAATATTAATATTCTCAACCATTGCATTTGCAATATTTTTCATTTTCAATGCAATATTAATTTTCAAATTCTCACATCAATATTATGAAACTAAATCAGATGTAGCTATTGTGTTAGGTGCTGGTACTGCAAATGGAAAAATTTCGAAGATATTTAGAGAAAGAATAAATCATAGCAAGTATTTGTTTGATAAACATTTAGTTGACAAGATAATTGTAACGGGAGGTTTTGGCGTTGGTCAAAAATATGCTGAAAGTGAAATTGCAAAACGATATTTAATAAGCCAAGGTGTTCCTGAAAATGTCATTTTAATTGAAAAACATTCAAAATATACAATTGAAAACTTGATTGAAGCTAAAAAAATTATGGATTCATTAGGTTATAAATCAGCGTTGTTAGTTTCAGACCCTTTACACATGAAACGAGCCAGTAATTTTGCTAAAAACCTAAATATAAACTCATTACCTTCACCGACAAAAACTACAATGTATCGTTCTTTTTCTACTAAATTCAAGTCTATATTTTATGAGACTTTTTATTATACTTGTGGGGAGATTGTGAGTGTTTGGAATTAGGTTAAAAGTTAATTATGGTACAAATTGATTAGACCTCCAAGGTTTCAAAAACCTTGGAAATCTTTTAAGAAAATCAGCCAATCAAAACCCCTTCACATTCAGCACATTCATTTGAGGAATAACTAACTGAATTTCATCGTTTTCTTCACGAAGCAGTGGCATTCCACTAGCGTTGAAGGCTTTTTTATCTACTATATTTCCTTTTGAATCATACAACAATGTGGTTCCATCAGGTGAATAAACTAAATAAAATGCTTTGTCAGCTCCAAAATGATAATATGCAACTTTTGATTTTAATCCACCCGTAACTGGTATAGTAAATAAAGTAGCCAAATTATGGTCAATTACCTGAATTTGCGATTCATCAGCGCAAGTGATTACAAACATCGCTTGGTTATTACTAGCAGTTTGTATTTTAAACTGACTCGCTTTACTTGGGCGAACTAACTGTTTTTTCAGCAATTGTTTACCTAAAAAATTATGCATATAAAATATACCATCATTGGTTATGGTTCTCATAATTGAGGTTTCTGCACTTGTACCTTTTTCAACCACTACTCCACTTGAGGTACGAGATCCTAAGCGAACTGGAAATCCAGGATAAGCTTCTCCTTTTCTGGTGATTACATGTAAATTTCCTACCGATTCAAGAAAATATAAATAATCTTTTCCGCCTAATGTTACATGGCTAAATGATGATGTTAAAGCTGAACTATACTTTAAATTTACCCATGTTGATGGTACTAAACCTGTTTTATCAAGTAAAAATACAGTTCCACTTTTATCAGTTACAAACAATCTGTAATTGCGAGATTTATCATAATCTAGCACCGATAAATCAGCCAAATTACCTGAATAACTTACAGGATATTGTTTAAAATTATCTCCTTTTCTATCAATAATATACACTTTTGCATTGGTTGAAAATGCAAAATGATTAAAATCTAAGGCATAAATTTCACTTGTTAGCGGACTATCAAGTGGTTTTTCAAAAACTTTTTCGTGATTATTTGTAAAACAATACAATACATTGTTTGCTCCTTGTACAAAATAATCTGTATTTATTTCATTGATATTTATAGGGTTAAGTACTGGTTGGTTTACCAAAGTTCCAATATTTACAGTTTTTACATCTTGCGCAATATCTTCCTCGGCTGTTGCAGGAGCCAAAGAATCAGCTTGAGCCAATACTATTTTTTGGGTTTGGAAAGTTAAATGTAAGTTTGTAGCAATTTTATCTCCCATATTGGTCAAGCTCAATGAAAGCAATTCAAATGATTTCAATTGTTTTTCCCAATCAGTGGCAGATTTAACATGTAATGGATTTAAATTAGTTTGGATAAATGGCCATATTTTACTTGAATTTGCTACCAAAGTAACATTGCCAGCTTGTGCTGAGGAAGCAAACAATGCTTGATTTTGAGGAGTTTTGCTCCAAACATCTTCTTTTAAATAACTATTATGAACATGCAAAATATTATCTGGATGGTTAGCAAAAACAATAAAATCTTGCACACGAGCATAATAACACTCTGTAAAACCCTTAAAATGAACTCCTAACAAACGAGAAGGGAATTCAGTAATTGCAATTTTTCTAATTTCTGGGGAGCCATCAACTGAAGATGCATGCACAACTCCACCCAACAATCCTGAAACTCTGTTTAAATCTTCGTAAGCACGAACCACATCCGAAGCTTGAATTAACAAAGCTTTGTCAATTTCGTTTCCATGTTGGGTTTCAAAACCGATATACGCTATTTGTTTGCCAAACCAATTGTAAAAATTACTGATATCCAGATGGTGTTGTCTGTTGGTTTCGGCCCAAGCAATTGGTTTTTGATTCGCAATCCAGTATTCGTTTAAGGATGTTCGCAAATTTTTACCATTTTCAAAACCCCAATAATAAACATAAGCTGTATTGTTTGGAATTAAGTTTTGAACAGTTGGTTTGGGTGCAGTTTGCCATTTAAATACATTTAAAAAGTCGATTCCGCCAGTGGTACTTACCGCAGAATAACCACTAAATTGCAATTGTTTGTGATTCTTTTTGTTTGCCAAACCACTTACTTTTACTAAATCAGCAATAAAAGCGAAGTTAGTACCGAATTCGTCAGTAACTAAATAGCTTGCATATTTTGTAAATTGTTCATAATTAAGGTAAATATTCGACTCATTTGAAATCGCCTTGTTTTCACCTTTTTTAAACAAAGCTTCGTGCATTGGTGCAAATGATGCTTTGTCGCCAGCTTTGATAGTACGGATTACATCTTCAACCAAATAACCAGTAAAACTTCCAATTATAAAGTTTTTGTGAACAATATATGAAAAAGTTTCACGAGTTAATTTATCTGTAAACTCTTGAATTTCAAAACCATCCAATTCACGAGTTGCATAGCGAATGCCATTATTAGCTCTGAATTTTTCGGTAATATTTCCAAGTACATCTCTATCTGTACTTGATGCTATTGGGGCAATAAATAAAAAATCAATATTCTTTTTACTTGTAACATGCAGAGAAATAAGCATTTTTTTATCTTGAAACATGGCATTTTGTTCGCCAGAGTTTGCAAGCATTTTGTTTAGATAATCAGCACGTTGTTGTAAATTATTTCCGAAAGTGGTAAGCGAATACAGAGGCCAAAATGATTGTTGCTTCAAATTGTCTAATTCCGCTAAAGGCGAAGAAGTTTCAACAACCAACAATGCATTCGCAGGAATAAACGACCAGCCCTGAACCGACCTGCCACCAAGCCACCATTTTAAGGTAAAAAAACTACCTAACAAGATAGCAATTACCAAAGTTATAACCGTTATTTTTTTTCTTACTTGCTCGTTCATTATACACACAAAAACTTGTTGCAAGTTATTAAAAAATGAGCAGAATTAAATACTTATAAATTGCACAATTCAAATAAAAAATTGCGTATTGAAAAGTATTTATTGATTTTTGAGTAATTTTTGGGTAAAGAATCTTGTAGTTTTTTTTGACCTTACATGTAAAAACAT
The DNA here is from genome assembly GCA_041191405.1 of Bacteroidota bacterium. Taxonomy (GTDB): domain Bacteria; phylum Bacteroidota; class Bacteroidia; order Cytophagales; family UBA9547; genus JBEEOW01. The sequence goes on from JBEEOW010000004.1 coordinate 149,077, forward strand.
AAACAATCAATGCAAATATTTAAAAATAATTGATTTTGAATATTTTTAAAATAAACTTTATTTTTGTGTAAAACGTTACATAACGGAAATTTTATGGTAATGAAAATCAACAAAATATGCTTAACAAAAAGGAACCTAAAAAGAAATTAGGTAGATTAGAAATTATATTAAAAACGAAAATTGATCCTGCATTTAAAAACCTACATCTTCTTTTAGAACCTCATGAAATACCATTACATATTTCATAAAAAATCCACTCAATTTTCATCAAGTGGATTTTTAATTTATTAAGCAAAATCTTCAGTCTTACAACCTATTCAACAAACATATTTACAAGTCCTTCCAAACCAATGTTTGTACCGATACCAGAAGCAAAGAATCTCCAATCGCCTTCAATTTTTTGTAATCTACCGAATTCAACTTCAGTGTTTTTACCAAATTCAGCATCAAGGTCGTAACGCAAAATTTCTCTCTCCGTTTCAACATCAAAAATCCTGATGTAAGAATCTTTAAGTAAACCGAAATTTTGACGACGAACTGCCGCTTCGTGAATAGTTACAACAATTGCAATTTCAGTTACTTGTGGGTCAACCAAAGTAAGATTCGCTAAAATAAGCTCATCGTCGCCATCCCCTTTTCCAGTTCTGTTGTCGCCCATGTGTTGTAAACTTTCGTCTGGCGACTTTAAATTATTATAAAAAACGAAGAATGCATCATCTGGAATTTTACCATTTGCTTTCAACATAAAAGCTGATGCATCTAAATCTAACATAGTGGTTGAAGAAAACTCCCAACCTAATCCAATCATTAATTTTTTGAGACCGGGCTCGTTTTTACTTAAGTTAAACGAGGAACCTTTCTTTAATGTAATAGCCATTTTGGTTTTAAAATTTACAAGACACTTTTAATAACAATTTTTGTGCCGTATTAAATATTATTTGAAATATTTTTTTTTAAATCCATGCTGACAATATTGCTCCCATTATAGCAAAACTAAGTGTCCAATAGCCAACATTTATAAAAATATATTTAAATCCTTTTCTTTCAAATAAAGCATTAGTACCTAAAACTGGTAAAACAAAGAATACACCTAACAAAACGCCATGTAAAATACCATGTTTAACGGTTCTAAAGTTTGTTCCATATTTCGCCATCATAGTCAGGAAATCGGTGTTAGTGATTGGGTTGTCATGCATTCCTGGTTGATTTTCAAGCATAGAAAATAATCCAAATTGATGAATTACCATTGGCTGTAAGGTAAATGCTAGCATAATGCTAAACAAAAACGACAAACCAAAAATCAATCCCATATTAGCACCCTTCATTGATTCTTCAGTGACTCCAGCAGATTTTAACCATGCAGTTCCTAACACTTTTGGGTTATACCAAACAAATCCCATTGCCAGGGGAACTATTGATGCAACCGAAATTGCAATAAAATTCATTTCCATAATTATTTATCTTTTTTTCAAAAGTATAAAAAAAATAGTATAATAGGATATTGCGTTTAAGAAATTGTAAATTCGTAAAAAAATAACCAAGTAAGATTTATGAGTTTTTCTAAATTAGGATTAAATGATTACCTTTTAAAATCATTGGAGGAAAATAATATTACCCAACCATCTGAAATTCAAGAAAAAGTTATTCCATTTATACTAAACAAAAAAAATAACTTACTTGCTATTTCTCAAACAGGAACAGGTAAAACTGCTGCTTTTGGTTTGCCACTTTTACAACAACTCGAACCTCAATTACAACAAACGCAATTATTGGTACTTGTCCCAACTCGTGAATTAGGGCAACAAGTAGCCAAAGATTTATTTAAATTTTCGAGATATATTGTTCGTTTGCATACAGAAGCGGTGTATGGTGGCAAAAAAATTGAAGAACAAATTGAAAAATTACTTAAACCAAAACATATCATTGTAGCTACACCAGGCCGATTACTTGACCTAGTTGCTCGCAAAGCAATTGACCTTAATTATTTAAAATTCATTGTTTTAGACGAAGCTGATGTAATGCTCAATATGGGTTTCAAACCTGATATTGACCGTGTATTGAAATTATGCAAACTTCATGTTCGTAAATTTTTATTTACATCAACACTACCAAATGAGATAAAAAATATCAGCAAACAATTTTTAGGAGAAGATGTGGAGGAAGTAAAAATTCAACCTCAAGAGTTTGTAAACCGAAATATTGCACACCAACTAATTGCTTATGAATACGGTTATAAATTAGAATATTTAAAAACGTATCTTTCTAAGCACCCTACTGATCGTGGTATCATTTTTTGCAGAACTCAAGCAGCAGCCAAGTTATTAAGTCAGCAATTGGCTGGTTTTGAAGTAAAAACGAATTGTTTATACGGTAGTTTGTCTCAATTTGAAAGAACCAAAGTAATGACAGCTTTCAAAGATGGCAGAATTCAAATATTGATTGCAACCGATATTGCTGCAAGAGGAATTGATGTGAGTGAATTAAATTTTGTAATACACTTCCATTTGCCTGATAATGAAGCACAATATGTAAACCGTAGCGGACGAACAGCCCGAGCAGGTAAAACCGGAAATTCAATCATTTTATTGCAACAAGATGAATTATTTCAAAAAGATGATTTTGAAGATGCCTTAAAAATCAAATTTGAACCAATTCAACTTCAAGTAGAAATTAATAAAGACGAAATTCTGCAAACAAAAAAGTTTAGTATCAATTTGGGTTCAAAAAAAGAACATACATTGCAATCAATAAAGGCATTTTTAATTGAAGAAACTGGTATTAATGAACAATATATTACTTCAATGGATTTATACAGACACGATACTACTTTTGTAATTCCTGTAAAATATGAATCTCAATTAATTCATAATCTGCACAATACAAAACATTATCATCAAAAAATTATTATTCAAGAAATGATTGAGAGGAATTTAGGTGAGGATTTGTTTGACTGAAAATATATTAATTATAAAGTTTTTTGCTTTAAAAGATAACAATTATTTGTTATTTGTTTAATTTTAAATCAATCATTTTGTCATTCCGAAGCACGAGGAATCATATTTACTTATTCAAAATTATAAGATTCTTCTTCCCTCGAAATGACAGAGACTACTAGCAATTTGCAAATTACTTTATAACCACAGCACTCATAATTAAGTGCATCAAATAGGCTTTGGTTTGATCCTCTAAATTATTTTTATTAAAAGAAGTCTCAGTCAATGAAGGTAAATTTTCCTCAAAAAAATATAAATTTCTGGACATTAAAAGCAAAGTAGTTGTTAAGCTTCTACTAAATTTATATTCAGGATTAATTTCATTAATAATCCCACCAATACGTTTACTCAAATCCTTATATGGCTTAAAAAATTCAGATTCATTGTATTTTTTCACTTGGTGGTTTAAATATGATTTTGATGATTCTTTAATTACTAGCATGTGCAGTATTTTTTTGTCAACATCTAAGCCACCTTCTGCATTTTCTTCGGTTCTAAGCAATAAAACATCTAGAACAATATCTATCTTTTTTAATGGGTCAGTAATATTATTTGTTTTATAAACAATTAAATACTCCTGCCATTGCCAATACCAACTTAATACATAAAGTAAAAACAACTGCTTATTTTCAAAATATCGATATATACTTGCTTCTGTTGTTTTTATTTCGTTAGCCAATTTCTTGAAAGTAAAGTCTTCAATGCCAATGCTTTCAATCATTATTATTCCTTGAACTATAATTTTCCTACCTAATTCAGAGTTTTTAGGCTCTCTCAAATACAATTTTTCATTGATTTTTATATCGACACCCCAGTTCATAGTAATGTATTTTTTAACCCTATTTTAATATTTATTAAATTTTGATAAAGATACAAAAAAATTATTAATAATAGTTTTAATTATCAAAATAATAGTATTACTATTGCGGCGTAAAGTTTTACAATTAACCAAAGTAGCAACACTTAAATACTAATAATTATGAATCCTCTTGATTTATTCCAAAACTTCTTAAATCCGCCTGTGCTGTTTTTCTTCTTAGGATTATTAGCAATCTCGGTAAAATCAAATCTTGAAATTCCGCAACCGTTACCAAAATTTTTCTCATTATATCTATTATTTGCAATAGGTATAAAAGGAGGAGCTGAATTAACCAAAAGTGGATTTAATGGATATGTACTTGCAGTACTAGGTTTGGCAATGGCAATGTCTGCGATAGTACCGATATATGCTTTCTTTATTTTGAAGAAAAAATATGGAGTACACAATGCAGCCGCATTGGCAGCAACTTATGGTTCGGTTAGTGCAGTAACATTTATTACTGCAGTAGCTTTTTTGCAAAGCAATCATGTAGATTTTGGTGGTCACATGGTGGCAGCAATGGCATTGATGGAATCGCCAGCAATAATTGCAGCGGTGGTTTTGCATAAAATGTATTACAAAGAAGATGATAATCAACCTCAAAATTCAATTGGGCATACTATTAAAGATGCATTTACTGAAGGCTCAATAGTATTAATTCTTGGAAGTTTGGTTATTGGTTTTGTTTGCGGAGAGAAAGGGTATGAATCTGTAAAACCATTTACTGGAGATATATTTAAAGGTGTGCTTTGTTTATTCTTGTTAGATATGGGATTAGTAGCAGCTCGTCGATTAAAAGAGTTGAAAAAAACAGGCTTTCTTTCATTAGTTTTTGCGATATTGTTCCCATTATTTAATGCAAGTATCGCAATTACAATAGCAAAATTTGTAGGAATGTCGCACGGTGATGCTTTGATGTTTACTGTATTATGTGCAAGTGCTTCGTATATTGCAGTACCAGCAGCAATGCGTGTAGCAGTACCACAATCGAGCCCTGGAGTATATGTGCCAATGTCATTAGCCATTACTTTCCCCTTTAACGTAATTGTAGGAATTCCTTTGTATTACTCATTGATTCAACACTTTGTATAAATCTAAATAGATTGACTTATGAAAAATGCTCAAAAAATAGAAATAATTACCGAAAAGAGATCTATTGAAACGGTAATTGAAATCATTGAAAAACACGGTGTTACAGGTTACACCATATTTGGTGATGTAACTGGCAAAGGTCAAAGAGGGGAAAAACATGGTTACGACTTAAATGACGTATTTAAAAACACCATGATAGTAACCGTTTGCGATGAAGAACAAGTGTTAGCTATAGTTCCAGAGTTAAAATTGTTCTTTAAAAAAATAAGCGGAATTTGTATTGTATCTGATGTGAAATATGTGATTCACTAATAAACAAACATAAAACCTCCCTGTAGTAAACAAACAAGGGAGGTTTTATTAAACAAAACAAACAAATTATAACAATTGTATTTATTATAAACCAATCTTCAAATGCAGAAGAAATTGTTTTTGAATTACTTAAATCAAAATTAATTGCAAATGCTTCAGTTGACATTGACAATATAAACTATCATTTAGAAAACAATGAAATTGTAAAAACAGTTAATACAGTAATTACTGCACAAACAAAATCTTTACTATTTTCTAGCATAGAATCATTAATTCATCTTAAATTTGGCACTGATATTCCAATATATTCTTTACCAATAACGAAAGCAAACACTAGTTTTGATTTATTAATTAGAAATTCAACAATAAAATCATAAAATGTTTAAATCTATAAAATTTAAAACCAAAATGTTAGCTGCAGGTATGCCCTGCTAGACCTAGTTTAGAGTTATAAAACTGCCATAGTGTTGGTTGTTAGTGCAAGCATTTAGCTCGCACCATTGCCAATAACGCAAGCAAACAATGCTCTCTTTAGAATTTTTTGATTGCGTGTCCAAAATGTGTGTTGGTTAAATTGTTTAGCAAAATTAACCAAAACAACATTTTGAAAAATTACAGATTTGTTAGAATGTTATTAGAAATTAATTAGAAAAATGAAGTCTAAAAATAGTATTTACACGAGCTTTGACTTATTAATCAGAAATTCAAAAATAAAATCATAAAATGCCTAAATCGACGAAAATTAAAATCAAAATGTTAGCAGTAGGTTTGTTAACATTTTTGGGTTTAAACAACCAAGTTTCTGCACAATCACTAATTGCAGGTATTCCAAGTGCCGATGTTGCTCCTGTTGGTAAAATCATGTTTACCCATGAATCGCAAATAAATGCTTGGCAATATGATAAAGTTAAATGGAATAGTTTCAATTTTCTTTGTTACGGCGTGCAAAAAAATCTTGAATTAACTGTATCATTTAGTAATTTATCTAATTCTCCTGTTTCTCATGAATCGGTTGGATTTGGATTTAAAAAAATCATAGATATTAATGTACACATACCTGAAACAAAGTTTGTATTCGGTCAAAATGTATTATACGGTTTAAATGAAAAATCTGTAGGAGGATGGAGCTATGCAATGTTTAGCTTAAGAACACCAAAACTTAAAACTCGATTAACAGCTGGTTTAAGCCTTGGTTCGGCTGAGCTTTTTGGCTATGACACAAGCACAGTTAAAGACAACCTTGGTAATAAAAATTTTATTGTAACCCGAAGAAATCCATTATCATTTATTGCAGGTATTGAACAACCTATTATAGAAAAGAAATTTTCAATTATTGCAGACTGGTTTTCAGGAGCTCATGATTTATCTGCATTAATTGTTGGTACTCAGTTAGAATTCAAACATTTGGTTTTCATTTCTGGATATAAATTTCAAAATTATGAACCGATAAAAAAGGGTTCAATTATTATTGAAATAATGCATGAATTTTAGTTTTGCAACATTAAGCTAATACAAAAAAAGAGCTAATTACCATTGCTGATAATTAGCTCTTTTTTTATTCATTTTTTTGATTCCTTATATCTTATTTACTTTTAAGAAATCAATTGTTTGGGCTATATCTTTTGCAGGAATAGCTTGACCAATTGCTGTAAATTTCCAATTACCGTTATCCTTTTCAAGTTTACCCATCACCATTGATACTTTATTGTTAAAAGCAGGTTCTGAACCTAAGTTGAAAGTAGCTAACACATTTTCAACATGCTTACTTGTACCTTCAAAAACCCTAATTTTGGTAAATGGAATTTCACCAAAGTGAATTTGTGAGTAAGAATTCAAATAAATATAGATAGTTTGTACTTTATCTGAAATCTTTTTCAAGTCAATAGTAATAACCTCATTATCGAAACCATCATCACCACCGACATCACCCGAACGGTCGTCGCCACTGTGAACCACAGCACCATCTTTTGAACGAAGTACATGGTAATAAACAGTTTCTAATTGATTCATTTCTGCATCAAACAAAGTTACCGAGCCATCAAGGTCAACTGCTTCGTCACTACTTACTAAACCAAAAAAAGCTTTTTTACGAATTGCTCCCCAGTTTAAACCAACAGCTACTGATTCTAAAGGTTTTTCAGCTTTAACTAATGAAATTGCAGAACCTTTGGTTAATACAATTCCAGTTTTTCTTCTTGCTTCTTCAGCCATTATTACAAAAATTAATTAAGCTACAAACATGTTTACCAAACCTTCAAGACCAATGTTTGTACCAACGCCCGAAGCAAAGAATCTCCACTCGCCATCTATTTTTTGTAAACGACCAACTTCTACTTCTGAGTTGTTAGTAAACTCAGCATCAAGGTCGTAACGAAGAATTTCTCTTTCAGTTTCTACATCAAATAAACGAATGTAAGCATCTTTTAATAAGCCGAAATTTTGGCGGCGAGTGGCTGCTTCGTGAATTGTAACAATAATTGCGATGTCAGTAATTTGTGGGTCAATTGCAGCTAAATTAGCTAAAATCAATTCGTCATCACCTTCGCCTTTACCAGTACGGTTATCGCCCATGTGCTGAATTCCGCCATCTGGTGATTTTAAATTGTTATAAAAAACGAAATATGCGTCATCAGGAATTTTTCCATTTGCTTTTAACATAAATACTGATGCATCTATGTCGATAGTGGTTGATGTTAAAAATTCCCACCCCAAACCAATCATTAATTTCTTAAGTCCTGGCTCGTTTTTAGTTAGATTAAATGAACTTCCTTTTTTTAAATTGATAGCCATAATTACTTGATTTAATTTGTGTTAAAACGCTAGTTAAATTATTGTTTATTGAAAAACTGATTTATTTGATTATTTAAATCATCTTTCTTATCAGGTGATTTAAATTGTTCGTCAAAGTTAATATTGGTACGTGGAGGTAATTGATAATTACCATTTGGTGCAGATAGTTGCTGAGGTTCAGCTGGTTTACTTGGTTCTGTAGGAATTACAATTGTTGCACTTGTGCTATTTTCAGCAGCTAATTTACGTTTTAGCTCTTCCAATTCATTACTTACCGTAACATCAGTTTCAAGTTTTACAAAACTACGTTCAAGTTCGTTGTTCATACCCATCAACTCATTCATAGCTTCTGCTTCGTGCGTCATTGCATTGATTTTTTCTTCGTAACGTGCAAAATTCGACATAGCATCATTATCCAAACCTCCTAACTGACGAGCAATTTCAGTCTGTGCTTTAGCACTTTCAGCCTGAGCAATAAGAATATTTTTCTTCACTTTAGCTTCGTCTAACTTAATTTTAAGTTGATCTAGTTGCTGCTTTAGCAATGTGGTATTTTTGCGAGCATTTTCAGACAATAAATAAAATTGCTCAGCTTGTTTTTGGTCTAAAGCTTTTTTGGCAAGCGCTTGTTTAGCCAACTCTTCGTCATTGGTTTTTAAAGCGTAAGTAGCTTTTTGCGTCCAGCTTTCAGCACTTAATCTATATTGTTCAAATTTCTTTCTTAAATCTTTTTCATTAGCCATTGCTTTTGAAAGCGACTCAGTAACTTTAGTAACAGAAGTTGCAAGTTCCTCAATAGCAAGCTTTAACATTTGAACAGGATCTTCAGCTCTATCAAGAGCATCGTTAGCTTTAGCTTTAAATATATTTAGAAAACGTTGAATTAATTTACTCCACATATTGCGGTAATTTTTAGTTTAAATTAATAATAATTATTAGACCCTAAATTAATGAGTTTTAGATTAAATAACATAGATTTTTATCAATTTTCTTTTTATTGTTCAAATAACAAACAAGCATTTAACGAAATTTCAGTTAAAACATTATTTTTGTACAAACATCTATTCAAAATGGAAAAACCAATTTTTGAAAAACATAATAAGCCTTTAAATATTTACGAACAACGTTTTGAAAAATTGATGATGTTGATTCGAATTGATAAAATGTTAAAATCAGCCAAAGTTACACATAAGAAAATGGATTGATATGGATATTTTAGATGAAGGTTTACTAAAACTTTGGCAAAATTTACAACTGTTTAATGTTAAATATATTATGGTTGGAGGGTTTGCAACTAATTTACATGGATTTTCAAGAACTACAGCTGATTGTGATATTTGGATTGAAGATAGCATTGAAAATAGAGCAAATCTAAGAAAAGCATTAGAAAAAAATGAGGATATAAAACTTGAGATGATTGAAACGATGCAATTTGTTCCAGGTTGGTCATCGATTAAACTAAACTCAGGTCTGGAATTAGATATTATGACATTTATAAAGGGTTTTCCTCAAGCCTTATTCTATGAATGTTACCAAGTAGCATCAATTGCAGAATTATATAACTTGAAAATCCCTTTTTTACATTTAAATCATTTAATCGAAGCCAAAAAGCAATCAGGACGCCCTAAAGATTTAATTGATTTAATTGAATTAGAGCGTATTAGAGATGAAATGAAATAAACTAAAACATAATAGAAAATAAATTGAATTTCGGTAAATTTGCAATATGACAGCAATTAACTCATTTGTAGAAGAAATTCAGTATAGTTTTGATAATAAAACATTTATCAAAATAAAATGTAGTAAACCTAAATCAAAATCAAGCGATTTGGTTCATATTTATATTAGACCTATTTTGATTAAAAATGAAACCAAACTTTCTTTTACTTATAAGTTTAAAACGAACGACCAAACTAAAAACTTTTCTATCAAAGAAGGCTTAGCTGAAATCAATTCATTGATTGCTAATCAGTTTCTTGCATTTACACTTTTTACTTCTGAAAACGACTTTAATTTATTGGGGAATATTAAAGGAACTTATACCTTAATTAAAGGTAAAGCTACTCAAGTTCAGCCTGCTTCTTTGTCGCACAATAGAGAAAAAATAAAGCGGAGCGAAAGCAATGCAAGTTATTTACACTTGCTTGGCATAAGTACTGAAAATGGCGAAATTATCCCTGCCATGGCAGATAAATATCGCCAAATAAATAAATATTTAGAAATTATTGAAGCCCAGTTGAAGGATCTAAAATTACCTTCTGAAATTAAAATTGTTGATATGGGCTCAGGCAAAGGTTATTTAACTTTTGCTTTATATGATTTTTTGAAAAACAAAAAAGGCTTAAATGTTTCAATTACTGGTATTGAACTTCGTGAGGATTTAGTTTCATTTTGCAACAAAACTGCACAAGAATGTGGTTTTACAGGACTTGATTTTGTAGCCGAACGCATTGAAAACTACCCTAATACGCAAATTGACATACTCATAGCATTGCACGCTTGCGACACTGCCACCGACGATGCTTTATTCAAAGCCATCACCTCAAATGCAAGCTTGATTATTTGTGCGCCATGTTGCCACAAACAAGTTCGTCAACAAGTAAAAGGTAAAGAGCAAAAAAGTCCATTATTAAAGTACGGAATTTTTAAAGAACGTCAGTTTGAAATGGTAACCGATGCTATGAGAGCATTGATTCTTGAAAAAAATCAATATTCTACCCACATTTTTGAATTTGTATCAAACGAACATACACGAAAAAATATCATGTTGGTTGGTGCAAAAACGGATTCAAAAGCTAACATTTCTCAAATTGATTCAAAACTTGATCAAATTAAAGAAGAATACGAAATTGAATATCAGCATCTTGAGAAGTTATTGAGAGTTTAGTATTAGGTATTAGGTACTAGGTACTAAGTATTAGGTACTAAGTATTGCTATTTGGTTCTTACAAAAATAAACATTGTACTTAATACATTTTACTTAATACCCTGTTGTCTACGCCTTGTACTTAATACTTAATACCTTGTACTTTATACTAACATTCTTGTACTTTGTACCATAAACAAGTATATTGCATAAAATTTATTAAATCTAAATAAAAGTATGGCTATTACTAGCGAAGACGTAATAAAAGCACTTTCTACAGTACAAGAACCTGACCTTAAACAGGATTTGGTTACTTTAAATATGGTGAAAGATGTTACTGTAAATGGCAACAAAGTTGAATTTACCGTAGTACTTACCACCCCAGCTTGTCCATTAAAAGAACTTATTCGCAATAGCTGTATTGATGCTGTTAAAAATTCACTTGGTGATAACCTTGAAGTTACAGTAAACTTAACAGCAAATGTTAGTTCAGGTAGAGACAACTCTCCCCTACTTCCAAATGTAAAAAATATTATTGCCATAGCTTCTGGTAAAGGCGGTGTTGGTAAATCAACTGTAACTTCAAACCTTGCTATTGCATTGGCAAGAGAAGGTGCAAAAGTTGGTTTGATTGATGCTGATATCACTGGACCTTCAATTCCTGTGATGTTTGGTGTTGAAAATGCCAAACCAATGGTTGAAGTTAAAAATGGCAAAAACTATATTATTCCAGTTGAGCAATATGATGTAAAATTGATTTCAATTGGTTTCCTTGCTCCCGCTGAAAATGCGGTTGTTTGGCGTGGACCAATGGCTAGTGCTGCCTTGAAACAATTTATTTCTGATTGCGATTGGGGCGAATTAGATTATTTATTGATTGACCTTCCTCCAGGAACTGGCGATATTCACTTAACATTAGTTCAAACTATCCCTGTAACAGGTGCTATTATTGTAACTACTCCTCAAAAAGTAGCATTAACTGATGCACAAAAAGGATTAGCAATGTTCCGTCAGCACCCAATCAATGTACCAATTATTGGTGTAGTTGAAAACATGGCATACTTTACCCCTGAAGAATTACCTGAAAATAAATATTATATTTTCGGACAAGGCGGAGGAAAAGCACTTGCTGATGCTTATGGAATAGATTTCTTAGGAGAAATTCCATTGGTACAAAGTATTAGAGAATGTGGCGATGCTGGTCGCCCTGCAATAATGAGTAACGATACAACATCTGATGCATTCCAAGCATTAGCGCAAAAAGTAGCTCAAAATGTAGCAGTTAGGAATGCGAGTTTGGGTCAAACCAAAATAGTGGATATAAAAGTATAATCATTTTTACAATAAGATATTATGAGCGAAGTACTAACATTAAGTGAACGAGTAGAAGCTGCTCTTGATACCATTCGTCCGTATATGGAGGCTGATGGAGGCAATATCAAATTACTAGAAATAACTAGTGATATGGTTGCCAAACTTGAACTTTTAGGGCAATGTGGTAATTGTAAAATGTCGATGATGACAATGAAAGCTGGTGTTGAAGAAGCTATTAAAAAAGCTGTTCCTGAAATTACTGGCGTAGTTGCTGTTAATGGTTTGTAGAAAGTATTAGGTATTAAGCACAGAAAATTAAGCACTTAATACCTAATACTTTGTACTTAATACCTTAAAAAAAAGCATCGTTAAATAAATAACGATGCTTTTTTATGAATATTTATATTGATATTTCTACTACTTAATACTCGCAGAAACTGGAGCATTAGTATTAGCTTTCATATACGTAGGACAAGTTCTGTGACCTCTGCATGAAGCCAAAACTACAAGGGCTAATGAGGCAATTATAAGAGATATCTTTTTCATAATGCTAAATTGAATAATATTTAGACAAAATTAAATTATTTATTTATAAATACAAGATTTTACTCAAACTGTTTTTAAAGATTTAATAAACTTTATCTAAAATGCCTGTTTTCATACAACAAAAACCACCTTGCAAAATCTAGAATTTCACAAGGTGGTTTATAAAAAGAACAAATTATTTCTTAATTTAAGCTTGTTGGTGTTTCTTTGTAAGTAGGGCAAGTATGGTGACCTCTACAAGATGATGCTAAAGCCAATGCAATAATTGATGCTGCAATGATAAATATCTTTTTCATGACTAATTTTTTTTAATTGATTTTTATATTCTGAATGTAAATACAAATTTAATAAAATTTTAGTTTAAATATAACCTAAAATTTTCATCATTGATTCATTTGTTTGCTCTTCAGCAAATAAACGAGTTTCAACATTTCCGTTTTCGTCAATATCAATAAGCACATGTTTTGGTGCAGGAATTAAACAATGCTGAATTCCACCATAACCACCTAAAGATTCCTGATAAGCACCAGTATGGAAAAAACCTATGTACAATGGTTTATCTTTATCTTGATTTTTAGGTAAGAAAACATTGAAACTATGTGATTCTGAATTATAATAATCTTGACTATCACAAGTTAAACCTCCAATATTTACTTTTCGATATTCAGTATTCCACTGATTAACCGCCAATAAAATAAACTTCTGATTCAAACCCCAAGTATCAGGTAAAGCAGTAATAAATGAGGTGTCAATCATGTACCAAAGCTCTTTGTCATTTTGAAGTTTTTGGTCTAACACTTTCATCAATGTTGCACCACTCTCCCCTACTGTAAAACTACCGAACTCTGTCATTAAATTTGGAGTTGGTACACCAAACTCTGCACATTTTCTTTTGATTATCAATACAATTTGTTCAACCATGTATTCATAGTTATAATCAAAATGTACAGAAGTTTTTATTGGGAAACCACCACCAATATCTATTGTATCTAAATCAGGATTAATTTTTCTCAACTCACAATACATCTCAATAAATCGGCTAAGCTCCGACCAATAATAAGAAGTATCTTTAATTCCTGAATTGATAAAATAATGTAAAAGTTTAAGTTTAAAATTAGGGTTTGATTCAATTTTATTTTTGTATAAATCAATTACATCATTGTAGCGAATTCCTAAACGAGAGGTATAAAACTCAAATTTTGGTTCTTCATCAGCTGCCAAACGAATCCCGAATTGTATAGGAACATTTACTTTTTCTTCATAACGTTCAATTTCATTTAAATTATCTAAAACGGGGATACAATTAAAGCCATCGTTCAGTAAATCAGATACATTGTTTGTATATGCTTCACGTTTGTAGCCATTACAAACTACAAAAGTATCTTTGGTAATTTTGCCTTTATTATAAAGTGACCTAACAATATTAATATCAAAAGCCGATGATGTTTCGATATGAATATCGTTTTTCAAGGCTTCATTTAAAACAAACTCAAAATGTGAAGATTTAGTACAATAACAATAAGTATAAGTTCCCTCATAATTATGTTTTTCCATGTAAGTTTTAAACCAAGTTTTAGCCCTTTGAATTTGGGTACTTATTTTGGGTAAATAACTTAATTTTAAAGGAGTTCCGTATTTTTCAATAATTGGCATCAAAGCCACATCATTGAAATACAATTCGTTATCTACAACTTTAAATTCTTCCGTTGGAAAATAAAAGGTTTGTTCAATCAGGTCTATGTACTTATCCATTTTACCGTTTTAAGGCATCACATTTAAGTTGTAAAAATCATATAATTTTAACTTGAAAACAATGTTTTGAGATTATTTTAATATGAATAAATTAAAAAAATGAAGCACTAGTTAAACATAATCTTAAAACCATGGGTTGAAACCAATAGCTATGATATCATCGTCCCGATGGGACTAATTTTTATACAATTTAGTACCACCTGAATAGTATCAAAAAAAAGCCCTGACATTTTTCAATATCAGGGCTTTGTATTTTAACTTAGTGTTATACTAAATCACTTAGTATTTTAATGTATTTATCAATACCTTCTTCAATTTCAACAACCCAAATAAATTCATTGGCTGTGTGAGAACGACCCGAGTGACCTGGCCCCATTTTTACTGAAGGAACTGGAATTAAAGCTTGGTCAGAAGTTGTTGGTGAACCATACGTTTTTGCACCATATTTTACTGCGGCTTTTACCAAATCATGGTCGTTATCAATAAATGATGGACGTAATCTTACTGAACGTGGAGTAACTACTGATTCAATATTTTCCTCAATAATTTTTAATACTTCCTCGTTTCTGTACATTTCTGTAATACGTACATCTATTGTAAAACTACAAGTTTCAGGAACTACATTGTGTTGATAACCAGCATTAATGATTGTTACCGACATTTTCATCGGACCTAAATGTGGTGAAACTTTCTCAAATTTATAATTGGTAATCCAGTTTATATCTTTGATTGCTTTATAGATTGCATTTTCGCCTTCTTCTCTTGCTGCATGCCCTGATTTACCTTTAGCTACACAGTCTAAAACCATTAAACCTTTTTCAGCAACTGCAATATCCATCAATGTTGGCTCTCCAACTATTGCAAAATCAATTGGTTCTAAAATTGGGTAAAGTAATTCTAAGCCATCAACACCAGAAATCTCTTCTTCAGCCGTTGCAGCTATACAGAAATTGTATTTCAAATTTTCTTTATCAAAGAAATAAAGGAATGTTGCTATTAATGAAACCAAACACCCACCTGCATCATTACTTCCTAATCCGAACAATTTACCATCTTTAATCGTTGGTTCATAAGGATCTACAGTATAACCAGGGTTTGGTTTTACAGTGTCATGATGTGAGTTTAAAAGAATAGTTGGTTTAGATTTATCAAAATGTTTGTTAAAAGCCCAAACGTTATTTTTAAGTCTTTCCGTAGGAACGCCTCTTTCAACTAAAAAATTATTGATTAAATCAGCAGTTTTATCTTCTTGTTTACTGAATGATTCTGTTCTGATAAGATCTTTTAAAAGATTTATCGCATCGGTGGTTAATTTCTGAATATCTGCCATTTAGAGCTATTGGTAAACCAAAAATTGTTTATTGATTAGACATAAAGCTTAAGTTTTAAGACTTAAGATTAAAACTAATTGAATTATTACAATGTTTTGGCAATTAAATTCATTTCTTTAAGAATACAAATATAGCAAGCATTTTGAATTGCTTTATTGCTTAATCCAAAATTATATCTTCCCAGTGCAAATTATTTTTCTTGGTTTTACTATTTGATTGAATTTCGACGATTTTTTCCTCTACTTTTTTCTTGAATTTCCATACTGTATTTTTGGCAATATCAAGTTTGGTAGCTAATTCCTCAATATTAAAGTTATCCTTATTATTAACGCAAGTGTAAGTTATATAAAAAGCTTTTACCAAATGAAATCGAACTCCATGAAACAAGGTATTGGCTGTTGACGATTCAATTGAATTGCATTTGGCACATTTGCGTGACATGGATTTTTGTAAATTTTGAAATTTATCGTATCCACATTTCTTACATTTAAACCCATTTTTCCATTTCAAATTATTTAACAATTGAAAACATGCATTTTCATTGATAAACGCTTCAGAAAATTCTTCAAAACTCAAAAAGTCGGACATTGCCCTTGCCTTAACTTGTTCTTTTACTTGTTTATTTAAGTTCCAATTTTCTTTATCCAATAAAGAATTAACTCTCTTTAATTCATCTGATACTAATTTAAGTTCTTCGGTTTTTTGAGAAAGTTCCTGCGTGCGTGAACGTACTTTTTCCTCTAATTCTCTATTTACTTGTTCTGAAAGTTGATTGTTTTTTCGTAATTCATCAAGCACTTTGGCTGTCAATTTTTCCTTTTCTCTTCGCAACAACCTAAATTTATCACCTATGGCAAAAGTCATTACAATGGCATCAAAAATAATTGCATAATTTAATGCATATACCAAAAATACATTTGCTTTTATCCAACCTCCATACCTCAAAAAATTAATTATCAAACTAACTTCAACAAAGGAATATGCAAGCAAAAATAAACGAGATGACTTATACCCTCTTTTGTATGACCATATTGCTAAAATCCAAATATAGGTTGACAAAGCAATGATTGAAAAATAAAAATACAAACCTAAATCTTTACCCCAGAAAATTAATAAACTACAAATAATGTGTTGCAAAAACAATCCAAGTAATATCCAAGTTGCTACTATTCGTTTGTTTTTTAATTCAAGAAAATGATATGCATACAAACTCAATGTCAATACAAACAAACCTGGAGCAAAATGAAAGTTTACATAACTATTTATCCAAGGATAATCAGGCCAAACAAACTGAAAACCCATACTATCCTCGCTACTAGTAATTAACATACAAGCTGTTACATAAAAAATATAATATATATATAATGATTCCCTACTAGCTATAAATAATATAAGATTATAAATCAATACAGTAAAAAGTATTCCATAAAAAATCCCTAAAGTCCAATATTCTTTAGTTAAATATCCTGTCATTGATTTTGCAGAATGAATTTTGAAAGTAAAGTACTGAGGATGATTACTTAAAGTATGTATATAAATATTATTTTCATTGTAATACTGATTCAAAGGAATATCAAATACTAAATTTTGAAC
Organism: Bacteroidota bacterium; assembly: GCA_041191405.1. Classification (GTDB taxonomy): domain Bacteria; phylum Bacteroidota; class Bacteroidia; order Cytophagales; family UBA9547; genus JBEEOW01. Next base: position 166,525 of record JBEEOW010000004.1, read on the forward strand.
CTCATATTGATTTTTTCTGATATTAAATGGTAGACCTTGCCCTGCAATACCTAGCTTATAACTTGATGCATAAGCACTTACTTGTGGCAGATAATGGTCCAACACTTCTAAAACAATTGGTTTTTCAGATTTAATCAAAACAGGTACTTTGTACCAATAATGGTATTTACTTCCTGAAATTTTTAAATCTCCTAAAATATTAACAAAATGTTTACCTTTTAACTGTGAAGGATTAGTGATTTGTTGGTTTGTATCACAATAAACAAGTAATTCAGAAAACTTATTTGAAATATAAACAGAAGTATCATTTACTTGAAGTACTTGTTTTGCTTCTAAACCTTTTGAGACAAAAAAACATAAAAATGACAAAAAAAAGAGCTTTTTTGACAACAAGTTATTAATGTAAGATGAGTTTATTATAAACATAATGAATTTCAATTATTTAAATCATAATAACTAGTAACTCAAATGGTATTTTTAGTTATTATAATGCGACAAAAATATACCTTTTTCAATTAATAATTACACTTTTTTAATATAATTCTTTTGTGTGTACATAACTTTGCTTCAACAAAACGAAAAAAGTATGAACAAGCTATTTATAGTGATTAGAATTGCAACTTGTATAAGCTTAATGAGCTTACAAGTATCTGCTCAAAACGAAAAATTTTGTGGTCAAAAAGTGGTAGGCTATGTTCCTTATTATAGATCAACAAGCCAAATTGCAGCCGTAGATTACAAAAACTTAACTCATGCATTTTTTGCATTTGTTTTCCCAACAGCCAATGGTACATTAAAAACTTTTACTGGTTACGAAAAAACACAGTTTAATAATAGCTTAAATTCATTTATTACAAATGCCGACAAAGGAGGTGCTAAAAAAGTTATTTCAATGGGTGGTCAATATGGAGGCACCGATTTTTTAAACCTTTCTATTGATAGTGCATATAGACATAAACTAGCAGATACATTAATTTCGTTCTGTAAAAAATACAATTTTGTTGGAGCAGACTTAGATTGGGAAGGACTCTCAAGTGATGAAGAATATAATGGATACTTGTTACTCTGTAAAACTCTTGGCACTCGATTACATGCAGAGAATTTATTATTTATAGCAACTGTACCTGCAAGTGGCTACAATGGTGATTTTTTTCCTGAAGATGGTTTAAAATATGCCGATTGGATTCAGGCTATGAGCTACGACGCTACAGGAACCTGGGCACAAAGTCCATACGGAAATCACTCAAGCTATGAACTTCATGTAAGTGCCCATAATTATTGGAAAGGTAGAGGTATTGCAGATGATAAGATAATTGTAGGGGTACCTTTTTATGGATATAAATTCCCTAGCAAATCAGGTGGTTCAGGCACAGCATTATCTTACGCAAGTATTATAGCAAAATATTCCAATTTGGCAGACAACATAAATGAAACGGACGATTTCACATGGTTTAATGGCCCACAATTAATTAGAGATAAAGTTCAGTATTCGCTAGACAAAAAACTAGGAGGTATTATGATTTGGGAAATGACGCAGGATGCATTAGGAGCCAAATCATTACACAAAGTAATAGTAGACAAATACAATGGAGTGTGCCCTATTGCTGGTTTAGATGACTTAACTTCTGCAAAAATTGATTTTATAATTACAGAAACTACTATTTCAATTTTGAATAATGATATCAAAGAAAAGGGTGATTTTTCAATTTATAATCTTCAAGGTCAGCGAATAGCGACTGCAACTTTGGCAAGCGGCCAAACTACTGCAGCTTTCGATAATCGTTTACCTAAAGATTCATTTTTAGTATTAGTATCAATTCTTGATGGAAAAACTTATTCATATAAGTTTAGCATCCAGTAAAGAAGCGATAAAAAAGGGTGTAAAAATGCAGTCTCAAACGGAGGCTGCATTTTTCTTTTATTTACTTTTATCGAATTTAGGGTTATCAAAACTTGTATATTTAAAATTTACCCTTACCTTTGTGAAACAATTGCCCAGGTGGCGGAACTGGTAGACGCGCACGACTCAAACTCGTGTTCCAAAAGAGTATCGGTTCGATTCCGATCCTGGGTACAACTAATGGCTTAAGCTTCTGAGAAATCAGAAGCTTTTTTTGTTTCATTACTATCATATATCAAGCATAATTTTATATTTTCTATTAATACCTAATGAAGCTACCGAAAAATATTAGAACATTATTCTGAAACTGATAAGATATATTTTCAACTTTATTGTAAACATTTTTTTTAAATTATTAATTATCAAAATCTCCTTACTTAATCAAAATCTTATAACATTTTATTGAAATTTTATAACATTTTATCTAGAGCTGTTGTATATGTTTGTATAAACTCATCTCAAGCATCCATAAATAAGTAAATATTTTATTAAAATTATACAATTAACCTTTAAGTAATTTTAATAAATTGTATTTAACCAAAACACACACCTATCCCCATTATTTAAAATGAAAAAACTCAAACTCATTACAATTGCTAGTATTATAAGTTCAATATTGTTGCTTAGCAATTATACCCAAGCCCAAGTTGTTGGCGGATTCTTCCCAAACTGGTATAGCTCTACTGCAATTAATAATTTGCAATGGACTAAAATGACTGATTTATTTTATGCTTTTGCTCAACCTACAAATACAGGTGGTTATACACTTACAAACGAAAGCTGGCTAACAACTTTGGTTACAAAAGGTAAACAAAATAATGTTCGAATTCATTTAAGCTTTGGAGGTGCCGCTCAAGGAAGTACAGGTTGGTCTACTTGTATTTCAACAGCTACCAACAGAACAAATTTTGCTAACACTGTTAAAAATTTAGTAACTACTTATGATTTAAACGGTATTAACTTGGACTGGGAATTCCCATCTGGCACAGAAGCCGCCAATTATGCTGACTTAGCTGTAAAAGTAAGAGCGGCACTTGACCAAGCTGAAATTACTTTAGGTCATAAAGTATATTTAACTTGTGCTGTTGCTCCATTAATTTGGAACAATGACGGAATTAACAGTACCTTTTTAAGTGTGATGGATTATGTAATGCCAATGGCTTTTGATGATGGTGCATGTACATATTGTGGTGGTCCAAACCACTCCTCATTAACAATGGCACAAAATGCTTTTTTACATTGGACAACAGGAATTCCAGGTTCGGGTAAAGCAGGTAAAGCGGTTCCAGCAAATAAAATTGTAATTGCGATCCCATTCTACGACAATACAGGAACAGCCTACAATTCCTTTTCAGGCTCAAACCCAGCTGCGTTTTTTAGTGATGCTGATGGATATTATGGAGGTTATTACTACAACTCCGACCCGTTAATTAAATCAAAAACAGATTACATAATGCCCAAAGGAGCTGCTGGTTTGTGGACATGGGAACTGGTTCAAGATCGTACTGACCAATATTCATTACTTGGAAGTATGTACAATCATGTAATGAGTTACTCTTGTTCATTTAATGCTCCATCACTTGGTGCTGACCAATCAATTTGTGGTCAAAGTTCAATTACATTAAATTCAAATATTGCAACTGCATCAGGTAGGACTTTTACATGGAAAAAAGATGGTGTGATTGTAGTAAATGCAAGCACAACTGCTACAAACTATAACGTTACATCAGCAGGAACTTATAGGGTGGAAATATCACAAGGTTCATGTTTGAAATTTGACGAAATAGTAATTTCAGGAACTTTACCTGCTGTTAGTTTAGGTGGACCATATAATTTATGTAATCCAACTACAATTACTCTAAATTCAGGCAGCGATGCAAGTGGGAAAACATTTGTTTGGAAAAAGAACAATATTGTTATCAATGGTGCAACATTACCAACTTATACAGCCACTACGGCAGGAACATACAATGTAACAGTAAGTGCAACAGGTTGTTCAAGTGTTTCAGGATCGGCTACAGTAAATTCGTCTTTACCAGTTCCTACAAATGACACTTTATGTTCAGCAGGTACTGTAAATTTAACAGCAAGTATTGCTTCTGATTGGTTTACAGTATTGTCAGGTGGCACAGCAATTAAAAGTAATAGTACAACCTATTCTTCAAGTATATCTGCAAATACAACATATTACATTCAACCTTATGGAGCATCTGCAACAAGCTATACTACTATGCGAACTGCCTTTCAAAATGACGGTTGGCAACAAGACCCAAATGTGTACGCCACCAAATTTGATGCATTAACAAGTTTAACATTAGATGGTGTAACTGTAAATACAGGTGGAGGTGATTTAAAGGTAAATGTAGTTGCTAGTGATGGCATAACTTTAGTTGCTTCAAAAACTTTTTCTGCATTATCAGCGGGGATTAATAATTTAACTTTAGGATTTAATTTAAGTGCAGGTACTTATTATTTAAATACAGTTGGTTCAGTTTCTACATGTTTGGTAGATTTAACACCAGCTACCAATTATAGTATTGCAAATGTGTTAACTGTATATGGAGAAGCTTTCTGGGATTGGTCAGCCCCTTATGGTGATGGTTATGTATTAAGTGGTGATTATGGATTTTTTGCCAATTTTAAAGTCACAGTAGGAAGTTCATGTGGAAGAGTTCCTATTTATGCAGTAATTGATGTAAACAATTCAAAATGTAGTGCAAATCCTCCTGTAGCTAATTTTACAGCAAACAAAACCGCAGCTTGTACAGGTGAGCAAATCACATTTACTGATGCCTCAACTGGTGGAACAGCAACCACTTGGTCATGGAATTTTGGAACAAATGCTACTCCTGCTACAGCTACAGGCAAAGGACCTCACATTGTAACATACTCAACTACAGGAACAAAAACTGTTGCATTAACAGCTACAAATACTTTTGGCACAAATACGAATACTAAAACAAACTATATTACTGTAACAGGAACAGCTAGTGCTGCTGGAACTATTACAGGAAACAATACTGTTTGTTCGAGTTCAATTCAAAATTATAGTATTGCTGCTGTTTCGGGAGCAAATAATTATACGTGGACTGTTCCAAGTGGAGCAACAATCACATCAGGGCAAGGAACAACTGCAATTTCAGTAAACTTTACAGGAGCAAGTTCTGGTAATTTATCTGTAACGCCTTCAAATGGTTGTGGAAACGGAACTGCAAGCACCATAGCAATTACTGTAAATCCATTACCAAATGCTGCTGGAACAATAACAGGAAACAACTCAATTTGTAGTGGTTCGACTAATACATATTCAATTGCTACAGTAACAAATGCAACGGGTTATAACTGGACAGTTCCTACCGGCACAACAATAACATCAGGTTTAGGGACTAACAGTATTACAGTAACAGCAGGAAATACATCGGGCAACATCACAGTAATTCCTTCAAATACTTGTGGAAATGGAACATCTTCATCTGCTTTAATCACAATTAATTCTGCACCAACATCTTTAACTTCAATTGCTGGTAAAACAAATGTTTGTCCAAATCAAAGCAATGTAGCTTATTCAGCAAATACTATTGCAGGTGCTACTACATACACTTGGACCTTACCTTCGGGAGCAAGTTTTGTGAGTGGTCAGGGAACTACGGATGTAATAGTTAATTTTGGTTCAACTGGAGGTGCATTAACTGTTTTACCTTCAAATTCATGCGGAAATGGAACTTCTGTTTCAATAGCTATTTCCACAACAGGAACTAGTTTACCTTTTGCTGAAACTTTTGAAACGAGTGTCCCTCCAACAAATTGGACCTTAGTTAATACTGATGCAAATATTACTTGGGCTAGTGCCTCAACTGGAGCAAATACTTCAAGTAAAAGTGCATTTATGGATTATTGGAACTATACTGCCACTGCCAAAAGTGATGAATTGGTTATGCCTTCAATTTCATTAAGTGGACAATCAACTGCTAGCTTAACTTTTTACCACGCTTACGCTTGGAGAGATGCTCCTGGAACAAGTAACGACCGAGGAGATTCGCTAGAAGTATTGATTTCAACAAATTGTGGTTCAACGTGGACTTCTCTATGGAAAAAAGGAAGAACAACTTTATCTACATTAACTTCTAGTGCAGGTCAGAATACGGCATTTGTACCAACTTCGGCACAATGGGTATTAAATACCATCAACTTAAATAGTTATGTAGGACAAGGAAGTGTACTTATTAAATTTATTGGTAGAGGATATAATGGTAACAATCTTTACCTTGACCAAATTAATTTAACTGGTTCAATCGCTCAAACGCCTGTTGCAAATTTCACACAATCAACTACTTCAACTTGTACAGGTCAAAATATTACTTTTACTGATGCTTCAACCAATGTTCCAACATCATGGACATGGAATTTTGGAGCAGGTGCAAATCCTACTACTGCTACTGGGCAAGGTCCATTTATTGTTACATATTCAACCGCAGGAACAAAAACGGTTAGTTTAACAGTAACAAACTCGGCTGGTACAAATACCAAAACTTTAAGTACTTTGGTTGTAAACACAACGCCATCTGCAGCAGGGGCAATTTCAGGAAATACAACAGTTTGTACTGGGGTAAACCAAACGTATAGTATTGTAAGTGTTGCAGGTGCAACTTCTTATAACTGGACAGTACCTTCGGGGGCAAGTATTTTGAGTGGACAAGGGACAAACTCAATTTCAGTAAATTTCACAAACGCTATAGTTGGGAATATTACTGTTACTCCAAGTAATACTTGTGGTAATGGAACAGCTTCAACTTTAAATGTTTCTGTTAATACTATACCAACAGGTACTGCAACTTTAGCTGGTGCAAGTAATGTTTGTCAAAATGAACAAAACGATACTTATTCAATTTCGGGAATAACAGGTGCAAACAATTATGCTTGGTCTGTACCGGCTGGTGCTTCAATTGTTTCGGGTAATGGAACATCTTCAATAGTAGTAAACTTTGCCACTTCAGGAGGTAATATTACAGTAGTTCCGTCAAATTCATGCGGAAGCATGACTGCTATTTCTAAAACTATTTCAATCACAAATGGTGCAGCCGATGCAGGAACAATTACTGGTGCTACTACTGTTTGTGCCAATAAAACGGGTGTTGCTTACAGTATTTCTACTGTGTTAGGAGCTTCAGGATATACCTGGACACTTCCTACTGGAGCAACTATTGCTACAGGAGCTAATACAAACAATATTACTGTAAACTTTGGTACTACTGCTGGAGATATTACAGTAACACCTATTAGTGCTTGTGGAAATGGATTACCTGCAACATTAACTGTAGCAATAAGTACCATACCTTCAGCAGCAGGATTAATTACAGGAAATAATACAGTTTGTAGTGGTTCATCAAATACATACTCAATTGCAACAGTATCAGGAGCTACCAACTATAATTGGACATTACCTTCTGGTTCGTCAATTACTTCAGGAACAGGAACAAATAGTATAACCGTAGCTTCAGGTGCTAATTCAGGAAATATAATTGTTACACCAACAAACGTTTGTGGTAATGGTTCGAGTACAAGTCAAGCAATTACCGTAAATTCAATACCTGCAAATACAGGAACAATTTCAGGAGTTACAACTATTTGTCAAAATCAATCAACAAGTTATAGCGTTACCTCTGTTGCAAATGCTACAAACTACACTTGGACAGTTCCCACAGGAGCAACGATAACCTCAGTTTCTGGAACAAATTCTATTACAGTATTATTAGGAACATCAAGTGGAAATGTTACGGTAAAAGCTTCAAACTCTTGTGGAAATGCTTTAAGCGCTTCAAGTTTGGCAGTGAATGTAACCAATGGAGCATCTGCTGCTGGTACAATTTCGGGAGCTACTTCAGTTTGTGAAAATCAATCAAGTGTAACCTATTCAATTGCAACAGTTAATGGCGCTACTGGCTATAATTGGACAGTGCCAAATGGTGCGAGCATCACTTCTGGTGCAAATACTAATTCAATTACTGTAAACTTTGCTTCAACATCCGGCAATATTAGCGTTACTCCAACAAGTTCATGTGGAAATGGTACTATGGCTACATTAAGTGTAAATGTAAAATCATTACCAATTATAACAAGTTCAATTACAGGACTTACCTCTGTTTGTGAAGGTTCAACTCAAAATTATAGTATAGCTTCAGTAACGAATGCTACTTCTTACAATTGGACATTACCTACAGGTGCAAGTATAATTACAGGTGCAAACACAAATGCAATTTCGGTAGATTTTACAGGTTCATTAAGTGGCCAAATGACAGTTTCTGCTTCAAATGGAACTTGTTTAGGTAATTCAACTACTGCAACAATTACAGTAAATGGAGCATTACCACATGTCTTGTCCTGAAATAGGTTTACACAAAGTAAGCATAAAATGGAAGGAAGAACAAAGGTTGTATACAGTGAAGCATTCAAACATTTAGTGTGTAAAGAGCACATCGATACAGGTTCAAGTTTGAA
>JBEEOW010000005.1:0-160959 GCA_041191405.1 Bacteroidota bacterium
AAACTTGAACCTGTATCGATGTGCTCTTTACACACTAAATGTTTGAATGCTTCACTGTATACAACCTTTGTTCTTCCTTCCATTTTATGCTTACTTTGTGTAAACCTATTTCAGGACAAGACACACCCTACTTTCAAAAATGGTTTGAATTAAAACAAAAACAAATTTCACTTCGTGAAAACCGCAAAGCGGTTAGAGAAGAATTAGGTTTTTATCGTGAGCTACTTGAAAAAGAGAAAGAAGTAATTGCGAAAAATTCTTTGCGATTGCAATACACCAACTTCAAAATAAACGGAGATGAAATTTCATTTCACATAAAGCAAAACGATAAGTTCAGCACATTAGGTTTTATTCAGCGACACATTGAGGACGGCAATGATGTAAATTCCGAGGGCTTTGAATATGTTCTATCTGCTAACGCAGATAGAAAGCAAAACAAAGAAGCCGTTGAGTTTGCAGGCAAACCTTATGAGTTTAACACACAAGACAACATTATTAAAATTAAGGATTGCGAAAAGTTGAAGCCAAACAGTATTCCTCAATCAGGTTACTTGTTTGAAAACACAAATAAAAAGGAAGAAGAAAAAAACAGACAACTTGAAGCAATTAGAAAGGTTGATAAAAACGAGGTGCAAGATCCTGACTTGATTTATTATGTTTTCAAACCTGATGAATTGCCAATTGTTTATTCGGAACACAACGAATTAGAAAAGGTTTGGCAAAAAGATAAAAGCGGTAAACCGCTTTCATATTCTTACAACCAACAAAAAGCAATTCAAAACGCTTTAACAAAAACACCACTTTCAGTAATTCAAGGACCTCCAGGCACAGGCAAGACAACCGTAATTACAGAAATTGTATTTCAGATTTTAGCACACAAACCCGAAGCAAAAATTTTAATCACTTCGCAAACCAACAACGCAGTTGACCAAGTTTTAGAAAACCTTCTTAAAAATGAAATTCCAATTTTAAGATTAAGCGGAATTACTGCACCCAAAAATCCTTCAATACGCAAGCATACGCTTGACAAAAAATTAGAAGGTTGGAAACAACAAGTAAGAGAAGCAGCCGAAAAGAATTTCCAAAAGGAGAAAAAGAAATTCCAAGAAAAACTGCAAAGCTTAAATGCTTTTGCAGTTTCTATTACTGACATTATTCTTGAAATTAATGATTGGAAAAAAGCAAAGGAGAAAATTGAAAATGCAGTGAGCAGAGTTCAGAACTTGAAAGAACTTCATTCACTTCCGAATGAAAGGGAAAAAGCCATTGCAAAGATTGATGAAGTGTTAGAAATAGATTTTTCAGATTTTCTCAAACTTTATTCGTTGCATCGTGATTGGATTGTAACCATAAATTCTTTAGACGAGAAAAGTGCAATTAATCAAAAATTAATTGACAGTATTCGTGTGATTGGTGCAACCTGTAATCACATTGCAGCAAAGAAATACAGTCGTTACAATTTTGAGTTTGATTATGTGATAATGGATGAATCGGGGAAGGCAACAACAGCCGAAGCACTTGTTCCAATCATTATGGGAAAGAATTTAATTTTTGTTGGCGACCATAGACAATTAAAACCAATGCTGACATCAACAAGAGAAGTTGAAAGTTGGTTGAGAGAAAAATTTAAGAAAGAAGCAGACGAGTTAGAAAATTGGGAGGACTATTTTAACCGACCAAGTTTGTTTGAGCAAATAATTACAAATGTTGAATCGGACTATAAAGCACAACTTACTGAGTGTAGGCGTTCATCAACAGAACAAGTAAAACTAACTTCAAAATGTTTCTACGAACCCGAAGGTGATGAGGCAATAGAACCAGTGAACCGACCAATTGAAGATGAACACAATTTGCCTTTGGCAATTGACAGTTCAATATTTTTTATTGACATCGGAAGTCATTACAAAAACGAAACAGATAGCGAGAAAAATAAATCTTCCCTCAATAAAGTAAGTGCTGAAATTATTCCCAACATTTTAGAAGAACTCAACAAGTTTGAGAAAGTAAAAGAATATTCCTTTGGCGTTATCACAGGTTACACAGCACAATGCAGAGAGTTGAAAAGACAACTAAACAAAAAGATTCAGAAAGTAGGATTGAAAAATATTCGTAGTTGGAACAAGCAAGAGGAAAAATTAAGTGTTTCAGTTGTTGACCGTTTTCAAGGTTTAGAAAGGGACATCATAATTGTAGACTTAGTAAAAAGCGGAGCAGGGTTACACTTAGGTTTTCTTGAAGTTCCAAACAGAATCAATGTTGCTTTATCACGACAAAAAAAGTTGCTCATAATAGTTGGCGACTATCACGGAATTGTAAACGCAAAAACTACAAAACGACTGAACCACGAAAAAGCAGCTTTGCAAAAATATCTTGAAGCAATAAAGCCAAATTGGATTGTGAAAGCAGAACAGTTAAAACAACTTTTCAAATGACGGAGCAAGAAATATATCAGCAGTTATCCAAACAATCACCGACTGGCTATAAGTTAAACGAGTTGATTCCGTTTTCATATCCTGTTAGGAGAATAAGATTAGAGTTGCTTGTAAACAAGCAACCAGACGGCTCATTGGTTAAAGTGTATAATGTTTTGTTGAGAGCAATTCAAGCAGGTTTTCAATCACAAGAAAAACTCTTTGAGTTTTTAGGACTGGGAACAACAGACGAATTTATTTTGAGAGAACTCTTTTCACTTCGTGAAAAAGATTACATCAATATCATTTCTGAAAAGTGGATGCTGACAGAAGGAGGCGAACAGTTTTTAAAGGACAATAGTATTTTACGAATTGAGGAAGATGAGGAATATGATTTTTTACTTGACGGAATTTTAGGAGAAGTTATTTCTTCAAAAGAAAATCAAACCGAAAGAAACAAGTTGCAAAAATATTTGCCAAGCGAGTTAAAACTTGCAATGAAAAGCCCCGACCTTTTGGAAAATAAATTTCAATCGTTGGCTGATGTTTACAAGAAAGAGAACGAAAGTAAATCTTATCTCATAAGCTATTCGGCAGACGAAATAAAAAAGGACTATGAGGAATGGTGCAACTATTATCTTGTTGAATACATACCGGACAGAAAAAGCAACCAAGAAGCACGATTGGAAGTAAGAAATTTTCAAACTCTGAAAGACAACAAAGAACTTACTTCAAAATTCAATTCTGAATACAGACATTTCATTTATGCTCTGAGCAATTCGGACAGAACGGAATTTGAAGCGTTGAGAGACGTAATTGAAGAACCAATCAAACAAGAAATTCAAGTTGCAGAGTTTAGCACTTTGACAATTTGGGAAACCAAACAAAAATTCATTGACGCTTTGAAAAGCGTGAAAGAAAAAATCTTGATTGAAAGCCCTTGGATTAAAAGGGCAACCCAAGAATACATCCCGCTATTTCAAGAAATGCTAAAAGCAAAAAAGCAGTTGGTAATACTTTACGGCATTAGCGAAAAGGACGAACACGATATTCAGACACTTGAAAGAGTTAAAGAATTACAGCAACAGCATAAAGACAATTTCAAACTCATTCATTTACCGACACATTTCGGGACAATTCACTCTAAACTAACGGGGACACATCGTAAACTTGTTATCAAAGACAACGACTTTTATATTGCTGGTAGTTTCAATTTTCTTTCTTTCGGCAAAAACGAAAAGCAACAAGTAGCAAACGAAGAATCATTGCTAATTACAAAGGACGTGCAGAAAAAATGGGAGCAAGTTTCTAAAGATTATTCAATTAAGCTTTCGGACAAATGACAGCAAGCAAAACAGGACGAGTAAGCTACGACAGACAGAGAAGCACTGGCAATAACACGGGTTTGGCAAAAGTGGCGGTTCAGTGCTCCGCAGACACATTTGTGGTTAATCAAAGTTTGGTTCTCCGCATCAACTTTTGTGGTGAAAATCGCCACCTTCGCCAAGCCCGAAAACGTTAAAAATAAATCAAACTATCACTCACAAAAAAAGCCAAACATTTCTGCTTGGCTTTTTCACTTTTACTTATCTAACTTCTTGTATCTATCAATCAGTTTTTGGTCTTTTTCTTTTTCTCGGGCTTCGTTTTTCAAGGCAACTGCTTCATCCAATTTTGGCATTTTTAAAAGTGCCTTAAATGCACCTAATCTGCAATACCAAATTTCATGATTCAACACCATTGGTTTCAACAATGCTACACTTTTTAATTGTATTGATTTTGGCATTTTTGATAAATACAATCCAAAATCTGAAGTAAAATAATATAAATCTCTACTAACCAATTCATTTAGTTTACTTTCAAACCAAGTATATTTGGTAGTATCTGCATTTTCTGCATATATTTCACTTAATGCTTTTGAAACTATCGGACTTGATTCTTTTTCATAAACCAATAATATTTTAGAAACAGCTTCTTTGTCATAAGTTTTAGAAATTCCTTTTAAACCTGCTCCTACAACAGAATATGCACTATCTAAAATTGCTTTTTCAAACACATCTTTGTACAATTTCGGATTTCTTGAAGCAAGTACTTCTATTGCTTTTGCTTTGTTACTAGGGCGAACATCTGTTTGTGCAATAGTTTTCAATTTAGCTTCAAGAGCAAGAGAATCAGCTTCTTTGTAATCAGTAAAATACTCAATTGCTGCTTCTCTCAAATTCCAAAATGGATCATTTAAAGCAAGTTTAAATGTTTCATTTACCTTGGCTTTGTCGTCTTTATTCTCTAACAAACCAACTAGCGCATTAAAACGAGCTTCAAATTTATCTGAGTTTTTGTATTGGAATATTAACTCGTCAACAGATTTTTTATGGTCAATTTCTGCTAATAATTGTTGCTCACCATCAAATAAAACCAAATCTGGTTTTTGCGCAAAGTCAAACTCATATTTATGATATGCTTTCGTGATTGTTACAGGGTATCGTTTCTTTTCGCCATTTACCCAAATATCAATTTTTACAGGAATTTTATAGATTGGAGTATATAAAGAATCCTGAATTTGAGCTACTTGCACTGTTAACTTATTGTTCTCGTATTTATGGTCAATCAATAAATTAGCATGACCAGGTTTCATAAAATATTGGTCAAAAAACCAATTTAAGTCCTCTCCTGTTACCTCCTCAAATGCTAGTCTTAAATGGTTAATTTCAGCATCTTTAAACTCATTTTTCTTCAAATAATTTTGAAGAGAAGTGAAAAATGCATCGTCACCAACGTAATTACGCAACATATGTAAAATCCTACCACCTTTTGCATACGAGTGACTATCAAACATATCCTCTCTATCATTATAATAGTAACGAATAAGTGGTTCTTGTTTCTTTTTTGACTCTGCTAAGTACTGCATTTTTTCTTCTAATCCTTGAAAATCAGCAGCATCTTTACCATATTTATACTCTTCCCAAAGGTATTCGCTATAATTAGCAAAAGACTCATTCAAAGGTAAGTTTGACCAAGATTCGCAAGTAACTAAATCACCAAACCAATGGTGAAATAACTCATGCGCAATAATTCCATCCCAGTTTTCATCCAATAATTCACGGCTAGTTGCTTGTAAAGCTTCCATCATTATAGTAGCAGAAGTATTTTCCATAGCTCCTGATACATAATCTCTTACCACAATTTGAGAATATTTATCCCAAGGATATGCGTAGCCTAATTTATTACTAAAAAACTCCATCATTTCAGGAGTGTTTCCAAAAATTGCTTTAGCGTAAGGTTTGTATTTTGGTTCAACCAAATAGTTTACTTCAACATTTCTCCATTTATCTTTTACAACAGCAAAATCCCCAACTGTCATCATAAACAAATAGGGTGCATGAGGTTTTTCTTGTTTCCACAAATCAGTACGTGTACCATCCTCATTTTGAGTTGAATAAACCAAAGTACCGTTTGATAAAGTGATATATTTTTTATCAACAGTGATGGCTATTTCTTGTGTAGTTTTCTCATTTGGACTATCAATAGTTGGAAACCAGCATGAACTTGATTCGGTTTCGCCTTGTGTCCAAATTTGTTTAGGTTTCTTTGGGTCTTTACCATCAGCATTTATAAAATACAAACCTTTATCAGATGTGATTGCATCGCTTCCACCTTTTGGTAATTCATTTGGTTTGGCGGTGTATTTAATTTTAATTGAATAAGTTTCGGTACGGGTGTAGGTTTTATTAAGCTTGATATAAATTTGCTTATTGTTATAGTTATAATTTAATGGCGAAGTACCATTTTTGGTAACTAACTCAACACTAGCAATATCAAAACCTTTAGCATCCAAAATCAAAGAATCCTGTGGATAAAAATATGGTTTCAAATCAAGAGTAGCAGTTCCATACAAATACTGTTTTTCCCAGTCAAACTTTACTTCAAGTTTGGTATTTATTAAATCATTGTATTTACTTCTTGATGGATTGTATTTATACCTTTTTGCTATCCAAGCTGGGGCTTCTTGTTTTTTAAACTTTGAAGAATCTACTTGAGTAACTGAAATAATATCTGGTTGAGTATTATTTTTTTTACTAAATAATGATTGACAAGCAGTTAAATGCAAACTTAACCCAACGGCTCCACACAATATATATTTATTCATACACTATTTTTGAAACTAATTTTGTAATAAACGGTATTAAAGCAAAACCTTATAAAGTTATGAAAATTTTGCAAATAAATGATACTTTTAGATATGAAGTATCATTCAAAAATAACGAGATAAATCTAAAAAATGACAATATTTTATTGAATCTTACAGAAAATATTGCACATAACTTAGATATTAACCATATTTCTATACCCGGTTTTGAAAATTACGACATAAAAGTCCACACTTTTGACATTGAAAATAAAACTGCTACCATTATTGTTAATGGTAATTTTTATGATGTTGATATAACAGATGCTATTGAAGAAAAGCTTTCTAAAATAGCAAATGAATCAAATACCAATATTAAAACACAAAAACTAAAAGCTTCAATGCCAGGCTTAATCATAGACATTAAAGTAAATGAAGATGATTTAGTAAATGAAAATGATGCTTTAATTATTTTAGAAGCTATGAAAATGGAAAATATTTTAACTGCTTCAAATAACTTAAAAATCAAAAAAATCCATGTTAAAAAAGGGCAAACCGTTGAAAAAGGACAAGTGTTGATTGAGTTTGAATGAGGTATTAGGTATTAGGTACAAAGTATATGGTATTAAGTATTTAGATCAACTAACAACTGAAAACTGATTACTGAAAACCCTCAACTCTAAACTCTAAACTCTAAACCCTTAACTCTAAACTAAAAACTACCTATAAATTCCTTTCTTTCCACTTACAAAGTAAACTACATAAGCAAACATAGCAACAACAATAAATACCTGTAATCCAAACACTTCTAATGCCATAATTGAACAAGCAATTGGTAATTTAGATGTTCCTAAAAACATAAAAATCATTCCAATTGCTGCAGAAATATCTAAAGGTAATCCCAAATAAACTGAAATTGAACTTGCAAATACGCCACCAATTACAAACAATGGAGTTACCTCTCCCCCTTTAAAACCTATACTTAAAGCAAAAGCTGTTAACAATAATTTACCAAACCAAATCCAGTGTTGAGGTTGGTGTAAAAATGCATTTTCTAAACTTGGCACACTCAAACCAGCAATTTTGTTATAGCTATTTTCAGCCAACAAAATATCAATCAATACATATATTAAAATAATTATAACACTACCAATAACTATTCTAAAATACTCATTTTTAAGATATTTAACAGTTAAAAGCTTCAATTTATGATGTAATCTTAAATATACATTTGCTAATAAACCGCAAGCAATTGCAAGTGCAAAATATTTAAATATACTCTCCCATTCAAAACTTGACAATACTTCATAATGTGTATGAGGAGCATGTAAAACTTCAGAACAAAATAGATGTGCTGTATAACTAGCAATCAATAAATGAAGTAAATTGTTAATTGATAACTTACCTAACTTTAATAATTCCCAAGCAAAACAAATACCTGCAAGTGGTGTTCCGAACAATGCACCAAAGCCTGCTGCCATCCCAGCGGCTCTCCACAAATGCTTGTCTGCAAAGTATTTACTAAACTTTTCAGAAATAAAATCGCCAATAGCTCCACCAAACTGTACTGCTGTACCTTCTCTACCAACAGATGCTCCACCTAAATGTGCAAACAAAGTTGTAAACAAAATAAGAGGGGTCATCAAAATAGGTGCAGATTTAGAATCATCTAAAAACAGTTTAATTCCTAAACTTGATTCTTGTCCATATTTTTGATATAAAAAAACAGTAGTAAAACCCATTAAAGGTAAACTAAAAATCAAATACTTAAAATCCAACCTAAGCTCCCAAATCCAATGTAAACTATATAAAAAAAATGCACAAATTGAGCCTATCAATATCCCTAAAATAATAGTTACCAAGTAACTTAAATATGCTTGTTTTTCTTGCATCATATTGATTTCAAAGGTATAAATCTTTAATAGCAAATACAAATTCAGAATTTGAACATAAAGTTATTAAAAATAAAAAAAATTATAAAATAAATAATTGAACAAATATATCTTTAATTCAATTTTTTCCGTAAAAGATTCAAATTTAAAGAATAAAGGTATGTTACAGAAAATCTATTATTCGCTCCCTATTCAATTATTAATCAATCATTTTAAAAAAAACCAAATAATCCTTTTACCATGGGCATTTTTATTTGCATGTGTTAGTGGTGATTTTGGTAGAATGGTTGGTGTGCCTTATTTGTTTTTGGATGCCGAATATTTAGATAAAGTAAATTTTACATCTTTTTATATTGTAGGGTTAATGATAGGCTCATTCAGTGTAGCATTTCATATAACAACTTTTATTTTAGACAGTTACAAATATAAATTTCTAGGATATTTAAATTCACCTTTAAAAATATACACGTACAACAACTCAACTTTACCAGTAATATTTATTTTTTATTATTGTTATGAATTATATAATTTTCAAATTCATAAAGGACTTCAAAATTCATCAGATATATTTTTAGAAATTGCAGGTTTATATACTGGATTTATGTCAATCTATGTGATATCTATTGTTTATTTTCAAAAAACCAGCAATTTGTTCTTTCAAAAAATTACTTCATCACTTGACAATAAGTTAAAACAAAACAAAGCAAATAGAAAAAGTATATTAAATAGAATTAATGAAAGAAAAAAAGTACTTACCATAGTAACGCACTACTTTACTTTCCCATTAAATTTAACAGAAATAAATCATAATCAAGAAATTAACAAACAAACACTTGTAAGTATTTTTGATAGAAACCACTTACATGCATCTACCTTACAAATTGTTGCTTTTGCGCTTATTTTAATTATGGGCGCATTTAGCGATTTTAAGTATTTTGTGCTACCTGCTGCTGCAAGTGCAATTTTACTAATAACAATATTGTTGTTGTTTATTGGTGCATTATCATATTGGTTAAGAGGTTGGGCAATATCCGCATTTATTTTAGGTTTAGTGTTATTAAATTTTGTGTTTAGGTTTGAATTAATTAAAAGTTCTTACGAAGCATTTGGTATTGATTACCAAACAGATAAAGCTGAGTATAACTTAAAAAATATTCAACAATTATCTTTTAAGCACCTAACTGAAGATAGTTTAAATACGATTCAAATTTTAAATAATTGGAAAAACAAATTTAATGAAAATGAAAAACCAAAAATGATTTTTGTTTGCACAAGTGGTGGTGGGCAAAGATCAGCTGCTTGGACAGTAAACACACTTCAAACAATAGATTCAGCTACAAATTTTAAATTTAGTAACCATACTCAATTAATTACTGGTGCTTCAGGTGGATTAATTGGTGCAGCATATTATCGAGAATTACTTTTACAACACAGTTCAAATAGTAAAATTAATCCTTTAAATAGAATATATTTTAATAAAATAACACAGGACATACTTAATCCGGTAATATTTAACATGGTTGTTAATGACATTTTATTTAGATATCAAAAATTTAATGATGGCAAATATGTACATATTAAAGATAGAGGGTATGCTTTTGAAAAACACTTTAATGACAATATTGATAGTGTTTTATGTAAACCAATTTCGGCTTATTCAACACCCGAACTTGAAGCTACAATTCCGATGCTATTTATTTCACCAACAATCACAAATGATGGTAGAAAATTATTTATTTCTCCCACCCATACTTCCTACATGAATGTTGCAAGTAATGGCATTTGTGAAAAAATGAATCAAAGAGTTAAAGGTGTTGAATTTTTAAGGTTTTATAAAAATCAGGATGCCAGCAATTTAAACTTTATGTCGGCACTTAGAATGAGTGCAACATTTCCTTATGTAATGCCAAATGTGGTATTACCAAGTACACCACAAATGGAAATTATGGATGCAGGATTGGCTGATAATTTTGGGATAACCAATGCAGTAAAATTTATGTATGTATTTAAAGATTGGATTAGAGAGAATACTTCGGGAGTAATTATAGTTTCAATTCGAGATTCAGAAAAAGAGCTTGAAATTGAACGATTACAGGGAATGTCATTAATTCAAAAATTATTAAACCCAATTGGGAATATTATTGGAAGTTGGGATTATTTACAAGATAATAACAATGACAATTATTTAGATTTTGCAAATCAATGGTTAAAATGTCCATTAGATGTTTGCGAATTTAAATATTTGCCTAAATCAAACTCAAAAACAGAAAATGCTTCTTCTAAAGAAAGAGCCTCTCTGAGTTGGCATTTAGCCAAAAAAGAAAAGGAAAGTATAAGAAATACAATATATCTTGATTACAATAAAAATACCCTTAAAAAATTACAAAACTTATTAAAGTAATGATTTTAAAATACAATACAATACACTAATTTAGTGGCATGTATTGTGGAAAACTAAAAAAACTTTTACTTTCAATAGTTAACATTCTTGCGATTATACATTTTGTAAATGCTCAAAATAAAATGTATATATCGGGGACAGTTAAATCCATTTCCACCAATGAATCTCTTCCTTTTACGCACATAATTGTAAGTGATACATCTCAAGAATATCTAACTGATGTGAATGGAAATTTTACAATTCCTATTAGCAAAGCTGATGTTAAATCAATTACTTTTAAACAGCCATTATTTAGAAATTTAACAATCAATATAAATACAGACAGTTTAATTAAACTTGGCCAAAGTATAGAAATACAACTTACTAACAATGAAATTTTTAGTAGATTAGCTTCAACTGATTCTTTAACAAAAAATCTTGTAAATAATACAGTTAAAAACCTTGTTAATGTAAATCCCTATATAAATAAATCTTATCAATCTACAATTTACCAAAAATTAGTAGTTACAACAGTTAGAGATGCATCTATTCAAGCAATTTTATCATTTATACAACGATATATTACAGGAAAACCCAAAAAAGAAATTGGCGAAAGGCACATTTTTTTAATGGAAACAATTTCCGAAAAAAATCATCTGGATCAAAATAATCAAAAAGAAATCATAACCGCAACAAAATTTTCGGGTGTAGATGACCCAAGTTTACTAAGTTTAGGAAGCCAAATTGAACAATTTACTCTTTATGATAATTATATAAAAATTGCATCATCCGAATATATAAATCCAATTCACATAAACACACTACATAGGTATCATTTCCAATTAATTGATACAGTAAATATTGACAAAGAAAACAAAATATTTGTTTGTAAATATTCACAACAAATTCACAAAAATTTCAATGGAGTGGGTGGATATATATACATTAAATATCCCGAAATGGCTGTTTGTAATTTTGTAGCATGGCCAACATTTGGAGGTAGCCTTTCCAAAAAAGTGATTCAATCCTATATTAATCATAAAGATAAATGGTTTCACAACAACACTTTTACACAAATGAATATTGGAAGTATTGGTGTTCAAAATATTGAAATGATTGTTACTTCTCACAAGTATGAAAATATTACCTCAGATACATCATTGTTTCCGAAAAAGTATTTCAATGAGTATATTATTGAACATTTTAATAATATTGATATTAAAGATCCAGATTATTGGAATAAAAATAGAGCTGAATTTTTTTCACAAAAAGACGAAAATACCTATGAATTTTACAACGAAGTAAGCACTAAAATCCATTTAGATAAATTAATAAATTTAGGTGGAAAATTATACTCAGGTCAAATTCCATTAAAAAAAGTAAGTATTGATTTAAACAAAATAATCAACTTTAACAAGTATGAAAAATTCAGAACAGGTTTTGGATTGCATACAAATGAAAAAATGTTTAAACATTTTAACATAGGAGCATATTTTGGATATGGAACTTCAGATAAAAAATTAAAAGCAGGTGCTGAATTTCAAGTAATATTAAATAGGAAAAAAGAAAAATATATTAATTATATCTTTTTCAACGACCTTAGCAATCCTGGAGAAAGTGATTTTGTTTATAATAATTATATTTATAATGATGAACGATTACGTAAATATCAAATACTTTTTAAAGATAAAACTGTTTATCATGAACTAAATTATACATTTCGACCATTAATTTACACGCATATTAAATTATTTGGAAAACAAATATCCAAAACCCCAACCTATAATTACACCTATCTAAAAAAATCAGATAATACAAATGCTTACCAATTTACTGAAGTAGGATTAAGTTTAAGATTTGCATTTAGAGAAATGTATGCGAGAAATGAAAATATCAAATTTGCACAAGATAGTAAATTCCCAATTTTACACGCTAGTTTTACAAAAGGAGTTGATTTTCAAAACTTTGGAAACTACAATTATAATAAATTAGAGTTTTGTATAGATCAAACGATTCGTTTTTTAAATTTTGGAAAATCAACAATTAGGTTACAAGGAGGTATTTGTAATGGCAACTTACCTTATATGCAAACATTTAACCAAACAGGAAGTAACAATAATAAAGTTGATGTAATTATTCATAATAGTTTTATTACAATGGGATATAACGAGTTTTTTGCTAACGAATATACTTCATTATTTTTATGCCATAATTTTGGAAAATTTTATGCCAAAGACAGAACTTTTAATCCAATAATTGAATACATGTTTAATGCAGGATATGGGAAAGTGTATCATGTGAGTTTACATCAAAACTCCAATTTTAAATCAATGGAAAAAGGCTATTTTGAAACAGGTATTAACATGAATAATATTATTAATTTAAAACTTTCTGGAATAAATCTTGGAGTTGGTGTTGGCTTTTTTACTCGATTAGGTCCATATTCATATATCGAAACAAGTAAAAACTTCTTAAGTAAACTAACTACAAACTTTTATTTTTAAGTAATAAAAAAGGGTCTCAAGCTGACTTGAAACCCTTTTTTTAGTTTTTAAAAACAAACTATAAACTACTTTTTAGTTTTTGAATTTGTAGCTTTACCTTTTGTTGATTTGTTGCTTTTGTTCTCTTTATCAGGAGTTGTAGTAGTTTTTGTATTATTAGCAGGTAATTCTGAAACGCTTTCTTTCACTTCTTTTTCCATAGGAATTTTATGAATTTTAGCATAATTATCTACAAAATCTTGCAATTGCTCAACTCCTAACCTTTTAGCAATAATCTTTTTATCTTTATCAAGTACATAAATTACTGGCGTACTATATACATCAAATACTTTTCTAAAATCAGTATGAACACCTTTGTCCCAAACATTAATCCAATCAGTATATTTATTTTTAACTATAAATTTCTTCCAATCATCATCTTTACGCTCAATACTAGCTGCGTAAACTGCTACGTTCTTCTTATTTTTTTGGTAAAATTCATACAATTTAGGTGCTTCCTTTTGGCAGTGTCCGCAGTTTGGATCATAGAAGAAAACCACTGTAAAATTGCCATTTACCTTCCATAATTCTTTGTAATTATCTAATGAATCTTTTAAATAAGCATTAGGTATTTTTTTACCAAGCAACAGAGGTTCAACTATTTCAATTCTTTCTTTTATTTTTTTAATTGTATTCGTATCTACCCAATAAGCTCTTCCTGATAGATAATATTTTTTGTACATGTGTACAAAAACTGCATCCATACCCATTTGTTTTGATTGCTCAGCTTGGTTAGTAATGTAATAAACCAAATATTTAAACACCTCTTTGTTACTCGTTTTTGCAATTAACCTATCAGCCTCAACAATAACAGAATCAGGCAATTGAGGAATCACTTTCGTCATAAAACGATCAAATTTATTGTGAAAAATTGGCGTTCTCAACATATTGTCATCATTCAAATCAATATTGTCAAAATAATGTGATTTGTAATATCTGTAAGGGAAAGTTGAATCAGCAACTCCACTTGGCAATTTAGGAGCCTCAGGAACCTCAACTTCGTCAGTTGCTTTGAATGCTTTTGCTACAAAATAGCCATTGTATTTTGTTAAAAATGATTTTCTGTACTCAGATACTTCCTTATCTATAGCAATCAACTTTTGAGTAGTTGCTATCGAATCTGTTTTAATTTGAGGTTTTAAAACTTCAACCTCCTGTCCTTTTACTCCAACATATTTTAAATATTCATAAAAAGCTAAATTTTCCTTTGAATCTTTAAACTGCATATTTTTAATTAAATCAGCAGTGTCGGTTTCAAATGAAAACTTTTGTTCATTAGTTATTACCAAATCAAAAATTTTCTTTTTGGGTAAAACAATGATATAAAAACCACCATCCAATTTAGCTTTTCCATCAATGATGAAACTACCTGATTTATCAACCAAAGCTGTATCTTTAAGATACTGTTTATCACCATAATAATTGGCTAAATAAATAGTATCTTTTTCAACTAAACCTCTGATTTTACCCTTAATTTGATAACCAACATCCTTACTACTCTGAGCTTGAAGTACAAAAGGTGCGCTCAACAATACGCTTACAAAACATTTTTTTATTAAACTCAACATAACTTTTGATTAATTAAATTAATTAAGTACTCACAAATTTAACATTTTTTATTAAAGTATAAATGTATCAATTATGTTATTAATACAATTAAAAACTCAATAAAATTAAATTTATTGTTACATGTTAATTTATAATTTATGCAACTTGGTTGCATAAATTATAAATTGCAACTACATTTGTATATGATTAAATCAAAAATAGCTGTTATAATTCTATTTTTTTTTATTAGTACAACATTAATTGCACAAGTAAAAACTTGCAATTTCAACTATGTAGGAAAGTTGGTTTATGCTGAAAATGGTGAAATTCTTCCAAACATTGTTGTTTATTTAGTTGAAATTGAAAAAAAAGTACAATCAAATGAAAAAGGAGAATTTGCTTTTTCAAACCTTTGTCACCAAACATACACATTAGAAATTCAAGGAATTGGATTAAAAAAAACTCAAAAAAAAATTCACATTCATCAAAACACTTTTGAAACAATAGAAATCCACAGTGATACTTGTACTTTAAATGAAGTTGTTATTAATGCTAATAATGAAAAAGTTATCTCTTCAACTTACACTGTAAACAGTATTAGTAATACTAATTTGGATATAACTAGAGGCGAAAGTATTGGTCAAACTTTAAAAAATGTTCCGGGTGTAAATGCAATTCAAACCGGACCAACCATTTTTAAACCTATGATTAATGGATTGTATGGCAATAGAATTATGCTATACAACAATGGTATTAGATTAGAATCACAAAATTGGGGTACCGACCATGCACCTGAAATTGACCCATTTTTAGCTAGCCAAATAAAAATAATTAAAGGTGCTGCAACTGTACAATATGGCTCAGAAGCTATCGGCGGTGTAGTGTTACTAAACTCTAACTTTAAACCTATAAAAACAAGATTCTCAGGTGAGTTAAACTTAGTTGGCTCAAGTAATAATAAACAAGGTGTTGGTAATGCAATAATTTATTATTCTCCTAAAAATGCCAAATTAAAAGGTTTGATTTTCAGAGCACAAGCAAGTGCCGACAAAAGTGGCAATGTAAAAACACCCAATTATTATTTAAATAACACAGGTAATCAAGGATATAATTATTCATGGGCTACTCAATGGAAAAAAGAACGTCAAGGTTTTGAATTATTTTATAGTCAATTCAATAGTAAAGTTGGAATATTTTCAGGTGCTCATTTACACACTATTTCTGATGTTGAAAATGTAATCAAAAATGGAGAACCTTTTATTAAATCAGGTTTTAGTTATGATATAAACAGACCGTATCAACTTGTTGTACATGAATTAATTAAAGCCGAAGCTTTCAAGTATTTAAATCAATATAACAAACTTGAAATTACCTTTGCTCGACAATACAACCAACGTGAAGAATACGACCTCGACAGACCTCTAAATGATATTATTTATGGAATTGATGTACCAGCAATAAAGTTTTCACTTACATCATATATTGCTAATTTAACTTTAAATAAAATTAAAAAGAACACAAATTACTCCATTGGTTTACAATCATTAATTCAAACCAATAATACTACTGCTCGAAACATTAGATTATTTATTCCTGATTATGAAAGTAATATGCTTGCACTTTTTTACATCCAAAAGTATAAAATCAATAAAATTAATCTCGAAACTGGTTTCAGACTTGAAAACAGATATTATAATGTAGATATTAACAATCGAAATAAAAACATTAATTTCCCACTTTTTACATGTCAAATTGGGGTTTCAAAACTAATTTCCGAACATTTAATTTCAGGATTTAATACTTCATTTAATATGAGAGCCCCTGGTATTAATGAATTATATAGCAATGGTTTACATCATGGAACTGGAATTTTTATGATAGGTGATTCAAGTTTAAAAAATGAAAAGTGTTGGAATAACAGTTTGTATTTACAAATTGAACAATTAAAATTCAATGCAGAAATAAATGCTTTTTACACATTGTTTAATAATTACATATATTCGCAAACCAATGGTCAAATTTTAACTTCAATTCGTGGTAGTTTTCCTGTTTATACATACCAACAAACTAATGCCAGCATAACAGGTATCAATGCCCAATCTGATATTATATTAATTAAAAATCTACACTTAATTCCTAAAACCTCATTTATTTGGGCATATAATCAATCTACCGATGATTATTTAATAAATATGCCTTCAAATAGAGCTGCTTTACAATTAAAATATGCCAAATCAAATTCAGAAAAAAAATTAAGTGAATGGCATATCAAAATAGGAAGTGAATATGTAGCATATCAAAACCGATACCCTAAAAAGTCAAAAATAATAAGTAATTCTTCGAGTGAAATTTTCAACAATTTAGTTCAATATGGTGATTTTATTGCTCCTCCAAAAGCCTATTTCCTAATGAATGCAGAAGTTTTAATAAAATGGAAAAATATCCAAACCGTATTAATTATTCAAAACTTGCTAAATCAAAAATATAGAGATTATTTAAATACTTTTAGATACTTTTCTGATGAAATGGGGCAGAATGTTCAGTTAAAAGTGAAATATCTATTTTAGATTATAGATTTTAGATTTTAGATTTCACAAAAACTCATTTCACATCTAACACCAAAAACTCATTTTTCAATCATTCTTTATTATATTGCAAATCAAACAATCCTTAAAAATTTATGAAATATCTAGTTAGTATCATTGCAATACTTGCATTTCAATTAAGTGCTTTTTCTCAAAAAGATAGTCTTGTTTTAAAGCCGAATTTCAACTCAGCTAAAAAACAATTTTTTCAAATGAAACACCAATGGATAAGTGTACACAATGCTGATACTAATAAATACTACACAACAAGTACAATTCAATTAAAAGTTGTTTCTCAAAAAGATAGTATTACAACACTTTCATGGAAACAAACAAATACAGAAGCTACAGGTTCAAAAACTGGCAAGGATAATATTACCTTCGAAATCAACAAACTACTAAATAATATTGAAATAGTTTATCAAGTAAATACAAAAGGACAAATGATTAAGGTAACTAACGGAGCTTCTATCCATAAAAAACTTTTCAAAGGAATAGATAAATTAGTTAAAGAGAAATCGGCCCCTAAATGGAATAAATTAAAAGAAATTTATTCAAAACAGGAAACTGTTGAGTTTTTAAGCTCAGCAGACATTGACATATTCCATGCCTTATACACTTATCAAATTAATTTTAATGATACCTTAGTATATAAAACTGAACTTTCTAATCCGCTTGGCGATAAACCATTTGAGGGCAAAATGAAAATCAAAGGAACAGCCATTAAAGAAGATATGGAACACTTTAACATTGATATGCTATTAATTATAGACAAAGAAAAATCAAGTGCTACCATTGAAAAAATTCAACAAGAATTAAGTAAACAAAACGTTAAAGTAGATCCAAACCAAAAACTATACTTCGATATTAACTCTTTAATGCATTATAAAATCAATAATTATAATCATTTGGTTAAAGATGTTAATTTTCAACGTTTCATTATTACTGGAAATACAATTCAAGTTAATAATGTTGAAATAAAAGCATTAGATATTAAATAAACCCAATTCAAATTTTGGATTATAAAAAAAGGCTAACTATAAAATAGTTAGCCTTTTTTATTTTAAAACTTAATTAAAAATTAAGCTTCAGCATTTTTTTTGTTTTGTACCTCAAGTCTAATTTCTTGAGCTAAGTTTTTAAGGTCTTGCATACCTTTTCTAACTCTTGTACCTGCTGCTTGATTGTCTTTATCGTAAAATTTTTCAAAATCTCCCTCTAAAGAAAGAACCAGGTCTTTTAATTGATTAAATCTACTCATTGTTTTTTCAAAAATTTAGTTATTAATTTCTTTCCACATTGCCAATTTAGTTATTTTGCAATGCAATGCAAAAAAATAGCTATTATTTTTTTTAGCATTTCAGCATTGAGTGTATTTTATTCAATATTTTACCTACAAAATTTTAATTAATTGATATAAAAAAAATAGGTACACAGTTTATTAAAACCTATGTACCTATTTATTTAATTTATGTAAAACCTACATTATCTATAATTTACATAAAATAATGTAAAGCTTAATTATTTATTTGCTACAGCAAAAGCATCAGCATAAGAACCATTGTTTAATTTTTCTTGAATTGCTTCAAATGCTTTAATAGTTCTTTCTACATCTTCTTGCGTATGTACTGCTGTAGGAATAATACGTAACATTATCACCTCTTTAGGAACTACAGGGTACACAACTATTGAACAGAAAATACCGAAGTTTTCTCTTAAATCCATTGTTAATTGTGTAGCTTCATTTAAACTACCTTTCAAAACAACAGGAGTTACAGGCGATTCAGTTTTTCCGATATTAAATCCTTTTGCTCTTAATGATGATTGAAGAGATTTAGTGATTGTCCAAAGTTTTTCTCTTAACTCAGGTTGGCTACGTAATAACTCTAATCTTTTCAAAGCACCAATAACTAATGGCATTGGTAACGATTTTGCAAAGATTTGAGAACGCATATTGTATCTTAAATATTCAACCACGTTTGCTGTACTTGAAATAAATGCTCCAATACTAGCCATTGATTTAGCAAAAGTAGAGAAGTAAATATCTATTTCATCTTGAACACCAAAATGCTCACCTGTACCAGCACCAGTTTTACCCATTGTACCAAAACCGTGTGCATCATCAACCATTAATCTAAAGTTGAATTTTTTCTTTAATGCTGCAATTTCAGTTAACTTACCTAAATCACCAGCCATACCGAAAACCCCCTCAGTAATTACTAAAATAGCACCACCTGTTGATTCAGCTAATTTAGTTGCTCTTACTAATTGTTTTTCAAGATTTTCAATATCATTATGAGGGAATACATAACGTTTTCCCATGTGTAATCTTAAACCATCAATGATACATGCATGTGATTCAGCATCATATACAATTACATCATTTCTGTCAACCAATGCATCAATTGCAGAAATAATTCCTTGATAACCGAAGTTTAATAAAATAGTATCTTCTTTGCTTACAAAAGCAGAAAGTTCAGCTTCTAATTGTTCGTGGTAATTTGAGTTACCCGACATCATTCTTGCGCCCATAGGTGCAGCCATACCAAATTGTGCAGCAGCATCAGCATCAGCTTTACGAACTTCAGGGTGATTTGCTAAACCGATATAGTTATTTAAACTCCAGTTTAACATTGGTTTACCTCTAAAATTCATGTGAGGTCCAATCTCTCCCTCTAATTTAGGGAACATATAATATCCGTGCGAACCCGACGAATGACGACCCAATGGTCCTCTATTTTCTTTTATCTTCTCAAATAAATCCACCTTATTACCAATTATTATGAAGCGATAATTAACAATTTGTTACCAAATATTTTCGCAATTTACTTGTTTTTATGCTTTTGTTCAACATATTCTTTAGCAAATCAAAACTTTATTTTATTTTTTTAGTAAAAGCCTAAGTTTTAATTCAGTTATTTAATATTTAAAGCCATGAAAATCAACAAAATACTTGTCGCAAACAGAGGTGAAATTGCTGTAAGAATTTTTAAGACTTGTAAAAAATTAAATATTAAAACGGTAGCCATTTTTAGTGATGCTGACATATATAGTGCTCATAAATTAATGGCTGACGAAGCTATTTGGATTGGTCCCTCCCCTGCTTCGCAATCATATTTATTAATGGATGTAATTATTAAAGCTGCACTTGATTCTGGCGCAGATGCCATACACCCTGGTTATGGTTTTTTATCTGAAAATGAAACTTTTGCGAGAAAAATAACAGAAGCTGGATTGATTTTTATTGGTCCGAGTGCTGAAGCTATTGCTCAATTAGGCGGTAAAATTGCATCTAAAAATATTGCATTATCGGTGGATGTACCTTTAGTTCCTGGCTCAATGGGTGCTATTACTGATGAAAATGAAGCTAAATCTATTGCAGATAATATCGGTTATCCTGTATTAATAAAAGCAAGTGCAGGTGGTGGTGGCAAAGGAATGCGATTGGTTTATAAATCAGAGGAGTTAATACCTCAATTGCAACGTGCTAAAAGTGAAGCACTGAGTAGTTTTGGTGATGATACAGTTTTTATAGAAAAGTATGTGTTGAATCCACGTCATATTGAAATTCAAATACTTGGCGACCAACATGGGAATGTAGTTTATCTTTTTGAAAGAGAATGTTCAATTCAACGTCGTCATCAAAAATTGGTTGAAGAAGCTCCATCTTCATTATTAACCGAAGAAACACGTAAAAAAATGGGCGAAGCTGCTGTACGTTTAGCAAAAGCAGCCAATTATTATAGTACTGGTACAGTGGAATTTGTAGCTGATGAACACCAAAATTTTTATTTTTTAGAAATGAATACTCGTTTACAAGTTGAGCATCCTGTAACAGAATTTATTACAGGTTTAGATTTAGTTGAACAACAAATCAGAGTAGCTGAAAATCAAAAATTAACATTCACACAAAGCGATTTAAAAATCAATGGACATGCCATTGAATTACGTGTTTGTGCTGAAAATCCATTACAAAACTTTTTACCAAGTACAGGAAAAATTACAACTTACATAACACCTCAAATAGAAGGTGTTAGGGTTGATGATGCCTACCTTGCCCCTATGGTTGTGAGTAGATTTTATGACCCAATGATTGCCAAATTGATTGTTTTTGATAAAGATAGAGCAAGTGCAATACAAAAAATGCAAACTGCCATTGACAATTTTAATATTAAAGGTGTTGACACTACCCTACCATTCGGCAATTTTGTAATGAAACACGAAGCTTTTCAATCTGGTAAATTTGACACACAATTTATACAAAAATATTTCACTCCAGAATTACTTCAACCAAAAGGCGATTCTCCAAGTGAAGCTTTGGTTGCAGCAATTGTAACCGCTAGTTTATTGAAAAATGAATCCGATAAAAACAGATTGCAAAGTGAGAGTTTAAGTAATTGGCAGGTGAAAAATTAGTTTAATTTAAAACAACATAATATTCTTAATGTATATCAATATCTTTCATAAATTATCCCTTTTGATCCCTTTATCATATAGATATTTATTGTATCATTTAATTTATATTTTTTATAAATTTCTGGCGAAGTTTTTAAAATAATTTTTTTGTTAGATACAAGTAAATCAAATTTGCAACTTCGATCTCTGTAACTTTCATTTTTAAATTTAGAAATTATAATCCCATTTACTTTAATAATTTCCTGTTTTCCAAAATTACAATTTATAAATAAATTAATTCCAGATAAAATGCCTGTAACTGGAATAATTAAAATAAGGTATAAAGCAAAAATAAATAAACTTGAAAAAATTTTATCTATTTTTCTTTTATTATTCTTAATCATTTTAATAATTGTATAAAAAAATAAAATAGATAAGAATATATATATAGTTATAGCTAAATTACTATTGTAGTTTTTAGATAATAATTCATAATCATATACACAAAGACGTTTATAATAAGTTACAAAAAAATATATAAAATAAACAACCTGCAAAGGAATTGTTGCAATAAAAATAAAAACAATCCAAATAAATATAGTTCTAGAATTTTCGGCTTTCATTTTAATGATTTATTTAAATTATAGAGTAAAACAAAAAGAATTATAATCGAATTTCATTTATTCGGATTATTATTTATCCACACAACACTAATGCAAGTTAATTTAGCAATTCGACATTAACAATTTCTAATCAGTATCTGTGGATTTGTAATCTACATAAACTACTGATAATAAATAGATTTTCAAATATTAAGGATTAAAAATCCTTTGATACAACATCGGGATTACAAATCCTGACAAGCACAACACCTTGCTGGGCGAAATATTATTTAATAGAAAGTAAAATAATTAATTAGGACAAATCTAATTAAGAAAAGGATTCGTATAAAACACTCGAATATATAAACTCATTTAACAATTTGGAAACTTTTGAAAAAAATAAAGCATTTAAGTTTGAATATGTAAATAATCAAAATCCAAGATTTGTAATTCCTGTAATTATATTATCATTTTTCGCAATTATATTCTTTACTATTTTTTTTACTATTCAATTAGATCATTTATTTAAAAATGAAATTAACTTTTTTATAAGTTCATTCTTTGTTGGTTCGATTTCATTTGGAGTATATAAGTTTAAAACAAAAAATATTAAAAAATTGGGGAGTGGAGTTTTATATGATGATTTTTTAGAGATCCACTTAGAAAAACAGTCAATCGAAATTAAATATTATGATATAAATGAATATAAAATTAAAATGGATGCACATGGTACTAATTTAAGCATAAAAACAATAAATGATAAAAATTATTTAATAGTTTCACCATCTTCATTTTGCGACTTTTTTGGATTTTTTACATTTACAAAAGAGTTTGAAGAAACATTTACAACCTACAAAAAAGAAAATCCGTCCTTATTTATAAAAGATAAATATTAAGATTAATTAAATGTATCAGCCTTGAAAAAAAGAGTACTGCAGCTACTGATAATAATACGGAATGAAATAAATTCGCATCCAATTCATTAGAACTTAACATAACCTTAAATTAAAACATTTTGACCCAAAATTGATAATGAAATTAGTATTAAAGTTGTTGTAAAAATTGTTTTCATAAATTTCTCAAAATTTCATTACAAATTAACAAAAACTACACCTTTTCAAATCTTTCAAACACATTTTTTATAAATTTTTCAAAAACATGACAAAAATCATTTTTTAATAATAATTTTTATACCATGAAAAAAAAGTACAGCAAACAGAACAAAAAATATAAAAGATTGTTATACTTTTGTAGTTAAGATAGATTTAGTCTAAATAAGAAAAGATGAGCGATAACAATATTCTGGAGGAAATTACATCATCAGAGTACAAATACGGTTTCGAAACTATTATCGAAAACGATTCTCTACCAAAAGGGCTAAGCGAAGACACCGTTCGCTACATTTCTGCAAAGAAAAATGAACCAGAATGGTTGCTAGAATGGCGTTTGAAAGCATTTCGTCATTGGTTAACAATGGATTATCCTCGTTGGGCAAATGTTAAATACCCAACTATTGATTTCCAAAATATTATATATTACTCAGCTCCTAAGAAAAAAGTTACCGTTGATTCATTGGATGATATTGATCCTGAATTAAGAGCTACTTTTGAAAAATTGGGTATTTCTCTTAACGAACAAAAAAGATTAAGTGGTGTTGCTGTAGATGCTGTAATTGATTCTGTATCAATTGCTACTACATTCAAAGATAGTTTGGCTGAATTGGGTATTATTTTCTGCTCAATGAGTGAAGCTGTTGTTGAGCATCCTGAATTAATTCGCAAACATTTAGGGTCGGTTGTACCTTATACTGATAATTTTTATGCTGCTTTAAACTCTGCAGTTTTCTCTGATGGTTCATTCTGTTATATTCCTAAAGGCGTTCGTTGCCCAATGGAATTATCAACTTATTTCAGAATCAATGCTAAAGAAACTGGTCAGTTTGAGCGTACACTTATTGTAGCTGAAGACGAAAGTTATGTTTCATACCTTGAAGGTTGTACAGCCCCAATGCGTGATGAAAATCAATTACATGCTGCTGTTGTTGAAATAGTTGCAAACACAAAATCCGAAGTAAAATATTCTACTGTTCAAAACTGGTATCCTGGTGATAAAAACGGTGTGGGTGGTATTTATAATTTTGTTACAAAACGTGCAATTTGTGCTGGCGACAGTGCTAAAGTATCTTGGACACAAGTAGAAACTGGTTCGGCAGTAACTTGGAAATATCCTTCGGTAATATTAAAAGGAGATAATTCACAAGCTGAATTTTACTCTGTTGCAGTAACTAATAATTACCAACAAGCTGATACTGGAACCAAAATCACGCATTTAGGTAAAAACACCAAAAGTAGAATTGTATCAAAAGGTATTTCTGCAGGATTTAGCCATAATTCATACAGAGGTTTAGTTAAAATAGCTAAACGTGCTGAAAATTCACGTAATTTCTCTCAATGTGATTCATTATTAATGGGAGATAAATGTGGAGCACACACTTTCCCATATATTGAAGTAAGCAATAGTTCATCTCAACTTGAGCATGAAGCTACAACTTCAAAAATTGGAGAAGACCAAATATTCTACTGTAACCAACGTGGTATTGATACTGAAAATGCAGTTGCATTAATTGTAAACGGTTACTGTAAAGAAGTATTAAACAAATTACCAATGGAATTTGCTGTTGAAGCTCAAAAACTATTGGCAATCAGTTTAGAAGGTAGTGTAGGTTAATCACCTCCACTCCTACTCAAATGTGTAATCACATTTATCAACTCAATAAACAATCTCAACATAAGAATTCAATTATTCAATATTAATGAATATGCTATCTATAAATAACTTACGTGCTAGTATTGGCGAAAAAGAAATTTTAAAAGGATTAAACCTTGAAGTAAAACCAGGTGAAGTGCATGCAATTATGGGCCCAAATGGAGCTGGTAAAAGTACACTTTCGTCTGTATTGGCTGGACGTTCTGATTATGAAGTTACAGCTGGTGAAGTTACTTTCATGGGTAAAGACTTATTAGAACTTTCTGCAGAAGATAGAGCTCGTGAGGGTGTATTTTTGGCTTTTCAATATCCAATTGAAATTCCAGGAGTTAGCACAACCAACTTTTTAAAAACTGCAATTAACGAAATCCGCAAATATCGTGGACAAGATCCTTTAGACGCAGTTTCATTCCTTAACTTAATGAAACAAAAAATGAAGTCGGTGAATATTGACCAAGCTTTATTAAGTCGTTCATTAAATGAAGGTTTCTCAGGTGGTGAGAAAAAAAGAAATGAAGTTTTCCAAATGGCAATGCTTGAGCCTAAATTAGCTATTCTTGATGAAACAGATTCAGGATTAGATATTGATGCTTTAAGAATTGTTGCAAATGGTGTGAATCAATTGAAAAATGAAAACAACGCATTTATTGTAGTAACTCACTATCAGCGTTTGTTAGATTATATTGTTCCTGATTTTGTACACGTACTTTACAATGGTAGAATTGTAAAATCAGGTCCAAAAGAATTAGCTTTAGAACTTGAAGCTAAAGGTTATGACTGGATTAAAGAAGAAGTTGACGGAGTAAAAGCATAATTGATTACTTAAAATCAATTTCTTACACAAAAAACTTTAATTCATTTATCTATGAAATTTGACTTACAAGACATATTAAATAGTGATATAAAAGTACTTGAAAAAGAACTTTCACTTTCTGATAATTCAATTCTAGCTGAGCACCGTAACCAAGCTTTTGAAAGTTTACAAAAACTTGGCTTACCAACAACTAAGCACGAAGATTGGAAATATTGCAATTTAAGTACTGCAACCAAAAAATCATATTCGCTTGCAACTGAAACTAGCCTAACAAATACTGATTTAGCTCAATTTAATATAGCTGATTTAGGTGAAGCTAATATTCTTACTTTTGTAAATGGAGTATATCAAGCGAGTCTTTCAACTATTGTATCTCCAAGTACTGAATTAACAATCAGCAACTTAAAAGATGCTTTAGCTATTGAGCCAAACTTATTGAGCAACAATCTTTTCAAATATGCTAATTATGAAACTGATGCTTACACAGCATTAAGTACAGCCTTGGCAGAAAACGGTACATTTATTAATGTTCCTAATGGAAAAGCTGTTGAAAAACCAATTTTGATAAGATATATTTCTGATGTGAGAAGTGTTGATACATTTGCACAAGCTAGAAACTTATTCTTGGTTGGTAAAAATGCCCAAGCAACAGTAATTGAACTATATCATACAATTGGAGCACACCAAAGTTTCAATAATATTGTTACAGAAATTGCTTTAAGCGAAAATGCAATTTTAACAAACTATAAACTTCAAGACGAATCAAACGCTGCCTATCAAGTAAATACTACGCAAGTTAATTTATTGAAAGAAAGTGTTTATTCGGCAGTAACAATTACTTTAGGTGGCGGTGTTGTTAGAAATAACTTAAACACTGTACTTAATGCAGAACGTACTGAAGCTAATTTATATGGTTTGTTTATGCCACAAGGCGAAACATTGATTGATAATCACACGATTGTAGATCATGCAATGCCTAACTGCAACAGTAACGAATTATACAAAGGTGTACTTTCGGATAACTCTACTGGTGTATTTAATGGTAAAATATTTGTTAGAAAAGATGCACAAAAAACAAATGCATTTCAATCTAATAAAACCATTTTATTATCAGATAATGCTACAATCAACACCAAACCTCAATTAGAAATTTTTGCAGATGATGTAAAATGTTCGCATGGAGCAACATCTGGACAATTAGATGAGGAAGCATTATTCTACCTACGTTCAAGAGGATTAAGTGAGAAATCGGCAAAATCATTACTTGTGTATGCTTTTGCAACTGATATTCTTGAAAAAGTAAACAATGAAGCATTAAAATCTCATTTAGAGAAATTAATTGCAACTCGTTTAAATACTGAAGCTTAATATTATAGTATGATAACCGATATAAAAATAAGTAGTCCGTTTACTGAGCAACAATTAGCTGATATCAGAAATCAGTTTCCAATACTTGAGCGTAAAGTAAATGGTAAGCAATTAGTTTATTTTGACAATGCTGCCACTACGCAAAAACCACAATCGGTTATTACAGCTTTAGATAATTATTACAAAGGCTATAACGCAAACATTCACAGAGGAATACATACGTTGGCTGAAGAAGCAACAGCTAAATATGAAGATACTCGAAAAGCTTTACAAAAATTTGTAAATGCTGAATTTGAAGAAGAAATTATTTTTACTCGTGGTGTAACAGAGGGTATTAACTTAGTAAGTAATACTTTTGGGCGTAAATTTATAAATGCAGGTGACGAAATTATTATTTCAACACTTGAACATCACTCTAATATTGTGCCTTGGCAAATGCTTTGCGAAGAAAAAGGTGCAATATTAAAAGTGATACCTATCAATGATGCTGGTGAAATTATTTGGGAAGAATATATTGCTTTACTTTCTGAAAAAACAAAACTTGTATCTATTGTTCATGCATCCAATGCATTAGGTACAATAAATCCTGTTGAAAAAATAATTGAAGAAGCACATAAAGTTGGGGCAAAAGTTTTACTAGATGGAGCACAATCAAGTTCTCATATCGAAATTGATGTTCAAGCTTTAAATGTTGATTTTTTTGTTTTGTCGGCTCATAAATTATACGGACCAACAGGTATAGGTATGTTATACGGTAAAAAAGAACTTTTAGAAGCTATGCCCCCATTTCATGGTGGTGGAGAAATGATAAAAGAAGTAACTTTTGCCAAAACTACTTATAACGAGTTACCATATAAATTTGAGGCTGGTACACCAAATATTGCTGATACAATTGCATTAAATGAAGCAATTCAATTTGTGAATACAATTGGCAAAAGTAATATTATGGCACATGAAAATTCATTATTGCAGTATGCAACTGATGAATTATTAAAAATAGAAGACCTTGAAATAATTGGTACAGCTAAAGATAAAGTAGCTGTAGCATCATTTGTAATTAAAAACATTCACCATCAAGATTTAGCATATATTCTTGATAGCGAAGGTGTTGCTATAAGAACAGGTCACCACTGTACGCAACCATTAATGCAAAGATTAGGTTTAAAAGGAACTTCAAGAGCCTCTTTTGCGGTTTATAACACAACCCAAGAAATTGACACACTCATTTTTGCAGTGCAAAAAGCAGTGCGTATGTTAAAGTAAATTATGAGCGAAAGCATTAAAGAAATTCAGCAAAGCATCATTGAAGAAATGGCTTTGTTTGATGAATGGAATGATAAATACGAATACATTATTGAGTTAGGTAAGAAATTACCAAAACTCGATGAAGTACACAAAATTGATGCAAATTTAATCAAAGGTTGTCAATCAAATGTATGGTTAATTGCATCTGAAAAAGATGGAATTATTCATTTTGAGGCCGAAAGTGATGCTGTAATTGTGAAAGGATTGGTTAGTTTATTATTAAGAGTATTTAATAACCAACCAGCTACAGAAATCATCAATTCAGATTTATCATTTTTAGAAGAAACAGGATTGAGTCGACATTTAGCACAAACTAGATCAAACGGCTTATTGTCAATGGTAAAACAAATTAAGTTTTACGCTATGGCTTATTCGGTGAAAGGGAATTAGTATGGAGTACTGAGTACTGAGTATAAAGTATTAAGTATAAGGTATAAAGTATTTAAGAACAGATAACTGAGTACTGACAACTGAAAACTAAAAGAAATGGAAGAAAACGATTTATATGAACAAATCAAAGACGCAATTAGAACCGTTTTTGATCCAGAAATAC
The DNA here is from genome assembly GCA_041191405.1 of Bacteroidota bacterium. Classification (GTDB taxonomy): domain Bacteria; phylum Bacteroidota; class Bacteroidia; order Cytophagales; family UBA9547; genus JBEEOW01. The sequence continues at coordinate 29,289 of JBEEOW010000005.1, forward strand.
CAGTAAATGTACTTGATTTGGGATTGATTTATGAAATCAACATTTTCCCAATTAATAATGCATATATAAGAATGACTTTAACTTCTCCATCTTGTCCTTCTGCACAGGATATTCCAACTGAAATAGAAAAGGCAGTAAGAGCAGTTGAAGGAATAAATGAAGTTACAGTTGAGCTTACTTTCGACCCACCCTATTCACAAGATATGATGAGCGAAGTTGCTAAATTGGAACTTGGTTTTATGTAATTTATTAGTTAAGAGTAAAGAGTTTAGGGTTAAGAGTAAATTAATATTCACCTAAACACTTAACTCTAAACCCTCAACTCTAAACATTAAAAAATATGTACCCATTAGAATTAGTATTACCTATGAAACAAGAGCTTACTGCGGTAGGCTACGAAGATGTTACATCAGCAGAGAGAGTTTCTGAATTAATTGATTCAGAAGGAACAACATTAGTAGTAATTAACTCTGTATGTGGTTGTGCAGCAAGAAATGCTCGTCCAGCAGCAAGAATGGCGGCAGAAACTACAGGTGCTAAACCAAATAAAATATTCACTGTATTTGCAGGAGTTGATTCAGCAGCAGTAGCTAAAGTAAGAGAGTTTGCATTACCTTACCCTCCATCTTCTCCATCTATGGCATTATTCAAAAATGGTGAATTAGTTCACATGATTGAGCGTCACCACATTGAAGGTCGTCCAGCAGAGATGATTGCTGAAAACTTAATTGGCTCATTTGAAGAGTTTTGTAAATAAAAATTTAAAGCCTCATTGAAAAATGAGGCTTTTTTTATGAAAACTTTATAAACAATCTATAAATCATTTGGCTATGATTGTCATATTTTTTCTATTTTCATTCATATATATTGTAATAATTTATTTATTACAAATTGATTATTTTGCTCCTGATAAGATAATTAAGAAAAAATTCAAATTAACTCCAAGAAAGAATATTTCAGCTAAAATTAAAGATGGAGAAATAATTCATTTTTTAGGTTCAATTGAAATTATTACTGAGCCTTTAATTTCCCCTCTTAGCAAAAGAGAATGTGCCTTATTTTCAATTGAGGTTCAAGAAAAATCAAGTGGTGGCAAAATAAACAACTGGGAATCAATCATTAACAAAGATGTAATTACAACATATTTAATCAAAAACAATAATTACTATTCAATGATTTATTGTGACAATGTTGAATCTCAAATAATTAAAGATTTCAACATCAAATCAGATTTTTATAATGGGGGAAATGAAAATTTAATTAACTATATAAATCAATATGGTTATAATGAAAAGAATATTTTTGGAATAAATAAATCATTTAAAGGTTTTGAAGGGGTACTTCAAGAGGGTGATATTGTGGCAGTTTTAGGTAAAGGCTCGTGGCAAAATGCTATAGATTTTGATTTGCCCGAAAAATATGGAAAAATTTTAGTTATATATTCAGATGATAAAGAACCGGTTTATTTAACAAATGATACAGATATTATTAGGGGAAAATATTAATTCAAAAAATATATTAATCAAAAAAGCCATAAACCTCAGATGAGATTTATGGCTTTTTCGATTATATACAAATTATTTTTTAAAACTTAATTCCTGTATAATTATGTGGAGTTAAAGTTTTTAAATACGTTTTGATATCGTCATTTACATTTAAAGTTTCAATAAACTCATGTAAACTTGCTTGTGTAACTTTTGAATTACCTCTTGTCAAACCTTTTAATGCTTCATAAGGTTTTTCATAGCCTTCTCTTCTTAAAACTGTTTGGATTGGCTCAGCTAAAACTGCCCAATTAGCTTCAAGTTCGTTATTGATTGCAGCTTGATTTAACTCTAATTTACCTAAACCTCTTAATGTAGAACCTAATGCAATAAATGTATGTGCTAGCGGAACTCCAACATTACGAAGTACTGTACTGTCTGTTAAATCTCTTTGTAATCTTGAAATTGGTAATTTTGCAGATAAATGTTCAAAAATTGCATTAGCAATTCCTAAGTTACCTTCTGAATTTTCGAAATCAATTGGGTTAACTTTGTGTGGCATTGCTGATGAACCAACTTCGCCTGCTTTTACTTTTTGCTTGAAATATTCCATTGATACATATTGCCACATATCACGGTCTAAGTCAATTAAAATTGTGTTTATTCTTTTAAAAGCATCAAATAGAGCAGCAAGATTATCGTAATGCTCGATTTGTGTAGTGTATTTACTTCTATTTAAGCCAAGAACATTATTTACAAAATTATCTCCAAAAGCTAACCAATCGATTTCTGGATAAGCCACAAAATGAGCATTGTAATTTCCAGTTGCTCCACCAAATTTTGCAGAAAATGGAACAGCTTTTAGGTGATTAATTTGTACTTGTAAACGCTCAACAAAAACTTTTAACTCTTTACCTAAACGAGTTGGCGAAGCTGGTTGTCCGTGTGTACGTGCCAACATTGAAACATCAGCAAAATCAGTTGCTAATGAATCGATTGCAGCAACTACTTCTTCAATTTTAGGTAAAACTGCATTCGCAATACTATCTTTTAACAATAATGGAATAGAGGTATTGTTAATATCTTGAGAAGTTAATCCGAAGTGAATAAATTCAAGATATTTAGCGATGTTTAAACCATCAAATTTATCTTTGATGAAGTACTCTAATGCTTTAACATCGTGATTAGTTTCTTTCTCTTTATTTTTAATCCAATTAGCGTCAGCTTCTGAAAAGTTAGTATATAATGCTCTTAATTGTGGGTATAAAGCCTTATCAAAAGCAGCAAGTTGTGGCAATGGTATTTCGCAAAGCGCAATAAAATATTCAATTTCTACTAAAACCCTGTATCTAATCAAACCAAATTCTGAGTAGAAAGGAGCCAATGATTCAACCTGACGTCTGTAACGTCCATCAACTGGTGAAATAGCAGTAAGTGTATTTAATTCCATAATTTCGAGTATCAAACAAACCGCTAAGATAATTAATAATTAGGAATTAATAATTAATTATGGAGGAAAAAGTTTAGGGTTTAGGGTTGAGGGTTTAGAAAATTAATTAATTAAAAAAATATTAATTCATCGATGGGCTAGCACCCATCGCTTGGATATTTCGCCCTTTCAGGGCTATTAAATTAAAAAAATAAGAATTAACAATTTCAGTTTAATTCAAAGCTATTAATTATTAATTCCTAATTATGAATTAATTACAGCTAGGTTATTTCGCCCTTTCAGGACTAAAAAATTATAAAAAAAAGGAATTAATAATTATTGACAAATTTAAAACCTATTAATTATTAATTCCTAATTATTAATTACTTATAAAACCCCTTTTGTACTTGGTAATACAGCTGGATTAGTTTTATCTATTTTAACAGCATTTTTAATAGCTTTTGCAAAGCCTTTAAAAATTGCTTCAATTTTATGGTGTTCGTTGTCGCCTTCTGCTTTGATGTTCAAATTACATTTTGCAGTATCAGTGAATGATTTAAAGAAATGATAAAACATTTCTGTTGGCATATCGCCAATTTTTTCTCTTTTAAATTCAGCATCCCAAACTAACCAATTTCTACCTGAGAAATCAATCGCAACTTGTGCTAAAATATCATCCATTGGAAGTAAAAAACCATATCTTTCAATACCTTTTTTGTCAGATAAAGCTTTTAAATATGCTTCTCCTAATGCTAAACCTGTATCTTCAATGGTATGATGTTCGTCAATATGTAAATCACCTTTTACTTTAACCGTTAAGTTTGCTAAAGAGTGTTTACCCAATTGATCTAACATGTGATCAAAGAAACCTAATCCAGTTTGAATATCTGTTTTACCAGTTCCATCAAGGTTTAAATGAATATAAATATCTGTTTCTTTGGTAGTTCGTTGTACTTCAGCGATACGAGCAGGGAATTTCAATAAGTCATATATTGCATCCCAATCTGTAGTTTGAAAAGTTGGTTCTAATCCTGCTGGTGCTTCAGCAGTACCTATAAAGATAGACTTTGAACCTAAATTTTGAGCTAATTTTACATCAGTAAATCTATCGCCAATTACATAAGAATTAGCTAAATCATATTCTTCAGTAAAATATTGCGATAACATACCAATACCTGGTTTACGAGTTGGTAAGTTTTCGTGTTCAAAACTTCTATCAATATGTTGATGAGCAAAAGTTATTTGTTCTGCTTCAAGTATTGCCAACATTTTATTATGTGCTGGCCAAAATGTATCTTCTGGAAATGAGCTAGTTCCTAAACCATCTTGATTGGTAACCATTACCAATTCATAATCTAATTCAGCAGCTATTTTATGTAAGTTCGTTATTGCTTTGGGTAAAAAAGCTAATTTTTCTAAGCTATCAACTTGAAAATCAACAGGTGGTTCAAGTATAATTGTACCGTCTCTATCTATAAATAATACTTTCTTTTTCATTTTATAAAATTAATTCAATTCTTTTAATTTTTGAACAAAAAAAGCATTATTTGAAAAAACTTATTTTCTAAGCCACTTATTTACTTTATAAGTTAAATATGCACTGCCTGAGCCTAAAATAGCTCCAACCAACACATCGCTTGGATAATGTACGCCTAAATGCATCCTTGAATAAGCTACTGAACTTGCCCAAACATAACTTGGTGCAATTACATACCATTTTGGATAAGTTATACTTAATGAAGTAGCCATTGCAAATGAGCAAGTTGTATGTCCAGATGGAAAAGATGGACTTCCGCCCTCTCCTACTTTTTGAATAAATGGATAGGTTACAAATGGTCTTTCTCTGTTAATTGCAAATTTTAAAACTGTTGAAAACACCGCCGATGAAAACAAACTTCCGCATTGCACCAAAGCTTTTTGCTTCATTAAAGAATCTTTTTTAATGAAAGAAACGACTAAAAAACTTGCAGGAACTCCATAAGCAATGGCTCCTGTGGTGTTACTTATTCCTTTAAAAAATGGGTCAAAATGTTGATTTCGATTATTGTTTATATCTCTTAACAAATCAATATCCAAATTTTGAGCATTAACTATCTGAATTTGAACAATTAAAATCAATATTATGAATGCAATTTTCTTCAAATCAATTATTGGGTTTTATTACAAATGAGAACAAACTTACACTAGCTAATTCAATTTTGGTATTGATAATTTTAATATCATCGTTTTTATTTTGTAAACCCAACGAAGTAAACAAAGGCATTAAATTAGTACTTACAGGAACCGATAAACTTGCAGGTTTACCTCGTTTTTTGTAATCAAACAAAACTGATAAATCATTTTTATACATTTCTTTCTGAACAAAGTTTTGAAAAGTAGTTGCCCATTGATATGGCAATACATTTTTATCCTTAAAATTCATCATTTTAGGATTATTAACTATTGTACCTGAACAGATTATTAATACACCTTTTTCTCTTAAAAACCTTAATTTTTCACCTAAAGACCAATGAGATATTGGTGGCATAAATTGATTTACACTTAACTGAATAATTGGTAAATTACCCTCAGGATAAAGAAGTCGAGCAATAGACCACGCAGAATAATCAATCCCCCTATCTATATCTCCTTGACAAGCAGGCATTTTAATAGTATTTGCTATTTGTTGAGCAATATCAGGAGCTCCTTGAATTGGATATTTAATTTGATAAAATGCACTATCAATTCCTTTAAAATCGTGCATAATATGAGGATTGTAGGCAGCAGTAACAAATATACCAGATGAAACCCAATTGGATGAAATAACCAAGATTGCTTTGGGCATTTCAGGAATTTCGTGAATTAATTCCTTAATTTTAGTTGTATGCTCATTTTCACCTAAAAGAATTTTTGGTGTAGCATTGCTGATAAAAAACACAGGCATAGTTGTGCTTTTTTGCGCATTGATAGAAGTAAATTTAAGTAGTGAAAAAAATAATACTACTTTGCCTATTTGGCGTAATTTCATGGGTATACGTGGGTGTTTGGATGTGCAATTTAATATAATAACTTAATAGTTAAGCATTTATTGTACTAGTATTGATATTAAAATTTAATTAAAACAACACATATCATTATTAATCAATTACTTATAATAAAATATTTTTAAAAAATATTTTTATTTATGTCTAGATAAATACTGAAATTCATTTTGATTTTTTGAAAAAAAAGCGATTTTTGCATTTATATTTCAAGAATTTCATCATTTATTTAACTAAAAACTACTTAGATATGGGAAAAGGAGATAGAAAAACCGCAAAGGGGAAACGTACTAAAGGTACTTACGGAACAACTAGACTTCGTAAAATTAAATCCTCAAAAGCACTTGCAGCTAAAAAAGCTTAATTAGTGCAACAAAAGGCAAATTCAAGGTTAATTTGCCTTTTGGTTATAAATTTTTAACATCAAATTTTATCTAAAATTTCAATTCGATAATCATTTTTTACAAAAAAAGCGATTCACCTTATACAAGATGAATCGCCAGGAACAATCAATCACTAAAAATATTTTTACAACGCTACTTCTTCAATGTTTTCAAATTGAATTTTACCATCCTTTAATACAACGCTAATTACTGCATCTTTTTGTATTGCACCTGATAAAATTTCTTTTGATAATTCGTTTAAGATTAATTGTTGAATTACACGTTTTAATGGTCGAGCTCCAAAATGAGGGTCGAATCCTTTTTGTGCAAGATAATCAAGGGCTTCGGTACTTGCCTCAATTACTATGCCTGCATGTAATAATCGTTCTTTAATTCCATTAAACTGAATTTGAGTAATTTTTCTAATTTCAGTACTCATTAATGGTTTGAACATTACTATCTCATCAATACGGTTTATAAACTCAGGTCTAACTGTTTGACGAAGATTGAGTAACACATCTTGCTTAGTTTTATCTATTAAATCAAGTTGAGTAAATACATCTTTTTGCTCAAATCCTTCAAAATTTTCACGAATTATATCAGATCCTGAATTTGAAGTCATAATTACAATCGTGTTTTTGAAATTTGCAACTCTTCCTTTGTTATCCGTTAATCGACCATCATCCAAAACCTGCAACAAGATATTAAATACATCTGGATGTGCTTTTTCGATTTCGTCTAACAACACCACAGAGTATGGTTTTCTTCTAACAGCTTCGGTTAATTGTCCGCCTTCGTCGTAACCAACATAACCTGGAGGCGCTCCTACCAAACGACTGACTGCATGACGTTCTTGGTATTCGGACATATCAATGCGAACCATTGCATTTTCATCATTGAATAAAAACTCAGCCAATGCTTTTGCTAATTCGGTTTTACCAACTCCGGTAGTTCCAAGGAAAATAAATGAGCCAATTGGGCGTTTTGGGTCTTGCAAACCAGCTCTACTCCTACGCACAGCATCTGCAATGGCAGTGATTGCTTTTGCCTGACCAGCAACTCGTTTCCCTAATTCAGTTTCAAGATTTAATAGTTTTTCACGTTCACCTTGAAGCATTTTAGAAACCGGAATACCTGTCCATTTAGCTACCACTTCGGCAATATCTTCGGCAGTAACTTCCTCTTTTAGCATTGCATTGTTGCCTTGCTTGGTTGCAACATCTTTTTTCAAAGCAAGTAAACGTTCTTCTGCTTCTTTGATTTTACCATACCTAAGTTCAGCAACTTTGGTATAATCAGCTTGACGTTCAGCTTGTTCAGCTTCGAGTTTATATTGTTCTATGGCTTCTTTTTCTTTTTGAATGGCTGTAATCAAGCCTTTTTCATTTTCCCATTGTGCCTTTAATTGATTACGTTTTTCGTTTAAATCTGCAATTTCTTTGGCAAGAATATTCAATTTATCAACATCATTTTCACGTTTAATTGCCTCCCTTTCAATTTCTAATTGCATAATTCTACGTTGCACCTCGTCCAATTCCTCAGGCATAGAATCAATTTCTAATCTGAGTTTTGAGGCAGCCTCATCCATTAAGTCAATGGCTTTATCTGGTAAAAATCTATCAGAAATATACCTATGCGAAAGCTCAACAGCAGCTATAATTGCCTCATCTTTAATACGAACCCCGTGATGTAATTCGTATTTATCTTTAATACCACGCAAAATGGAAATAGCATCAGGAACTTCAGGTTCGTCAACAATAACTGATTGAAAACGACGTTCAAGTGCTTTATCCTTTTCAATATATTTTTGGTATTCTTTTAAGGTAGTTGCACCAATTGCATGTAATTCGCCACGAGCCAAAGCTGGTTTTAATAAATTGGCAGCATCCATTGCACCTTCGCCTCCTCCTCCTGCACCTACAAGTGTGTGAATTTCATCAATGAATAAAATTATTTCGCCATCAGCATCGGTAACTTCTTTAATTACAGCCTTTAAACGTTCTTCAAACTCACCTTTAAATTTTGCACCTGCAACCAATAATCCCATGTCTAATGACACAATTTTCTTAGATTTTAGGTTTTCAGGTACATCACCTGAAATAATTCTTTGTGCTAAACCTTCTACGATGGCTGTTTTACCAACCCCTGGTTCGCCAAGTAAAATTGGGTTATTTTTAGATCTACGAGAAAGAATTTGAAGTACACGTCTGATTTCTTCGTCACGACCAATTACAGGGTCAATTTTACCTGCAAGTGCCATTTCGTTTAAATCAATGGCGTATTTTTTCAGTGTATTATACTTGTTTTCAGCACTTTGGTCTGATACAGTATTGCCCCCACGCAATTCTTTTATGGCAGCACGAATGAGTTTATCAGTAAAACCTGCATCTTTTAATAATGAAGCAGTTTTATCACTTGCCAATACCAAAGAAAGCAGAATTACCTCAACCGAAACGTATTCGTCTTTAAGTTCTTTAATTAAGTTGTTGGCTTTGTTTAAAACCGAATTTGCATCGTTAGAAAGATATTGCCCTTGTCCGCTTACTTTTGGAAAAGAAGCAATTAAATCATCCAATTTTTGCCCGATAAAGCCAGTGTTAGCACCAATTTTTTTCGATAAAAATGAAAAAACACTTTCATCGGAACTGATGATAGCTTTTAGAATATGCGCAGTTTCAATAGACTGCTGTTGAAAACCTGAAGCAATTTCAGCAGCTTTCTGAATTACTTCTTGCGCTTTAATAGTGTAATTATTGAAATTCATAATTTGATGAATTTTAAGAGTATGATTGCCTTATATCAAAATGTAACCCAAGCTTCAAAACACTGACTTTTTAACAGTAAACCACTCGTTATCAAGCTTGAAACACGACACAATTTCCGAATTTATAAAAATATGAACACTGATTTATGTCAATTTGTGTGGTGATAATTTTTAAATTTAAATTATAACTATTTAAGACGACGCATGAGCCATCTTAAATAAATGAAAAACCCACCCCAACCTTGGTAAACAAGGGGGTAGGTTTTATTTAACAATATAATTTCGATTTTATAATTTCAAATATTCATCAGGTAACATTACAGGAATTGTTGAATTTTTGAAATCTTTAGCATTTCGTGTGATTAAAAAATTACAGTTTGAATTTACAGCACTAAAATATTGCAAAGAGTCTTCAAAATCTTTAAAATTTGAGGTTAAACTTTTATCTAATACCGAGGAAGTTAAATCTGAAACCTCCACCAAAGTTCTAAATTTATGTAAAGCTTCAATTACTTTTTGAGGTGGAGCATATTTTAAAAGTATGTAACTAGCCGTAGCGAATGAAAGTGTAGAAACCACCAAAATCAATTCTTGTTTTTCTGCTTTTGTAACAATTTTGGCAATTGAATCATAAAAAGGCGCACGATTTCCTAAAAAATCCAACATGATGTTGGTATCTAAAAACAAACGATCTTTCATTTATATTTTTCATTTAAATAGTTAAAACGTTCGTTTTTATAATCTATGTTATTTGGAATATTTATACCTTCCGAAATGCTTTTTACAAAACTTGAAATTTCAACTTCATCATTGACAGACTCTTCTTTTGAAACTAAAGCCTTTAAGTATGTTTCAACAATATTTGACAAACTTCTTTTATGAGCATCAGCATATAACTTTGCCTTAGCAATTATTGATTCGTCAAGTTTTAAAGTCAATTTAGTATCCATTTTAACTGCAATTTATACGCACAAAAATAATAATTTAAAACGTACAGGTGAAAATAAAGTTCATTTTTAATTTATTTTCTTAAAATATACCTACCCTTATCATAAATATACATTCCCATTCTCATGTCGGGTTTTGTATTGCCTTTATAATTTTTCAAAATTATTGTATCGTTTTGGTATTTAAAATCATAGCAGTAGGCTGTGCTGTCTGTAATCCATTCAGTAGTTTCATAACTTAACAAAGTTGAATCAGCTCCTTTTGTTTTAAAATTCTCTTCATTAGCAGTACATTCAAAAATTTTCTTTACTAGATTTAAATCAACTACAAAATATTGTTTTCGACTTACAGCTGCAAAAAAAGGTGTTATACTTGCTATACTTGTATGATAATCAGATTCTAATTCAACTAATAGTTTAGTCTTATTTGTATTTACTAAACTTAATTTCCCTTGAACATTACAAATACCAACATCTGTCAAATTCAATATTTGTTTTTTGTTATTTTTGTTATAAGATATAAAAATATTGTCTTTATCATTTTCTTCAGTTTTGAATAGTTTAATTTCACCAAATATCTGATTATAAATACTATCCATACTATTTATTTCATTTTCAATTTGTGGTTGAAACTCAGTTTTTGCTAAGGGTTTTTCAATTTCAGGAGCTAAAACTGTATCTGTATTTTCAGTTGATATTTGAATTTCATTCTCGGAAACATGCTTGTGTTTACATGAAAATATAGTGATTAAAAGTAAGAGGTAGAGTGTGGGTTTCATTGGGTTTAGTTATTAATATTATTTGCAGTAGCTCGGCTCTGCCGTGTTACAATTATCTTTTTGGCTTCTAGCCATATTATTAAAATATAATTTCTAATTAGACAAGATGTCTATTTCATAAATGTTACTCGGCAGAGCCGAGCGACTGCGAAGTTTTATTATTTTTATTTAAAATTTCTTCAAGTTTATTTTTCAATAATTCAATGTCGTCTAAATTTTTAAAATCTAGATTACGTATAAATTCATCTGAAACTAAAGGATTATTAGATTCAAGAATTTTATTTCTATCTATTTTGTAATCAGTTTTTAAATCGAAATTAGTGTAAGCTGCAATTAAACTTTCTTCGAATAATTGTTCTTTTGACAAAAAGATCCCTTGATTTTCATAATATTCTTTTATTAGATGTAGAATCTTATTTCCTGTAACATTTAGCTTATAAATTGTATTAATAAAAAGTTTTCTATCATCTGGTATGATTAAATCAATTTCGATTTCATACATTTTATTTCTTCCATTTGAATCTAAATATGAGTTAATTGCTAATTCAAAAATTGTCTTATACGATAAAAGAATTTTAATATCAGAATTTTTATTATCCTCAAAAAATATTTGAGGCTGCCATTGAGCTGATTTTAGCATTAAAATTGAATCAAAATGTCCCGAAATTTTATTTCGGATATGATTAATAAATTCTAATTCTCTGTGAATAGATTTTTTTAAATTATTAAACTCAACATTTTCTTTCAAAATCTTCGAGTTTATTGTTATTAAGTCTTTTAAAATATATAATGCTAAAATATTATGTTTTAATAGTCTAAAAAATAAAGTCGGATTTTCAAATGATAAATTCGAATGAAAATAATTTATTTCATCTAACAATAATATTGTCTGCAAATATTTAGCACGGCTTTCAATCATAAATTAAAAAGAAAATTTTTATTTAGACTAGTTTACACTTTAATGATAATTATTTTCATAATATTGCTAAATAATTACTCAAACTCCACCAACCTCCTCACCACCTCATCATCCTTAACCTTATACACTGAAACCGAACAAGCATTAGTAAAAAACACACAATCAAGGGTTTCAAAGTTTAAGTCCGAAACTAAAACTTCACATACTTGTATGTTTAGTTGTTTGGCTTTTTGAATGATGTTGTGGCGCATAACACCTGCCAAACAGCCTGTTTGTAAACTTGGGGTAAATAATGTTCCGTTATCAATCCAAAATATATTACTTGCCGAACCTTCGGCTATATTCCCCTGATTATCAAATAGTATTACTTCATCCAGTTGATGTTGCTTTTTGTAGTTCGACGCCAAAATATATGGCAATGCATTCAAGGTTTTATAGGCTGAAATGGGCGAATGGTGTAATCTGAAATCTTTATATAAACCTATTTTTGATATTTCAGTAATTGCAAACGCAGCAAATGGTGCTACTTTTATGAAATAGTTTATTTGATTATTGGCAGGTGTAAATAAGCCACCTTCTTTTCGCCAAACTATCAATTTTATTCTAACATCCTCATTTAAAGCATTTTTATCTATCAATGCCAAGATATTATTTTCAAGATATTCTTGATTAAATGTTGTTGGGATTTCAAATGATAAAGCTTTGGCTCCTAGCGTTAAGCGTTCAAAATGCTTGTCTAAAAACATGATTTTACCTTTTCTGAAAGCGATGGTTTCAAAAAGTCCGTCGCCGTATTGAAAAGCACGGTCTAAATTTCCTACAGAAAATTGCTCCTCATTTATAAACGCTCCGTTAAAGTATGCAATCATATTTTAGCCATCAGTTTTATTATTAAACAAAAATATCATTAAAAATGGAAAATAATAGTATTTTCGATATGATTGGTCCGGTAATGATTGGTCCTTCGAGCTCGCATACAGCTGGAGTTGCTCGTATTGGTAGGGTTGCACATCATATTTTGGGTAATCAGCCGAGTGATATTGATATTTTGTTTTATAATTCATTTTCAGCTACTTATCAAGGTCACGGTAGTGATAGAGCTATTATTGGTGGATTAATGGATTTTCATACTGACGACCCAAACATCAAAAATGCTTTAGAAATTGCCAAAGAAAACAATATAAATATTCAATTTAAGGGTACAAATCATTTATTAAAACACCCAAACACAGTTGAAATATTTGCCCAAAATACTGAAAATAAGTGTACTGTTATTGGCGAAAGTTTGGGTGGTGGTGTAATTAATATTACTTCTGTGGATGGATACAAATGTTCATTTTCGGCAATGTTACCTACTTTAATCATCAAATCAACCGACCACAGAGGTAGTTTGGCATTTTTGGCTGATGTAATTACCCACGAAGATTGCAATATTGCCTCCTTGTATGTTTCACGAAAAGAGAAGCAAGGTGAAGGTTGTTTTTTTATAGAATTAGATTCTGAAATTCGACAAACTACTATTGATTACCTAAAAACGATGAATTGGGTAAGAAAAATTATTTATCTAAATATCAATAACTTATAAAATATATTTTTCAAATGAATGGAGATGTAATCATAAAATTGTAAAATTGTATAATTATTAATTTAAATATTTGGACTACTTGAATGTTTTTCAGATATCAATAATTAGCAACTTATTAGTATTTAATGAATTACATATATTATTTACTAATTACTAATTACTAATTACCTTTTATTTATGCCAACAATTAATAAACAAATATCAAGTACAACAGTTGCCGTAATTGGTGGTGGAAGTTGGGCAACAGCCTTGGTTAAAATATTGTCGGAAAACGATGTAAAAATAAAGTGGTGGTTGAGAAAAAAGGAATATGTTCAACATATTAAAAAGTTTGCTCACAACCCTACGCATTTAAGTGATGTACAAATCAACTTAAAAAAAGTAAAACCTGATACTAACATAAAAGCGGTTATTGCAGATGCAAATTTTGTAATATTGGCTTCTCCTGCGGCATTTTTAAGAGAAATATTAAACGAATTACCAGCTGATGCTTTTAGAGGAAAAGTGGTGGTTTCGGCTATAAAAGGCTTAATTCCAGTTCTTCACGAAACTGTAGCTGATTATTTAGAACGTGAATTTAATGTTCCAGAAACTGAATTTTGTTTGATAGGTGGCCCATGTCACTCAGAAGAGGTAGCTCAAGAAAAACAATCCTATTTAACTGTTGCTTGTAAAGATTTTAGCAATGCCATTCAATTTTCAAATTTATTGAATTGTAGATTTGTAAAAACGCATTGCTTAACAGATGTTTACGGTGTAGAATATGCTGCAATTATGAAAAATATAATTGCTTTGGCATCAGGTATTGCTCACGGTTTAGGTTATGGCGATAATTTTCAAGCAGTGCTGATTACCAATGCAATGCAAGAAATTAAGCGCTTTATTGATACCATTGCACCTCAGCAACAACGTGACTTGAATGATAGTGCTTACTGGGGCGATTTACTTGTAACTGCCTATTCAACATTTAGTAGAAACCGTACCTTCGGTAATATGATTGGTAGAGGTTATTCAGTAAAAGCTGCACAAATGGAAATGAATATGATAGCAGAAGGATATTATGCAACCAAGAGTATGCACGAAATTTTAAAGCGTTACGAAGTTGAAATGCCAATTACCAATGCCGTGTATAACATTCTCTACGAAAAAGTTTCGCCAACTATTGAAATTCAAATTTTACAGAATTTATTAAGATAGTTTTTTAGACTTAAGATGAAAGACTTAATACTTAAGATTTAAAAGATATAGAAGAGATGCTTCTCAGAAATGAGAGGCATTTTTTTATGGAGATTAGTCTATTTATTGTTTTTTCAATACAATTATATATTTTGCATTTCAAAATCAACCTTTATGAATTACACAAAAGAAATATCTCAATTAGAAAAAAACGAATTACTTATTATTCTAAAAAAACGATTTGAAAAAAATATGCATCGTCACCCAAAAACAATTTGGGAAAATGTAGTTGCAAAATTAGAAGAAAATCCTGCGAAATTTTGGTCAATCAATGAAATGGAAACCACTGGTGGTGAGCCTGATGTAATTGAATTTGAAAATAGTATTTCATTTTTTGACTGTTCTCCTGAAAGTCCCAAAGGTAGAAGAAGTTTATGTTATGATGGCGATGCTTTAGAATCAAGAAAAGAGCATAAACCTCAAAATAGTGTTACAGAATTAGCTAATTCAATGGGAATTGATTTGTTAAATGAAGCACAATATCGTTTTTTGCAATCATTTGGTGCATTAGATACCAAAACATCAAGTTGGGTAAAAACACCTGATAATATTAGAAAATTAGGTGGTGCTATATTTGGAGATTTTAGATACGGACAAGTTTTTATTTACCATAATGGAGCAGAATCATATTATGCTGCAAGAGGGTTTAGAGGAATGATTAGTTTATAAAGAAAAATATTTCAAATTAAGCTAAATGCTTTTTATCAATTTTACCAACTGAAGTATATTTAAACTCATTAATACAAACTATATCAACTGGCATTTGAAAACGTGCAATTTTAGGTTTTAACCAATTCATTATTTGCAACTTATCAAATGGATTATTGGGTTTCATAGTTACAAATGCCTTTAATCTTTTCCCGAAAACTGTATCGTCAACTGAAACTACAGCTACTTCTTCAATTGATTCATTTTGTTTTAAAACAATCTCTAAATCAGAAAAATACACATTTTCTCCTCCAGAAACTATCATTTCATCGGTTCTACCTTTCAAAAAATAAATTCCATTTTCGTTTACAGTTGCCAAATCGCCAGTTTTTACCCAATCGCTTGATTTATTGCTCATTGTCCAAGCACTTTTTATACACAACTCTCCTATTCCATTTTCTACATTTTCAATTTTTGCTTTTACACCTGTAATTGGCTTACCGATACAGTTTGAGTACAATGTTAACATTTGAGAATCAGCGATAATGCAAAATCCAGCTTCACTGGTTCCATATAAATTGTATAAAATATTACCAAGTTTGGCAATGGTAAGTGTTACAATATCCTCATCGAGTTTTGCTCCACCTGAAATAATGCATTTTAAAGATGTAAGAGAATATAGAGTTTCAAGCAATTTCCTCAACATTGTTGGCACTAAGGCAATAACTTCAATCTGTTCATTTTCAATTAATTTGCTAGCTTCGTTTGCATCAAATTTAGGTTGAATATATATTTTTGAACCTAAAAAAATAGACATTAACAGCGTAGCAAAACCAAATCCATGATAAATAGGCGTCGAAACAAAAACTGAATTATAATTTGCTAATTTCAATTTTGACAGCAAATAATAAAAAGGAAACACGAATTGAAAAACAGCAGTAGTTCGTTCGGCAGTCTTAAATTTTCCAGAAGTTCCTCCTGTTAGTAATATTATTTTACTTAGAAAAACAGGTTTAATTGTATGACAATCAAAATTTTCAATCTTATCATTCAAATTGAGTTTCGCAATGCTTGAAGTTAAATTTAACTCATTTTCAAAAACCAATAAATCAATATTTAATTGTAGAATCTGTTTATCAAGTTGCTCAACACTCAAATCTGGGTTTAAAATATACAATTTTGCTCCCAACCTCGAAAATGCAAATATGTATTTAACAGCTTCAATATTATTTCTACTTATAATTGCGACTTTTGAGGATTCTTTAATTCTATATTTTACTGATAAGTAAGCACTTAAAGCTTTTGAATCAAAGTATAAATTTCGATAAGAAATAGATTTTCCCTGAAAAATAATACTAGCATTTGTTTTATAAAAATTTGAGGCAAAATTAAGTAAAGTCATCAAATTGATTCCTTCATTAAAAATTGCTTTTATTAAAAAATAATATAACTTGGGGTTTAAAAACCTAATCATAACAAATTCTTTTTCAGTAAAATATATGATATTTTTGACCAAAAAGGTTTAAGTAAAAAATTACAAAAAATCAATCCATTCAACCACCAAGGTTTTATAGTTTCAGTTTTTGAAATAAATGCATTTGCAATTTTTATAGCAACATGCTTAGGATGCATAGCAGGAAAAGATTGATAATGAGCTGTAGGTTTTATCATTCGGGTTCTAACCAATGGCAAATATACATTGGTACAAGTAATATTTTTAAGTTTTAATTCAGGAGAAATACTTAAAATCCATTGTTCCATTGCACATTTAGAAGCCTGATAAGCAGACCAATAAGGTGACACGTTTAACTTAACATTTAAAGCTGAAACATTAATTATTTGTCCTTTTGATTTTTCTAAATGGGGTAATAAACCCAAAATCAAATTTACATTTGCCAAGTAATTTAATGAAATGGTTCGAGTGAAATCATGGTATCTATCTACACTTTCAAAAATTGAGCGTCTAATGGATTTCCCAGCATTACAAACAATAAAATCTACAGTAAGATTAGTTTTATAAATACTGGTAATCAATTCATTCACTTCATTTTCGTTGTATAAATCAGTAGCAAAAGTTAAAATTTGAGCGTCTGTATTTGATAAATTACTCTTTATTTGAGTTAATTTTTCTTCTGTTCTAGCAACAAGAATTAAATTAACTTTATAAGCCGACAAAATATAAGTCAGTTCCTCTCCAATACCAAAAGTAGCGCCTGTGATTACTATGGTTTTATTTGTCAATACTTCACTTAAAACTTGATGTTTTAATGTTGTATTAGGAAATAAAATTTGCTCAAGAAAAGTATAATTAAAACTCATAAAAACCTGATTTTAAATAAATTATTTCAACCTAACAAAGTAAATATATGCAGGAATTATATAGGTTTGTTTTCCATGTCCGTTGGTTTTAGGCGAAGATGAATACATACTTATAATTCCTTTTTTAGTATCAATTGCTCTAACTATGCCACAATGCCCTACAAATTCTCCTCTGAAATTATTCCAAAATTGCACGAAATCACCAGCTTTTACATCTTCAATTTTATCTATCGGAATACCAATTTTTGAATTTGTTAAGGAAGTATATACGCCTTTTGTCACAGGAGAATTAGCGTTGAGTAAATCTTCTATTTTCTTGTCAGTAATTATTCTAATATCAGATTTTTGCTTGTTATTGAGTGTAGTAAAATTGCTCAAAATTTTAATAACATACTCTGTACAAACTGCAGTTTTATAAGTTGGCGAAATCTCTTTTCCATGTGCTTCTGCATATTTTAAAATCAACTTATTTTTAGCAGGAATATTTACAGTATCCATAGCTAAATCTTTGTAAATAAAAGCATTTACATATTTTCTAGCATTAGGAACACAGCATGTAAAAATGCTTGTAACAGCTAATAGGAGTACAATAATATAAATAAAACTTTTTTTCATTTAGTATTTAAATAATCAACTCTCTACAAACTTAATTCCTTTTGATTCAATAAATTGAGTGATAGGTTCATACAATTTTTTATCAAGTGGCAAATGAATACCAGGTTTATTCCATTGTTTGGTTAAAACCAATTCAGTTGCTTTGGCTAGAGGCAAACCAACAGTTTTAGCCATGGCAGTTAAATTTTCATCTTCGCCAATTACATCTAAACTAGCTCTTAAAGTATGTTTTTGGTTATTCAAAAGGTATTCAAATTCATGAATCATAATAATTCTGTCCTTATCCCCTACCTCAAGTTTCCATTTTTGTTCTAAAAGTGCCTGTAAATGAGCGGCTGGCGAAACATTGCTTAAAGTTAAAGTTTCATCATTAAAAATGCCCAACCAAACCAATTTTTGAAAAGCTTCATTATTCATTGAAATGTTTAAATAATCAGCCACTTCTTGTTGTAAATCATTGCTTTTAGTGGGCGTAAAAGCAGAAATTAATTGTTTCCAAGTTTTGATAGATGAAGGAATAATAAAAGAATCATCTGTCAAACCAAGTTTAACCAATAAATGCCAAGCTTTACAATACCCCTCTCCTCTTAAAGTTCCTCTAACAAAAGTTTCAATTTGAGGTAAATCATAAATGGGTAAATACGACAATGAATCTCTATTGGCATAGCCTTCAAAAACACCCATTTCACCTAAATCAAATTGCTGTGCAGAGTTAAACAACTGTTGGTAAGGAATATATTTAATATTACCAGCATCTAAATATTGTGCAGTACCTTGCCCAGCAAGAATCACATTTCGAGGGTTCCAACTAAATTTGTAGTGCCAAGGATTGGTATCATTTTCGGGTGCAACCAAACCGCCACAAAATGATTTAAATGAGGTAATTATACCACCTTTGTTTTTAATTCTTTCAATAATTTCGAGTGCCGAAAAATGGTCAATTCCTGGATCTAAACCACATTCCATCAATACAGTTATACCTTTTTCAATGACTTGTGATTCATATTTTTTTATTTCGGCTGTGGCATACGATGCTGTGAGCATATCTTTCCCTAAAAAAATACAAGTTTCTAAAACCAAAGGGTGCAAAAATGCAGGCAACATAGAAACCACAACATCAGCCTGATTAACAAGCGAATGCAAAGCATCTTTGTCTTTTACATCAAAAGGCAAAGCCTGAGAATTTGTAAAAGATGCAATTTTTTGCGTAGCTATTTTAATATTTGGGTCAGCAACAATGAGTTTAAAACATTGTGAATCAACATAATTCCCTAAATAATCAATTAAAGCACCTGCCGACTTGCCAGCACCTAATACCAAAATAGTTTTCATAGCTTCAACATTTATTTGTACTCTTTCGGTAAAAGTACTAAAAGGTTTTGTTTACTAGTAATAAATGTATTTTTTTGTTAGAATTGTGAATTATTGAAATTAAATTTTAAATAAAACCGAATTTGAAAATATCAAGAATTAAAACAATTCTTTACTATGAAAAAACATCCTTTAGAAATAATAGCAAATGATTGGACTAGTCAATCAGAACTATATTTCAACGACTTAGAAGTATCAACACAATTCTATTTATTAAATTATAAATATCATTTTACTCCAATTAAAGAATGGACAACCCCTTCACTTATCAAGTGTTCAAAAGAATTTGCAAAAGGAAATTTTGGTTTTGAAAGTTCGTTTATTGGTATAGAAGCATTTCATGAACTCTTTTCTGAAAATTCATTTCCTAAAGATTTACCTGAAAAAATAATTTTTACTTTACCTAAAAATAAAAAATTGACAGATTTTATTAGTGCAGGTTTCTTATCTAATTACGGTTTTTTAGTTTCAGAAAAAGCATTAAATATTATATTAAAATTCAATATTGGTAATTATAAAACATATAATGTCGACGTTATTCACAAAGACGAATTATATTATAATTATTATTTGTTTGTATTTAAAAATGATTTATCGAATTACATCGATTTTAAAACTTCTCAATTCTTTTATCAAGAAGAATATCTTGATTTTGAGTCAAGGAAACCATTATCAATAAACTCCGAAGAGGACTATATGCAATTCTCAGAGACTGAAAGAGAATATATTCATGCTAAATCATTTTCATTAAAAGGTAATTTAAAGCCAGATTTATTCTCAATTGACAAATTTATATTTGGAGACACATTTATTTCTAAAAATTTAATTGAAGAATTATCTGTTTGTTCAGGCTTGAAAATTGAAGAAACTAAACGAATGTAGTATGTTAATATTTATAATTTCCCGCTCTTCCACTTCTTCCCTTAAAAAATTAACAAAAAAAAACAACACTAAACACATTAATTATTAAGTATTTATACAAATATCAAATTTACAGCTAGGAATTCAAAATTGCATTTTTCAAATAACGTAAACTAACTTAAAGTTGTGTAAGTTATTAGAAAATAACTAGAATAGCTGAATAAGCTTTTGCTTTTTATTTGTTATGGAAAGATTTATGTATATTCATTTCTAGCATTTTAATTTTTAGTTACGCATAAAAATAATTAGTTTCTATGCTATTTTTATTTTCAATTGCAAACCCTTACTAGCTACCAAAATTTTGGTAGTTAGTTTACTTTTATTTGAGTATTTCTATCTCCTAAATTCAAGTTTACATTTGCATATCTTATTTATAATAATTCTAAATAATAATTCAAATGAAGACAAGAATACTATTCAAAAGTATCAATTTCAACAAAATAATAGGTTTTGCTATTATTTATTTACTAAGTTC
The DNA here is from genome assembly GCA_041191405.1 of Bacteroidota bacterium. Taxonomy (GTDB): domain Bacteria; phylum Bacteroidota; class Bacteroidia; order Cytophagales; family UBA9547; genus JBEEOW01. The sequence goes on from JBEEOW010000005.1 coordinate 50,184, forward strand.
AACAGCATTAATTGCACAAAACAATATACCTACAGGCTCAATTAAGGGCAAAATAGTAAGTGCAGATAGCTTACCTGCAAAGTATGTAGTAGTTAAAGTTAAAGATTTAAAAAAGGGAACTACAACTGATTCAAAAGGTGAATTTGAAATAAAACATATTCCAGAAGGTAATCAAACTATAATTATTCAAATTTTAGGCTTCGAAAACCTAGAAAATCAAGTTGTTGTAAAAGCAAATGAAGTAAGTATTGTACCTCAAATTTGGTTAAAGGAAGATGTAAAAGTACTACAAGAAGTTATTATCAATGGCCAAAGGAATAAATTCAATGACAAAGAAAGTGATTATATTGGTCGATTGCCTTTGTCAAATATTGAAAACCCTCAAGCTTATAATGCTGTAAGCAAGGATTTAATGAAAGAACAAGTGATTGTAAATTTTGATGATGCACTAAAAAATGCACCAGGTGTAAATAAACTTTGGACGTCAACAGGTAGAGGAAATGATGGGGCTGGGTATTTTTCAATGAGAGGTTTTAGTGTACAACCAACTATGATTAATGGAGTTGCCGGACAAACTAATGGTGGAGTTGACCCATCAAATATTGAAAGGATTGAAACAATTAAAGGTCCCTCAGGTACATTATTTGGAAGTAGTTTAATTTCATTTGGTGGCTTAATAAATATTGTTACCAAAAAACCTTACGAAACTTTTGGAGGAGAAATCAACTACACTGGTGGTAGTTATGATTTAAATCGAGTTACAGTTGATGTAAATACTCCAGTAAATAAACAGAAAACATTATTTGTTCGATTAAATGGTGCTACACATTATGAAGGTAGTTTTCAAGATGCAGGATTTAAAAAATCAAATTTCCTTGCACCAAGTATTTTATATAAAGCTAGTAATAGATTAAGTTTCAGTGTTAATATTGAAATGTATTCATCTGAAGGAACTAACCCCTTGATGGTTTTCTTAAATCGTAGTCGTAAATTATATGCTACCAACATCGACGAATTACAATTTAACTTTAATAGATCATATACAAGTAACGATATTACAGTTAAAAACACCACACTAAATATTTTTGGTCAGGCAAATTATAAAATATCTGACAAATGGACTTCGCAAACAAATATTTCAAGAAGTGTTAGAAAATCAGATGGTTACTATTCGTATATCATGTATTTACAACCAACAAATGATACACTTATTAGTAGATACATCAGTGATTTAAATTCAACTTCAACAACTACTAATATTCAACAAAACTTTATAGGAGATTTTAAAATTGGTAAATTTAGAAATAGAGTTGTAGCTGGATTTGACATTTTACATACTCAAATAAAAGATAATAGTTCGGCTTATGTTGAGTTCGACAAAGTTAATACTGCTAACAAAAAAGATTCTAGATATAAATTATTGAATCAACAGGCTTTGGATTCAAAAATTGCTTCAAACACAAGTCCAACTAAATCAGGTTCTGAATCAATAACTTACAGCGCCTATATTTCTGATGTATTTAATATTACCCCAAAATTGTTGGTAATGGCAAGTTTACGAGCTGATAAATTTGTAAACATAGGAAGTTATAATTATGCAATTGATACAGTTACAGGAAAATATGAACAAACTGCATTATCGCCAAAATTAGGTTTAGTGTACCAAGTGATAAAAGATAAAGTAGCTGTATTTGGGAACTATATGAATGGTTTTAAAAACGTAGCACCAATTACACAAGCATTACCAGATATTAATGGAACATTCAAACCACAAAATGCAAATCAATTTGAAGCAGGTTTGAAATTAGATTTATTACAAAATAGATTAAGCCTTACATCAAGTTATTACGATATCTTAGTAACTAATATGACTCGTTCTGAATCAATTGAAAGAGATGGTAAGACCTACAATATTACAGTACAAAATGGATCTCAAAGTAGTAAAGGTGTTGAATTTGATTTAGTTGCAAATCCTATTGATGGTTTAAACTTGATATTGGGATATGGATTTAACGAAAGTAAAAATGTGAAAACTGCCGCTACAATTGAAGGTAGAAGACCAACAAGTGCTGGACCAGAAAAATTAGCAACCGCATGGATAAGTTATTCATTAACAAAAGGATTGCTAAAAGGTTTGGGCTTAGGTTTTGGTGGAAATTACGCAAGTGAAAATAAAATAACAAACAGTGCACCAACTGGTGAGTTCACTTTACCATCCTATATAGTGTTAAACTCGGGGATATTTTACAATACAAAATCATACAGATTAAGTTTAAAAGTTGACAATTTAACCAACGAAAAATACTTTACTGGTTGGTCAACGATTGAACAACAAATGCCAAGAAGATTTTTAGCAAGTGTAGCTTATAAATTTTAATTAACACTCTACAAAGTATTAGCTACTAGAAGTTTAAATATTTTAGTACTAATACTTTGTATTAATTTAAAACAATGAATCAATTCAAAAAAATAATCGGCAAACTACACCTTTGGCTCGGACTAATATCAGGGTTAATAGTATTTATTGTAAGTATTACAGGTTGTATTTATGTATTTAAAGATGAAATTCAAAACTTTCAAAGAAAGGATTATATTTATCATGGTGAAACAAATATAGAACAGAAAAATACATTGCCTATAAGTCAGTTAGAATCAAAAATCACTAAACAAGTACACGAAAAATACCAATTACATTGGGTAGATATACCTCTCGACAAAAGTACTTCTTACCAATTTCATTATTATGAATCTAATCCAGATGGCTGGAATTATTTTCAACAATTGGTCATTTATAAAACAGTTTATGTAAACCCATTTACAGGTAAAGTGTTAGCTGTGATTGATGAAAAAAATAGTTTTTTTAATATCGTAAAATTTATTCATTGGAGCTTACTTTTAAAAAAAGAATGGGGAACTTATCTAATCGGTATTCCTACTTTAATATTCGTGTTTATGCTTATTTCAGGCATTATATTATGGTGGCCAAGAAATAAAAATGGTGTAAAACAACGCTTTACTTTTCAGTGGAGTAATGTTAAAAATTGGAAAAGAAAAAATTATGATTTACACAATATATTAGGGTTTTATGCTTCTATAATTGCTTTTGTGATTTCTTTTACTGGTTTATTTTATGCTTTCACTATAATTAAAGCATTTGTATATTTTACATTTTCTAGTGGCGAAACTACTTATCCAGATTTTTCTCATATCAAAACTAAAGCCCCAATAGAGCAAAAATCACCTTTCACAATTGATAAAATTGCGGCTAAAGTTGAGCAAGTATATCCTCTTGTACATTCTTATAGTTTTGATTTAGGACACCCACATCTTGACGACCATAAGCATCCTAATTTTTCAATTTATGTAAAAGAATTGAGTTATGCTTATTATAAAAGTCATTCTATAATTTTCGACGAAAACTCTGGAGAACTACTACATATACATGCTCATAATGATAAAAATTGGGGTGAAAAAATGACTTCAGCTAATTATGACATTCATGTAGGAGCAATTGGTGGTTTTGTAGGCAAATGTATCGCTTTTTTCGCAAGCTTAATTGCTGCCAGTTTACCTGTTACAGGATTCATGATTTGGTGGGGACGAAAAAGAAAAAAGGTGTTAGTCTGAAAAATCAAATGTTTAATAAAGTAATTGTTAAGCAAGTACACTATTGATAAATATATAAATGCATTTACACAAGTTTAAACAAAACCTCTGGTAAATGCTTTATTCAATTTATTTTACTTTGCAATTATTCCCTTTTCTACAGCCCACAAAATCAAATCTGTAGTTTTTTTAACACCAATTTTCTTCATCATATTTCTTTTATGGGTAGCAACTGTTTTTTCACTTAAAAATAAAATATCGCCAATTTGCTCATTTGATCTACCTTTACAAATATATTTTAACACCTCAATTTCTCTGTCCGAAAGTTCGTAATTGGTATTTTTCATTGTAACAAAATTCTCAGTTATTATGCTTGTAATATCCTGAGAGAAATACTGTTTACCCATACCAACCTTTTTAATTGCATTTATAAGCTCTTCTTTTTCAATATCTTTACCAACAAAACCTGCAACACCAGCACTTATCGCCAAAATTACTGGCATTTCACATTTACAATCTGAAACTATTAAAGTTTTGGTGTTGGTGCTTGCTGTTTTAATTTGTTGTAATAAGGCTTTTATTGGAGTGTCGCATAAATTAATTTCTAACAATACAATTTCAGGTTTAATTAGATCAACTACTGCCCCTAAACCTTCTACCTCTTTTTGCTCCGTTACCTCCCAACCTTCTGAAAATAACATACTTTTTAAACCCTCACGTATTATAGTATTGTTATCAACTATTATTATCTTCATTTTTATTTAGACTAATTAAAAACAAAGATAATTTAATCAAAATTAAAACGCAAGTTATTTGTAATTATTCTAAATAACGCAATAAGTAATGTAAAATATTATTGATAATTAAAATATTTAATAAGGTTTTAATTGATTGCCATTGAGTAACATTTGGGGTAATTTGGCAGATATCTTTTCAATAATTTCTTTTTGTATGGCATTTAACAACTTATTTTTAACAAAATGACGGTGTACAACCAAACCAATAGTTCTGTGTGGAACTGGTGAACTAAATGCACTAAGATGTAATTTTTCATTTTCATCAAAATCAATTGTAGCTAAATAAGGAAGTAATGTAGTTGCTTTGTTTGATTTTACAAATCGAAGTAAACTATCAATTGAACCAGCTTTGTATTCAAAATTTAAGGTTGAATTGGTACTCGTTTTTTCAAAATCACAAAGTTGCAATATCTGTGAACGCATACAATGCCCTTCTTCCATCAAACATAAATTATTTCTATTGATATCTTCCACCAAAATATTGTTGTTATTCTGAATATTTGCATCGTAATAAAGAAATGGTTCATCATACAATTTTGTTTCAATAATTTCTTTATCCAAAATAGGTATTGACAAAATTCCAATATCTAAATCTCTCGATTTTAGTTTTCTAACTATTTCAGATGTAGTTTCTTCACGTACAATAATTGTTAAATCAGGGAATTTTTTAGCAAAATCTTGTAAAAATAAAGGCAATAAAAATGGTGCAATAGTTGGGATTACCGACAAAGTAATTTTACCCGAAATTTCACCTTTTACCTCTTTGGTAATTTCATTTAATTGTTCAATATTATTTACTATAATCTTAAGTTGTTCAATGATAATATTGCCTTCATTGGTTAATTGAACAGGTTTTTTCTTTCTATCAAAAATTTTAATTCCAATTTCATCTTCAAACTTTGATATCATTGTACTTAAAGTAGATTGCGTAATATGGCATTTTTCAGCTGCAATTTCAAAATGTTTATTTTCGGCCACAGCTAATATGTACTGAAACTGTTGTATATTCATCTATTTTATCAATATTACTATTTAAAATATCGTTTTTATAAAACAAATATAAGGCATAATTTTGGAAACATTATTACAAAACTTAAACGTATCTGTACAATGAAAAGAATATTTATCACAATTGGCATTTTAATATCACTTGAAGCTATGTCACAGGAAAAAAAAGAAAGCAAAGGCAAATGTCCTTTTGGACATGGAAGTAAAGAAACAAGTAATGCTTCTGTAGTATTACCAACCCAAGCACCAACTAATAGAGACTGGTTTCCTAATCAACTTGATTTAAGTTTGCTAAGAGCAAATTCAAGTTTATCGAATCCTATGGATCCCAATTTTGATTATAAAAAAGCTTTTTCATTACTTGATTATCAGGCATTAAAAAAAGATATCAATGCAGTTTTAACACAATCGCAGGATTGGTGGCCTGCTGATTTTGGTAACTATACGGGTTTATTTATCAGAATGGCTTGGCACAGTGCAGGTACTTACAGAACTGCTGATGGAAGAGGTGGAACCAGAGCTGGACAACAAAGATTTGCACCTCAAAATAGTTGGCCAGATAATGGAAACCTTGATAAAGCAAGAAGATTACTTTGGCCAATAAAACAAAAATACGGCAATAGCATTTCTTGGGCCGATTTAATGATTTTAGCAGGAAATGTGGCTTTAGAAAATGCTGGGTTTAAAACTTATGGTTTTGCTGGTGGACGTGTAGATGTGTGGGAACCAGAAGCGCATGTATATTGGGGTGCTGAAACAAAATGGTTGGATAATTCAAAAAGATACAGTGAGGATAAAAAATTAGAAAATCCGTTGGCAGCAGTGCAAATGGGTTTAATTTATGTAAATCCTGAAGGACCAAATGGTAACCCAGACCCAAAACTTGCTGCAAAAGATATTCGTGAAACTTTTGCAAGAATGGGTATGAACGATGAAGAAACTGTAGCATTAATTGCAGGTGGACATACTTTAGGAAAAACACACGGTGCTGGAGATGCAAAACATGTGGGTCCAAATCCAGAAGAATCACCTATTGAAGAGCAAGGTTTTGGTTGGAAAAGTACCTATAATTCAGGTAAAGGAAAAGATGCAATTACTTCAGGTTTAGAAGTTACTTGGACATCAACACCTGACCAATGGAACCAACAATATTTTAAGATTTTGTTTAAATACGAATGGGAATTAACTAAAAGTCCAGCTGGTGCTCATCAATGGGTAGCTAAAACCGAAGATTTAATCATTCCTGATGCTTTTGATGCAAACAAACGTCATAAACCAACCATGTTGACAACAGATTTATCATTAAGGTTTGACCCTGTATATGAAAAAATATCTAAAAAATTCATGGAAAACCCTGCTGCATTTAACGATGCTTTTGCAAGAGCTTGGTTTAAATTAACACACAGAGACATGGGGCCCAAAAGTACTTATTTAGGTCCAGAAGCACCAAAAGAAGATTTGATTTGGCAAGACCCAATTCCTGCTTTAAACCACAAATTAATTGGGGAAACTGAAATTGAGTCACTTAAAAAATCAATTTTAAATTCAGGTTTAACCATAAGTGAATTAGTATCAACTGCTTGGGCTTCAGCATCAACTTACAGAAATTCAGACAGAAGAGGTGGTGCAAACGGTGCTAGAATTAGATTACAACCTCAAAGAAATTGGGAAGTAAATAATCCTACTCAATTGAATAAAGTGTTGAAAGTATTAGAAAAAATCCAAGCCGATTTTAATGCTAAATCTACTGAAATAAAAGTATCGGTTGCAGATTTAATTATTTTAGCTGGTAATGTAGCAGTGGAACAAGCGGCCCAAAATGCTGGTCAAACTATTAAAGTTCCATTTACGCCAGGTAGAATGGATGCAACTCAACAACAAACCGATGTAACTTCATTTGCAGTACTTGAGCCACAAGCTGATGGGTTTAGAAACTATATCAAAACTAAATACACCGTTCCTACGGAAGCTTTATTAATTGACAAAGCACAATTATTGACTTTATCTGCTCCTGAAATGTCGGTACTAGTAGCAGGTATGAGAGCTTTAAATGCTAATTATGACAATTCTAAAAATGGAATTTTCACTAGCAATAAAGACCAACTAACAAATGAATTCTTTGTGAAGTTATTAGAAATGGGGACAGTTTGGACCGCTAAAGACGAAAGCAAAGAAGTATTTGAAGGAAGAGACAGCAAAACAAATCAAATAAAATGGACAGCTACCAGAGCCGACTTAATATTTGGTTCAAATTCGGAGTTGAGAGCCATTGCAGAAGTGTATGCAAGTAATGATGCCAAAGAAAAATTTATAAAAGACTTTGTTGCAGCTTGGACTAAAGTAATGAACCTTGATAGGTTTGATGTGAAATAATTTTACATTTAAATTTAATTCATAAAAAATCCGCAGGTTCTGAGAGCTTGCGGATATTTTTTTGATTTGTATTATAATTTAAATTCTTAAATAGTATTTGTTTAACTACAGATGTGTTGGTTATCTTTTAGTTAAACATTTTCTTCATCAATTGCAATACTTTTGAAACATCTTTTTCTTCATTGCCAGAAATTAAATGTGCTAGGTATTTTCTTTCTTCAGGACTAATTTCAGTCAAAACCTCCAAGGAGTTGTTGATTTTTTTAACCCCATGTTCCAAGATGAAAACGATTTTTCTATAATTGGAGCACAAGAAAGCATAATGCAATTAGTATGACGAGTATCTTTTTTAATTTTATAATAAGTATCCATTACAACCTTAGATTCTCCTTCAACAAGCTGAAAAAATTTCTTATCGTTATAAAACAATACACCAGTCAAATTAAATCATGGATTGTTCTTTGTACAAGAAGCAAGTATTTTCTCAATCTCTAACTCAGTACAAGTTGAACTTCTATTACTGACATAAATAAGTTGTACTAACATAAATTATATTTTTATATATTCTACAATATAAGTTAAAAATTGATTAAAAACTAAACAACTTTAATCTTATTGCTTTATGTTTTTCTAAGTAAAATTACCCATTTAGTTTTATATTTATTTGCAACAAAAAAGGAGCAAAACGTTCCTAGTTTGAGTGAAAGAGAAATAAGGATTAAAAATTTAATATTGACTTCAACTTCAATAAAATCAAATTTTCATCTCCCATAAAACGATATTCTTTTACTTAAATTTATGCCGATAGAAATTTGATTTGGGCTAATTTGGTTAAAGTAATAATTTGAAAGCGAAAAATTATATCCGTAAGTTACATTAAGCATCGTAAAAAGTGACAAACCTATTTCTGGAGTAAATATAAATTGAGTGTTGCTATGTTGCGAATAACGAGATACTGAAACTTTACTTGAAATAAAATAAGCATCAAATTCTATCCCCATTTTTTGTCCCAAAATGGCAGCATTAGTTTGAGGAATATAATTAATAGCTAAATAAGGACTTACTAATAGTTTTGGTACTAAATCTCCATTTAAAACCATTCCATAACCATAGCCTAATTCAAAGTTATGAACTTGCTGATAAGTATAACCTAATTTATAAATACTCCCACAATCATCCCAAAACGTAAATTCAGGCAAGGAATCAACTCTTTGAATTTTTTGTGCATTGATTATATTAATGTTGATAATTATAAATATAATACTGAGATATAATTTCATATTTTTAATTTGATAGCAATATTACTAAAAGGTTTTGATTCTGTGAATATAATGACCATTTTTGTAATTGAAAGTGTAAGTGGTCTTATCGCTGCTTTGGAAACAAAGGAGAGGAAAGTCCGGGCATCGTAGAGCGCCGTACTTCCTAACGGGAAGGAAATTAGCAATAATTTACAGACAGTGCCACAGAGAATATACCGCCACAAGCAATTGGGGTAAGGGTGAAAAGGTGGAGTAAGAGCCCACCGGGCAAATGGTGACATTTGTTGCATGGTAAACCTTACGGGATGAAAGTTCAAATAGGCTGGTGCTTAAGGGCTGCTCGCCTTATGCCAGTGGGTAGAACGATTGAGCCAACGAGTGATTGTTGGCCTAGATAGATGATAAGAAATTTAGCAATAAATTACAGAACCCGGCTTACAAGCTTACACTTTTATTTTTTCTTAATCTATAATATTTCATCAAATATTAAAAAATGAAAAGGCACAAAGAAATTAACCTTTGTGCCTTTATATACTTCCTTAGGCATCCCCACACCATAGAAGTGAAAAATAATAAGCATTAAAAACCCATCATTAATCACTACTTTATTTTCTATTAAAAGGTTTACTCAGATATTAATTTTTTAGTTAAAATTTTTCATTATCATTTCAAATAACTGATATACAAACACATTTCAAGTTAATTGAATTTAAAAAAATCTACTTCACATCTAACACTTTATTATACACATTTTGAGGAGTTATTATTTCGAGTATATAACTTCCTTTGGGTAATAACATATTTTTATCTTCAATTTCATAAATTCCATTTGGTTTAATTTCTTCAAGAGAATATGAATTAATTAATTTACCAGACAAATCATATAAATTAACTTTGGCAAAACCAGCATCTTGTGCACCAAAAGTTGCATAAAGCGTAGTTCCTTCATCTAAAGGATTTGGAAATATAGTTACAGACGCATTTTCATGAGAATTACTTAAATATATAATATTTGAATATTCAAACTTACCATCAAAATCTACTTGTTTTAATCTATAATATACAGGGTGATATTTTATTTGATTATTGGCATCAAAATGCATATATGTAGTTGGAGTATTTGTAGTTCCATTACCTTTTATTTCAGCAACTTTTTCAAAGTTGATTCCATCTCTTGACGCTTCTAACTCAAAATGGCTATTATTAAATTCTTGTGCAGTTTGCCAAATAATATTATTGCCATTTACATCAGAACTTGCATTAAATTTAGTTAAAACTACAGGAACAGGTGTAGCACAAGAAGTAGTAGAATATGTTGCATTAGCATAGTTTGAAGGTGGGTTATCTCCAGAACCATTTCTACATAATTTAACTTTATTTGCAGCTACCGATGAAAAAGCTCCAGCAGAAATTGAATTTGTGCCTTTAAAATTTATTACAGCATCATTAGTTCCACTACCTCCATAAATAATAAAATTACCAGCCAAAGTTGCTGACCAAGCTGCAACTTGATTCCATTCAGTATATGATTTTTCAACACAATAAGTTGAAGTTCCATTAAAAGTTACAGCTGAATTAAAAATACTAGATCCTCTATTTACTATCACGCCTGTACTCAATGAAACACTTGCATTAAACGTAGTTCTTGCAGATGAAATATCTGTAACTAAAGCTGAATTTGAATTTCCTATTGTTAATATTCCATTCATTGTGAGTGTTCCACGGTTAGTAATTCTTACATAATCATTCATTGTTAAAGCGCTTGTAATTGTTAAAATGCCACCTGATTCAACTACAATTTGTGATAAATTTCCAGAAGTTCCAGTTCCCATTGATAAAGATGTAATAGTTAGAGTTCCACAAACCCTCAATAAACCTCCCGCATTAATGGTATAGGTGGCAAAAGTTCCACTGCCACTATAACATCTTGTTGTTGTTATTACATCACCACTAGCTGCTGTACAACCAGAACATGCTGTTGCACCAGGTGATGCTGGTGTACATTGCGCAAATACACTTGATACATTTATAACTAATATCAAGTATGTACAAAATAATATTTTATAAATTAATTTTTTCATATATGGATGGGTATATAAAAATACCAACTAACCAATTTATATAAAAAAGTTTAATAAATTCAAAGTATAAATTCATAAAACAATAATATACACAAAATCACTTATATTAAGTAAAACAAAAAAGGTTTCATCTGCTTTATACAAATGAAACCCTTCTTTTATAAATTAAAAATTGACTACAAACTTTTTGCAATTTTTTCGCTTAACTCAGCTGCACTTAAACGTTTAGATAATATCTTGCCATCCTTACCTATCAAAATAGTAAACGGAATTCCATCAATATTATATAGAGGCACAACTGCTGATTTCCATTCTTGTAAATCTGAAACATGTATCCAAGTTAGTTTATCTTGTTTTATAGCATCTGTCCATGCTTTAGCATCATTATCTAGCGAAACACCTACAATTTCTAAACCTTTTGCATGATATGTATTGTAAATTTTAACTACTTCAGGATTTGATTTTCTACAAGGTTTGCACCAAGAAGCCCAAAAATCAATTAAAACAAGTTTACCTTTTAATGAAGATAATTTGAATTTTTTACCTTCAGGTGTAGTTAACTCAAAATCAGGGGCTGGAGCTCCAATTGCCAATGTTTTTTCTTTAGCTACTCTATCGGTAAATATTTTAGCAATTTTTGAATTTGGATATGCTTTTTTAAATCTTTCATCTAATTTTTCAGCATAAGCTAAATCTTTATTAAAATCTAAATACATATTTGCAAAAGAAATCAAAACAATACTGTTTTGAGCAGTATCAATTAGGTTTTTAATTTTACCTTGAAATTTAGCAGCTGCTGAATCGTAACTTGCTAACACTCTAGCCTTCCCAACCTCATCTTTTTCGGCATCTGCTTTACCATATTTAGACGAATAAATATTTCCTAAAGTCTGGAATTCAGCATCCCAAGCATTCACTTGTTGTACATAATTATTTGAACGTGAACCTAATATTTTATATTCAAATGCTCCTTTTAATTTACTTACTTCAATTTGTACTTTTTCAGTATTATCAAGCGCTAAGTAAACAAACTGTCCATTATTAAAGCTAACTCGATAAAAGTTTGGCTCCGAAATCTTTCCTGAAAATGTAAAAGATGAATCATCACCTACTGTAGCAGAATCTCTAATAATGTATTGCTCTCCAACACTTTCCTCAAGAATTACCTTTACCCCTTTTTCGCCTGACTTAATTTTACCTTTAATTTGATATCCGTCATTTGATACTGCTTCTTCCGATTTATTACAAGCACTAAATGCCATCAATAATCCAGTAGCTAATGTTAAAATTTTAATTTTATTCATATATTTTTCAATTAAATTAATACTAAAATGTGGGAAGTGTTTTTTTTCAATTAATAATAAATTGAGAAAACTAACAAATCTAAACCCTCAACTAATTTAAGCTTCTTCTAATGCTTTTGCCAATAAAGCAGATGTTGCTCTTGGATCAGCTTTACCCTTAGAGAGTTTCATTACATCACCCATAAACATTTGCAACACTCCTTTTTTACCTCCTTTGTATTCAGCTACTTTCGCTGGATTTTTAGAAATAACTTCATTAATAATTCCAACTAACATACCTTCATCAGATTCTTGAATCAAGTTTTTCTCCTCGGCAATTTGTAAAGGTGTTTTTGATGGATTATTGATTAATTCTGGGAAAATTGTTTGTTGCGCAGCAGAGTGACTTACTTTTTTGCTATCAATCAAAGCAATCAAATCAGCAATTTGAGCAGGTTTTACTGAAAAATTATTGATATGAAGCGTTAACTCATTCAAATAAGATTTCACTGGTCCCATCATCCAGTTTGAAGCAGCTTTGTAATTTGAAGTTGACTTACATATTTCATCAAAATACAATGCAATTTCCTTATTATCAGTCAATACGGTTGCATCATATTCTGGCAAACCATAATTTGAAGTAAATTTCAACAACAACTCTCTTGGTAACGCTGGCATTGATGCCTTAATACTTTGTAACCATTCTTCACTTACCAAAATTGGTTGCAAATCTGGTTCAGGATGATATCGATAGTCGTTTAACTCTTCTTTACTTCTTAATGCAGAAGTAGTTCCAGAGCCAGCATCAAAGTTTCTAGTTTCTGAAACAATTGGTTCGCCAGCTTCTTCAAGTTCAATTAAACGATTAATTTCAAACTCAATTGCACGTTGCACATTACGAATTGAGTTCATATTTTTAACCTCTACTTTTTTACCATAAACTGTTGAGCCTTTTTTCATAATCGAAATATTGGCATCACAACGCATAGAACCTTCTTCCATGTTACCATCGCAAATTTCAAGGTAACGAACAAGTTTTCTTATTTCTGTTAAAAAAGCATAAGCTTCGTCCGAACTTCTTAAATCAGGTTCAGATACAATTTCAATCAAAGGAACACCGGCACGGTTATAATCAACCAAAGTATCATGTTCCTCATTGATGTGCATAGATTTACCCGAATCCTCTTCCATGTGAATACGATTAAGTTTTATAACTTTCTCGCCTTCAGATGTTTTAATATGCACTTGTCCACCTTTACAGATAGGTTCTTTATCTTGTGTAATTTGATAACCTTTTGGAAGATCAGGATAAAAATAGTTTTTTCTATCGAAATAATTATATCTGTTAATTTCGCTATCTAAAGCCAAACCTATTTTAATAGAAAATTCAACTGCTTTTTTATTTGCTTTTGGCAAAGCACCTGGATGAGCAAGTGTAATAACACTCACGTTTGTGTTAGGTAAATTCCCAAACTCTGTTGAATCTGGAGCAAAAGCTTTACTTTGGGTAAGTAATTGGCAGTGAACCTCTAAGCCTATTACTGGCTGGTATTTATCTCTTACCGACATATTATATTTATCAGCTGTGAATTATTTTTAACAAAGTATCTTTCAAAAATAACAAAATAAATTTAAAGTTCTTTGTTTTTAAGTTAAGAGTTAAGGGTTGAGAGTTTAGAGTTATTGTAATTAAACCCACCCCTGCCCCTCCCAAGGAGGGGTATTCGTCCACTTTCCTACATTACTACAAGACATTAAGTAAAACAATAAACTCAACAAATGTTTAAATTAAACACGACCCATAGTCAAAAATTAGATAATCTCCAACTTCATAGTGTGGATCTTCTGAAATTTAATATAAACAAAAGGAAGGTTAAAAGAAACTCTAAACCCTAAACCCTAAACCAAAAACTCTAGACTCAGAACTCTAAACTCTCAACCCTTCAAAACCAATTACTTTCAAAAAAAATAAAAATCTAATACCAAAATTATGTGTTGATAAAAGAAAAAATACATAAATTGCGACGATGGAAAATTTTGTTGTATCGGCTCGTAAATATCGTCCTTCCACTTTTGATACAGTGGTTGGTCAATCGCATATTACTACCACTTTACAAAATGCAATTAAAAATAACCATTTGGCTCAAGCATTTTTGTTTACCGGACCAAGAGGTGTTGGAAAAACAACATGTGCTCGTATTTTGGCCAAAACCATCAACTGTTTAAGCTTAACTCCAGAGGCAGAAGCTTGCGATAAATGCGAAAACTGTTTAAGTTTTAATAATCAATCTTCATTGAATGTGTATGAGCTCGATGCAGCTTCAAACAACTCTGTTGATGATATTAGAAAGCTAGTTGAGCAAGTTCGTTATGCTCCACAAGGAAATAGTAAGTTTAAAGTATATATTATAGATGAGGTTCACATGCTTTCAAATGCAGCTTTCAATGCATTCCTGAAAACACTTGAAGAACCACCAACCTATGCTAAATTCATTTTAGCAACTACTGAAAAGCATAAAATTATTCCTACAATTTTATCTCGTTGTCAAATATTTGATTTCAATAGAATTCATCTTTCTGACATTTCGAATCATTTAGCTAAAATTGCTGGAAAAGAAAATATTGCAGCTGAAAAAGAGGCACTAGATACCATTGCACTTAAAGCCGATGGTGGTTTACGTGATGCATTATCGATGTTTGATTTGATTGTAACTTTTTCGTCAGACAATTCAATTACTTACCAAAATACTATTCGTAACTTACATATTTTAGATTACGACTATTATTTCAAAGTTACCGATGCTCTTTTAAGCGAAAACACTTCTTCTACCCTATTGATTTTTGATGAAATTTTGAAAAATGGTTTTGATGGACACAACTTTATTGTTGGTCTAACAGAGCATTTTAGAAATTTATTAGTTGGAAAAGATACCAATACCCTGAAATTGCTACAAGTTTCAGAAAATATTGAGAAAAAATACGCTGAGCAAGCTACCAAAGCTCCAATATCATTTTTATTATCGGCATTGAATATTGCAAATAAATGCGATATTGAATACAAATCAAGCAAAAATGCACGACTTCATGTAGAATTAGCTTTAATCAAACTAGCTAATTTAACTTCGGCTTTAAATATTTCTCGTTCGTTGCTTGCTGCAACTGAAGAAATAAAAAAAAAAGACTAGCATCTAATAATTCGTCTGCCGTAAATGCAGGAAGTCAAAATGCTGCACCAATTACACCCATTGCAGTACAAAGCGAAATTAAAACCACTCCTAAATTAAAATCACTTCAAGCTTTAAGGGAAAGTATTAAAAATCCTGTTGTTGAAGCTGTTACCGAAACTGTAGTAGAAACACAAGTTATAGTTGGTGCAGTTGATAAGGTTTCTCTTGAAGAAGTAATTAAGTATATTAACATTTTCAACAATGCTAAAAAAGCTAGCAATGAAATGAATCAATATACAGTTTTAGCAAATAGAACTTTTACTTTAGATGAAAACATGACTATCCACTTTGATGTTGATAATGATTTACAAGTGGAAATTTTAAATAGAATGAAACAAGATTTGTTAGACTATTTAAGAAAAGAAAGCAAATGTAATAAATTAAATATAGAAGCAACAGTTTCAAAAGAAGATACCAACAAAAGAACCATTTATACTATGCAAGATAAACTTAACTTCTTGATAGAGCAAAATCCACTTTTGCAACAACTTAGAATAAAATTAGGATTAGAATTGTAATTTTTTTAACAATTCTTTTGCTTCTGAACTACCTAGTTTACTCGCTTTTTTAAATATCTTTTTTGAAAGTTTCTTTTGATTAAGTTCATATTGAGATTTACCTAAAAGAATCAAATTTTCAATATCTTCAGCATCGATGGACGCTATTTTCTCAAAATCAATTTTAGCTTTCTCATATTGTTTTATCGAGAAATAATACAAACCTCTGTTTTCTAAAGAAGAAATATGGTTTTTATCTATTGATAATGCTTTATCGAAATCCTTAATTGCTTTTTCAGCATTGCCAACCATCATTAGGTTTTGCCCTCTATATGAATAACTTGTAACATCCAAAGTATCCAATGATATTGCTTTTGAGTAAAAGAAAATAGCTTTGGCATTTTGCTTCATTTTCATATTAAGGTAACCCAATTTTTTTATTGGAAAAACTAAGTTTGGGTTTACCAAAAGCATTTTTTCATAAATCCTACTAGCTCCAAATACATCATTTGCATTTTCTTTTATACTTGCAAAAGTTTGTAAATAAGTAATTAAATGCTGTTTAGATGTATCTTTTAAAATTGCTAAATGGTAATACTTATTGGCAGTTTGATATAATTTACGAGAATCCAACACATAAGCAAATCCTAAATAAACAGTAGGATTATTAACATTTAATAACCATGAACAATTAAAAATTCTCATAGCGGCATCTAATGAATCATGTTTTAATTTGTCAAGTGCTTTAAAAATTAATTTATTACTTGCAACTGCACTATCCCCGTAAAATTTATATGCTCTTGAAACGATATCATTCTCTAATAATAAGTGTTTATTATACAAGGTTGAATCTCCAAACATAGGTTCAAATGGTTTACTATCTTGTGCATTCAAAACATTTGTAACGAAAACTAAAAAAAACAACAACCTATATTTCGTTTCTTTAAACATTGTTTAACCATGTAATTTATATAAACAAACATAAAAAAAAAGTGTGGTATTTAAACATTGATTTTCAAAAAATATAACATAATAACTTTTTTATTCGTAACTATACCTAGTTTATCTTTTTAAAATCATGGATACTGTATTTAAAAATTTATCATCACAATTTAGAGCTATTCCTCATGAAGAATGGCAAAAAACTATTGGAGAAACAGCCCAAAACACTTTATTTAATGTTTCTCCTAATCCAGAAAATCCTGATAAAAATACAAGTAAAAAATGGAGAGATAGAGCTCAAAGAATTTCAATATTTTTCCCCAATTTTTTCCAAATTGAAGTCAGATTATTAGAGGAAGCAGAAAGCAAGATATTGTCACCTGAAGAAGTAATAGATTCTATTTCAATATCAAGTAACAAAAACGAAGCTTCTTTAGAATTATCAAGTAATATACTTGCAAACTTAGCAACTATTCGAGCTTTAAGAGGTAAAGGTGTTGCTTGGATTTCGGCAAAAGTGAATGTTTCAGAAATTGAAGACAAAAATAAAGCTATCATTCCAATTACTTATGCTTTAGTTGTTGCAGCATTAGCTGGAATTAATGAGTTAATCATTAAACACCCATTAGCTCTTGATTTAGAATTTATTTCAGCACAAGCTCGTCATATTATTGAACAAGAAACTGAAATAGTTGAAGAGGGTTTGTGCGATTTTTTAACTGGTAGCGTTTATCTTGAAACATTAACTGATGCAATTCAAGACTTAATAAAGATTTAGAGATGTTAGATATTAGATATTAGATGTTAGATGTTAAACTTAAGTCTAAAGTCTTAAATCTAAAATCTTAAGTCTTAAGTCTTAAATAAACTTAAATTATAAATAAATAAAATATGGAATGGCTAGAAAACCATCAACCAGGTTTCCCTCCGTTTTTGCGTGGTCCATACCCAAGTATGTATCTAGCCCAACCATGGACCTTACGTCAATATGCTGGCTTTAGTACTGCCGAAGCCAGCAATGCATTTTACAAAAAAAATCTTTTAGCGGGTCAAAAAGGCTTATCCGTTGCTTTTGATTTACCAACACATCGTGGCTATGATTCGGATCACCCTCGTGTGCAAGGCGATGTAGGCAAAGCTGGTGTAGCCATTGATTCAGTGGAAGATATGAAAATACTTTTTAATGATATTCCACTTGATAAAATATCAGTAAGTATGACAATGAATGGTGCAGTAATTCCGATTATGGCATTTTTTATTGTTGCAGCTGAAGAACAAGGTGTTGAAGTTTCGAAACTAAGTGGTACTATTCAAAATGATATTTTAAAAGAATATCTTGTTAGAAACACTTACATTTATCCACCGCAACATTCTATGCGAATTATTGGAGATATTTTTTCTTATACTTCTCATAATATGCCTAAATTTAACTCAATCAGTATCAGCGGGTATCATATTCATGAGGCTGGAGCACCAGCAGCTCTGGAACTTGCATATACTCTTGCTGATGGAATTGAATATGTAAAAACAGGTTTAAAAGTAGGTTTGGCTTTGGATGATTTTGCTCCTCGTCTTTCATTTTTTTGGGGAATAGGTATGACTTGGCTTACCGAAATTGCAAAAATTCGTGCAGGTAGAGTGCTGTGGGCTTTATTAATGAAAGAAAATTTTGGAGCAACCAATCCAAAATCGTTGATGTTACGAGCTCATTGTCAGACCAGTGGTTACAGTTTAACAGCACAACAGCCATTAAATAATATTGCTCGAACTGCACTCGAAGCATTATCGGCAGTATTAGGAGGAACACAATCTTTACATACCAACTCCTACGATGAAGCTTTAGCCTTACCAACTGAATATTCAGCTTCTATTGCTAGAGAAACGCAATTATATTTACAAAATAAATCAGGTATTACACAAGCAATTGACCCTTTGGGAGGTTCGGAAGTACTTGAAAAACAAACACAAGATTTAATAGCTGAAGCATATTCGATTATAAAAGATATTGAAGCAAAAGGTGGAATGACAAAATATATTTCATCAGGAATGCCAAAATTGAAAATTGAAGAAGCTGCTTCTCAAAAACAAGCATTGATCGACAAAGGCATCAAAAAAATTGTTGGCATAAATATTAATACTGAAGGCGACAATTCAACACCAATAGAAGTTTTAAGTATTGATAATAAAGAAGTTTTACAAAATCAAATTGCACGTTTGCAACATTTGAAAGCAAATAGAAATGAAGAAAATGTAAAAATAGCTTTAAGTAAAATAGAAGCTGCTGCTAATAATGAATCAATTAACTTGCTCGAAATGGCAGTTAATGCAGCTAGAGTTAGAGCAACTTTAGGAGAAATAAGTGCTGCAATTGAGAAAATATTTGGTCGCCACCAAGTGTCGGTACGTTCGTTAATGGGAGTGTATGCAAAACATATTGCAATGGATGATAACTTTATGAAAGCGAAAGAATTATGCAATAATTTTGCTAAAAATAATGGTCGCAGACCAAGAATATTAGTTGCCAAACTTGGTCAGGATGGGCATGACAGAGGAGCAAGATTAATTGCATCAGCGTTTTCGGATATTGGTTTTGATGTTGACATTGCACCATTGTTTCAAACACCCGAAGAAGTAGCACAACAAGCCGTTGACAATGATGTTGACATAATTGGAATTAGTAGTTTAGCCGCTGCACATGACACACTTATTCCACAGTTAATCAATCATTTAAAAGACAAACGTAGAAGTGATTGTTTAGTAATTTTGGGAGGCGTAGTCCCTCCTAGCGATTATGAAAAAATGTATAATGCTGGTGTTGCAGGCATTTATGGTCCGGGTACTATTTTATCAATTGCTGCACAAGAGATTTTATTGAAGTTGGAGGAGAGTTAAGGGTTAAGAGCTAAGAGTTAATTTAAATAGCTAACAGGTTTTGAAAACCTGTTAGCTATTTAAAAATATTACCTAATTAACCATTATATTAATCCTATATTTAGCAACAAAATATGCTACTAACTTATAAAATAAATAAATCTGCAAAAGATATTTTTAAATACTTATCTGATATGCAACAGTTTGAATCTGTTCATCCGATTATTTATAAAATAGATAAACTTGCAGAAAACAAATTCCATTTCTTTGAAAAACTACCATTTGGATTTTTATCAATCAATAATGATTATAAAGTACAAATAGATGCAGATGCAGCAAGAAATACAATTAAAATGTATGCATTTGTAAAAAAGCTCATTCATATAAATTTATTATTTACCATTACTGAACACAATGGTTACTGTATTGTAAATGAAGAAGTTAATTTCAAATCAATATTACCTCTTAAAGCATTTTTGAATCCAATATTTAAAAAACAACACAAATTACTTTTTGAAAATATGGAGAAAGCGTAAATAAAATCAAACATAAATTTTGCGCACAAAAAAAAGCCTTACTAAAATATTTAGTAAGGCTTTTTAAACTGGGTGGTAGATGGGGCTCGAACCCACGACCCTCGGTACCACAAACCGATACTCTAACCGACTGAGCTACAACCACCGTGTTATTGTGATGCAAAGGTAGCTTTTTTTTCTTTACTTCCAAAGCATCACAACACTTTTTTACTTATTTCACAGAAAAAGTTAAACGTTCTCCTTTAACTTCCTCATTAATAACACCATTATTATAAACAATATTTCCATTAACCAAAGTATAAATTACCGAAGAATTAAATGTATGTCCTGTAAATGGCGACCAACCACATTTTGAAAGTATATTTTCAGTAGTTACTGTATATGGTTTGTTTAAATCTACAAGTACTAAATCGGCGAAATAACCTTTTCTGATATAACCTCTGTTTTCAATTCGGAATAATACAGCCAAATTGTGGCTCATTTTTTCAACAATTTTTTCTAAACTAATTTTTCCTTTTTGGTAAAAATCAAGCATAGCAATTAATGAATGTTGCACTAATGGACCACCTGATGGTGCTTTTGAATACATTTGCTCTTTTTCGGCAATGGTATGAGGTGCGTGGTCAGTTGCTATAACATCTATTCTATTGTCAATAACAGCTTGTAAAATAGCGTCTCTATCTTTTGCAGTTTTTACCGCTGGGTTCCATTTAATGTAATTCCCTTTGGTTTCGTAATCTTCATTTGAAAACCACATGTGATGAATACATGCTTCAGAAGTAATTTTTTTCTCTTCTAGTGGAATATTATTTTGAAATAAATCTAATTCTTTAGCTGTAGAAATATGTAAAATATGCAAACGGGTGCCGTGTTTTTTAGCTAATTCAACTGCAAAACTAGATGATTTATAACAAGCTTCTTCACTTCTTATTAAATGATGTTGTGATGCTGTTAAATTCTCTTCGCCATATTTAGCTTTGAATGCTTCATTATTAGCTTTAACCATTGGGTCATCTTCACAATGAACTGCTATTATTGATGAAACTTTTGAGAAAATATTTTCTAAGGTTTCTCTATTGTCAACTAACATATCTCCTGTTGAAGAACCCATAAAAATCTTAACTCCACAAACATTTTTCGGGTTAATTTTTAACACTTCATCAACATTGGAATTTGTAGCTCCCATATAAAAAGTATAATTCGCTAGCGAAACCTCTGATGCACGACTATATTTTTTCTCCAATTCTTCAATTGTAGTTGTAGTTGGATTTGTATTTGGCATTTCCATAAATGAAGTAATTCCCCCTGCTACTGCTGCTTTGGCTTCTGTATAAATTTCGCCTTTATGAGTTAAACCAGGTTCTCTAAAATGCACTTGATCATCAATTACTCCAGGTAATAAATGTAAACCTGTAGCGTCAATAACTTGGTCGGCTTTCAAATGTTTTAAATCGTCAGCAATATCAACTATTACTTTATTATCAATAAAAACATCTGCTTTAAAAATTTTTCCTTCGTTTACTAAAGTTGCATTGGTAATAAGTACAGAAGCCATATTTTAAGGGTTTAAATTCAATCTCAAAAATAGAACGCATATCTTAAATTACCATAATATTGTCAATAAAATTCTTTTACAAAATGTTTTAAGCTAAATTGCATACTAATTACATTAATTCAGGAAAAATAATATGGAAAATTTAAGTTTTGCAGATTTAAAACTAAATAAACAATTGGTAATGGCTACTGAAGAACAAGGGTTTACAGTTCCTACTCCAATTCAAGCTAAAGCTATACCTGCCATATTAGCTGGACACGATGTACTTGGTATTGCTCAAACGGGGACAGGTAAAACAGCTGCTTATGTGCTTCCTATTTTAATGGATTTGAAATATGCGCAAGGTGAAAATCCTAGAGCTTTGATTTTAGCTCCTACTCGTGAACTTGTAATGCAAATTGATGACCATATTAAAAGTTTAGCAAAATATACTGATTTAAGACATGCTTGTTTGTTTGGTGGTATTGGTACTAAACGTCAAATTGAAGAATTAGAAAAAGGTAGCGATATTATAGTTAGTACTCCTGCAAGGTTTATGGAAATTTATCTTGCTGGATATATTTATCCTAAAAAAATAAAATATTTAGTTCTTGATGAGGCTGATAAAATGCTCGATATGGGTTTTATGCGTCAAATTAGACAAGTACAAGAAGTTATCCCATCCAAAAGACACAATTTACTTTTCTCTGCTACTTTTAGTGAAAAAATAGAACGTATTGCAGATGAGTTTCTTGAATTTCCTATGCGTATTGAAGCTTCAGTTCAAGCATCAACAAGTGGAACTATTGCCCAATACAAATATGCTGTGCCTAACTTCAAAACCAAACTGAATTTACTTCGTCATATTTTACAAGATAAAGACGAATTAAACAGGGTATTGATTTTTGTAAAATCTAAGGAACGTGCTGAAAATATGTACAAGTATTTGGATAGAGTATTGGATTTGGACGATACAATTAAAGTAATTCATGGTAACAAAGGTCAGAACACACGAACCAATGCCATGGAAGCTTTTAAAGAAGGTAAAGTTAGGATTTTAGTTGCGACAGATGTGGTAGCTCGTGGAATTGATGTAACTATGGTAAGTCACGTTATCAATTTTGATATTCCAATTTTATACGAAGATTATGTACACCGAATTGGTAGAACAGGTAGAGCTGATAATGAAGGAGTTGCGATTAGTTTTTTTGATGCGGCGGAAGAATACCATGTAAACAAAATTGAAGAGTTGATAAAAATGGAAATTCCGATGAAGTTTATCCCTAATTCGGTATTTATTGAACCAACTGAACATGAAGAAAAACAAGTTATTCTTAAAGAAATTGACCATCAAAAACGAACAGAAAATCCTGATTTCCAAGGTGCTTTCCACGAAAAGAAAAGAGTAATTCTAGAGAAAAAATTAGCTGAACAAGGTATCAAAATCAATAAAAAACCTAAACTGAAAGCTTACGAAGCAAAAAAATTAAGCTGGAACTCTAAAACCAACTCTAAATCTAAAAAAGCTGGAGGTAGATCGTACAAGAAAAAATATAGTGATTATTAGGATACTTTAGACTTAAGATTAAAGACTTAAGATTAAAGACTTAAGACTTATGATAATGTGAAAAGGTTGAAACGTTTAGATGTTTCAACCTTTTTTTATACTTTTAAACTCAATTATACTTCAAATGGTAGAGCAACAAAAAATTTACAGAGTTTTTAAACTAATTTCATTATTAGCTGATAAACCTAAAAAAACAGCAAAACAATTAGCTACTAGTTTGGATATTAGCATTGCTACTGTTTACAAATATATTATTCTACTTGAATCTCTTGGATATAATATTGACAAGGATGAACGTGATGCTTATTTTTTGTTTGAAGAAACAAGTGCAAACTCAGCAAACTTTGAAATTGAGGAAATGGCTTTACTTAATCAATTGATTAGTAGCATTGAACCTGAACATCCATTAAAACAAAGTTTATTACAAAAAGTATATTTATCCTCTCCCCTGTTACCTTTGGCAGATGAGTTTGTAAATAAAAGTGTTGCTCTAAATATTAGTAAAATAAACACAGCCATTGCCGAAAATCGACAAATTGAAATCAAAAAATACCATTCTGTTTCATCAGGAAAAATAGGTAATAGAATTGTTGAACCTATTTTATTGGTAAAATCAGCTTCTCAATTAGTTGCTTATGATATTGAAAGTGAAAGCATTAAACAATTCAAAATAAAAAGAATGACAGAAGTTGAGATTCTTGAAACAAAAGCAAGCCATTCAAAAGAAATAAACCCAACCGATATTTTTGGTTTTAGCTCAAATAAAGAAACTAAAATTCAATTACAACTAAGTACAGTAGCTTATAAATTACTTGTTGAAGAATTTCCTGATGCAAAAATTCACATCAACCAAAACATTGATAACCAAAATTTCCCTTATACTTTTCAATATGAAGTTAGAAGTTTGGTTGGTGTAGGTAGATTTATACTCGGGCTTTTAGGTGAAATAATCATTGACTCTCCTATTGAATTGAAGAATTATTTAAATAATAAAATATCTACTTACAAGAATTTCAATATTTAAACTTTCTAAAATTTCCATTCTCGCTAATTGAGAATGACACTAGCTATGTTTGTATTGTTCAACAAAAACAAACATAGCCATGATTATATTATACATTACTTCTGGAATTATTTTATTTAATATTGTTAGGTTGATTGAGTTTTGGGTTAGGTAAAAATCTACTCCACCCCAATATTAAAACCAGCTTCTATAACCAATTTACCTTCTTTTTCTTCGGTTGCACCAGGTATAATTAAACCTTTTATTTTACCTGTTTTGCCTTTAGCTAAAAGTTCGTAAATCTGTTTATCGGTAAGTTTTTTGCCTAAAATCTCAAATGGAATTTTAAATCCACATTCTCTAAAATTAGCACAACCATAGGCTGTACCACCTTTTTTGAGTAAATGGGTTTTACATTTTGGACAATTCAATTGCTCAATATTGATTTCTTCTTTTGGTTTTGATTCTCTTTTAGGCTTTTCTTTTTCCTCTTTTACTGGTTCATCAGGTGCGATTGAAATAGTTCGAGCATAAGAATTTGTTTTAACTTCATGCGTCAAATCAATCACCATTTGAATTAATTCTTTCTTAAAAGTTTCCATTTCGTACTCACCTTTTTCAATCAATCGGAGTTTACGTTCCCAGTTTCCTGTTAATTCAGCACTTTTAAGTAGCTCATTTTGAATGGTATCTATCAAATCTATGCCTGTTTGGGTAGCAAATATATTTTTCTTTTTACGTTCAATATATTTACGTTTAAAAAGTGTTTCTATAATATTGGCTCTAGTTGCTGGTCGACCAATACCGTTGCTTTTCATAAGTTCTCTTAACTCCTCATCTTCAACCATTTTACCTGCAGTTTCCATAGCACGAAGTAACGTTGCCTCTGTAAATGGTTTTGGAGGAGAAGTTTTTCCTTTATGTAATTTTGGTGTATGTGGCCCCGATTCTCCGACTTCAAAAATAGGCATTACACGTTCCTCTTCTTCGTCTTCTTTGGCAGATTTATCATTGGCATAAACCTCTTTCCAACCAAGTTCAAGTATTTGTTTACCAGTTGCTTTAAATTCTAATTTACCAACTACACCAAGTACTGTAGTATTCGCAACTTTACATTCAGGATAAAAAACGGAAATAAACCTTCGTGCAATTAAATCATAAATTCGTTTTTCCTCAGCAATTAAACCTACAGGCAACATTTCTGTAGGAATGATGGCATGGTGATCTGTTACTTTTGCATCATCAAAAACATTCTTTGATTTTGGAATTGGTTTTGCTAAAACAGGTGCAGTTAAATTGCTGTAATACTGCATACTTTGTAAAATACCTCCTACTTTTGGGTGCAAATCTTCTGAAAGATAAGTTGTATCAACACGAGGATAGGTTACAAACTTTTTCTCGTACAAGTTTTGAATCAACTTCAATGTTTCTTCGGCTGAATATCCAAATTTTTTATTGGCATCAACTTGTAAAGCTGTTAAATCATACAAACGAGGATTCCCCTCTTTGCCTTCTTTTTTCTCAAATGCCGTTACTGTAAATAAAGGTTCTGATTGTAAATAAGTTAAACCTTTATTTGCTTTTTCTTCATTTGTGAGTCTATCAATGGTACAAGTAAATTCAGTTTCACGATAGATGGTTTTTAACTCCCAATATTCGGCTGATGTAAAAGCATTTATCTCTTTTTGACGTTGAACAATCATAGCCAAAGTTGGAGTTTGCACTCGTCCAATGGATAAAACAACTTTGCCTCTACTAAATTTAGTAGTAAAAAGTCTGGTTGCATTCATTCCTAAAAGCCAATCTCCAATAGCTCTGGCACTGCCTGCGGCATATAAATTATTGTATTCGTTACTGTCTTTTAATTTTGTAAAACCTTCTTTTATAGCTGATTCTGTAAGTGATGAAATCCAAAGACGTTTTACAGGAACAGTGCATTTTGCTTTTAACAAAACCCAACGCTGAATCAATTCTCCTTCTTGCCCAGCATCACCACAGTTTATTACTTCTTCGCAATTTTGAACAAGCGTTTCAATGGTTTTGAATTGTTTTAAAACACCAGCATTATCAATTAATTTAATGCCAAAACTTGGAGGAATCATTGGTAAATCAGCCAAATGCCAACTTTTCCATTGTGAATAATAATCGTGGGGTTCTTTAAGGGTACAAAAGTGACCAAATGTCCAAGTAACTTGGTAGCCATTTCCTTCATAATAACCATCTTTACGCAATAATGCACCTAAAACTTCGGCAATATCTTTGGCTACACTTGGTTTTTCGGCTATGCAAACTTTCATTTTGGGTTATAGTAATTCTATTTTAAAGGAAAACGAATATCGTAAAAAAATGGGGTTTTGCCAAATGAGGGTTTATAGTTTAGAGTTTAGAGTTTTTGCCTTCCGTAAAAACTCTAAACTCTTTTTTTTGGGTAAAATATTATTTTTTTAAGAAGGGCTTTACCCTTCTCTATGTTATGTCGCCCCCATGGGGCTATATTTAAATTTAAAAACATTTATTTATAACAATTCTCCAAAAAATTAGAGACTCTATACCCAGTACTCTGTACTTTGTACCCATAACTCTGTACTCTAAATTCTATAAAAAGCATCAAGTAAAATAGCAGTAGCAATTCCTGCATTTAAAGACTCAGCTCTACCACTGCCAGGAATAGTAA
This sequence comes from Bacteroidota bacterium, assembly GCA_041191405.1. Classification (GTDB taxonomy): domain Bacteria; phylum Bacteroidota; class Bacteroidia; order Cytophagales; family UBA9547; genus JBEEOW01. Next base: position 77,445 of record JBEEOW010000005.1, read on the forward strand.
TTGGCATCGAAATTAAATTTAAAACATCAGCACTTATCCCTTTTGATTCATTTCCAATTACTAAAAATGAAGGTTTTTGCAATTTACTATTATGCACATTTTCCCCTCCTAAAATTGCACCATAAATTGGCAATTTTGTATTCGCTAATACTTCTTTTATGTCTTGATAATACACATTTACTCTCGCAAATGAACCCATGGTTGAAACAATAACTTTGGGGCTAAAACAATCTGTTGTATTACTTGTGCAAATGATGTGATTTATTCCGTACCAATCGGCAGTGCGGATGATGGTTCCTAGGTTTCCAGGGTCTTGTATAAAATCTAAAACCAATATTAATTCATTATTTACCTTTTTTTCATCAAAAACTAACCTTTCTGGCAATTTACAAATTGCAATTGCCGCATTATTTGATTCCAAACTACCTGCATCTTGCAAGTCTTGTTCAGTACACACTTCAAGTTCTATTGAATTAGTAATCTGTGCTTTATATTCATCAAAAAAACTTTGAGTACAAAATATGGATTCAATTTTAATATTAGAATTTAAAATTTCTGCAACATTCTTTTTACCTTCTACTAAAAAAGCTTGATGCTCCAACCTATATTTTTTAATTTGCAGAGACTTGATATGTTTATGTAAACGTCGAGATAACATTGTTGAAGAAATTTAGACTACTATATTACATTATATTACCACTACTAGCAAGTATTTTGTTTAGTAGCTGTATTAATTCTCGTTGGTTAAGATCAAGTGAATACCTTTTATACCAACAATCTATTGTTGGAAACACTCAGGTTTCATCTGAAATATTAGAGCCAATGTACAAACAAAAACCTAATAGAAAAGTACCTATTATTGGTTCAACTTTGTATCTATATTTTCATTTATTAGGAAGAGAATTTTACTTTAAGTCACAAAATACAAAAGATAGTTTAGCGCTTTATCAAAAATATTACTCTTCTCTTTATAAAATTTATGGCGACTCAGTTAGATATGTAAATCGATTTGATAGCTCAATTGTAAAACTTTCACATAAAGATTCGGTAAGGGTAATTAAATTTGAAAAAAAATATAAAAAGAAAATCAACAAACTAAATAAAAAATTAACAGAAGGTAACTTTTTAATGAGAACTGTTGGTGAAGCTCCTTCGCTATTAGATACCAACAATTTAAGAGCAACAATACAACAATTTAAACTTTATTATCAATCAACAGGATATTTGAAAACAAAAATTAACTGGGAATCAGATACTCTAGGTAAAAATATATTTGTAAAGTATAACATTTCAGAAGGAGAAAAAAGTGTTATCGACTCACTAAATTGGAATATCCAAGATTCATCTATTTACAAAGTTATAAAGGATTTAATCACAAAATCTCCAGTAAAAATAGGTAGTATTTATAATGAAAATTACATTCAAGAGCAAAGAGAACAGATAAGCAAAAAATTAAAAGACAATGGTTTTTATGAGTTTGAAAAACAATACATTAGTTACGAAGTAGATACCACAAATATCTACAAACTTAAACTAAGTATAAATATTGAAAATCCTGCTGGAGCCACAAAGCATACTATATTTAAAATTGATAGTGTATTTTTTTTGATTGATATGCCCAAAAAATCTCAAAAACCATTATACACTTTTGAAAAATATAAAACCCAATTTAATTTTTTTGTAAAAAAATATTCGACTAAAATTTTATACTCAAAAAACAAAATATATTCTGATAGTTTATATTCATATTCAAACACACAAAAATCTATTAATCAAATTACTAATCTTGATATGTTTAAGTTTGTAACTATAAACTATATCAAATCTAATACTGATTCAAGCAAATTAAAAGCCTATATAATTGCTAATTCATTTTCGAAATATCAAATTTCCGATGAATGGGGAGCTACCATTAGTCAAGGTCAAGTAATTCCCGGACCAATGGTTAATATAAATTTTACAGATAGGAATTCTATAGGTAATTGTGATGTTTTAACTATAGGTGTAAACGGAAGTGTATTAGGGCAACCATCAGTAACTCAGTTAAATTCTGTAACAAGAACTACCCAATACGGAGGAGACTTGAATTTAACAATTCCACAGTTGTATATGCCAACTAAACTTCGTTTTAAATTTGCGGAAAACAATCCAAAAACAAGATTCACTTTTAGCTATAGCAACGTAATTAGAGATGAATATACAAGAAGCATATACAAAGGTTCATTAAACTATATCTATTTAATAAATAAATTTTCACAAATTACATTTACACCTGTTGATGTAAGTGTGGTAAATACGAGCGCCAAAAGTAAAGATTTTGAATCAAGGTTAGAAGAACTCTCTAAGAAAGGTAACTTCCTAAAATACAGCTTTTCACAATCTATTGTATCTGATTTTGCTACAAATTATTTCTTTAACAATAATGACCCTTCATTAAATAACAAATCACACCAGGTTAGAATTGGTGCTGAAATCGGAGGTATACTTTTTCATATTTTTGGAAATATCACCAATAATCAACTTTTCGGACTTGATTATTATAAATTCACAAAAGCATCATTCGACTATCGAAAATATATTCCAACTTCAAAAACAGGAACAATTGCTTTAAGGGTAAATATTGGAGCAGCTATTCCTTATGGAAACTCAAAAGCATTGCCTTACGAAAAAAACTTTTTTGCAGGAGGAAGTAACAGTATAAGAGCTTGGCAACCAAGAAGATTAGGTTTGGGCTCTTACGCAACATATACTGATTCAACAAATAAAACAATTGATTATTCAACTGAAAAACCAGGTCAAATTTTAATTGAAGCATCATTAGAAAGAAGATTTAAAATTATCAAATTTTTGGATGGTGCTGTTTTTGTTGACGCTGGAAACGTTTGGAATGCAACTGATAACGACAAAGAAGAAACTAGATTTAAAGCAACCAGTTTTTTTAAAGAAATAGCCATAGGTGCTGGATATGGTGTAAGATTTAATTTTTCATTTTTCATATTACGATTTGACTTTGCTTACAAAGTTTGGGACCCAGCACAAGCTTTAGATAAGAGATTTGTAATCAAAGATTTAAGATTTAACAATGCATTTAGAAGTTCAGACACAGGAAAACTTGTTTACCAAATTGGTATTGGTTATCCTTTCTAAAAATATATAAATATGACTCCTCAAAAAGAAGAAATCACCAACTATTTTAAAGGTTTACAAGATTCAATTACTTCGGCTCTTGAGAAGGCTGATGGAAAAGCTACTTTTAATGAAGATTTGTGGCAACGTGCAGAAGGTGGCGGCGGTAGAACTCGCACTTTAACTGATGGAAATATTCTTGAAAAAGCTGGCGTTGCTTTCTCTGCTGTTCACGGGCCAACTCCTGAAAAAATATTAAACACACTAGGTTTAAATACAGCTGACTTTTACGCTACTGGCGTTTCTTTGGTAATACATCCTCATAATCCAATGGTACCTATTATTCACATGAATGTTAGGTATTTTGAAATGAGTAATGGCGTTTGGTGGTTTGGTGGTGGTATTGATTTGACTCCGCATTATGTTAATGAAAATGATGCTAAATGGTTTCATAACCAATTAAAAGCTGTTTGTGATAAACATAATGAACATTACTACAGTAAGTTTAAATCATGGGCTGACGATTATTTTTTTATAAAACATAGAAATGAAACTCGTGGTATTGGTGGAATTTTCTTTGATCATTTAAAAGAAGATGAAAATATCACAAAACAACAAAGATTTGATTTTGTAAAAGAAGTTGGAAATGCATTTGCAGGTATTTACACTCACTTTATGCTTAAAAACAACGAGTTACCATATAATGAAAATCACAAAAAATGGCAACTAGTTCGAAGAGGTAGATATGTAGAATTTAATCTTGTTTATGATAAAGGAACAAAATTTGGCTTAGATACCAACGGAAGAACAGAGTCAATTTTAATGTCTATGCCACCTCAAGCAAATTGGGAATATAACTTAATCCCTGAAGCAAACTCTGAAGAAGCGAAAACATTGAATTTGCTTAAAAAGGGTATTGAATGGGTTTCGTAGTTATCAGTTGTCAGTAATCAGTTGTCAGTATTAGGTAAATTAGTCCAAGAGGGACGAAGATATCCTAGCCATGGGTTTTAACCCATGGAAAAAGTAGTAAAAACTCAAAACAAAAATTTCCATCAATTCACTAATTTGTAGAAACAATTAGAGATATTTGTAAAATATAATTTCAATCAATGAAGATAATTGTTAAAAGCCTAGAATTAAACGGCAAAAAATATAAATATTGGTTAGGTGTTTCTAAAAAAGAAACAACCAGAAGTACCTTTTTTAGTGTTTATTTTTACCCAACAGACCCTGATTCTATTCCATCTAAACCTCAGTTAATTAAAGCTAATTTAGGAAGTTTTGACGAAGCAGTAGATAAAGGCAAACTCTACATGAGCGCTTTAATGAAAAAAGTAGCTGATAACGAATTAATTAAAAAACAACCAAATCCAACTACACCACCTGATTTTATATGAGCACTGCTACCTTAATACTTGACGCAGTACAAACTCGTCAGAAAATTAAACGTATCGCTTACGAAATTTACGAAAACAACCCAAAAGAGAAAGAAATATTCTTGGCTGGTATTTACGATAAAGGATATCAATTTGCCATTTTACTTAAAAGTGAATTGGAGCAAATTTCTCCGTTTAAAGTTACTTTAATTAAAGTGGAGTTAGATAAATTGACTCCGCAACAAGGAGCTATTTCGTTGGATATTGACACTAAATTACTGAAAAATAAAACCATTATTTTACTTGATGATGTACTAAACACCGGTAAAACAATGGCTTATAGCTTAAAACCATTTTTAAATGTAGCTATCAAACGTTTACAAACTGCAGTAATTGTTGATAGAGCTCATAAAAATTTCCCTATCTCTGCTGACTTTGTAGGATACTCATTATCAACTACTTTGCACCAAAATATTGAATGTATTTTGGATGATGAAACCAAATTGGGAGTTTATATTAATCAAGGTTAAGAGTTAAGACCTCCCCTCCCTTTGCTTCGCAAGATAACTTCCTTGTTAGTTTGAAAAAAGGAGGGGAACTAATTGGTAAAAATCACATTAAACTATTTCATTTTTTCTATGTATTCTTAATTTCTTAATGAATTCAATTTTTTTTAAAATATGAAATAAAAATAATTAATAATTAAACCTATGTACCTATGTGGTTTATAAATTTTTAATATTTACTCACTCAAAATATAAACTTCTGTTCTTCTGTTTTGTTTTCTACCTTCTTCTGAATCATTATCTGCAATTGGGTTTGTTTCACCATAACCTTTTGCCACAATTCTTGAAGCATCAATTTTCCCTTTGGTAATCAAATAATTACGCACAGCTTCTGCCCTATTTTGTGATAATTTCAAATTTTCTACATCGCTACCTACATTATCAGTATAACCAGCTATTTCAATTTTCATTGATTTTTTAAGATTCAAAACTGTTATTACATCTTTCAAAATCTTATCCGAACCAACTTTTATTGTAGCTTTACCAAAGTCAAAATCTAAGTTTTTCAATTCAAAGGTTTTAGCTGGCTCATATTTAATAGTTATTTTCCCTTTTGCAATACCCTTACCAGCTGGTATAGCCAAAGTATTATAATCCTGAGCTTCTCCAATTCCTTTGATTTTAATCTTGTAAGTATCTCCTTTATCAATTAAAATATCAAATTTACCAAGCGAGTCACTTACTCCTTCAAATACTTTTTTTGAATTTATTCCTTCAAATATTATTTGGTCATACTTACGAATATGGTTTTGAAAATCAAAAACTTCAACAGTTACTAAAGCTTGTAAATCAGAAGCTTGCTTGGTTTGTGCAAACAAAGCATTGTTTAAATTTAAACCAAATACGACAATCATTATTAATACATTTCTCATAATTTGAATAATTTTATTTATCTTTATAATGTTGCCTTTGGTATAAAGGAACAGAAAATTTTCATTATTTTTAAAAATAATTTTACACATTTCAATTATGAACACTGAAAGAAAACTTATTTTATATATTGCCATGAGTTTAGACGGCTTTATTGCAACTGAAAATGGTAATCTTGATTTTTTATCAATTGTTGAAAATGGAGATGAAGATTACGGATATAACCAATTCGTAAACAGTGTGGATACAGTAATTTTAGGAAGAAAAACTTATGACAAAGTACTCACTTTAGTTGATGAATTTCCTCATCAAGACAAAGATGTATATGTAATTACACGTCAAAATCAAGCAGCCAAAAATAATATTCAATTTTATACTGAAGACCTACAAACTTTAGTAAATAAATTAAAATCTGAACCGGGAAAAAATATCTATTGCGATGGTGGTGCCGAAATTGTAAATCTACTTCTCAAACAAAATCTAATAGATGAAATGATCATTTCTGTAATTCCCATTTTATTAGGAAATGGTATTAAGCTGTTTAATAATCAATTACAAGAAACTAAAATACATTTACTTAGTTCAAAAGCTTTTGAAAAAGGTTTGGTTCAACTACACTATTCAATTTTAAAATGAGAAAAAAACATTATAGGAAAAACTAATCTTTTAGCTATTATCCAAAAGATGACGTAACTATAATTAGTATAATATTTATTCAGCTTCAAATAATTCCGCAAGAAATTGTTTTGACTTTTTACTTTCATATTTAAAAGCTAGAAAAGTCATTAAATAACCAAAAGTAAACATTACATAAGGAATTAAAAAAAATGGAGAAAATCCATTTTGAAATATTGATTTAAATTGAGAAATACCAACAATTGATATCCCAACGCAAAATAAACTAACCATCCCCAACCAAAAAGACATAAAAATCATAACAAAAATTGCCATTCTCATTTTTATTTTAATTTCAGTTTTTCCATCATATGATTTAAATTCACCTAAGATAACTGGCAAAAATGAGTTTCTATAACTTATGATTCTACTTATTTTAAATGAGTTACCATTAAATTCTCCTTCATAAGGCATATTTGAATTTGTCCAAAAAGAAAGAGTAAACTTTTTTTCAGGCTCAACATTTAACGATAATCTTTCAACTACTTCATCAACAGATAAATTTGTAGTTATAACATAATTTTCAAAAGGTAAAAATTTAGACAATTTCATATACTTCATTTAAAACTAATCATTTAACGAATCAATACCTTGTTGTTTTAGCTTTTCAAGTGCAGTTTTCATAGCATTTACTTGCTCCACTGGGTGACTTTGCCAAATAGTAACTTCACCAACCACTCTAAAAGGTTCAGTTGAACGGTATGATTTTGTGGGATTACCTGGAAATTTTTTATCAGTCAAATCGGGGTCGTCTTCAAGTGTACCAGTTGGTTCAACTAAATAAATACGTTCTCGTCCATTGCCAATAGCTAATTCGGCACCCCAAATTGCTGCATCTAAAGTCGCTGTAAGAAAAATATATTTTGCATTTTTTCTTTGTCCAAAATTAGAATGATGCCCCACTTCAATTAAATCGCCAAGTTGTAAGTCGGCTTTTGTACCATGAAAATATGCTTGCGCAAATGGTGTATGAATTGTTTGGTTTTGATTCATTGGAGTAGTTGAAATTAATTTTGTGTTTTATTTATTCACTTTCAGTATTCTCCTTTTCACTTAAACTATTATTAGTTAGGAAAATACTATTTCATTAATTCTGAGAAAATGTGTTCAGTTGTTTTAGTTGTTGATGAATCAAATAATTTTAATTCCAATACTGCATTTTGTATAAATTTTTGAACATATAAATTCTCTATTTCAAGCTCAAATCTTAAAATTGAAATTTCCTCATCTGGAAATATCGGACTTACATTATATGATGTAATTACTACTTTTTTTTCAGAAGACAACCTTTGATTTATATTAGGATCTTGGTAAGTTATTACAACTCCAAGATTTTCGATTCCACTAAATGATGCCTCTAACTTACAATGTTTTTCTAAAGTTTGACTAATATTTTTAATATGAATAAAAACTTTAATTTTTGTATTTAGACTATCTTCACCTTCCACTGGATCGATTTTTTTTGTCCAAATTGAATAAAAATTCATTTCAGCATGCGAGTATCGGTTATATAAATTTCTAACTTCATACTCTTCCATTGGTACTGATTTGAAATTATATCTTCGATAATATTTTTTATCAGCGCTCATATGAGGAGCATGTATACTTTCCTGTATTTTTAAAAGATAAATAGTCTTAGATAGTTGATTATCAATCCTAATAGGAAAAATTTGAACATTTTGAATTCTAGGATAAATATTACTATCAATAACATTTTCTAACCATTCTTTAGTCAAAAAAGTACCATCAACAAAAGAAAATTCAACTGGTTTATGTTCTTGTTCTTCTATTCCATAAATTATTATTCCACCATTAGAGTTTGCAAATGCAGAAATATCTTTTGCGAGTTCAATTTTCTTATGATCGGATTTATCTAAAGCCCTTGCTGATTTATAATCTAAATTCAAAGACTCTTCAATTCCAGTTAAAATTAAATCATTTAAATCCTCCTCTGAATATTCATTTTTATTAAATAAGCTCTTAATCATTCTTTTAAAATTTTAAAGATAAATTATATTCTAAATATAGTTTTTTTATGTAAAAAATAAATTTTGTAATTTTGATTAAAACTTACAAAATAGGTTAACAATATTAAACATCCCCCTACCACTTCTTAAAAACTACATAAACCGCCAAAACAATCAAAGCAAAGCCAACTAAGTGGTTCCAAGCTAGTTTTTCGGATTTAAAAACAAATACTACAGTTAGGGTAAATACAATAAGTGATATTACTTCTTGTATTATTTTTAATTCGAACATCGAAAATGGACCGCCATTTTCTTTAAAACCAATTTTGTTGGCTGGTACTTGAAATATATACTCAAAAAATGCTAATCCCCAACTTAAAAGTACAATGCCGAACAATCCTAGCTTATGCATCCAAGTTAGGTTTTTAAATTGTAAGTGTCCGTACCATGCCATTGTCATAAAAAAGTTCGACATGATAAGCAAACCAATTGTATAAACTCCTTTCATTTTCGTTTTAAAACACCCAATAATCTATAAATATTTGTAAAAATAAAAGAAAAGACCACTACTACAGAAGTAAACAAAAACGAAAATAAAAACAACACAGGGAAAAAACAATAGAATATGATATTCCACAAAAAACGTATTACTTTATTGGTATGCCAAACTGTAATTTTTAATTCTTCTGCTTGAATTTCAGGCTCTTCTGATGTATGAGTTTGCATTGCTTTAGTTAATTTTTTCGTTAAAATTATTTACCACTTTTGCCATGATTGTAAGTAAGCTTGGGTCTTTTTCAAACACATTACCAACTACAACAATGTCGGCGCCTGCTTCAATGGTTTCTAATAGTTTAAATGGCGAATCTATTCCACCACCAACAATTAAAGGTGCATTTACAGCCTTACGTACTGTAGTAACTAATTTAGCGGAGATTTGTTGCTTTGCTCCACTGCCTGCATCTAAATAAATTAATTTCATGCCTAGCATTTCGCCTGCCATAGCTGTACAAGCTGCAATTCCGGGCTTGTCAGCTGGTATGGGTGTGGTATTGCTTATATACGAAACTGTAGTTTGTGCTCCACCGTCAATTAATATGTAACCAGTAGGTAAAACTTGCAAGGCTGTGCGTTTTATAATTGGTGCTGCAAGTACATGTTGCCCAATTAAATGCTCAGGATTACGCCCTGAAATTAAGGATAAAAACAAAATTCCATCTGCCGAAGCATCAATATGAAGATTATTTCCTGGAAAAATAATTACAGGTATGTTTGAGTTAGCTTTTACGATTTTAATTACTGTTGGTAAATTTTCGCCAGTAATCAAGCTTCCTCCTACAAAAATATACCCAACTTTATGATTTACAGCCTCTAAAACAAGTTTTTCACAAGCCTCAGGCGTGATATTATCAGGGTCAATAAGCACAGCGAGTGCTTTTTTACCTGCTTGTTTTAAAGCATAAATTGAATCATAAAGTGCAGTATTCATGAATTATTTTTCTGATTTAGAGGAATTGTATTGTTCTAAATATTCAAGCAATTTTTGTTTTGCAATACCTATTAAAAACAAAGTGATATGTTCTTTAACTTTTGCAAAAATAGAATTTTCATTTGTTGGTGTGTGATGCACAACAATTTGTCCGCCAGCGTTATTTGGAACAGTTGCCTGATTTACAGCTGTAACTACTGTATTTTCTTCGTTTTTATTGCCACCAAAAAACGATTTATAAATTATATAGCCACCTAAAAGTGCTAAACCAGCAATCATTGAAATTTTGCCAATTTGTTGCACATTTCCTTTGATTAGCAACACTTCACCTTTGGCTGCATCTTTATATTTTTCGGCTCTACGTTCTAAAAACGAACGTCTTTCAGCAAAACTTGGGTTATATTCCATCTTTCTTGTCGTTGTCAAATAGTTGAGAGGTAGCAATATCAGTAAGTTTTTTTAGTAATTTTCCAGCGCTTTCAGTTTGTAGCCATTTAATACCTACTGCCCAAAGGATTGTTACAATTACATAACCTAGCCATGCAAAACCAGTAATTTCTCCGATAATTACAGCTAATGTTATACTTACAAGCATCAAAAATACAGTAATTGCAAGTAAAAACAATAAAAGTTTTATCAAAACTGCAATTACAGCACTGAGTCTATTTTGAATATCAAGTTTTACTAAATCAATTTTTGTTTCAATAAAACCTGTTATGTTACTTACTAAACTGTCTATTCCAAACATTTTTGTATAATTAGTAATTAAGAATTAATAATAGTCTTCTGGTTATAATATTAAAGCATCTTATTTTTATATAAAGATTACTTGTTTTGAATCCTTTAATCCTAAAATCTTACGAATCTTGGTTCAGACAATTAAGATTTACACAAAATTAAACTCTTTTGTGATTTAATTGGCAAAATATCAAAATTTAAACCCAATTTTATAGAAATTTTACTTAAACCAATGTTCCGATTTAAACAATTTACAATTCATCAAGATGCTTGTGCTATGAAAGTTTGCACAGATTCTTGTTTATTTGGTGCATTGTTACAAGCTCCTTCTCATGCAAAAAATGCACTTGATATTGGAACAGGAACAGGTTTATTGAGTTTAATGTTTGCACAAAAATTTCCAAACATAAAAATAGATGCCTTAGAAATTGACAAAATTGCAAGCAAACAAGCTTTAGAAAATGTAAGTCAAAGTGTTTTTAATCAACAAATTAATATCATAAATAAACCTATTCAAGCATTTGAATCTGAAATTAAATACGATTATATTTTTTCAAACCCTCCATTTTATGAAAATAGCTTGAAAGGCGAAAATTTAGAAAAAAATAAAGCACATCATTGTAGCGAATTGAGTTTTGAAGAATTATGTATTTCTATAAAAAAATTATTAGCAATCGATGGCGAGGTGGCTATTTTACTGCCAACTAATGTAAGTGAATCATTTGTTACAACTGCTTTAGAAAATGGTTTGTATTTACACACCAAAATTGCAATGTATGCCCGAATTGAAAAACCTACTTTAAGGTATATTCTACTTTTATCGAATAAAAAAGTAGATGATATTACTGAAAATCAAATAATTATTTACGAAAGCAATACCGAAAAACAAACTTACACTGCTGATTTTATTGATTTATTGAAAGATTATTATTTATACTTGGGATAGTTGTTAGATGATAGTTTTGCCTTCGGCAACCGAAAATCTTAAGTCTTAAGTCTTATATCTAAAGTCTATTTTACAACTTCCTTTCCCCCACCAAAACCAAAAAAGCTTCCTGCAAGTCCGCCGAGAATATGCCCAAAATGAGAAATATTATCTTTTTCCATGGCGTGCATTACTTCATTTCCTACATAAAAAACTAACACCAATATAAACGTTAACGGTATCGTACCGGATTTAAAATTAGCAAACGAAGCCAACATTATCATCATGAAAACCAATCCACTAGCTCCTAACAAGCCTGTGTTGAAAAATAAAATATTTAACACTCCTGTTACCGTGGCTGTAATTATTGACATCATTACCATTGATTTAACACCATATTTTTCTTCTAATATCGGACCTAAAATTAATATCAATGAAAAATTACCAATCAAATGTGACCAATCAGCATGCCCCAATGAATGTGAAAACAACCTAAAATAATGGACAGGGTCAGTTGCCATAAAAGTATTTCCCACAGTAAAAAAAGCCCCTGTAATACCATCACCAAGTATCCTAACTATTACACAAATGGCAGTTAAAGTAAGTGTAAATGGAGCATTATATGTTATTTTCATCAGAAAAGAATTTAGATTTTATAAAATTATACTATTTAAAATAAATTTTAAAAAAACTTAGAAATATAAATAAAAAAACAATCACAACTCTTTACAGATTTTCAACAATTTGATTGAAATTATTTTGCAAAATAATATAACTTTTAGATATTGCGGTTTAATAAAAAAAACAGTAACTATTAATAATGAAAAAAGTTTTAAGAATTGTAGGCATTTTAGCTGGAGTTGTAGTTTTAGGCGTTGCAGGTTTATTAACTTATGTTAAAACTGCACTTCCAAATGTAGGACCTGCACCTCAACTTAAAGTTGCAGGCACCAAAGAACAAATTGCAAGAGGTAAATACCTTGCTCATTCGGTGGCATTGTGTATGGATTGCCACTCAACAAGAGATTGGAATAAATTTTCGGGTCCGTTAATGGACGGTACTCTTGGTAAAGGTGGTGAAACTTTTGACCAAAAAATGGGTTTCCCAGGTTCATTTTATGCAAGCAATATTACACCCGAAGGTATAGGCGCATATACTGATGGTGAATTATTTAGAGCAATTACAAGCGGTGTAGCTAAAGATGGTAGAGCACTTTTCCCTGTAATGCCACACCCAAATTATGGCAAAGCCGACAAAGCTGATATTGAAGCAATTATTGCATATATAAGAACTATTGCTCCTATTAAAAATGAAACCCCAAAGTCAAAAGCTGACTTCCCAATGAATTTCATTATTAATACTATTCCGCAAAAACCACAGTTTGTAACCAAACCTGATACCAATGATATTTTAAAACATGGAGAATATTTGGTAAATATGGCTTCATGTGCTGATTGCCATACACAAACAGACAAAGGTAAAAAACTACCAGGTATGGATTTCGCAGGTGGATTTAAATTCAAACTTCCTGCCGGAACTGTTCAATCTGCAAATATTACCCCAGCAGGCATTGGCTCATGGACTAAAGAACAATTTGTAGCTAGATTTAAAGCTTACCAAGACCCAAAAGCTTTACAAACTGTTGGTAAAGATGATTTTAATACTGTAATGCCTTGGTCTATGTATGCCTCAATGAGCGAACATGATTTAGGTGCAATTTTTGAATACCTAAAAACTGTAAAACCAGTTGAAAACAAGGTTGAAAGATGGACTAAAAACTAATTTTTAGATTTAATAACAAACCAAAACCTCATTATTTAAAAAATAATGAGGTTTTTTCATGCCAAATCCTCAAGTGGTATTCGAGTATAATTTTTATTCTTTTTAAAATCCGAAATAGTTACTCCTGCTATTTGTTTAAACTGATTACTAAGGTATTGCACACTACTATAACCCATCATAAATGAAATTTCACTCAAACTATGTTCATCATAAATAAGTAATTCTTTAATCCTTTCTATTTTTAAAAGTATAATATATTTCTCAAGAGTAATACCTGTTTTGTCAGAAAATAATTTGGTTAAATGATGGTAAGGAAAACCAAGTTTATCGCACAAATAATCTGAATTTCTAATCAATGAATTTGCATTATTATAATAATGAATCAATTCAATACAAGCAATTTTGATTTGCTCCACTAATTGTAAGTTTTTATCATTAATTACAGGAAAATCTAAATCCTTTAATTTTTTTTCAACTTCAATTTGTTTGAAATTATCAATATTTGCTACTTCAATAACTGCTATTCCTAGCTCAACTTTTATTACAACAACTTGTTTAAAATTAGATAAAACATTTTTTACCAATTTAATACAACTGTTACTAACCATATTTTTCAAATAAAAAGTAATTCTTTCGGGAGTGTTTGCCATAATGCAACAAGTTTGAAACTTTGATGTTAAAATTTTAAAAAGGTTTAATACAAAATAAAATTTAAAAAAAATATTTTTTATAATTCAAAATTGAAAACTATACGCCAATAACCGATAACAAAAAAAATATATTAACTTTGTACTATGAGAAAACTATTCTTTATTTGTTTGGCATTGAGCCTTTTTGCATGTGAAGTAAATGATGGCAAAAAAGGTAAAAAACCTGAAAATCTTCTATCAGAAGATAAAATGGTGCAAATTTTAATTGACATTCATATACTAGAAGCATATGCGAATAATATGATTCACAATCAAGATTCAGCAGCTGCTGTATATAAAGTAAAATCAGGATTGATATTACAAAAAGCTGGTGTTTCGAAAAAAGACTACGATGCTAGTATAAAATACTACACTACTGATATTGAAGCGCTTGACAAAATTTACGATAGAGTAACTGACTCTATAAAAGTACGAGAAGCTAAACTTGAAGTTAAATAATTACCAACAACTTATCTGATTATTATATAATGAAACTCTGGCAAAAAGATACCAATGTTAATGCACAAATAGAAAAATTTACTGTAGGTCGTGACCGTGAAATGGACTTATTACTTGCTCCTCACGATGTGCTTGGCTCTATGGCGCATGTAACTATGTTGGCAGAAGTTGGTTTGTTGCCTAAAGAAGAATTGCCAGTTTTAATCAAAGAGTTAAAACAAATCTACACTGAAATTGAGAATAATAATTTCACTATTGAAGAAGGTGTAGAAGATGTTCACTCTCAGGTTGAATTACTTTTAACACAGCGTTTAGGTGATATTGGTAAAAAAATTCACTCAGGTCGCTCACGTAACGACCAAGTTTTGGTTGACCTAAAACTTTACATTCGTGATGCTATTGAAAATACAGTTACAGCAGTAAATCAACTTTTTACGCTATTAATTGAATTAAGCGAAAAACACAAAAATACCTTAATTCCTGGCTATACGCATTTGCAAGTAGCTATGCCATCATCTTTCGGATTATGGTTTGGTGCTTATGCCGAAAGTTTGGTTGACGATTTAACGGTATTGCAAGCTGCATACAAAGTGGCGAACAAAAACCCACTTGGTTCAGGTGCTGGTTATGGTTCAAGTTTTCCCTTAAATAGAACATTAACTACCTCATTATTAGGGTTTGAAACCTTAAACCATAATGTAGTGTATGCACAAATGGGAAGAGGAAAAACAGAACAATTAGTAGCTGCAAGTTTGGCATCAATTGCCTCAACCATTGGTAGAATGTCGATGGATGTTTGTTTATACATGAGTCAAAACTTTGCATTCTTAACATTCCCTGATGAACTTACAACTGGTTCGAGCATAATGCCTCACAAAAAGAACCCTGATGTTTTTGAGTTAATTAGAGCGAAAAGCAACAAATTGAGAGCTTTACCAAACGAAATTTTCATGATGACAGGTAATTTACCATCTGGATATTTCAGAGATATGCAATCTATCAAAGAAAGCTTTTTGCCTGCGTTTTCGGAAATTAATGATTGTTTGCAAATTGCTCATTACATGCTTTCTAACATCATTATTAAAGACACAGTTGTTACTGAAGATAAATACAAATATATTTTTAGTGTGGAACGTGTAAACGAATTGGTATTACAAGGCGTACCATTTAGAGATGCTTACAAACAAGTAGGTAAAGAGATTGAAGAAGGTTCATTCACACCAAATTACAACATCAATCACAACCACGAAGGTAGTATTGGCAACCTTTGCAATGCTCAAATTACTGCTCAAAAAGACTTGGTTTTGAATGGTTTTGGTTTCGAGAAAAAATCAAAAGCTATTAAGGAGTTGTTGGAGAGATAGGTTGAAAAAGATTAAAGTCCTGAAAGGACAACATAACCCAACATAGGGTGTAGGCCCTATGAAAGCTAAAAGAGATGAGGTAACTTATCTCTTTTTTTATGCATAAATGACTGAGTTGACAATATAAATTACGGTTGACAAGGTCTATGGACCGTTGTCAACGTAAAATAATTTCAATTAAATTTCAGCAAGGTCTATATATTAAAACATAATGTATAACCTATAAAAAACTTATCTCTTTTAAATAAGTAACTACGTTGTCAACGGTCAACGACCTTGACAACCGTAAAATTGTTAAAAATTTACGATGGACAATGTCAATGGACCGTTGTCAACGTAAAATTGATTCAAATAAAGTCATGAAAGGACGACATAACCCAACATAGGGTGTAGCCCTATGAAAAAAGTCATACCCAAAACATAGGATGTTAATCTATGCCCTACTTATCAAACTTAACCTTCCTTAAATAATTCATTCCCTGCACAATACGTTGTTGTTTTTGTGAAATATAATTAGTTGGTTTAGTTGGCGACCATTTTCTTGGATTTGGTAAAATAGAGGTAATAGCAGCACACTGGTATTTACTTAATTGTTTGGCTGGCTTTTTATAATATTTTTGAGCAGCAGCTTCAATACCATAAACACCATTTCCCATTTCAATCACATTCAAATACACTTCCATGATGCGTTTTTTACCCCAAATCAGCTCAATAAGTGTTGTAAAATATACTTCTAAGCCTTTTCGCAAATAAGAACGCCCTTGCCATAAAAACACATTTTTAGCTGTTTGTTGCGAAATTGTACTTCCTCCCTTGATAGTTTTTTTCTTCTTTTTTTGGTTGTTTTTGTAAGCAGTATATATTGCATCTATATCAAAACCTGAGTGTTCCATAAACTTTGAATCTTCAGATGCGATAACAGCCAATGGCATTTTGGATGAAATTTTATCAAAATCAACCCATTTGTATTTCAATTTAATTTCATCTCCATTCCAAATTTGCTCCCCTACCCTAATAATCATTAATGGTGTAAAAATAGGTGGCACATATTTATACAAAACTGTAAATGCAATTGAACTTCCGAAAAATACATAAGCAAAAATAATCACATACCTACGCACTTTTGACCATGCGTTTTTAACCATGCCCCACACCCCATTTCCTGATGATTTCGGACTCGATTTTCTACTAGATGTGGATTTTCCAGAAACCCCTGCTGCTTTTTTGTAAGCTTCAACAGTTTTGTTACTCGATATAGTGTTCGACTTTGCCAAAATAAAACTTAATTAAGGATACAAATTTAAAACTTAGTAGCGATGTAACAAGTTATTCTTTTAAATCAATTGTTTTTTTTGGTTAAAGGCAATATTGTAACTATTATTGCATAATAATAATGAGTATAAATATAAACGATATTCTTGCACCCATTTCTGAGGAAATGAACACATTCGAACAAAAGTTTCGCCACTCAATGAAGAGCGATGTATTTTTGTTAGATAAAATCATGAATTACATTGTAAAACGTAAGGGAAAACAACTTCGCCCTATGTTTGTAATGTTAACAGCTAAAACTGTGAATCATGGTCAGGTAAAAGAAGATTCGTTTAGAGGTGCTGCATTAATTGAATTATTGCATACTGCTACATTGGTTCACGATGATGTGGTTGATGATTCGAATATGCGCAGAGGATTTTTCTCATTAAATGCCCTTTGGAAAAACAAAATTGCAGTACTTGTTGGTGATTACCTACTTTCAAGAGGTTTACTTTTAGCTGTTGACAATGGCGATTTTGCATTACTAAAAATTGTATCAGAAGCTGTTAGAGAAATGAGTGAAGGAGAACTTTTACAAATGGAAAAAGCCCGCAAACTTGATATCACAGAAGATGTATATTTTGAAATTATTAAAAGAAAAACAGCCTCATTAATTTCTTCTTGTTGTGCAGTTGGAGCAGCTTCAGTTGGATCTGACGAAAATGTAATTGCACAAATGAAACTTTTTGGTGAAAAAGTCGGAATTGCATTTCAAATTAAAGATGATTTATTCGACTTTGGTACCGACGAAATAGGCAAACCACTTGGTATCGATATCAAAGAAAAGAAAATGACATTGCCACTTATTTATGCTTTACAAAATGCTACTTGGTGGGAACGAAATGTTATTATCAAAAAAATAAAATACTTTAGCGAAAGCAAAACAGTAGTTAACGAAGTAATTGATTTTGTTAAAAAATCAGGTGGTATTGAATATGCAACCAATACAATGAATCAATTTACAGCTGAAGCTATGGCTATTTTAAATCAATTCCCTGATTCAGAATACAAAACTGCACTGCAAGGCTTGGTTACATATACTATTGAAAGAAAAAAATAGTATTCTCTAAAAAACAATCAATACCAAAATTGCTATAATTAAAGTGGTTAAAAAATTAACCATATCATTATTTATCCATTCCACTCCCCTACTTTTTATTATTGCATTTTGATTATTTTCTGTTTCATCACCAACATTATCTGTATAAATAATTTGTACAGTTGCACCTAACAATGAATCAACAAAAATCCCTATAAATCCAAACACACTAACAATCAAAAATAAATATAAAAACTCCAAATCAATACCAATTTCATTTTTTAACAAACAAGTAATCAATGCAATAAACATACTTCCAAACAAACCAGCAATTGTTCCTAACCAAGTAACTCCACCCGAAATACCAGGTTTACATTCTTTAAAATTGGTAATTAACACAGGTTTTGATTTGCTTAAAACTCCTATTTCAGATGCCCACGAATCTGCATTACTTGCTGCAACTGAACAAGCCATCGCTAATAAATAAACAGATTCTTTACTAAAACAATAAAGCACAAAACATAAACTTGCCATTCCTAAATTAGAAATTGCTTGAATTGCATCTCTTGGTCCAGATTTTTTTAGAACTTTATCCGTAAGTTGAGCTTTAAATTCATGTTTATACTTCGTTATTAATGAAGAACTTAAAAACATAGAAAACAAAACTATCAATGCTCCTAATCCATTATTCCATATAAAAATTGAAGAAATTACCAACATACACGCAAATCCAGAAATAGAAACCGATTTCTTTTTAAGTGAAAAAACACTTACTATTAATGCAAATATTTGAGCAAATACTACTACCAATTGATTAAATTTAACAAATATTAACTATAAAATTTCATACATTATTTTCAAATAAATATATTTCTAAAAATACCCAAAATTAGTTAATTCAAGAAAAATGAATAGAATATTTAAGCTTGAATAGTTTTTTATAATTTATTTCAAAAAAATATAATTAATTTTAAAACTAACTTTGAATACATTAAATTAATTCAAAAATAAATGTGATGGTAAAATATTTCATTCACCCAAATTTATTAAAACCTGAAAACAAGCATTTTAGAAATTCAAAAATCTATTTTTGGTGTGTTTTTGTATTGCTTGTATTTCTTATTCCTTATTGTTTTTACTTTGCTATTTACTACCCAAATGATACAGTAAAAAATCTAAATAATGTAATTTGTGTAAGTCTTTTTGCTTTTAGTTTGGTATTTCTCAGATTTCTGCCAAATTTCATTTTTTCATTAATGTACACTGCAATCCTTTCATATATTCCAATAATGATAAGTGTATATCATACAGGAGGAATATATTCAGCTGATATTGCTTGGATATTTGTTTGTTTAATTTCTCAAGGTTTAATAATTAGTTATTGGTGGGGAATATTTTCATCTATCTTAGTAATTTCATACTTAACATTTTTATTTGTAACTGAAAATCAACTAAATCCAAACTCAAATATTTTTAAAAACTATATTTTCACACATGGAAATACGCATTTCTATTTTACGTGGGTATTTGTAGTTCTACTTATTTCGGCAATTGTTGCCACTTTTGCACGTGTGTTGGCGAATACAAATAAAAAATTAGAAGAGCTTTCTCAACAAAAAATTTCTGAACTTGAAATTAGAGTTAAGCAAAAAACAGATGAAATAAGTCAACTAAGAAGTAGCCTTGCTCGTGACTTTCACGATGAAATGGGAAACAAATTAGCGAGTATTAATATACTTTCTCAATCAGTTGCTTTGTCACTTAATAATAAAGAACAAGATAAAGAAGCTATTAAACTACTAGAAACCATCTCTTTACGTTCGAAAGAATTATTCGATGGTACCAAAGATTTTATCTGGTCTATTGATTTTAAAAGTGATTATTTATTTGAATTATATGTCTATTTAAGAGAATTTGGTGAGCGATTTTTCAATGAATTAGATATAAATTTTAACTCAAAAACTGAACTCGACAATGCTTCATTGTTTCTTGTTAAATCAACCGCTGGCCGACAATTAGTGCTTGTTTGTAAAGAAATTATGACAAATGCCGCCAAACATGCCGAATGTTCAGAAGTTAATTTCGAAATCAAAATCAATGATAATGTTGCAGAAATTCATATCGCCGATAACGGAAAAGGCTTTGATGTAAATACAATTTCAAAACGAGGCTTAAACAATATTGAAAAAAGATTAAATTCAATAAATGCTAAATACCTAATTGACAGCAACAATAAAGGTTCAAAGTTCACAATATTAATTGATTTAATTCAAATAAATTAAACTACCTATCCATTAAGGGTAGGTTATAATTAAACTTTAGTTTATAATTTTGTACTTGTGAAAGAAGAATTAAAAAATATCATCATCATTGAAGACAATCCAGATATCAGAAATGGATTTCAATTGTTAATCAATTCAACTAGTAAATATTATGTAAGTCATACATTTGAAAGCTGCGAATTGGCTTTTGAAAAAATTGAAAGCATAAAACCTGATATTGTTTTGATGGACATTGATTTACCAGGAATGAATGGTATTGATGGTACAAAATATATTAAATCTATTTTACCTAAAACAGAGATTTTAATTATTACCATTTTTGAAAATAGTAACAGAGTTTTTGAAGGATTGTGTGCAGGTGCAAGTGGCTACCTAACTAAAAACAGTAATCATATTCAACTTTTAAGTGCCTTAGAAGAACTTTCGAATGGTGGAGCACCAATGAGTGCCAATATTGCGAGAATGGTAGCACAGTCGTTTTTTGTTAAAAACAACAACTTACTTTCTGAACGTGAAACCGAAGTACTTAAACTTTTAGTTGAAGGTAAAAGCTATAAAACCATTTCTGATGTATTAGATATTAGTTTATCAACAGTGAAATTTCATATCAAAAACATCTACATTAAACTTCAAGTAACCTCAAAAGAAGACGCAATTACAAAAGCTAAAATGGAAAAGTTGGTGTAAAAATCAACAACCCATATAACCATTATTGTATATCAACATTATCAACAAGACTAAAAATAAAGAAAGAAAAACTACAGGAATCCCAACTAAAAAAGCATAAATAAACTTTAATTTAATCATCCATTTTATACCTAAAAATATTAATAAGGAAACAAGTAAACTACAAATAATTGCCAATAATCTGAAATTACCTTCTAAAAAACTATCTTCTGTTTTACTTTTCAATTGAAGCTGATTTTTCTTTATAAAAGGTTTATTTCCAAAAGAATAAGAAAAGCTTTTGCTTAATTTTGATTGAATTGATTTTTTAGAATCTTTCTTGATAATTGTTGAAGATTGAATTAGAGAATCTTTATTCAATAATATTCCAACTGTTGGTGTTAATTTAAAATCTAAAGTTTCATTTTTCAGATCGGTATTAAGTGAACCTTGATAAATTGAAATTTTTGAATTTGTAAAAAATTGCCCTTGTTTCGACTTACAACAAGTAAAAATGAGCATTAAAAATAGAATTAGATAATAACAGTTTTTCATTTAAACATAAGTTAATATTAATCAAAATACAATTGCATAATACCTTTGCGATTGTATATAATCAGCAAGTGATTGAAACCATTTAGTTTGTTGAGATTTAGCATAAATAAATCCCTACTCCACCACCTTGCCCTTCATGGCTCTATAAGCCAAAGCCAAACCAATTAAACCGAAAATTGTACCTAATAAAAATGGTGCTCCAGGGAAAATGATTGGTGCATTTTTATTGGTAAAATAATAGAATAAGTTATTCATCATCAGCGGACCTAGTATGTATGTGATACTTATTGCACTGTTTATTGCTCCTTGTAATTCGCCTTGCTCATCGGCTGGTACTTGGTTTGAAATTACTCCCTGCAATGCTGGACCCGCAATTCCACCTAAGCAATACGGAATCAAAAACAAGAACATCATCCAACTACTTGATGCCATCGAAAACAAAAATAAACCTACAGTATCAAGTATTAAACCAATAATTACTGCTTTTTTTGAACCAAATTTCGGTATCACTATTCGTATTAACCAACCTTGAACTACGGCTATTAAAATCCCTACAAATGCAAGAGATAATCCCAAGGTTAATTCTGACCAATCAAACTTGAATTTTACAAAAAATGTCCAATTTGATTCCACTGCTTTGCCTGCCAAATACACAAAAAACTCAGCAATTACCAAAGGTAACACCAATTTATACTTACTTAATTGCTTAAAAGCCCCAAAAGGATTGGCTCTTTTCCACTCAAAAGCTCTTCTATTTTCTACACTTAATGATTCGGGTAATACAAAATATCCATAAGCAAAATTGATTAAACTCAAAATACCAGCAACATAAAATGGTGCTCTTGGTCCCCAGAAATTACCACAAATACCACCAATCAAAGGACCAATAATAAAACCAACACCAAATGCAATACCCACAATACCAAAGTTTTGTGCACGTTTTTCAGGTTCGCTTATATCAGCAATATAGGCAGTGGCTGTGCTGTAACTTGCACCTGAAAATCCAGCAATCATTCTACCAATAAATAACCAAAACAAACTTGGTGCAAAGCCTTGTACAAAATAATCGAGTCCTAAACCTAAAAGTGAAAGTAATAAAATTGGTCGGCGACCATATTTATCACTCAAACAACCCAAAATTGGTGAAAACACAAACTGCATTGTTGCATAAGCAAATGTTAGCCAACCATTTATACTTGATGCTTCACTTACTTCTTGTCCAGTAATTTGTTTTAATAAATCAGGAACAACGGGGATAATTATACCCAAACCAATAACATCTATTAATAATGTAATAAAAATAAAAGTCAGGGCATGTTTATTGTTTTTCATTTTATAGGTATATATAAAAGAAATAAGACTTAAAATATGTTTATGAATAATATATCTTAAGTCTTAAATCTTATGTCTCTAGTCTTGTTTCTATTTTACAGCATTTAATCTGCCTGTATTGATAACCTGAATATCAGAAGTATTTAGTTTATCATTGATTTTAATCAAGTTACTAATTTTGATTGTACCGATTACATAATTAAAATCTTTACCTGAATAACGTTCAGTTATTTTTTCAAAATGGAAATGAGCTAGATTTTTTTCATCGAAATAACGCAAGTATATTTCAATTTCTAAATCCGTAGTATAGCTAAGCTTTTTACCTAGATTACGTTTTTTATAACTGTATTTGTAATCGTAATAATTAGCTGAAATATCTGAGAAAATTGCAGAACCAGTTGGGTGTCCGCCAGCTCCTTTACCTTGAAATGTTTGTTTGTCAGAAAAAGATGCCTCAACAACTACTGCATTGTAATCATATTCAACATTATACAAACGACGTTCGGGTGTAATAAATTCTGGCAAAACGTACATCGCAACTTTGTCATTTCCAACAATGCGTGCAGTTGAAACCAATTTAATTTTATAACCTTTCTCTTTTGCAAATTGCATATCAAACTGCGAGAAATTCATAATTCCACCATGTAAAACTTCATCAGGATTTACAATTACGCCATAAGCGTGTGCAGCAACAATCACTAATTTATATAAAGCATCAAAACCAGCTAAATCCAAAGCAGGGTCAGCTGTTTCTACAAATCCTAAATCTTGTGCTTGCTTTAAAGCAATATCATAATCAAGATTTTCATTATGAACTTTACTTAAAATATAGTTTGATGAACTATTAAAAACTCCTCTAACTGAGTACAATAGCTCATTGTCATAATATTCTTCTAAGTTACGAATAATTGGAATACTTCCACAAGCTGCTCCTTCGTAAAGTAATGAACCATTTAATTCAGCTTGCAATGTTACAAGTTCTTCTAAATGTTCGGCAAGTACTTTTTTGTTAGCTGTAACTACACGTTTGCCATTTTTTAAGGCAGTTGTAATAATTTCAAAAGCATCATCAGCATTATTAATTACTTCTACAATTAAATCAATATCAGGATTTTGAAGTATATCATCTTTTTCAAAAGTAAACATTTCCTCAGGTAGATTTCTGCGTTTTTTTCTGTTTTTAACACAGATTTTAACTACTTCAGCCCCTAAACAAGTGTTTTGTTTTAAAATTTCGTAAACGCCTTGTCCTACCACACCATATCCGAAAAGGCCAATTTTTAGATTAGTTTTCATAAGGAAATTGTTTGCGTATTTTTGGTATAAAAATCAATTAAAATAGAAGTAATTTCTTTGGTTTCAATCAAAAAACCATCATGCCCATAGAATGAATCAATTTCTACATAAGTTCCATTTGGGATTAACTTTGCTAGTGTAATTTGTTCACTAACAGGGAATAAAACATCACTAACAATACCTATTACAATAGTTTTAGCTTTGATTTTAGCTAATGCATTTTTTACACCTCCACGTCCACGCCCCACATGATGCGAATCCATAGCTTTGGTTAAATACCAATAACTATACACATTAAAGCGTTGAACTAATTTTTCGCCTTGGTATTGTTGATACGATTGAGCTTTGTAGTGGTCGGTTTTTTCAATATCAGTGTCAGACTGCGTTTTGTGATAAGCTTCATAATTTCTGTATGAAATCAATGCAATGGAACGTGCAGCTCTTAAACCAGCCTGACCAGCATCGTCACGTTCTTCACCCCATGTTGTATCTGCTGCAATTGCCATACGTTGCGATTCATTCCAAGCAATTCCCCATGGAGAATGTTGCGCATTGGTAGCTAAAAGTATTAAATTTTCAATCAAATCAGGCTCAATGATAGCCCATTCCATAGCTTGTTGTCCGCCAAGTGAACCACCAACCAATGAATGTATTTTACTGATACCTAAGTGTTTTCTAAAAATATTTAAAGCTGCAACCATATCTCTAATGGTAACAGTTGGGAAATCAAGGTAATATTTTTTGTGTGTTAGTGGATTAATATGTAATGGACCAGTTGAGCCATAACATGAACTTATAATATTAGCACAAATGATAAAATGCTTATTAGGGTCGTAAAGTTTACCTTCACCAACCATACCATCCCACCAAGTTGCAACATCTGAATTTGCAGTTAAGGCGTGACAAACCCAAATTACATTGCTTTTATCTTCATTTAATTTACCTAAAGTACTGTAATTAAGCTGAAAACCATGTAATGAGTCTCCACTTTCAAGTACTAGAATATCGTCGTATGTAAAATTTTTGTTCTCCACTAAATATTTCTTTATCTACACAGATTTTACAACAAATAGAATTTGGTTTTGTTATAAGACTGCAAGTTAAAAATTTTCTAGGGATAAGTATTAATTAAAGTAGGTAAAAATATAAATCCCCATCTGTGGTCAGTTTTTTACCCGCTGATTTCCGCTGATTCCTATTTGAAATATTATTATTTTTAATTTATAAAATCTGAGTTTATCTGCGGTTCAAATCAGTGTCCATCTGCGGGAAAAATCTAAGTCTAAAATCTTAATTATACAATCTAAAATATATTTTTGAATTATTTAAACTCAATAATTCCAAAAACATATTTTTTAAGTTAATTTAGCGTTTCAATTACATTTTAATTCATGATTGCAGCTAATAACATATCCTTACGTTACGGAAAAAGAGTTTTATTTGAAGATGTAAACGTAAGATTTACAGAAGGTAACTGTTACGGTTTGATCGGTGCTAATGGTGCTGGTAAATCAACATTCTTAAAAATTCTTTCTGGAGAACTTGAAGCCCAAACAGGTAGAATAGAAATTACTCCAGGCGAACGTTTAGCAGTATTAAAACAAAATCACTTTGAATATGATGCTTATCCAGTGCTTGAAACTGTGATAATTGGTCACAAGCGTCTTTATGAAATAATGAAAGAAAAAGATGCTATTTATTTAAAAGAGGATTTTAGTGATGCTGATGGTGAGCGTGCTGCTGAATTAGAAGCTGAATTTGCTGATTTAAATGGTTGGAATGCTGAAGCTGAAGCTGCTGAATTATTAAGTGGTTTGGGTATAAAAGAAGATTTACACTACACTTTAATGAGTGAATTAAGTGGTAAAGAAAAAGTACGTATTCTTTTAGCACAAGCTTTATTCGGAAACCCTGAAATTTTATTACTTGATGAGCCTACCAATGATTTGGATGTGGACTCAATTCTTTGGTTAGAAAACTATTTAGCTGATTTTAAAAATACAGTTATTGTTGTTTCCCATGACCGTCACTTTTTAGACCAAGTTTGTACGCACATTGCTGATATTGATTTTGGTAAACTATCATTATATTCAGGTAACTACACTTTTTGGTACGAAATGAGTCAGTTAGCGTTAAAGCAACGTAACGACCAAAACCGTAAAGCAGAAGAGAAAAAGAAAGAGTTAGAAGATTTCGTGAGACGTTTCTCTGCAAATGCATCTAAATCAAAACAAGCTACCTCTCGTAAAAAATTATTAGATAAAATTACTATTGATGAAATACAAGCATCAACTCGTAGATACCCACACATTCACTTCAAACCAGAGCGTGAAATTGGTGACCAACTACTTGAAGTTGAAGGCTTAACTTATGTTACTCCAGAAGGCAATACTTTATTAAACAACCTTTCATTTAAAATTAAACCAAATGATAAAGTTGTAGTTGTAGGTAGCGAACCTTTAGCAATCTCTGCATTATTCAAAATTTTAGCAGGTGAATTAGAACCAACTAAAGGAACTTATAAATGGGGAGTAACTACCACTCAAGCATATTTACCAAATGATAACAATAGTTATTTTACCTCTGATTTAAACCTTGTAGATTGGTTACGTCAATACTCAAAAGAAAAAGACGAAAGTTTTATTCGTGGTTTCCTTGGACGTATGCTATTCTCTGGTGAAGAAGCCTTGAAAAAATGTAATGTACTTTCAGGAGGAGAAAAAGTAAGATGTATGCTTTCGAGAATGATGTTACAAGGTGCTAATGTTCAATTAATGGATGAGCCAACTAACCACTTAGACCTTGAAGCAATTACAGCACTTAACAACGGAATGGTTGAAGCAAAAGGTTCTATTTTCTTTGCATCACACGATTTACAGATTGTGAATACTGTAGCTAATCACGTAATTGAATTATTCCCTAAAGGTTGTTTATCTAAAGAAATGACTTATGAAGAATATCTTTCGTCTGATTTAGTAAAACAGCAAAGAGCTGAAATGTTGAAATAATTATTTCCAAAACCATAATTTTCAAAAAGAGTAGCAGAAATGTTACTCTTTTTTTATGTCAAATATTTATAAAGTATTTATTGACAAAAAAATATGACTTTTATTCTGATTTTAATTAAATCAAAAACCTAAGATTCTTAAATTTTTCAAAAAAATTGCTAATTTTGTTCAAAATCAACATAAACATTTATGAGTAATAAAATTTACATCTTCGATACCACTCTTCGTGATGGTGAGCAAGTTCCAGGTTGCCAGTTAACTACAGTTGAAAAAATTGAAGTAGCTAAGCGACTCGAGTTACTCGGTGTAGATGTAATTGAAGCAGGTTTCCCTATCTCTAGCCCCGGTGATTTCCAGTCGGTTGTAGAGATTTCTAAAGCTGTTTCGGCACCAACAATTTGTGCTTTAACTCGTGCTGTTGAAGGCGATATTGATGCAGCTGTACAAGCCTTGCAATATGCCAAACATAAAAGAATACACACAGGAATCGGAGCATCTGATTTCCATATTAAACATAAATTCAACTCAACTAGAGAAAAAATTCTTGAAAGAGGTGTAGCAGCTGTAAAATATGCTAAAAAATTCGTTGAAGATATTGAGTTCTATGCAGAAGATGCAGGTAGAGCTGATGTTGAATTTTTAGCTCAATTAGTTGAAGCTGTGATTTCTGCAGGTGCTACAGTGGTAAACATTCCAGATACAAACGGTTATTGCTTACCCGACCAATACGGAGCAAAAATCAAGTATTTGGTTGATAATGTGAAGAATATTGACAAAGCAATAATTTCTGTTCACTGCCATAACGATTTAGGTTTAGCTACTGCAAACTCTATTTCAGGAATTATTAATGGTGCACGTCAAATTGAATGTACAATTAATGGTATCGGTGAAAGAGCAGGAAATACCTCATTAGAAGAGGTTGCAATGGTAATCAACACCCACAAAACAATGGGTTTTGAAACTAGCATTAATACCAAAGAAATCTATGGTATTTCCACTATGGTTTCTCGTTTAATGCGTATGCCAGTGCAGCCAAACAAAGCCATTGTTGGTAAAAATGCATTTGCTCACTCATCGGGTATTCACCAAGATGGCGTGTTAAAAAACCGTGAAAACTACGAAATCATTAACCCTGAGGATGTTGGAGTAGCAGAATCTTCAATTGTTCTTACTGCTCGTAGTGGAAGAGCTGCATTAAAACATCGTTTAGAAAAGCTTGGATATAACCTTGAAAAAATAAACATTGATGAATTTTATCAGCGTTTCTTAGTGTATGCTGATGAGAAAAAAGACAATGTAAACGATCAGGATTTAGTATTGTTAATGGGTAACAATACTGATACATCTGTGAATGACAAAGGTATTAAAATCTCACTATTACAAGTTGTTTGTGGCGAACCACTTCGCCCAATGGCAACAGTAAAATTAAAAATCAACGAAGTAGAGCATGAAGCAAGTGCTTCAGGTAATGGTCCTGTTGACGCTGCAATCAAAGCAATTGATAGTATTCTGAACAAACATGTTAAAATAGAAGAATTTGTAATTCAAGCTATTACAGGTGGTAGTGACGATGTATCAAAAGTAAACATGCAAGTAAATCACCAAAGTCAATTGTACTATGGATTTGGTGTAAATACAGATATTGTGGTTGCTTCAGTAAATGCTTATTTAGATGCTGTGAATAAAATAGTTTAAAAATTAATTCAAATAAAATACAGAAAAGGGCAAATCTTAATTGGTTTGTCCTTTTTTTTAACTACCATTTTTTGTTTATCTTTAAAATCTCAAATAGAACCAACTGCCATGAAACAATATCACGACTTATTACAACATATTTTAGATAATGGTACAAAAAAAGAAGATCGTACTGGTACAGGTACTATCAGTGTTTTTGGCTACCAAACTAGGTTTAATTTAGCGGACGGTTTTCCTTTGGTAACCACCAAAAAATTACACTTAAAATCTATTATTCATGAATTGTTGTGGTTTTTAACTGGCGATACTAACATCAAATATTTAAATGAAAATGGTGTTAGAATTTGGGACGAATGGGCTGATGAAAATGGCAATTTAGGTCCAGTTTATGGGCATCAATGGAGATCATGGCCTACTCCTGATGGTGGACACATTGACCAAATTACGCAATTAATTGATATGATCAAGAAAAATCCTGATTCACGTAGGTTAATTGTTAGTGCTTGGAATGTGGCTGATATCAATAAAATGAAACTTCCACCTTGTCATTCTTTATTTCAATTTTATGTGGCTGATGGTAAATTATCATGTCAACTTTACCAACGTAGCGCCGATGTATTTTTAGGTGTACCATTTAATATTGCATCCTATGCCTTATTAACCATGATGGTTGCACAAGTTTGTAATTTACAACTTGGCGATTTTGTACACACTTTCGGTGATACACATTTGTACAGCAACCATATTGAACAAGCTAAATTACAGTTAACTAGAGAATTACGTCCGCTACCAACGATGAAAATCAATCCTGAGGTTAAAGATATTTTCGGATTTAAATTTGAAGATTTCACACTAGAAGGTTACGACCCTCACCCTCATATTAAAGCGGAAGTTGCGGTGTAAAAAGTATTTTTATTCCAATGTTCAACTATAACAACAAACGATTTTCTCCGAAATCGAACTCAGAAAATGGTGAAACTTCTGCAGAAACCATTTTTGTTTACAAACAACAAGGAAATATTCTAACTTCAGAATATGCTGGAGGTAAAATAGTGGTTGGACATTTAATTGGTTTGGTTGATGAATTTGGCAATATAAACATGCGTTATCATCAAATAAATACAAAAGGAGAAATTATGACTGGTATTTGTAAATCAACACCTGAAATGCTACCAAATGGCAAAATTCGTTTACACGAACACTGGCAATGGACATCTGGCGATTTATCAGAGGGTTATTCAATATTAGAAGAAATTTAAACAAAAAAAAGGCTTACATTCTCTCGAATATAAGCCTTTAATTTTTATATAGAAAATATCACTAAGCTCTCTGTTGAATCTCATCTCTTACCTGAGCTGCTCTCTCATAATCTTCATTTTTGATAGCCTCATCAAGTAATTTTTGTAATTCTTCAGTACTAGCTTCTTTCAATAGCTCTTCTTTTGATTTTGGTGCTGGTGGTGTTGTAGTAACTTCTTCACTTACTTCAGCGGATTCATCTTCATCAGCTTCTGTAAGTATAATTCCTGCTTCACCTAAAATAGCTTCTGTAGTATAAATTGGCACATCAAAACGCAAACCTACTGCAATTGCATCTGAGGGACGAGCGTCAATATCAACAACTCTTTTACCATCAGTACAAACAATTTTTGCATAAAATACACCTTCTTTTAACTCTGAAATAACTATTTCCTCAACAGTAAAATTAAATTTTTCAGCAAAAGATTTAAATAAATCATGTGTCATTGGGCGGTTTGGTGCTATTTTTTCTATTTCTATAGCAATTGCTTGCGCCTCAAACATACCAATAATAATAGGCAAACGTCTGTTACCTTTCTCTTCTCCAAGTACTAACGCAAATGAACCCGATTGCGAGTGACTTGACGACAACCCATGAATTTCTAATTTAATTTTACTCACAACTCAAAATCAATTATTTAACACCTTTTTAAAAGCTTCAGTAAGCTTTGGTAAAACTTCAAACGCATCGCCAACTATACCATAATCAGCAGCTTTGAAAAACGGAGCTTCAGCATCTTTATTGATTACAACTATTACTTTTGAAGAGTTCACTCCTGCTAAATGTTGTATCGCACCTGAAATTCCCACTGCAATATACAAATTTGGACTAACTTTTACACCTGTTTGTCCAACATGTTCATGATGTGGTCTCCAACCTATATCAGAAACTGGTTTTGAACAACCTGTTGCAGCTCCTAAAGTTTTGGCTAAATCTTCAATGATTCCCCAATTTTCAGGACCTTTCAATCCTCTACCACCAGAAACAACAATCTCTGCCTCAGGCAATAACACTTCTCCACTTGCTTTTTCTACTTTGGTTTGTGTTAATGCGAAGTTTGCATCAGCAATAGCAAATGATACATTTTCTACTGTTGCACTTGCTGATTTTTCTTCAACAGAAACTGCATTTTTTCTTATAACTAATACTTTTTTATCAGCTGATAAAGACGTGTTGGCAAATGCTTTTCCTGTAAAAATAGCTCTTTTTACCACAAAACCATTACTTGTATCTGGTAATTCGCTTACGTTAGTAGCAATAGCTGCACCATTTTTTATGGCAACTCTACCAGCCAATGCATCAACTAATGATGATTTTGCTAATACAACCACACTTGCATTTATTTTTGCACTTGCTTGAGAAATAGCATCTGCATAAGCAAGTATATTTCCAATAGCTAATTTATTGCTATTGTCGTGTAATACTTTACTTGCGCCAAAATTACCTAAAGTAGCTAATTCTGATTCATTTACAGGACCTAAAACTAAAGCTACAGCTTCACCACCTAATTGAGAAGCTACTTTTGAAGCATAAAAAACTGCTTCAGTTGATGATTTTTTTATGGATTTATTGTCTGTTTCGACAAATACTAATACGCTGCTCATAACTATAGAATTAATAATTATTAATAATTTTTAAAAAGAAGATTTAAGAAATTAAATCAATCTTATGTCTTAAGTCTATTATCTTAAGTCTTAAATTACTTTAGCTTCATTTTTCAATAAACTTACTAACTCATCTACATTGGCTGCATCAACAAATTTACAACCTTGTTTAGCTGCTGGCAATTCCATAGATAATAAAGTAGAATTAGCTTGTACAGCATTTGGTTCAATTACAGCCAAAGGTTTAGTACGAGCCGACATAATTCCACGCATATTTGGGATTTTCCATTCAGCTATTGGTTCTTGACAACCTGCAACTAAAGGTAAATTCACTTCTAAATACTCTTTACCACCTTCAATTTCTTTAGCCAAAGAAACTTTAGAGCCATTCAATTCCAATTTCATTACAGGCGAAACCGATGGAATATTCAACAATTCACCAATAAATGAATGAACTAAACCAGAATTATAATCTATAGATTCTCTACCAGTTAAAATTAAATCAAAAGCTTTGTCTTTTGCATAATCAACAATAGCTGATGCAACAAATTGAGCATCAACAGGATTGGCATTAATACGAACAGCTTCGTCGGCACCAATAGCAAGTGCTTTACGTAAAGTAGGTTCAGTATCAGATTCGCCAACATTTAAAACAGTAATATGAATACTAGCATCAGCTTCTTTTAATTCAACAGCTCTTGCTAAAGCATATTCATCATAAGGCCCAATAATATACTGCACTCCTTGCGGATTAAGTTTAGTATTATTGTCAGTAAATGCTATTTTTGTGGTCGTATCTGGCACATGGCTGATGCACACTAATATCTTCATAAATGGCTCGTGAATTTATTGTTAAAACTTAATAATACAATTATACGCTAAAATCTTAAAAAGGTACAATATGAATTTAACAAGATTAGAACATTTGCAAAAATTTTATCAAGAGGATCCCAATGACCCTTTCAATATTTATGCCTTAGCAATTGAATATCAAAACATTGACACAGATAAAGCCTTAGAATATTTTAAAGGACTTTTAGAGTGGCATTCGCAATATTTACCAACTTATTACACAATTGGTAAGCTTTACGAGCAAATTAAAGAATACGACAAAGCAATTTTGGCTTACGAACACGGAATTGAACTTGCAAAAGAACAAAATGAGACCAAAGCTTTACGTGAATTAAATTCGGCTTTGAGTAATTTAAAGTTTGAGTTGGAGGAGTAGAAATATAGCGTTTCATTAAAATTAAAATAAAATCATAAAAAAATGTAGTTTTTTGTACGCAGAACAATTTACAGGAAGTAATACTTTTTCAAAAGTACTTGAAAAAATATTTTCAATTGAGAATAATAAATTTTTCAGAATTAATAAGAGGAATTTTTACAGAAAGTTCTGAATTACGTAACAAAATACATTCTCCATTCGACCTCGTTTGTAACGAGATTGTTACGAGTTTGGCGTTTTAAACTTTATCATAAAAATAGGATATCTAACTACTGCGCATACAAAAATTATTATTTCCTGTATGTATATTTTTAGTTGAAAGTGGAATTACAAAAAATGGCCTAAAAAAATATATAATAAAATACAAGTAATTAAATTATATTTAAAAATTCTCTTAAAGTTCCACTGGTTTAAATATCGTAGATTCAAATTGAAAATTGATCCAAATAACTCTATATTTTAAATTTATAAAAACTAGTTAACTTTAAAAAGATTTGATTTTAATTTTGATTTTAATTTTGATTTTATTAAATATGTAATCATGGTATTTGAAATTCATATTTTTTATTCAAAGAATATTTTTCTAAGACACATGTTATATTGTATTATACAAATTAATAAAAGTAATACCTCTTCAGTCAAATATGAATAAAATAAAATTAGTCCTTTTAACATTTTTTTTATGTATTCAAAATTTAGTTTATGCACAAATAACACTGAATTCAAGTGTTGATGTAAGTAAAGCAGAAGTAAAGTCGAGTGAAAAATTTAGTTATTTTTTAAACTTTGGTCTTACTTCAGAAAGCGAACCTGGTTCAAATGTAATCATTATTGATACTCTTCCTAAACATGTTAAATTTATTGAAGTTGTAAATTCATTAATAGTAGAGTCAAGCGTATATGACACTAGCAGTAATGAACTAAAAATCAAATTAATAAATCCACTTCCTGCAGGCACTACTGGTACATTAGAGATAATTTGCTTATTTGAGCCCCTAAATACACCTAATAACTATACTCCCATCAATAAAATTTATTGCACAGCAGACAATGCCAACCCAAAAGTAGTAGTATCAAATACAAATGGTATAACTTCACTTGCAACTGCACCTTATACACTTCATAAAGAAATAGTTTCTTATAATTCTATTACTAAAACTATCGGATACAGAACTTATTTAAGATATCCTGAAATTGGCTCATGTGAATTATTTGGTTATCTAAATGTTTATAATCAAATAATTTATGATACGATTCAAAATGGAGGTGTATTTGTATCTGCTACTAATGGGGGAAAGGAAACATCACCTGGGTCAGGAATTATAGAGTGGGATTTTACCAAGAATCCATTTATTCATTGTGATACTAATTATTACAAAAAACTAGAAAGTTATGTGTATATAAGTTATCCAAATTCAAACTTTGGAGATGAAATTAAAAATAAAACTTCTTTTCAAGGTATTTTGCCTGACAATATCCCTTATCAAATATCTTCAAATGAAACTAGTTATACATTAGAAGATAAAATACAAAAAGTTTCGTGTAGTACTTATGACTATTCCGCAGGATTTACCACCCAATTAAAAATTATTAATGATACTACTTCAGGTTTATATGCCACATTTACAAATGATGGAAATGTGCCTTTAGATACAGTTCTCTTAGAACTACCCTTGCCTGACGCTGTGAATGCTTATGGTAAAATAGAAGGAGATACAATGCTTCAACCTCAATTGTATTATTGCTCAAGTAAAGATTC
Source organism: Bacteroidota bacterium (assembly GCA_041191405.1). Classification (GTDB taxonomy): domain Bacteria; phylum Bacteroidota; class Bacteroidia; order Cytophagales; family UBA9547; genus JBEEOW01. Next base: position 112,553 of record JBEEOW010000005.1, read on the forward strand.
TTTAACTTTAATTCCATTAAACTATAGTATAGTTAAAGCTAAAGCATACTGGACTTTACCCATTTTGCAAAATGGCGATTTCATTTATAAAGTTTTTATAAAATATAAAAATGTTCAACCAGGTTTTCAAAAAATATTTAAAATTCCAATTACAGTTTTAGCAAATGATAGAAAAGGAAATGTAGTTGTGCCAGCCAAGCAATATGCCGACTTAATGCCATGCGATGGCTCAGGAACATGTATTTCATTTAATCAAAAAATGAAATCTTATTTTAAGGGAAATAGAGTAGACAATACCTGTACAGTAAGTTCAATGTGTAGAGGAATATACCCTGATGTAGTGCTAGCAATAAAAGGAATTTACAACAATAAGGCGGTAATTCCAGGAGATACAGTAACATTTTATATGTCAGCCTGGAATGTTGGTGATGCTATATTAAATATGGAATATGTTGATACTTTAGCTGATATATTCACACTTGTCCCTAATAGTGCTTATTCACAATATCTTAGTAAATCTTTCCCAAACGGTAAAGCTGCTTTTCCTACATTTTCATATAATGGACAAATCTTTAAAGCTAACTTTTCTTCTGATACAAATAAATTTATTGATTCCGAAGTATATGTAATATTTAAAGCAGTTGTTAAAAAAGGAACAGCTGCAGGAAATTATATTAACAAATATTATGGTGTGGCTAGCAATCATCCTAGAGTATGGAGTGCATCTTATAATTTAACTATAAATGAAGTAACAAATATTGTCGCATCTAAAGGCGTGAAAGGTCAAATAGATGATGACTATGTATATTACCCTCAAACAGCTTCAACGACAAATGGTTCAAATGTTAGTTATAAAATTGAAATAAATAATCAAGGAAACACAGGTCTTAAAGATTTAGTAATAGTTGACCCATTACCCTTTAAAAATGACTATAGAAATAGTGTTTTTTCACCCTACATGACGAGTTTGCCTAATGTAAACAAAAGCAAAGTATTGATTCAATATACATTAGATAGTAATTTTTGTATTACAGAGGTTTCTCCTGCATTTATGCCAAATAACTGTATTACTCCTACTTGGTCATCAAATCCGCCAATTGATATCAAAAAGATAAAAGGAATAAAAATCTCAATGCAGGATACTTTGAATGGAAACGACAGTTTAATTGTGAAATGGAACATGTCTGCTCCAAATGTACTTACCTCAAATCAAGTGGCTTATAACGATTTTCATTATCAAGCAAAAAAAATACTTGATGATCAACCTTTAATTACTACATCACCCAATAAAGTAGGTGTTACAATTTCAGCACTCGGTCAAATTGGAGAATATGTTTGGTGGGATAGAAATAAAAATGGAATAAAAGACGAACTAGTTAGCGAGGGATTTGGAAATGTAAAAGTAGAACTTTGGAAAGTTGGGAAAGATAGTTTGGCGAACACATCTGATGACTTGCTACAAGATTCCATTCACACAAATAATACATCTAATCTAGGTTATTACAAATTTACTGTACCTGCTAATAAATATTACATTAAATATCATGTAGATACATGCAAGATTAGCGAAACTACAAAAATTGGATTTACTACAAGCATGTTTATTTTAAAGGAATCTCAATTGAAAACAGACATGAATTTGGGATTAAAATTGGATACCGTTTTAATTGATGGTAGTAATAATATTTGTAAAAATAGTCAGGCAAAATTAACTTCTACTTTAACAAAACAATATAGCCCTCCGCAATATCAGTGGCAAAAGTCAATTGATAATGGAAAAACATGGAAAAACTTACTTTCCGATTCATTATCATCGCTAACAATTACCAAGTTTACAGAATCTGACACAGGATTGTATTCAGTAAATGTTGCAAAAAAAGGGTTACTTTCTAACAGTTGTTTTTTGAAGAGTAATAGTATAAAATTGCAGCTTTTGAGTCAGCCAAAAACTCCTCAATATAATAATATTACAGTATGTGAAGGTGAAAAAGTGAACTTGAACAAAACTACACCAAATCCGGACGGGGAATATTTTTGGTACAAAACCACGATTGGAGGAATACCTTTAAAAAACAATTTTACAATAGACACATTGACTAACAGCACTGATTACTATTTAATTGATAGTGTTTTAGCTGGATGTTCATCTGAAAGAACAAAAGTAAACATCTCCATTGACCCTAAGCCTTCTCTTCCAAGTTTTGAAAACTTATCAGTATGTATTAATGAAAAAGCTACTCTTAATAAAACCTCAAATACTACTAATAGTAAATATTATTGGTATGAAAAGTCAGTAGGTGGGATGCCAATTTCAAATAATTTTATCACAAATTCTTTACAAACCTCAACAAAGTATTATTTAATTGATAGTATTTCTCCAACTTGTAAATCTGCGAGACTTGAGGTAGATATTTCAATAAAAAACTGCTTAAAAGATTCGGTGATTTTTTTCCCAACAGGATTTACACCCAATGATGATGGAGTAAATGATACTTATGTTGTATTTAATGTACCTACTGGTGTAACAGTAGATATTTGGATATATAATCGATGGGGCGACTTAGTACATCAAGCTAAAAACTATCAGAATGATTGGAGAGGGTTATGTACTGCAAACAATTGCTTAAGTGAAAAATTGCCTTCAAGCACCTATTTTCTTGTGGCAAAACTAAGTACAGGAGAAGAGTATAAAACTAGTATTACACTAATTAGATAAAAAATATGAATAGGTTCTTTTTTCTGTTTTTAATATTAAGTATACATAAAATTTGGGCTCAACAAGACCCTCGTTTTACGATATTTAATCATAACTATGCATTAATAAATCCTGCAACAGTAGGAAGTAAAGACAAATTAAGCTTAGTTACACTCCATAGGTCTCAATGGGTTAATTTTGGAGATGGCACCCCACGTACAACTAGTTTTTCAGCTGATATTCCTGTTTATAAACTTAGAGCTGGAATGGGTATAACTTTAATAAATGACAAGCATGGAATATATAGGAATACTACTTTTTGCTATAATTATGCAATAGTTGCTCATACTTCTGAGTATGGAAGATTATCATTAGGGACTAATGTTGGATTTAGTCAATCAACTATTGATTATGAAAGTATTCAAACTGATCCTCATAATTTAAATATCGTTAAAGACCCCAATTTAAATTTTGGAGAAAATTTATCAATAATAAAACCAATAATTGGTTTAGGGGTTTATTACCACGACCGTATTTTCAAATTTGGCATATCAATGCCAACTATAAATAAATACAATTACTATGGTTTGGATGGGAATAATGGCTTCAAAACTAAGCACTATTTTATTACATCAGGAGTAAATTTGTTTATTAATGACAATCTAAAGTACAATCCAAGAGTATTAATTAAACTTACTCCCAATACACCGGTACAAGCAGAATTAAGCAATTTAATAGTTTGGAAAAAAATAGGATTTGGAACTACCCTTAGAACTGCAGAGTCAATATCCTTAATTGCAGCTTATACTTTTGGTGAACATTTTAATGTATGTTATGCTTATGATATAGTTATGTTTAACAAATTATCAAACAAACAATTTGGATCTCACGAAATCGGTTTAAATTATATTTTCAAAATACCAAGTACCGATTTGCAACAAAAAGTATTTCATATAAGAAACAAACTTAAGTGTGTTGACTTCGATAGACCTGGAAATAAAAAATTCTTCAAACATGTTGAAGATTTATTCTATGATAGAAATTGATTTTCAGCATATTTTTTTTACGAACAATAATTAAAATATTACCTTTCACAGATACAAGTACGAAAAACAAAATACAAAAATTTAATCTTAAAAATAAAAAAAATACAACCAATATTGTATGATTTATAAATAAAATATTCTATTTGTTGTTTTAAAATCTTAAAATTATCTACTGCGCATACAAAAAATCATTATTATTTCCAGTAAGAATATTTTTAGTAGAAAGTGGAATTACCTTTGCTCCAGCTTCTTTTCTACGTTTTAACTCAGCTTTAATCATTGAAAGTTCACGAGAAGTTTGACCCGCAATAGCACTATTTTCCTTGGCTCTACGCATTAAATATGGCATTACAGATTCTACTGGACCATAAGGTACATACTTGGCAGTGTTATAGCCTAAATTTGATAAATTGAATGAAATATTATCACTCATACCTAGCAATTGTGCAAAATAAACATGAGGGTGGTTGTTTTTTATTTCAAATTCTTTCATCAATGCTGTAACTAACAATGAACTTTCTTCATTGTGAGTTCCTGCACAAATGGCAATTACATTTATATGTTTCATTATAAAATGTAAAGCATCATTGTATGCTTTGTCAGTATCAGCTTTGGTTTTATGAATAGCCTTAGGAATCATATTATCAGCAGCGTAGTCAATTTCCTTTTCAAGATATGCACCACGAACTAATTTTACCCCTAATTTATAATGATTGTTTTTTGCCTCTTGGTAAGCTTTTTTTAGCTCATCTAACCTATCATGACGATACATTTGATATGTGATATAAACTATAGGTTTTTGTTGATTATACAAAGCCATCATTTGGTATGTAAAATCATCAACTACAGTTTGAATCCAACTTTCTTCGGCATCAACCATTATGCGAACACCAGCCAAATAGGCTTCTCTGCACAATGTTTGAAAACGTGTTTTGAAAAACTCAAAACTTCTCCATTCGTCGTCTGTTACAGTTTTAGGAAAACGTTGAATTTTTTCGAGCAAATTAACATTTGTTAAAGCCGAAGCTTTAAAAACACAAAAAGGAATTTCAGGTTGATCAGCAGCTTTTTTAATGGTTGCTAAAATTTCAAGCATGTTATCGTGGTAGGCTTCTTCACTCCCACCCGACTCCACAGAAAAGTCGAGAATAGTTCCAACTTTGTATTTATGGAGCAAATTTATGGTCGAATCACACTCTTGCATGGTCTCTCCACCACAAAAATGTGAGAACATAGTATTTTTTATTACTTTTTTAATAGGAAATTTGAATTCAAACAATAATTTTATAAAAAAAGTCCCTACATTTGTCAAGCCTTGATTATTCATCAGCAAAAACAGTAAATGAGCTTTATTAAGTTCCTTGTCTGATTTTGAAGAATAAGCAACATCCAAGTTATTGAGATTTACAATTTGATTGTTTTCCATAATGGTTGTTGGTTTAGAACAAATTTAGGCATTATACGCTTAAGAGTGTAAAAGTTGTCAAACCAAAGAAATTTTATATTATGGCTTTAAATGAAGGTGTACTTCCATTAGATAAATGGATACCAAATTCTACTCCTAAAAAACCTTTCGTAATTGCAGGTCCATGTAGTGCAGAAACTCCTGAACAATTACTTTCTACTGCGTTAGAATTAAAGAAATTAAACGTAGATGTTTTACGTGCTGGTATATGGAAACCACGTACCCGTCCAAATGGATTTGAAGGTCAAGGAATTGAAGCTTTAAAATGGGTTAAAGATGTAAAAGCAGCTACAGGTTTACCTTTCGCTACAGAAGTAGGTTCGGCATTACACGTTGAAGTTGCATTAAAATACGGAGTTGATGTACTTTGGATTGGTGCTCGTACTACAGTAAACCCATTCTCAGTACAAGAAATTGCTGACTCTTTAAAAGGAGTTGATATTCCTGTATTGGTTAAAAACCCAATGAATCCAGACTTGAATTTATGGATTGGTGCTTTAGAGCGTATCCAAAATGCAGGTATCAACAAAATTGGAGCAATCCACAGAGGATTCTCAAGTTTTGAAAAAACTAAATTCCGTAACATACCAAACTGGCAAATTCCTTTCGAGTTACGTCGTCAGTACCCAAATATTCCTCTTTTCTGTGATCCAAGTCATATTGGTGGTTCTCGTGATTTAATTTACGATATTTCACAACGTGCACTTGACTTAAACTTTGATGGTTTAATTATTGAGTCGCATATTGACCCAGATAACGCTTGGTCTGATGCTTCGCAACAAGTAACTCCTGATAGATTAAGTGAAATCTTAAAAGAATTAAAATTCAAAAAAGAATCAACTGACAATATCGAATTTGTTACTCAATTAGAGCAATTAAGAAACAAAATCAATAATGTTGATAAAGAAATAGTTGAAGCATTAGCACAACGTTTTGCATTATCAGGTAAAATTGGTGAGTACAAAAAATCAAATGCAGTAACTACTTTCCAAACAGATCGTTGGAACGAAATTTTCACTACTCGTAAAGAGTGGGCTCGTAAATTAGATGTTAACGAGGATTTCGTAGGTGAATTATTCAAATTAGTTCACGAAGAGTCAGTTAGAAGACAAGAAGAAATCATTAACGGATAATATCCAAGATTGATTTTAAATTATTGAAAGAGACCTGATTTGTAAAAATCAGGTCTCTTTTTATTTATATATTAATTGAGTTATTCATTTATTAAATAACAAAACTTGAAAAAATCTTATTAAAATATTGAGTTTTCGAAAAGTATACATAATTTAGTAATATAATTAATCAAGATTATACAAAATGAAAACACAATTACCAAAATCAAAAATCTATGTTGCATTAATCTCATTATTTGTTGCATTTTTCAGCACAAATTCAAATGCACAATTCAATTTAGGAAATTTTGATCCTAATTCTCTTAATAATCTATTAACCCAAATAGAACAATTTAATTCACAACAAGATTCTATTCTCAATGAAGTACAATCAGTTTTAAATGATTCAACTATCATTGACCAAGATTCATTAGCTAATTTACAAAACCAACTTGTGTTATTATCTTCACAACAAGATTCACTTCAAAAAGTATTAGCTGATTCAGTTGGATTAACTCAAGACTCAATTAATACTTTGTTAAGTCAATTTAATGATTTATCGAATCAACAAGATTCTTTACAAAAACTGATTACAGATGCTAATATTGTAAATATTGATTCTCTAACTCAAATTCAAAATGAAATTTTAGGTTTCCAGTCGCAGTTTGATTCATTATCAACTATTGCTAATAAGCAATTAAATAATCTAAATACTTTAAATCAAGATACTATTGATAAATACAGTTCTTCGTTCACAGAATTACAAAAGCAATTTGAGCAATTAATTAACAATCAAGTACAAGGAGTAGAAGTAAATAATGAAATTATAATAGGTTTATTTCCAAACCCAAGTAATAATTTTATAAGAATATTAAGTGATGAAATAATTGAAAAAGTTAGTATAAATTCATTAAATGGTACTGAATTACTTTCATTTTCAAATCAAGAAAACTACAATATTAGTTCATTACAAACAGGCTTGTATATAGTTTTAGTCAAGACTAGTAAAGGGTTTGCTTCAATCAAATTAATTAAAGAGTAAAACTCTTTTTATATTAAATAAAACAAAAAAGGTCGCTAAAATTTCAAATTTAGCGACCTTTTTTTTATTTACTTCAACAAATGCCTAGCAATCACAAGTTTTTGAATTTCAGATGTCCCCTCACCAATGGTACATAATTTGGCATCACGGTAAAATTTTTCTGCAGGGAAATCTTTGGTATAACCATAGCCCCCAAATATTTGTAAGGCATCGTTAGCTGTTTTTACAGCAACTTCCGAAGCATAATATTTTGCCATTGCCGCCTCTTTAGTCATTGGCAACTTATGGTTTTTCATATATGCAGCCTGCGATGTCAATAAATATGCTGCTTCAATTTCGGTAGCCATTTCAGCAAGCTTAAATGATATACCTTGAAAAGTACTAATTGCAGCACCGAATTGATGTCTTTCTTTTGAGTATTTCAAGGCAGCTTCATAAGCCCCCATAGCAATACCAATACTTAAAGATGCAATTGAAATTCTACCACCATCTAAAATTTTCAATGATTGTACAAAACCATCTCCAACACTTCCTAATACATTTTCTTCAGGAACTTCTACATTGTCGAAAATTAATTCCGCAGTTTCAGAAGCTCTCATACCCAATTTATTTTCTTTTCTTCCAGCTGAAAAACCTGGAGTACCTCTTTCAATAACAAAAGCTGTCATAGCATGGTTATCTCCCACATTACCAGTACGAGCAATAACAACAGCTACATTACCTGATTTACCATGCGTTATAAAGTTTTTAGAACCATTAATAATCCACTTATCGCCTTGTTTTACAGCCGTAGTTTTCATATTTCCAGCATCAGAACCAGTGTTGGGTTCTGTAAGTCCCCACGCTCCTATCCATTCACCTGAGGCTAATTTGGGCAACCATTTTTGCTTTTGTGCTTCGTTACCAAATTGTAAAATATGATTAGTACACAATGAATTATGTGCAGCTACCGACAAACCAATTGAACCATCAACTTTAGAGATTTCTATTAATGCAGTTACATATTCTTCGTAACCTAAACCTGCCCCTCCGTATTGTTCGGGAACTAAAATACCCATTAAGCCAAGTTCGCCTAATTCCTTAAAAAGTTCAACGGGAAAGTGTTGCACCTCGTCCCATTCCATAATATGCGGACGGATTTTTTTCTCAGCAAAATCTTGAACACTTTTAGCAATTAATTGCTGATTTTCAGAAATATGAAAGTCCATAACCGTACAATTTTAATTATGGCTTTGTTACGCTTAAAAAATATTTATGTTTAAAATTTCAATAAAAAGACCTTCAAGGTTTTGAAAACCTTGAAGGTCTAAAAAAACTACATCGTATCTAAACTAACTGTTGCACTACGAGCATAGCCACAACACGTTAGCACATAGCCTTTTGCTTTTTCGTTTGTTGTTAATGTATCATTATCTTCCATATCAACATCACCATCAGTACAAGTTACCATACAAGCTGTACAAACTCCATTTTCGCATGAATATGGTAATTTAATTCCTGCCTTTTGGGCTGCAGCAAGAATAGTTTCGTTGGCTTTAACTTCGAAAGTTTGTACTACATTTCTAATTTTTGCTGAAACTACAGAAACGCCATTAAATGAAGATGCTGGAGCAGTTCCTGTTGTAGCTGTGGCTGTGAATTTTTCTTTTTTGATATTAAGCATTGGTACACCTAATTCAACCAAACCTGAGGTAACTGCATCCATTAACTGGTTAGGACCACATAAAAAATATTCACTTTCTTTAGGATAAATTACAGGAAACTGTTCTAAATAAGTATGTAAATTATCTTTGTTTATTCTTCCAGTTAAACCATACCATGCTGATGATGGTTTAGTTAAAGTATGAATACAGGTAAACCTACCATTGGCAGATTTACTTAATTGTTCAATGTCATTTTTTAAAATTATTGAGTTTTCATTGCTATTGGTGTATAATAAATACACTTTACTTTCAGCTTCTTGTGCAATAATTGTTTTAGCCATTGAAAAAAGTGGAGTAATTCCACTACCTCCGCCAATTAAAACTACAGTTCGTTTTTTACCACTCAAGTTTGTTGGAACAAAAGTTCCTGCAGGAGCCAAGGTTTTCAACTCTAATCCAACATAAGCTTGTGTATATAAATAATTGGAAACCAAACCACCACTTATTTTTTTAATAGTAATTGCAGGTTTTTCGTCAGTTATCGGACTTGAAGAAAATGAATATAACCTTCTAACTTCTTGACCATTAATAGTTAAAACCAAAGTAATAAACTGACCTGCTTGATAAGAATAGTTGTAAGGTTTTTCAAACACAATTGTTATACTATCTGAAGTTTCTAACTTCACATCTGCAATTTTTAAATATATAAATTCGCTCATTTAAATAAATATTTTAGAATAAACACTTTTATGGAATGTTTGTTTAAATGAGGAAAAATCCTCAAATATTTGCACAATTTAGCCATAACTAAAGTAATTTTACTAAATTAAGGTTTTAAAAATATAAAACAATGAAAATTCGTCCTTCTGTAGCAATAATTGAGAATGGTAATGTACTTTTAATGCGTTACGAATATGGTGGTCAAACAGTTTATAACTTACCAGGAGGTAATGCGGAACATCTTGAAACTTTAAAAGAAGGTGTTGAACGTGAATTAGTTGAAGAATTAAATTTAGTTATTTCAACAGGGATGCTATTACATGTTGGTGAAACGCACAAAGTAGATAAAGGTATAACAATTTTACATTTAATCTTTGAAGGTAAAATTTTATCAGGAACTCCAAAATTAAATCCAGAACATACAAGTGCATTGGCTGTTGAATGGGTTCCTTTAACAAAATTGAGTGAATTAAACCTTTACCCAAATGTAGGTAGTGAATTACTAAATCCATATAAAAACGATATTTATGGAGGTGTAATTAAACAGAATTGGTTTTAATTATTTTATAGATTTCAATTTTGAAAAAGAAAAAAAACAATAACGATTTAATAGGAAAAGGTATAAACTGGCTTGTAATAGCATTAGCTATTGTGCTTGTTTCAACACTAACTTTTTATTACCTCGACAAAAAATTTAATCATAATCGTGACAACTTAAAATATGGTAAACAAGCTTATAGCTATCTAGAAAACTATGAAGTACATGGTATCGACATTTCAAAACACAACGGAGAATTAGATTGGAAATATATTACTAAACATGAAATAAATGGATGGCCTTTAAGTTTTGTGTTTATTCGAGCAAGTGTAGCCATGGCTGATGGAAATCTTGAAGAGGATAGACTTTTTAGGGATAATTGGCGTAAATCTAGAGAAAATGCAATAACTAGAGGTGCTTATCATTTTTATAGCCCAAAAGTGGATATCAATGAACAGATTCGAATATTTAAAAGAATTGTAAAGTTACGTTCAGGTGATTTACCTCCTGTATTAGATGTAGAGAATTACGATAGAGGCAATATTTACATTACTAAAAAGAATTTACCTGACATTTTGAAATGGCTAAAAACAGTTCATAATCATTTTGGAGTAGCTCCAATTATTTATACCTCTAAAAAACTTTATCAAGATTATTTTAAGAATAATGCTAAGTTTGCTAAATATCATTTTTGGTTGGCCAATTATGAAACTGAAAAAATGAATGGTATTGAGTCAAGTGAATTTTTATTTTGGCAACATAACGAAGAAGGTAAAATTGATGGACATATTTGCGACTTTGATTTGAACGTTTTTAATGGCTCAGAAAAAGATTTAGAAAAAATGTGTCTAAAGTAGTTGCATACCAAAAACATTTCCTTACCTTTGTACTCCCAATCAAAATAAGATACCAAATCATTTCGGGGTATAGCGTAGCCCGGTATCGCGCCTGCTTTGGGAGCAGGAGGTCGTAGGTTCGAATCCTGCTACCCCGACTCAACGAAGACTTATCATGATAAATGGTAAGTCTTTTTTTTATGGTATCTCGTCCCGAATTGAACGGGAAGGTTGAAGTTTAAATCCTGCTACCCCGATTCAACGAATACTTATCATGATAAATGGTAAGTCTTTTTTTATGGTTTCTTGTCCCGTATTGAACGGTTAGGTAGTAGGTTTAATCATGCTACCCCGACTCAATGAAAAGTTCTTTAAGTTTAATGATTTAAAGGACTATTTTTGTTTTATGATATCTCGTCTTGTATTGAACGGGTAGGTCGTAGGCTTAATCATGCTACCCCAACTCAACGAAAAGTCCTTTAAGTCTAACGATTTAAAGGACTTTTTTGTTTATAAATTATTGATGATAAGTTTGAAACATATCAAAATAACAAATATTAATTAAATTTTCAATCAATTTAAATATCTATTTCTTTTCTAATTTACTAAAAATTAATTTTTCAGCTATGAAAGTTCCAAAGGGAGGAATTGATGCAATTAATGAAAAAAATACTTGTTTTAAACTTAATTTATATGATTGGTAAACGAAATACAATAAAAGTAAGTATCCAATAAATAATACACCATGAATTTGACCTGTGTAAGAAACAATTGGTTTATAGCCAGTAAAATGTCTGTAAGGCATTGCAACGCAAAATAAAAATATAGTAGATAGTCCTTCAATGAAAGCTACAATACGGAAGAGTTTCAGGATATTCATAGATTTTTAAGATTAATAGAAAGATTTTTTACAATATTAAGCTCTTTATTCAATTGATTGAATAATTTTGGTAAAATTTAACTTACAAATACAAATGAAATACGATTTCCCTAATGAATTTATTGAAAGAATTAACAAAACACTTGATAATGAAACCGATAATTTATTAGAAGCTCTAAATTCACAAGCACCAGTTTCTGTTCGTTTAAATGAATTGAAATCTAGCGATTTAAGTCATTTAAATACTAAAAATGAGGTTATTTGGTGTGATAATGCATTTTATTTAGAAAAACGTATTTCATTTATTGATGATCCATTGTGGCATGCTGGTGCATATTATGTACAAGAAGCATCTTCAATGTCGTTAAATTTTGCATTAAAAAAACATTTGCCCGAAGGCTCAAAAAGAGTATTAGACCTTTGTGCTGCTCCAGGAGGAAAATCAACGTTACTTAGCTCTCTTTTAACTGAAAATGATTTACTAGTTAGTAATGAAATTATCAAAAATAGAGTATTACCACTTTGTGATAATTTAAACCGTTGGGGAAGAGCAAATTCTGTAGTAACAAACTCTGACCCACAAAAATGGGGACAGCAAAAAGAGTTTTTTGATGTGTTAGTAGTTGATGCTCCTTGCTCAGGTGAAGGAATGTTCAGAAAAGAGCCACATGCAAGAGATGAATGGTCGGTAGCGAATGTTAATAACTGTTCTATTCGACAAGATAAAATTCTTGATGAGGTTTTACCAACATTAAGACCTGGAGGACTTCTAGTTTATAGTACTTGTACTTTTGCTGAAGCTGAAAATGAATTGCAAATCAAAAAGTTAATAGAAGACGGTTATATTTATAAAGAAATTAATTTCCCGGCAGCATGGGGAATAGTAAATACGGGATTTGGATATAGATTTTACCCACATAAAATTACTGGAGAAGGATTTTTCTTAGCTATTTTAGCAAAACCAAAAGATGGTGATTATTTCCCTGAAAACTTACCAAGTAAACGAAAATGGTACACTTTGTTTCCTAAGCAATTACCTCCTATTAAACCATTTTTAGAAAACCCAGAAAAGTTTGAATATATCCTTAAAGACGAAGAAGTTTTTGCAGTTCCACTTAGTTTAGTGAACGAAATGTATCATCTTCAAAAAAGATTTAAACTTAGCAAAATGGGCGTTCATTTAGGAAGATATATCAATAACGAATTGATTCCTTCACATGAACTAGCACTTTATGTTGGATTAAATAAAAATGTGCCTCGACTTGATTTAGATGACAAGCAAGCTGCTCATTATTTAAGAAGACAAAGCTTTGAATATGAATCAAGTGCTAAAGGATGGGTAATTATTACGCATAAAAATATTCCTTTAGGATGGGCAAAATTAATTTCAGGTAGAATGAACAATTACTACCCTAAAGAAATTAGAATATTAAAAGAATTTGGAGTTTAATTATTTCAAAAATATGCAAACTGTACAAGAGTATATATCTTCTTTACCTACAGATAGACAAATAGTTATTCAAAAATTGAGAGAAACTATTCTAAATAGTTTACCTCAAGGTTTTGAAGAAACAATCAGTTATGGAATGATTGGTTATGTGGTTCCTTTAAGCACATATCCTGCTGGTTACCACTGCGACCCTAAATTACCACTTCCATTTATTAATTTAGCTTCGCAAAAGAATTTTGTAGCATTATATCACATGGGTATTTATGCTGACGAAAATCTATTAAATTGGTTTACAAATGAATACCCAAAATACTGTAAAACTAAATTAGATATGGGTAAAAGTTGTATTCGTTTCAAAAAAATGGAAGATATCCCATACCAACTTATTGCAGAATTATGCTCAAAAATAAGTGTTGAAAAGTGGATTGAAGGCTACACAGAAAAGTTTATTAAAAAGTAATTTGAATAAAATTTATTAAGCAAAAATGAAATCCTTATTTATAACGCCTCCGCTTACACAAATAAATACTCCTTACCCTGCAACAGCGTATATAAAAGGATTTTTGAACACAACTCCTTATTCAGATTGTAGTCAGCTTGATTTAGGACTTGAATTAATATTAGGCATTTTTAATAAAGATTTTTTAGTAAAACTTTTTGATGAAGCTGAGTTATTAAGCTCAAAATCAGTCAAAACTATTCAAATTTTAAAACAACGAAAACAATACGAAAATACCATAAATTCAGTAATTCAATTTTTGCAGGGAAATAATTTAACACTTGCACATAAAATTGTAAACGGAATTTATCTACCACAAGCCTCTCGTTTTGAAGCTTTAACTGAAGAAACCGAATGGCTTTTTGGCTCTATGGGAACCAATGATAAAGCCAAATATTTATGTACTTTATACCTTGAAGATATTGGCGATTTCATCATTGAAGCTATTAGTCCGTACTTTGGATTTAGTAGATATGCCGAAGATATAGCCCGTTCAGCAACTGAATTTGCTCCAATAAAAGCAAGTTTAGAAGCGCCTGAAAATAGCATTGATACACTTTTACTTAAAATTTTACATCAACATATTGAAACACAAAAACCTGATATTGTAGGTTTAACAGTTCCTTTTCCTGGAAATGTATATGCAGCGCTAAAATGTGGAGGATACATAAAAAAGCATTTCCCAAACATAAAAGTTATGATGGGTGGTGGTTATGTAAATACTGAGTTGAGAGAAATTTCTTCAACTGATGTGTTTGATTACGTTGATTTTATTACTCTCGATGATGGCGAAAAACCTATTTTAAACTTATTTGAATACCTTGATAATAAACGAGATAAACAATTATTAAAAAGGACTTTTGTACTTGAAAATGACAAAGTAGAGTATATTAATAATTGCACAGAACCTGACATAGCTCACTCGGCCTCAGGCACTCCTGATTATTCAGGTTTGTTGCTGGATAAATATATTTCGGTAATTGAAATGGCAAACCCAATGCACCGACTTTGGAGTGATGGCAGATGGAATAAAATCACAGTAGCTCATGGTTGTTATTGGAAAAAATGCTCATTTTGCGACATTTCATTGGATTATATAGGAAGGTATAATCCTGCATCGGCAAGTGAATTGGTTGATAGAATTGAACAGATTGTAAATCAAACACAAAGTACTGGTTTTCATTTTGTTGATGAGGCAGCCCCTCCTACTGCTTTACGTGATTTAGCATTAGAAATTTTAAAACGAAATTTAGATATTTCGTGGTGGACAAATATCCGTTTCGAAAAAACTTTCACAGCTGATTTATGTAAATTATTGGCCGCTTCGGGTTGTATTGGCGTTACAGGTGGCTTAGAAGTTGCATCTGACCGCTTACTTGCCATGATGGAAAAAGGTGTTTCTGTAGAGCAAGTTGCAAATGTTGTGGCGAATTTTACTGACGCAGGAATTATGACACATGCCTACTTGATGTATGGATTCCCAACGCAAACTGCACAAGAAACTATTGATTCTCTTGAAGTTGTACGTCAATTATTTGAAAATAACATTTTACAATCAGGCTTTTGGCATCGTTTTTCAATGACAGCACATAGTTCAGTGGGCTTAAATCCTGAAAAATATAAAGTAAAACTTGTTGGTCCAGCCAAAGGAGATTTTGCTTATAACGACCTCATTCACAAAGACCCAAGTGGATGTAATCATGATTTATTTGCAGAAGGTTTACGCAAATCATTATATAATTTTATGCATGGTAATTGTTTGGATTGGCCAACTAAAAATTGGTTCGATTTTAAAACACCTCCTACCACTCATCCAAAAAACATGATTCAAAAATTTATCACCTCAAATAATGAAAGTGATTTAGAAAAAATGAATCATAAATTGATATTTACTGGAGTTTTCCCATTTATTGATTATTCAAATAAAAATCCTAAAATACTTATTGAGGGTAAATCTTATAAAATTGATCCAATTTCAGTTGTTTGGATTGAAAAACAATTACCGCAACTTAATCCTGAAAATGAACTCATTTCACTAGAACAATTTCTTTTAAACTATAAAACAGACACTGGTTTTGCAAAAGAATTAATTTTATATGCTGATTGGTGGAATGCACTAAGAAGAAATAATTTATTATTGATTAGAGTTGGAAAATGAGAGAAAATCCATAAAAAGTAACAAACATTTAAAACCCTAAACCCTTAACTCTAAACTACTTTACTCCTTTCTACTAAACTGAGTTAAATAATAAATTACATCATTAATTTCATCAGGGGTTAGTTTTTCAGCAAAAGATGGCATTTTATTTTTTCCATCTGCAATGATATGCGAAGCTTGGTAAGCATCTAATTGTTTTTGGGTAAAACTTGGAACTCCATTTTTAGAATTTCCTTGATGTTTACTCCCATGGCAAGGGCTACAACTTTGTTTATACACCCTTTCTCCGTTCATTATTCTAGGCTTAATTCCCTCATCTCTACGAATTTCGCCAGAAATTAACCTTACCTTAATTGAATCAGGAATTTCTTTATTTTCTTGAATTTCCTTGATTCTATTTTGCGTCATTAATGTATATTTCGCATATTTATTACACCCTACAAATATTGTAAAAAGTGTAATAAATAATATGAATGTGTGTTTTTTCATGTGAAATAAATATAATTCAAAGTTATTTATATTTTATTCTAATCCAATATTTTGTATGTTTGAATAAGTAAATTTAAAATTGAATATGCGCTACGAACCTATCAATCCGGAATTATTTGTATTTAATAGAAACAAATTGGCTAATAAGTTATTAACCAAAAGTATATCTATATTAAATTCAAATGATGTAATGCCAACCAATGCTGATGGCACTATGGGTTTCAAGCAAAATTCAGATTTATTTTACTTATCGGGTATTGACCAAGAAGAAACAATTCTTTTACTATACCCTGATGCTCCCGAAGAAAAATTCAAAGAAATTTTATTTATAAGAGAAACGAGCGACTTAATCGCTACTTGGGAAGGTTACAAACTAACTAAAGACCAAGCAAGAACCATTTCTGGAATTAAAACTGTATTTTGGATAAGTGATTTTGATACTATTTTTTCACAATTAATGTTTGAAGCACAAAACGTATATCTAAATACAAATGAGCACGCAAGAAATAGTAGCCGAGTTCAAAGTAGAGACGATAGATTTATAATAGAAACACTTCAAAAATTTCCTTTACATACTTACCATCGCCTAGCTCCTATTCTCCAAAATCATAGAAGTATAAAACATCAAATTGAAGTTGAGTTAATTTCAAAAGCATGTAAAATTACAGAAAAAGGATTTAGAAGATTATTGAATTTTGTAAAACCTGGTGTTTGGGAATACGAAATTGAAGCTGAATTTTTACATGAAATCTTAATAAACAGAAGTAGAGGAACAGCATATTCGTCTATTGTGGCTTCTGGTGCCAATGCCAACATACTTCATTATGTTGAAAACAATGCACAATGTAAAGACGGTGATTTAATTTTACTTGATATTGGAGCAGAATACGCTAATTATCATTCAGATATGAGCAGAACCATACCTGTAAATGGAAAATTCAATGCTCGTCAAGCAGCTATTTACAATGCAGTTTTAAGTGTAATGAAACAGGCTACCCAACTTTTAGTTGTAGGCAATACCCTAACAGAATACCATGCAACTGTTGGCAAAATAATGGAAGAAGAATTAATAAAACTTGGTTTATTAAATGCTGATGATGTGAAAAAACAAAATCCTGCAGCTCCATTGTACAAAAAATATTTTATGCATGGCACTTCACATTATTTGGGATTAGACACACATGATGTTGGAAGTAGATTTGCAAAATTTGAAGCAGGAATGGTTTTCACTTGCGAACCAGGAATTTATATTAAGGAAGAAGGAATTGGAATTAGGTTAGAAAATAATTTTGTAATTAACCAAACAGGAAAACCAACTGATTTAATGAGTACTATTCCTCTTGAATTAAGTGATATTGAAGATTTAATGAAATCGAAATAATGAGTATTTTTAGTGTTATTTTACCTACATTCAACAACAAATTTGAAATAATTAATTGTTTAAAATCCTTAAATAATCAAACTTTTAAAGATTTTGAAGTAATTATTTGTGTTGATGGTTCAACAGATAATACTATTGAGGCTATTGAAATAGAAAACTTTAATTTTAATTATAAAATTCTTCAACATCCTGATAAACAAAATCATGGTAGACCATCAACAAGGAATTTAGGAATTTTCAATGCACAAACTGAATATACGTTGTTACTAGATTCAGATAATGAAGCTGATGTTAATTTACTTTTTGAACATTATAAAATACTTTCAAAACACGAATGCATTTCAGTTGGGGATATAATATACAAACAATCAGATGATTGGAGTAATTACTTGTATGCAAGAGGAAAAGGAAAATACAAACACTTAGATGAAATTCCTTTTCAATATTTAAATACTCAAAATGTAGCCATTAAAACACAGTATTTAAAAGAAGTTGGTGGTTTAGATGCAAATATTACTGGATATGGTGGTGATGATACAGAATTATCTTATCGTTTATATAAACGCTTTAATTTACCAACCATTTATAACAAAAAAGCTTTAGCTAATGGAAGTTTAAACAAAACTTTTAATAAAGCTTTGAATCAAATGTATGAATTTGGCAATACAAGTTTAAAATATATTCATAAAAAACATCCTAATTTTACAGAGATTTTCAACATAAAACTAATTGAAAATAAAGCCATTAACATTTTTTTAGCGAATCCAATATTCTACTATTTTATAAATAAAACTTATTCTTCTTTCCCGTTAAAAATCAAAAACTTATTAATTCATTATATGGTTTTTTATAAAATATGTAAGGGGTATAATGGTTGAGAGTTGAGAGTTGAGAGTTGAGGATTTAGAGTTGAGGATTTAGGGTTTTATTCCAAAAACAGATGATAAGTATTTAATCTCCAAAAGCTATCAATCCACTTTTATTTTTGTCTGCAATATCAAATAGATGAGTAAATTTTATAATATCACTATTGAAGTTTAAATCCTTTTGTATAATATTATTTCGAATTTGTTTAATTATTATAGAATCTAATCTAAAGTCTGAGTAATAATCAAACTGACTGCTAATAATTCCTAAATTTTGTAATTTTTCGAAAGTTATATAATCTAAACTACCAACAAATACTAATCCTAATGATTCAGGAAAATTTGGTTTTACTTGGTCATCTCTTATTAAGTAAAAATCTAACATCTTTGCATTAAAATATCAAAACTACTTAACTCATAAACGAACTTGATTCTGATTCCAACACTTTACCTTCTTTACATTGCAAAACACGTCCTGGATATTTTCTAAATAATTCGTAATTATGAGTTGCCATTAAAATTGCTGTTCCACTGTTATTAATTTGCTGGAATAATTGCATAATTCCATCAGCAACTTCTGGGTCAAGGTTTCCTGTAGGCTCATCAGCAATTAATAAAGATGGTTCATTCAACAATGCTCTAGCAATAACAATACGTTGTTGTTCACCACCCGAAAGTTGAAAAGGCATTTTTTCACCAGCAGATGGTAACCCTACTCTTACTAAAACATCCGAAATACGTTGTTTAATTTTAGCAGAATCTGTCCAACCTGTAGCTTTTAACACAAAAAGTAAATTAGCACTTACAGATCTATCACTCAACAATTGAAAATCTTGAAAAATTATTCCAATTTTTCTTCTTAAAAATGGCACTCTAGCTCTTTTAATATTTTTTAAATTAAAATCTTCAAACTTAATATCACCAAAATGTAATGGCAAATCGGCATATAAGGTTTTTAATAATGAGGATTTACCGCTTCCTGTTCTACCAATTAGGTAAACAAATTCTCCCTTATTTAAGGAAAAATCTACGTCACTAAGAACTGTACGTCCTTGTTGCATTACATTTACATTCTGAACTTGTAATATTGGTTCTGAGCTAAAAGTCATATTTTATTAAATTGCTAATTGTTGTATTTTACCAAATTCCAAGCCATCAATCACTGCTTGAAGTTCAACTTCTTTTCCAGCTAAACCATATTTTTCAATATTTTTTAGAGGTCTATCTGCCCTAAAATAAGCAATCAATACCATGTCTTCATTTCGAAGCTGAATGTAATCAGGAATTTTTGCTTTACCTTTTACTTTAATGATATACATATTTTAGTTTGCGTTTAGATTTATAGAATCAACAATTTGTCTGTTATTTAACTAATTAACAGACAAATTGTTAAATTTTTAGTATTAAATATAAAATCCCTCAATCTTAGGAATAAAATATTAATAAACATTGTATTAGGTACTTAATACTCAGTACCCAATACTAACTATGCTAATTTTTTAGAATCAGCGATAAATGTTTCTAAGCCTTTATCAGTTAAAGGATGTTTTATTAATGAAAGGAATACATTTAAAGGACAAGTAACTACATCAGCACCAATTTCAGCACATTTTAATAAATGCTGAGAATGACGAACAGAAGCTGCAAGTACCTCAGTACCAAAACCATAGTTTGAATATATTTGTACAATATCCTCAATTAAAATCAAACCATCTTGTCCAATATCATCCAAACGACCAATAAATGGAGAAACATAAGTTGCACCTGCTTTTGCAGCTAACAATGCTTGTCCGGTTGAAAATACTAAAGTACAATTAGTTTTGATTCCTTTAGAAGAGAAATATTTAATTGCTTTTACACCATCTTTAGTCATTGGGATTTTAACTACAATTTTTTCATCTATTGCAGCTAATTCTTCTCCTTCTTTAATCATACCTTCAAGGTCTACAGAAAGAACTTCTGCGCTTACATCACCATCAACTATTTCGCAAATAGCCTTATAGTGAGCTTTAATATTTTCAGCACCACTGATGCCTTCTTTTGCCATTAAAGATGGATTTGTAGTAACACCATCAAGTACACCTAGTGCTTGCGCCTCTTTTATATCTGAAAGATTAGCAGTATCAACGAAGAATTTCATAATTATATTTATTTAAGATTTTAGATTCTAGACTTAAGACTTAGGACTTAAGACGAAAGATTTTAGATTAAAGATAAAGATTTAAGTCTTTCGTCTTATGTCTTTAATCTTCGGTCTAATAAATCAAATCACAATTTAGCATATATATTTTTAATTAGCTCACTTTCGAGTTGCCAATTACAAGCTAAAGCTGCTTTTTGGGTATTCTTTTTCCAATGAATTAATTGTTCTTTATTATTAATAACTTCATTTAACTTAGAAGCTATTTCTTTTGGAATATGCGATTCTAAAAACGTACCTACATCGTATTTGGTTACTATTGATTCAATTTCTATTAATCTGGAGGTTAAAATTGGTATTCCAGCATGTAAATAATCAAATACTTTATTTGGCAAACAGTATATATAATTTTCATTTGTAGGTTTTTCAACACTTATTCCAATAGTTGCTTTTTTAGTAATTTCAATCATTTCTTTGTATTGTAACTTACCAGTAAATTCAACTTTTGATTCAAGATTATTTTGTTTGACCAATTCTTGTAATTTATGTTCAACATCACCTCCACCAATAATTATAAATTTTATATTATCAACATATTGCATTGCTAATATCACTTCTTCTAATCCTCTATCCATGTTTAACATTCCTTGATAAACTATTACATTTTGTTCTGGAAGAGTACTTCTATCTAAACTTAAATTTTCTTGATTTAAGAAGGAAACATTTCTAACAACTCCAACTTTTACATTATATAAACCTTCATAAATATTTGCAATAGATTGATTAACAGTATAAACATACTTTAATTTAGGAAAAACATATTTTTCAATACTACCCCAAACAAATCGAACAAATGGTTTCTTTTTTATTTCAGGAACACCAGTAAAGTATTCGTGACTATCATACACTAATGGGATACCTTTTAATTTTGAAATCAAAAAATTTGGGAATAAGGTATCTAAATCGTTTGAATGTAAAATGTCAACTTTATTAAATAGCAAAAAGAAGAAATTCCAAATATTATAACTTGCATAAAATAAAAAACTTGTTTCAAAAGGAAGAACAACTCTTTTAACTCTATAATCTCTTGGTGGCATTTCAGCACTTTTCTTCATTTTTCGTCCAATTAAGAGTACATTAAACCCTTGTTCATGAAGACATTGTGCAGTTTTATGTACTCTTTGGTCGGTAACTAAATCTGAAATTACTGATATTATTACTTTTTTCTTTTTCACAATTAATTCTTAGCCTTCGCTATCATTTTTTCAAATACACTTTTCCACCCTTTCCATTCAAACGAATCTGAAAAAGAATTATTATGCCATAAAAATACAAAATCGCCACCTAAAATCTGAGTTATTGAGATTAATTCTGCAACTTTTTCATACGCTTCCTCTTTTTCAAGATTCATGTATTGCATTAAGGTACCATCCATAACTGCAAATGGTTGAACTACTAATGAAGATATTTTATTGATTTTTAAATCAAAAAATGGATATTTTACAGCTATACTCGACCTAAATCCTATTGAGTCAGCATATCCCATGGTATTATCTTCTTTGATTCCTAATTGAATTAAATTAGTATAAGTATCTGGCATAAAAAGCATTAAGTAATGTTGACGAGAAATTTCAGGACTTTTTCCTGTTAAATTCTCAAACAATTTAATTTCTTTTTGCAAAGTATTAATTTCTTTTGAAGCTTTTACTGATGGATGAATACCAATTGTAGCCCAAGTATTTAATGATTTAGCCCAAGTTTTAAAAAATTGATTTTGAGAAATGATACTTTTATCAAATCCATTAGGATAGGCTCCCATTTGTAAAAATATTTTGGGAGAAAATTGATTTTGAATACACCAATCTTTAATGTATTGATAAGTATCGTAATGGTCATTTTTCATACTTAACAATACTAAAATCCTATTAATTAAATTGTTAAATTTTAAAAACAATAAATCTCTAGAAATTAAAACTATCTGCTTCGATACACTTCTGTTTTTAAATGCAAAAGCTGTATCAATATCAAATGTCGGGATAAATTGAAATTCAGGGAGTTTAAACTGAAATTCGGGATAATTATTTTGAATATTTTGCCCTAGTTTTTTTGCCCAAAAATGAATAATTGGATATTGTAAAAAATCATTTTGAAAAGCAATACTATTTTTAGCTTCAAACCTACCCCATTTATCTCTATCGTGTTGATTTACATATTCTTCATAACGAGTAATTAAATAAAAACTTGCAGAAAAAATATCGAAATAAAATTCAAAATTTTTATTAACAAATAAAATAGTTTCGAGTCCTTTCCCTTGAATTTCAATATTCAAATTGGAGATATCAGTTTGCCATAAAAGTCCTTCGTCTGGAATTCGAATTGAATCAAAATTATTTGAATAGGTAATAGAATAATTAATTTTTGGGCCTACAAAATTTGTAAATTGAACAAAATCAGAAGTAGTAATAAAATTAACGTGTAAAATTCTATTGAAAAGAATTTCTACAATATATTCAAATCGAGAAGATGTTTTGGGAGAATAAATGCAAATCATGATAGTTTGCAATAATTGAGAAATTATAAAAATAAAAATGGCAAACGAGATATCACACCGCTACAACCGTTTATCCTTGCTGCCTTCCGACCCTGGGGAGTTTCACAGGAGCTGATTGTACCTGTTTGCCGACACAAAAGTGCATTATTTTTTGGTAAAAACAAACTTTTGTACTGACAATTTAATAATTTAAAAATTTAAAAAGCTACAAATAACTGAATCATAGTTATTTTAAATCTAAAACTACTTCGTTAGTTTCAATTATATTACTCACATTTAAAGCTCTATCCACAATTTGAACATTAAATTTAATAGTATCATTTTTATTTATCATTCCAGAAACTACTGCAATATCTGGAATATGAAATCCATAAAAAAGTGTACCTTTCAAAGGTCCTTTTCGTCCTTCTTTGTATAATTTAGGAAATCTACCGTTAAAATTCAAACTAGAAGTAAAAGGAATTAGCTGCCAAATGTTATTTCTTTTTACATAAAAATTTAACCAATAATTAAAATAGAATTTATTGGTGGTATTATCTGGATTATAAAAACTATATAAACCTGAAGTTTCATCATCAGCTAAACCCAAATCACCATCACCATCTTTAAAATCAACGGCTATAATGATACTATCTCCATCTATAACCCTCTTTTTAATAACATTATTTAAAGTTACTTGAGGAGTAATTGGGTACTCAGGAGTACCTACACAAGAAACTATAAAACAAGCAATTACAATAAATATTGATAATTTTATAAAATTCTTAATCATTTTAAGTTCATTTTGTATTAAAATCACTTTTTTTGTAAATATAAACGAAATTGTATTGCAAAAATGATTGACTTTAACAAAAAAATTAAAAAAGATATTTTTTCAATTATAAACAACAACTTTGAATCATTAGCATTACAAGTATTTAAATATCAATACCAACACAATTTAGTTTATCAAAAATGGATTAACCTCCTAAATATCAATGTAAAAGAAATTGATTCAATCAATAAAATACCATTTATGCCAATTGATTTTTTCAAAAGGCATCAAATAGTTAGTAAGCAATTTGAATCTTATACCATTTTTGAAAGTAGTGGTACAACTGGTAGTGTAAATAGTAAACATTTTGTAGGTGATGTACCTTTTTACTTACAAAATGTTGAGCATATTTTTGAAAATATTTACAAAACCAAACTTGAAGATTGTTGTTTTTTGGCATTGCTTCCATCCTATTTAGAAAGAAATAATTCGTCCTTGGTTTGCATGGTTGAGCATTTTATTAAAAAATCAAACAATTCAAATTCAGGATTTTACTTAAATAACGTTGAAGAATTAGTTGAAAAAATAACTACGATTAAAGATAAAAAGATTTTTCTCATCGGGGTAACTTTTGCATTGTTAGATTTAGCAGAGCAATTTCCAAATTTAGATTTATCACATTGCACAATAATGGAAACTGGTGGTATGAAAGGAAGAAGAAAAGAAATGTTACGAGATGAAGTACATCAAATTTTAACAAAAGCCTTTAATGTAAATAAAATCCATTCGGAATATGGAATGACAGAATTGTTATCGCAAGGATACAGTAAAGGTGATGGAATTTTTGAATGTCCGCCACAAATGAGAATACTTTTAAGAGACATTAATGACCCATTACATATTAATAATCAGCTACGTTATGGTGGAATCAACGTAATAGATTTGGCAAACATTGATACATGTTCGTTTATAGCCACACAAGATTTAGGGAAAATTATTGACCAAGAAAAAAATAGTTTTGAAGTAATTGGAAGGTTTGATAATTCAGATTTAAGAGGTTGTAATTTGATGGTTTTGTAATTTAAGTTTGGTATAAGTTTAAATTAGAAGTAATTTGCAACAATGTCTGTGTTGAAATTTATACTTTATCCTATTAGAACCCTTATTGCCCAAAGCAATCTGTTAACTAATTTTTTTATGTCAATACAACAAAACTGTTACAACTCACTAATTAACAAACTAATACCTGATTCTAGTTTTTACTCATTAAGTGAATACACTTTAGTTAAAACAAAAAATGCAACATTAAAACTATCTCTTGGAGAATATACTTCACATGAAATAGCATTTAATAAAACTTTATCTTACAACAACGCTATTTTAAAATTATTACCCCAAAACGAGCAATTTTCAATTTTAGATATCGGGGCTTTTGTTGGTGAAAAAAGCATTTTATTTGCACAAAAAAATCTTAATAATTTAGTTTATTCATTTGAACCTAACATCAATATTTTCAATATTTTAAATGAAAATATTTCAATAAATAATTTAACCAATGTTTTAACTTTAAATATTGCATTAGGGGCAGAAAAAACAATTGCTTATTCAGGTTGTAACGTACCAAACAACATAAGTGGAAGTATTATTTCAAAAGAAAAAACTAATTTAAAACAAGTATTTAATGAAGTTCAAGTTGACAATTTAGACAATCTTTTAAAAGAAAAAACCTTCAAATATCCAGTTAAATTAATTAAAATAGATATTGAAGGTTTTGAATTTGAAGTTTTAAAAGGAGCTGTTCAATTGATTACTGAATTTAAACCAATTATTGTCACCGAAATTGATGACAAGTTTTTAAAAAACAATCATTCCTCAGCTTTAGAAACCTTACAATTTATTGCACAATTTGGTTATCAATTCAAACACCTAGAGTCAAATAAAAGTATTGATTTAAATGATGAGCATTTATTAATTGATTGCCATTGGGATGTAGTGGCTGTACCGATAGTTTAATTTATTCTCTTAGTAACAATGAACTATCTCCGTAACTCAAAAATCTGAAATTATTATTTAAAGCATACTCATATACTTTTCTCCAGTTTTCACCAATTACTGTTGCAATTAACAACAACAATGTACTATCTGGTTGATGGAAGTTAGTAATTATTCCTTTAATTGCCCTAATAGAATAACCAGGAGCAATCATTAATTGGGTTTTACCTGTTAGGGTTTGAAGGTTATTTCTATCCATCATGGCTACAATTTCATTTAATGCATCTGCATAACGAAATCCTTCCGGAACTTCTAAATCATAAGCATCCCATTGTTTTACATCTAAATTAGTAAGTTTTTCATTTGGAAATAATTTCAATTTTAAACCAAACCAAAACAAACTTTCAAGGGTTCGTAATGAGGTGGTTCCCACAGCAATAATATTATTTACATGATGAATTAAATGAACCAAAGTAGCTTTTGAAATGGCAATTTCCTCCGAATGCATTTCATGGTTTTCCATGGTTTCGGCTTTTACTGGCTTAAATGTACCAGCTCCAACATGCAATACCAATTCGGCTATTGAGTGCCCTGATTGTTTTAACTCAGAGAGAATTTCATTAGTAAAATGTAGTCCAGCAGTTGGTGCAGCTACCGAACCTTCGTGGTGTGCATACACTGTTTGGTAACGTGACTTATCATTTTCATCAGGAACACGCTTTAAATACGGTGGCAATGGAATTATTCCTGCAAAATTCAATACCTCTGCAAAAGTAATATCTTCATTCCATTCAAATGATACTTCAAAAGAATCGCCCTTTATTACTGGTTTATAAGCTTTTATATATAACTCATTACCTTCAAAAGTAAATCGTTTTTCAATAAAATCTGAATTAAACTTTCTGTTATTACCAACCAAACAAACCCAAGTAGCTTTTCCTTTTTGTAGCATAGCAGCCTCCATTGGGATATTTGTTGCAGGCTCAAGCACAAATATTTCAATAGGTTTAGTTGCATTTTCTCTTTCAAAAATTAACCTTGCGCAAACTACTTTTGTATTATTGAAAACTAAAGTACTGTTTTGTGGCAAATATTGATTAATATTTTTAAAGATAGATTCCTTTATATCAGCATTTTGATAAATCAAAAGCTTTGATAAATCTCTTTGCGCTAAAGGAAATTTTGCTATTTTTTCGTCGGGTAAAACGTAGGTATAATCTGAGATTGAAATATTACGAGCCATTGTTAGTTGAGAGTTTAGGGTTGAGAGTTTAGAGTAAAATGTTTCATTTAAAATTTAAAAAGAAAACTCTTAACTCTAAACCCTTAACTTAATAACTATTACTCCACCCAAAGCACCAAACCTTTAAGGTATTCGCCTTCGGGATGAAATATATTTACAGGATGATCAACTGATTGTAATAATTTATGAATAATTTGAACATTTCTGCCTGAATCTGCTGCTGCAGCAAAAATTATTTTTTGAAATAAATCAGCATCAATATGTTGAGAGCAAGAATAGGTAAACAAAAAACCACCTGGTTTAATCATTTTTAATGCTTGCAAGTTGATATCCTTGTAACCTAATGAAGCATTTTTAACTGCATTTGCATTTTTTGCAAATGCTGGTGGGTCAAGAATAATCATATCAAAATGATTTTCAGGTGCATTTCTCAAATAATCGAAACAATCAGCAACCACAGTTTCGTGGTTTGCATCAAAACCATTTAGCTTGCCATTTTTACGAGCATCTTTCATTGCATCTTCCGAAATATCAACAGATGTTACAGATTTTGCAGCGCCTGCTAAAGCATAAACAGAAAATCCTCCAGTATAACTAAAGCAATTCAAAACTGTTTTTCCTTTTGCAAACCTTTTTACATAAGCTCTATTGTCTCTTTGGTCAATAAAAAAACCAGTTTTTTGTCCGTTTTCTATATCAACTTCAAACTTGATTCGGTTTTCAATTACCTGAACAACAGTCTTTTTCTTCTTATCCTCTACACTTAACCAACCTTGTTTTAACTCAAGTTTTTCAATATTTTGCTTGTGTGGAGTGTACTTTAAATAAACATTCTTAAAGCCCTCATTATTAAAAGCTTTAACCAATGTTTGAAGTATTCTTTCAATACCTTTTATGCCAACTTGTATAACTAAAATATCATTATAAACATCAACTACCAAACCCGGAAAAAAATCTCCTTCTGCATGAATTAATCTATATGTATTTGTAATATTTAAATCAATCCAAGCTTTGCGTTTTTCAACAGCTAAATTAATTTTATGTTGCCAATAAGCTAAATCAAAAACTGGTTTTTCAGTAACTCCAAAATGGAACATTCTACAAGTAATCTGACTATGAGTTGAAAAAAATCCGTAACCTAAAGTTTTACCCGAAGCATCTTTTACTTCAACCATTTCACCATTTGGTACTTCGGGTAATGTTGCCACAGCCCCACTAAATATCCAATGATGACGATTTACTATTGCTTTTTCTCTTCCTTTGGCTAACTTTAAAACTGAATATCCCATTTTTTATAAAACTATATTTTATACAAAAATAAGGATTAATTTTTAAGTTTAGAGTTAAGTGTTTAGAGTTTTCAAAAATCAACTACCAATATATAGTTTAAAGTTTTAAGTACTTTGTATCTAATACTTCAAATCACTTACCTTCAATTTAACAAAATGCTCGAAATAGCTCTTTAAAAATTCGTCAGTTATAAATTCTTTGCCCAATAAATTAGAAGTTTGATAATAGGTTTGTAAATGATTAATTGCCAATAATTGACTGTAATATTTATTAGCAAGTGGCAAATAACTATAATGCCAAGGTTCAAATTTTACCCCAATTAAAGTATCTAAACTATCTTTTTTAGGGTAAACTTCATAAAATCCATATAAATTGGCGTTGTTTTGAAGCCATTTATACATTTTTTCAAAATTACCACCTGATTCAAAGTTTTTACTATCTAGTGGGTCAATAATTACCGGTCTGTTGATATCAATTAAATCTACTTCTGTTCCCCAATGATGACGTGAGGTGCCTGGCAAAGCAGAATATTCAAGTACTTTATCAAATGCTTGTTTGGGTGTAAGTTTTTCTTTTTCAATAAATTTGGTAAACTTTTTATTCCAAATTTTAGCTTGATAATCCATGCTTCTGTAACTGGAACAGATATATAATTTAATACTATCTTCCTCCCAAGCTGCTTTTTTCATTCGTTCAAAATCAAGAGCAGCTAATTTATGTAAAGCATAATCTTTGGTAATAATTAAATCAACAGGTTTTTCTTTTCCAATAATATTCAAATCAGAATACGGGGTGTATGTTACTGTATCTTTTTGCTCTTGGGCATTACAGTTTTGAAATAATAATAAAATGAATGTAAATATTATTGTATTGATTTTCATTAATTATTCGTCTAATTTATTGTCAATATTAGATTATTAAAAGCTTTTAAAGATAATTTTTCTGAATTTTTAACTGTCCGATTTATTCGGACAGTTCACTTCTACCTTATATTTTACAAATCTAACAATTCAAAATTCCAATTACTTTCATTTGGTAGATACCACAAATAACCTTTATCAATTGTCAATGGAGAAGGAATATTATTATGATATAATTGCCCTGTACCCAAACCTTGTGGCATATTTATATCAAATGTTGATGTGAACTGAGCAATTGCATTTAAACCCACATTGGCTTCAAGTGCAGAGGTTATCCACCAATCAATTTGCTGATTTTCTGCTAATTGAATCCATTCTTTTGAAGTATTTAAACCACCTAATAAACTTGGTTTTAAAATAATATATTGTGGTTTAATTGTTTGTAAAAGCTGTTGTTTTTCTTCCAAAGTTCTAATCGGAATTAAATCTTCATCTAAGGCAATTGGAATAATATTTTGAGTACACAAACTTGCCATCAATTCAGTTTGTCCAGCTTTAACAGGTTGCTCAATTGAATGTATTTGTAAACTCGCTAGTTGCTCTAAAACCGAAACCACATTACTTTCGTCAAAACCACCATTTGCATCTACTCTTATGGTAATATCGTTTCCAAATTCGGTTCTGATAAATTTCAGTAAATCAAATTCATGCTCAAAACCAATTGCTCCAATTTTTATCTTAACACAATCATAACCAGCGTTTATTTTTTCAAATAATTGGGCTTTCATTTGCTCTTTGGTTCCCATCCAAACCAAACCGTTAATTGGAATACCTACATTCCCATTAGAAAAATCATTGGCAAATAATTGACAATTTTGTTTTTGCAGATAATCTAACAATGCCGTTTCTAAACCAAACTTTACAGCTGGCCACTCATTTGAAATTGAATTAATAGTATCAAAATCAGGCTTTAAAACCAAGGCATTAGCATATTTTTCAATTGCTTTTTCAATTTCAATTGGATTATCAATACTCAAACCCGGAATAATACTCACCTCTCCAATGCCAAATTTCTCTGGATTCAATGCATCATACAAAACCACAAACCACGAAGGCTTTTCTGTAATTACTCCCCTTGAAGTACCCGCTTCAAATTTGAATTGTAATTGATGAGGTATTATTTTGAATTTCATTGTTTTTATTAAGTTGAGGGTTGAGGGTTAAGAGTTTAGAGTTTTAAATATTCAGTTGCAATTAATTAAATTTTTGAAAAGTTAAGTTTATTTACGGTTGTCAAGGTCTGCGACCGTTGACAACGTGCGATACATTGTAATTCATTTAATATGCATAGTCGAAGAACAATAAATTATTATCAACCAGCTAATTAGTATAATTTTATATTATAATTACGTTGTCAACGGTCAAAGACCTTGACAAACGTAACATAATAATTTATAAAACAGAAAACCGACAACTCCATTATTCCCTCAAATGATTCCAACCTTGTGCCTGAATTGGGTAAATATTTCCTTTTTTAGATGATAATCTTATTCCTTCACTTGCAGCGGTTAAGTAACCAATGGCATGAATATCCTCGTGGTTTTTCAATTTTTCAAAATCAGCAAGTGAACATGTAAATAATAACTCATAATCCTCTCCCCCATTCATGGCAGCCATGGTTGGGTCGAGTTCAAATTCGAATAAATTACTTTCAGTTTCACTCATAATTGGTAATTTATCTTCAAAAATGGCAGCACCAACATTTGAGGCAGTACAAATATGAATTAACTCAGAAGCCAATCCGTCAGAAATATCAATCATTGAGGTTGGTACAACACCTAACTCTCTCAATTCGTGAACAATATCCATACGAGCCTCTGGTTTTAACAAACGCTTCACCACATAATCTCTACCTTCTAATTGAGGTTGCATTTCTGGATTTGCTAAAAATTCTTGTTTTTCACGTTCTAAAATTTGTAGGCCAGTATATGCCCCGCCTAAATCGCCAGTTACACAAACTACATCACTTACATTTGCACCACTTCTATATGCAATATTTTTCTTTTTAGCTTTACCTAATACCGAAATACTGATAATCAAGCCTTTTAATGAAGATGTGGTATCTCCACCAACCAAATCAACTTTAAAATTTTCGCAAGCTGCTTTAATCCCCTCGTATAATTCGTCGATAGCTTCTACTGAAAAACGATTACTTAAAGCCAAACTCACAGTAATTTGCGAAGGAATACCATTCATGGCAGCAATATCAGATACATTTACAGCCACCGCTTTGTAGCCCAAATGTTTCAATGGAGTATATGATAAATCAAAATGTACGCCTTCAACCAACATATCCGTTGAAATCAATAAAGCATTTTCATTATCAATGTCAATAACAGCACAATCATCGCCGATGCCTTTAATTGTACTAGTATTCAAATGATTAGTAAAATTACTTTTAATTCTATCAATCAAACCAAACTCTCCAAGAGTACCTAATTCTGTTCTGCTCATTACTACTTATTTATATATTCACACAATTCAACCAAAATACCATGCGTATGTTTTGGATGAATAAAATTCACTAATTTATTTCCAGCACCAATTCCTGGCTCTGCCAATGTAAATGTAAAACCTAAAGCTGATATTCGCTCCATTTCTTGCAAAATATTATCAGTTTCAAAAGCAATATGATGAATACCTTCTCCACGATTTTGAAGAAATTTATCAACATTACTTCCCTCCTTTGTACTTTCAAGTACTTCGAGATGCGTTTCACCGATTGGCATAAAAAAAGTATTCACTTGTTGCGACTCCACCAACTCTTTGTTTTCCAACGGAATCTGAAGCAAATCGGTAAAAAGTTTCACCATTTCGTCACCAACAAGCGAAGCAAAAGCAATATGGTCTATTTTTTTTATCATAATTTAAATGAAAAAACTGATTTTAATCAAACTTTTCGGTTGTAATTAAGGTTATAACCCCAAAAGTATTTAATTTTGTCATTATAACATACGAATTTATGATTTCAGTTACAGATAAAGCTAAAGAACACGTAGAGCAATTAAGAGCAAAAGAAGGCTACGGTGTTGATTATAATATAAGAGTGTCAGTAAAAGGTGGTGGTTGTTCGGGTTTAATGTATGATTTAGACTTCGATAACAAGATTGACGAAAAGGACCAAATATTTGAAGATAAGGGAATTAAAATATTAGTTGACAAAAAAAGTTTACTTTATCTTCTTGGTACTCAACTTGACTACACCGACGGATTAAACGGTAAAGGTTTCCAATTCATTAACCCAAATGCTACTCGTACTTGTGGTTGTGGCGAAAGTTTTTCAGTTTAATCATTAAGATTTCTTTAAATTATCAAAAGGTTCAAAATGTAATATTTTGAGCCTTTTACTTTTTATAATGTATAATATATTCAGCTAGTTGTAATTTTGTAGGTTTAATTTTGCTAAAAATGACGAATAAAGTTTGCCAAAACCCTGTTGGTTCAACTGTTACAAATTGAAATAATTTTCTATTCTGAAAATCTTTAGGAAAAATTATATTTGAATTAATCCTTATTGAATTTGCCAGACTAAAAGTAATTTTTAGATTTAAAATAACTTCAATTTCTTGTATAAAATTTTCAAAATTTTGAGCATAAACAGGAACGTAATGAATAACATTGTCATTTTCAACAAAAACAAGGAAATAATCATTTCCACTCATATCTGAATCAGTTGTAAATTCAGCTATTACTTTAACATTTGAAATTAAAAACTTATCTATAATATTACCATTAGATTTAAAGATAACTTCATTATTGATCAGCTCAACTAATCCTGAAAATTTATCTGATTTTTTAGAGATTTTCATAAAAATTTTATTTTTTAAATGAATAAATAAGATGCTAATTGCTACAGCATGACAGCTACTCAATAAAAAAGTGTATTTGTTTATTCTGAGAAAAAAGTAATCTAATAAATTGTCTGAACTAAGATTTAAAGGATTAAAAGATTATAGGAATTTAATCTTTCAATTCTAATTCAGACAAAATTGGGAAAGTAGCAATTACTTAGGTTTCGACTTCGCTCAACCACCGTAATTGCTACTTTCCCAATTTTTACTTTGCTTTTCTTTCTATCTCCTTCAGATTTTCAATTTTCTTATTTCTTAAGAAACCTGCAATATCTTCTTGGTGGTCAATTACTCTTTTCTGAGCAAATTCATACACATTGGTTGCTAAGCCATCAAGGAAATCTCTATCATGTGATACTAAGATTATTGTTCCGTCAAATGCTTTTAAGGCATCTTTTAAAATATCTTTAGTTTTGATATCCAAATGGTTAGTAGGCTCATCGAGAATCAGTAAGTTAACAGGCTCAAGCAATAATTTAATCATTGCCAAACGAGTTTTCTCTCCACCCGAAAGTACTTTTACTTTTTTCCCTGAAGCTTCACCGCCAAACATAAAAGCGCCTAAAATATCTTTTATTTTAGTACGAATATCTCCAACTGCAATATTATCAACGGTTTGAAATACAGTCAATTCTTCGT
Organism: Bacteroidota bacterium; assembly: GCA_041191405.1. Classification (GTDB taxonomy): domain Bacteria; phylum Bacteroidota; class Bacteroidia; order Cytophagales; family UBA9547; genus JBEEOW01. The sequence goes on from JBEEOW010000005.1 coordinate 146,753, forward strand.
CTAACAAGGCAGCTTGGTTTTGAGCAAAATACCCAATCATGGAATTGTGACCCAATTGCAACTTTCCTTCGTACTCAATTTCGCCCATAATTGCTTTAATCATGGTAGATTTACCTTCTCCATTTTTACCAACAAAAGCAACTTTCTGACCTCTTTCTATGGTAAATGAAGCATTTTTGAAAACTACATGGTCGCCGTATTTTTTACTTAAATCTTCCACAATAACTGGGTAATTTCCTGAGCGTGGTGCCGGTGGAAATTTCAAGTTCAATGCCGATGAATCTACTTCGTCAACTTCCAAAATTTCCAGTTTCTCAAGCATTTTCACCCTTGATTGCACTTGTAAGGTTTTTGAATAAGTACCTTTAAATCGCTCGATAAACTCCATGTTATCAGCAATCATACGTTGTTGTTCATCAACAGCCTTTTGTTGTTGTTCCCTACGTTCCTTGCGAAGTTCTAAATAATGCGAATAGTTCGTTTTGTAATCGTAAATTTTACCCATAGTAACCTCAATGGTTCTATTGGTGATATTGTCAACAAAAGCTCTATCGTGAGAGATTACAATTACAGCTTTGGCACTTGAAATTAAAAAATCTTCAAGCCACTGAATAGATTCAATATCCAAATGGTTGGTAGGCTCATCCAACAAAATCAAATCTGGGTCTTGTAAAAGAATTTTAGCAAGTTCAATTCTCATTCTCCAACCACCACTAAATTCAGTAGTCGAACGAGTAAAATCTTCTCTTGTAAAGCCTAAACCAAGTAATATTTTTTCAACTTCTTCGTCGTAGTTTTTATCATCAAGTGTATAAACTTTTTCACTCAACTCCGATAAACGCTCAATCAACTTTGAATAATCATCTGATTCGTAATCAGTTCTCACTTCAAGTTGCTTATTAATTTCGTCGAGTTCTTTTTTCATTGCACTCATTTCTGCGAAAGCTTTAGATGCTTCTTCAAAAACGGTACAATTATCATTAATCAACAAATGTTGAGGCAAATAAGCAATTACAGCATCACTTGGGGCAGATATTTTTCCTGTGGTTGGTTTATCCGCTCCAGCAATAATCTTTAATAAAGTAGATTTACCAGCACCATTTTTACCCATCAAAGCTATTCTATCTTTATCATTGATATTGAATGAAATATCACTAAAAAGTGTAGTTCCATTAAATGCTTTACTTACTCCGTCAACCGAAATCATATAATTATATTTTCAAATTTTATTTCAAATGAATAACAAAGTTAAAATATTATTCCTGCTTAGCAAACGCATAAGAATAAAGGATAAATAGAAAATAAGCTACTTTTTATTTCTAGCCCATTCAATTACTGGTATCACCCATTCTTTATATGGTTTGTATAGAAAACCATGTCCAACACCTAAATTGAGTTCAATTTCCTTTGAATAAGTTAAACATCCATTCTTATTCAAAATTTTACTACAAGATGTACCTAAAGGATCAGATTTCTCATAAATAGAAAGTACATTTCCACAGACTTTGAACATTTCTTGAGAATAATCATAATCATCTCCACAAATACCCATAAACACAAAATTCACTTTATCATTTTTTAATTTTGAAGAAACTATAATACTTATCCATGCTCCTTTTGACGCTCCAACCACTGTAATATTTTCAGGTGAGACTTTTGCTTTTAATAAACTATCTATTTGAGAAATTATCTTAATAGCATATAAATCAGTGTCTGTATCTTTAGCCCTAGCTTCACTTATTACTACAAAACCAGCTTTAGATAAAGTATCTAATATTTTATTGTACTCAAATTTACCAAAATCAGGGTGGATACCATTAACACCTTTGTCTTCAATAATTTTACCATGTAGATAAAACATATATCTATCTGATTTATTGTTTTTTTTAGGTAATGATGTATGAATTGATTGACCAAAAGACCAATTTGAAACAAACAAAACAATAAGGATTAAATAATTAATTTTCACTAATTGAAGATTATAAGTTAAACAATTGGAGTGCAGATTTCAATTAAAAATCCATCAATATCTCTAACATAGGCAACAATTTGACCCCAGGGTTTGGTTTTAGGTTCAGCTGCGAGTTGAGCACCAGCATTTATAGCTTTATCTACAGTATTTGGTACATTGTCAGTTGCAAAACCAATTTCAATTCCAAAAGGCTTTTGACTTACACAACTCTCAATAAATCCATCTTTAAGATTTGAATTTGCTAATTCTTTACTAGCAAATGAAAGAATTGTTTCTCCTGAAATTACTTCTCCATACGAATTATCTGGAGTAATGAACTTGGTTTTGAAGTCAAAAGCATCTTCATAAAATTTCAAAGATTTGGCAACATCCTCTACATAAAGGATTGTATATGCGAATTTTATCATTTTCTATTTTTTGGGGAAATTACAATTAAAAATAATATTTAAGATTGATATATGATATTATATTAAAAAAAGGCATAAAAAAACCTCTTAACTCGCTAGAATTAAGAGGTTTAATTGTTGTGGGCCCACCTGGGCTCGAACCAGGGACCACCTGATTATGAGTAATATATAAACCACTGTCGTTCATAGCCTTAACCTACTTTGGATGACAATAAGGATGACACTCATTCCTCTTAATTATTTGCGAATTTAATGACAAAATTTCATACTAAAAAATGTCATACTTATTTAGCTCTACTAAATATCAAATTAATCTTTCACTTTAAATTTTAATTATATAAACTTTAAAAAAATCAATCTCCAAACATAATATTTAAACACTAAAATTGTTAGTAATAAAATATTAATTTATGGATTATGTTTCACTTATTACATCCTTCATTAAATTTTATTTGTTAATTAAGTCCCCAACTATTAAAATCATTTAAACTAAAAAAACAACACGAGTACAATTCAATTTTAGTTTAACATTACACCCAACTAAACTAAAATTTCACACATAAATAATGGGAGGTTATTATTGTGTTTTTTCAATTTTCTTTCTTCAAACTAAACACCTTATTTACTTTGAAATACGAACTCCAAATTCTTGATGATTTAATTAAAGATAACAATGATTCAAACAATGAAGTAGCACTAGTAATTGAAAATCTAAAGAAAAATTGCTTCCAAATTAATACAGAAGAAGCTACTAAACTGTATATAAGAAACCATCAATCTGAACTAAACCACAAAAAGGAAATTGATTCAATTTATGGTAAAAGTGATGCTATTCTTCATTTTTTAGAAATTGTTTTCAATAACTATCTAGATGAAAAATTACCTATTTCTGATATGGGTAAACATAAACTTGCATTAAAATATGCTGATATAATTGAATCTACTTATCCGACTTTAAAATCTAAACTCAATAAGAATTTATTCAATATTCTTTCCCCCCTATTTGAAATCAATGTTTATAAAAGCATAACTATTTACACTAGTAGGTTTTATTCCGAATTTTGGGATAATTGGAAACAAGATTTCAATATTTTAATTTCGTCTAATGATTTTGAAACTACTTTTATTAAATTTCTAATTTCCAACAACTTCAATTCAGTTCATTTATTCGAGTATTTAAAATCAATGATAATAAGTCAAATAATTGAAGTTTTTAATCCATTTCAACAAGAGGAAATTTTAATTGATCATTTTCAGATTTATAATAATATTCCTGTTAGAAAGGGATATTCATTTACAATGGATTACCTAGAATTAAAACCTTCATTAGTTGATTGGCTTAAACAAGAATTAAAGAAATGTAGAAAAAAACAAGAAAATTTCAATCCTCAACAAACTAACATTATTAAAGAAGATACTATCAAGATTGAAACTTCACTTTCTGTAGGACAGGTTGCATATTTTTTTAAAATATTGGTTGAAAATGGCTTAATTACCAATAAAAGCCATTCAAATATCATTCATTTTATATCTGGAAATTTTATTACTAAGAAGTCTGAATCTGTATCTTTTTCAAGTTTAAAAAATAAATTTTACAATATTGATGATAGTACTAAATTTCATATTAAAGGTTTGTTATTCAAAATGTATGAAAGTATATAGGCTAGCTATTCAATTTCAAAACCATAGTTTTATATAAAAACAACAATTAATTCACTGTACAAAATTCCGAATATTGAAAATTCAAGCAATTTTTAATGTTCGGAATTTTAAGTTTTCCCCAAAATCGTTTATACTTCTACTCTATTTATTTGTAATTAGATTATAACAAACGATACCTATTCCGTCATTCAATTGTTGATTTTTACACATATCAAATATCCCAATTTTTAGTTTTCAAAAAATATTTTCAAGTTTTTTCAAGTTTTTTCAAGTTTTTTCAAAAAAATCTAAAAAAATACAATTGTAACCTATTGATATTCATTGGGGGTTGCTAAAGGTTGCTACCATTTTAGCAACCCTTAGCAACTGTTTTGGTATTTCTTTTTTTATTCTCTTTGGGGCAGAATAAAAAAACGACAAATCAGATGAAAATAAACAACAATTTTGATTTATCTAAAGCACTAACTCTTGATGATTTAGCTCCGCTTTCAAGTCGCATCAAAGAGCTTGAATCTTTGTTTGGCAGACTTGCTGACATCAATAAACAATTGATTGAACAACAACTCCAAATGGTAAGTAACCCTAAGCTTACAAAGGAATCATATAAGATTGCTGAAGTAGTAAAACTAACAGGCTTATCTCGCTCTACAATTCGCTTGAAAATTGTCAATGGTGAGATTATGAAACTAGCTGCTTCTAGTGTTGGGGTGACTTTAATTCCACGCACAGAAGTTGAACGATTATTGAATTTCAAAGACATCAAAGCTGAAAAAGACAACCATGATAATATGATTTTTGAAGCAATTTCAAAAAAACAAATTGTGGGTATTTCTATCTCAAAAACTAAAGCTAAGAAAAAAGTATAATCATATTTTTATTATGCCAATCATAGGTAAATATTCAGAATACTACACCAACTACAAAGGTGAAATTATTAAGCGTCTCCCCGACTCCGAACTTCCTAAACTTGCACCAGGAATGAAAGATCCTTATTGTTCTCGAAACATGACTATGCGTGAAAAATACAATGAAAACAGACGTGTTTCAAGACTAATTCAAGCCAAAAATGAACGTGATGCTTTGAAGGTTAAATAGCAACTTCAAGTAAAAATTTAACTTAAAATTTCACTTTAACTTTAATATTTTAAATATGTCAGATTCAAATATTATAATAAGCAAGAATAAACAAAGCCTTGAATATATTCCAAGCCCTTGTACTAAGACAAAAAAACATAAAGCTTTAAGAAGAATCATGGGTAAAATAGCAACTTTAATGTACCATGACTTACTTGAATATATCGGTTCTCAAAAACATTCAGGTTACTGGGTTTTATGGGATCAAGAAACAAAAGAAGATTTTGCAGTTGAATATGAATATACAATAGTTGAAATTGAATCAAATCTAAAATACTATTTTGACAAGAGTTTCTTTTCTAAAGAAATATTTGAAAAATACAATATCATAACTGGTGAAGAAATTCAACAATATTGGCTTTTATGTGCTAAGAAAAGAATGAGATTTGTTGAAGGAATCATTGAACAATACATGATAGTACCTTTTGAAAAAGAGGTGGAAGAAAACAAAAGAAGATTTTCAAGATTCTTTAAAATGATTGAAAACGATAATGGTTTAGAAGACAAATTAGTTCAAATAAAAAAAGAAGAGATTGATAGTTACTCATTGAATACCTCGCATGAGTCACTTCAAGAGTCACTTATTTCATCATCAATACAGCATAAAGCAATAAGTAAAAGCAATAAGCAAGTTAATATTCATCCTACGGATGTAGTTAGTACTTGTGAAAATTTTTCCTCCACTGGTGATATAATTAATTCTATTTCTTCAGAATTGCTTCTAGGGTGTTTTGAAGCTGAAAAAAATGAATCAAACCAAAAATCATCAAATTCAACGCAAACAAATAAAAATTCAAGCCCGCCCAGCGATTCCGCCAAAGCCAAGAAAAAGCCCCACCCGGCACGAGAAGCCATTATTTCGATTTGGGAAAAGGGAAACAAACTGAAATATGTTCAAAATAAGGAAAATAACATGGCAATTCCGCCACTTATACGCAAGTTGGAAGGTTTACTTGACTCAGAGGGAAATATCGTCACAGATGCCAATATAATTCAAAAATTCACATGGTTATGGACGAACAAGGGTCTGTTAAGTGAGTTTTTACAGAAACAGTACCGAAATTTCACAAGTCTGGATAAATATTTCAATGAAATTGTAGGAGAAATCCGTGATAATTCACAAAAACATCAAGCAAAACAAAACCAAGTTGTGAAGCAACCAGCCTACATGAGACTTATTTCTGAAATGATTTAGTATAAACCATGAAGAAAACAGAAATTCAAAACACTTTACCAATTCCACCACAAGACCTTGAACTTGAATCGGTGGTTTTAGGTGCAATCCTCATTGATAGCAATTGCTTACTTGAGGTTATTGGTTTGATTCATAGCAAGGAATTGTTTTACAAAATCGAAAATCAAATAGTTTTTGAAGCAATTGCGAGATTGTTTAATTCTGGCAGAAATGTTGATTTGTTAACAGTTTCAAATGAAATAAAACACTCTGGTAAAAAGCTTGAATTAACCTACGTTAACGAGCTAACTTTTAGGGTTAACTCTTCTACAAACATCTTTTACCACATTTACATTTTGAAAGAATTGTGGGTTAGGCGAGTGTTAATCCCACAAGGTCAATTTTTAATCAATTGTAGTTATGATTTGAGCAAAGATGTATTCGATACTTTGAGCAAAATTCAGAATGTATTGATTAGAACCAATGATTTTCTCTCGGTGAAAAAAGGCAGTTCTATTCAAGATATTACCAAGGAAATTTTAAGTACAGACTTTAGCCAAAGTATTCATTTTGTACCAACAGGTTTTAGAGGTTGTGATGCAGTTCTTGGTGGTGGATTTGGAAATGGCGAATTGGTGATTGTGGCAGCTCGTCCAGGAATGGGTAAAACCACTTTGGTTTTGAAAATCCTTAGAAATGCAACGGTGCTTTATGCAAAAAGTGTTGCATTATTCTCATTAGAAATGAGCAAAGTAAAGCTTGGTTTAAAATTGCTTTCAATGGAAACTGGCATCAGCGTTAACCGCATAAAACGAAAAATATTTTTTGAAGGAGAACTTGATAAGGTGCAACAAGCAACCAATGTGATTGCACAAATGAAATTTCAAATTGATGATGACCCATTGCTGACCATTTCCACTTTGAGAGCAAAAGCCATTAACATGAAAGCAAAATTTGGCTTGGATTTACTTGCTGTTGATTACTTACAACTCATGGAAGGTGAAGGTGGAAATGCTAATCGTGAGAATGCTATCAGTGCAATCAGTCGTGGGTTGAAGTTGTTAAGCAAGGAACTTGACATACCAATCATTGCATTATCTCAATTATCAAGAGCTGTGGAATCAAGAAATAATAAACGACCTGTACTTGCTGATTTACGTGAATCAGGAGCCATAGAACAAGATGCTGATGTGGTAATGTTTATTTACAGAGACGAATATTATGACATTTTACAAGATGAATTTGGGAACAGTACAGTTGGTAATGCTGAAATTATCTTTGGTAAAAACCGTGAAGGTTTCCTTGGCAGAGAATTTGTAGCATGTAATTTGGAAGCTAACAATTTTTCTGATTTAGCAAACAAGGAAATAGATTTGTCTCCTAAAGCCTTAGATCAAAAAATTGAACCATTGTTTTAATACAAATATTTGGATTGCTTTTCCAAATATTTGTAAGACTGAAAAAAAAAATTTTAATCATTAATACAATTATTTGTAGCACACATACAAATAATTGTAAGGCAAACCCAAATATTTGTATTGTTTTTACAAATATTTGGGTTTACAATTAATCTAATTTTATTTTTAAGATTTTTATTACAAATATTTGTATTCGACAATTTCTTTAATACTGATATTCAACATTATAATATTTTACAATGAAATGTATTCTTACAAATATTTGTAGATTGTGACTACAGATTTTTGTATTTTTAATGAAAGAAAACTCTCATTAACCATCGTTAACTTACATTTCTAAAATGAATCAAATAGGTAATTTTATCACTTCCGTAAAGGCTGTTATGATAGCCATGTTATTAATAATTGTGGCTTTGGTATTCGATTCGCATACCTTATTTGTGAGAACACTTCCAAGTGATATGGGTGAAATTGCCAAAGAAATCACAGCTTGGGGTATGGCAATCGCATTTGAGTTAACCGTATTACTTGCCACAGCAAATAGTAATTATGTTCATAAATCTATCCAATACTTTTTGGCATTTTGTACATTAATGACTACGTTATTTTTCTTTGATGTGTTTACAGAAACAAACACTACGAAGATTTTTCAAATTGTATTTGTAAGTATAATGATTGCTTGTATTAACTTTATTTATGCAGAATTATTTGTAAAAAAATGGAAAGAACACCTAGAAAACTTAAATTCTATTGATGTGCAATTACAAAAATTTGTAATACTTCAATCCAAATTACAGGAATCTGAAAATATGTGTAATTCATTAACGGAAAGCAATATTTTAGCTGAGCAAAAAATTGTAAAACATCAACTACAAGTGAGTAAACTTGAATCTCAATTACAAATAAATGAGCAAAAGCTTGTAGAACGTGAACAAGCTTATGCTACCATTCAATCTGAATTGAGTATTTTGAAAAGGAAGTTGAGTAGGAAGAGAGAAGGTTCAATGAGTTAAGTCATTAAATTTTCAACAACTCTTGAATTAATATATTTAACCCTGTTGCACAATATTTTAATTCTTCATCTATACTTTGAAATTCTATTTTTGATAAGGGATATATTGATAATTGTGTAGAGTTATTCCAATAAAATCTATAGTTACTTAATAAATTATTCAAATGATCCAGTTTGTTTAATTTTCTAGCATTTACAATTTTAGAAAACTTTTCAAAACTTAAGGTAATAAATCCATACTTTGTAGAAAATTTAACTTTTTCTAAAGGAAAATTATCTGCTAAAATTAAACTATCGTCATTTTCAAATATAACATTTGGAAAATTTACTTTAAGATATTGAAACCAACAAGTATTAAAATCATTACTTTCAATATTGGAAACTTTTGTAATTTCATCAATTATTCTTATCTCTTTAGCCTGTTTAATTATTGAATTAATCTCGTTAATACAGTCAATATATGCTTCGTCATCTTTCTCTCTACAAAGTAAAACTCCAAATTCCCTATTGTTAGCTTCAGAAAAAGAGTGTAAATTCATTGATGTAATTATAGCTGTATTTTCATTTGCAAAACATTTCCCATGTAAATTTTCTTTATAATATATGTTGCATCTTAGCTGATTCAATAAATTTTCATCATGTTTTGTTAAGTCAGTTTTGCCATAAACAACAGTACATTCAATGTTTTTATCAGTCGCTTCTTTTAATCTTTCAAAATATGTTTCTGAAAGTTTTAAATATGGTGTAAAAATGTAAAGCTTTTGATTAGCTTTTTTTATAACTTCTTCAAGTTGATATGCAATTGATTTAGTTGTAAGGAAATCTGCCATTTTAAAATACCAATGAAATATAAATTTTGTTAGTCTTAATAGTATTTACTAAATGTAAATTTATCAAAATATCTCTCATTTATACACTATAACGGTAAAATCCTCTCCAACATGTAGTCATTGATACAAATATTTGTTGACACAAATCGCAAATATTTATGTCAATGATTACCAATTATTCCATTCTCCTGTATTCATTTTTTCAGACTTTAAACTTTTTGTCTGTATGAAAAAGGAAATTGTTTTGCTCGACCTTTTTGCTGGTATTGGTGGTTTTGCAAAAGGATTAACCGAGGCTGGTTTTGTAATCAAAAAGCATTATTTCAGCGAAATAGATAAACACGCAATAGCAAACTATCAATACAATTTCAAACATGCAGAATATGTCGGCTCAATTGAATCTGTTCGGGGAGCAAACCTCGACAAAATTGACATCATCACTTTCGGATGGCCTTGCCAAGATAATTCCATTGCTGGAAAACGCCAAGGGCAAAGAGATGGTACACGAAGTGGCTTACTTACTGAGGCAGTTAGGCTCATCAATGAAACTAAACCTCAAGTTTTCATTGCTGAAAGCGTCAAAGGATTGCTTTCTGTCAATGAAGGCTATGACTTCTACGAAACAGTTAAAATTCTCTCCGACCTTGATTCAGGTTGTACACAATACAGCCTTGAAATGCAGCTTCTTAATACAGCTTGGTTATTGCCCCAAAATCGTGAACGAACTTACTTTGTCGGACATCTTGGAACCAGTAGTTGCAGAAGAATATTTCCTCTCACATCAAGCGATATTAGGTCTATTGAAGGGAAATCAGAAACCGCAATTGTTAGAGCAATTACCGCTGGAGGAGCAAGTGGAGGACACCACAGCGGAATGACTTTAATCAAATCCAATAACAAGAAAGGATTTGAAGTGGTAAATGTTGGTGATAGCATAGATTTTAATGTATCTCACAGCACAACTCGAAGAGGAATTGTAGGTAAAGGCATTGCTCACACCATAGATACACAAGTAAACCAAGGTGTGTATGTTGACAAAAGTAATAGTTTGTTGTATTGGGCTGGTTCTAAGGATAAATGGGTACAGGACAATAGAAACATTATTCCTACTTTAAAAAGCCAAAGTGACAATATTAGAAATACACTAATCATCAAAAATCTAAACTTCAAAGAAAATTTTGGAAATACAACTCGTCAACGTGATAGAGTTAATGACCCTGAAGGCATTATGACTTGTTTGTCTTCAAGTAGGTTAGATGATAAAGCCAAAATCTGTGTAGCCCAACGAAATGAAAATCGTGAAAAAGGTGGTAAACAATGTTTGGAATTTGGAGATGAAACCAAAACCAATTGCCTTACAAGTGTTCAAAAAGACAATATGATTCTTGAAGGTAAAACCATTCGTAGGTTAACCGAAATTGAATGTGAACGATTACAAGGATTCCCAGACAATTGGACTAAGTTTGGTGTTTACAATGGTGAAGTGAGAGAAATTGCGAAGACCCAAAGTTACAAAATGTGTGGGAATGCGGTTACGGTGAAAGTGGTTGAAGTGGTTGGGAGGAAGTTGATTTTTTTTAATTTAAACTTAAATTAAAATCAAACGTTTAAGACTTGATTTAAAAATTATTCAAAAATATTTTTAAACTTAAAGTTTATGAACAATAAAATTAATGAAGATTGTATTTGTGTCCTAAAAAAAAATAGTAATACAAATCAAATAGATATAGATTTCATCAATATAGAGAATGAAAACGAATCATTATTAAATACATTTTCAAATATTTGCAATACACAAAATATTGAAAATATTATTGAATTCATTTCAAATTCCAAAGCTTTAAATGAATTAAATTCCAACTATAGATATTGTATAAAACTTTCGGGTCATAATGAAGGACTTAAAGAAAAACCAAATCTTATTGAAGACATAAAAAAACGATATAAAATAATTGAAGAAAACAAAAATCAATATGACTTAATTATTACAAACAGTACAATTAAAGGTCAAAATGATTTTGAAAAAAATATAAATGATTTAAAAGATACAATTTTAAACACGTTTATACTTTGGAACAAAGCCTCATCAATTTCAAAATGTTATTATAAATGTCAAAAAGATACAAGTATTTTAACATTTTCACATCGTATTAATGGTTGGTCTAACCCAGTTTATCAACTTACGGATAATTTTTCAATTGAAATTAAAACAAATTTTGGTTATGGAAAATCTAGTTATTTTTATATTAAACTCAAATTTAAAGAAATTGAAATAACACCACTTTCTGAATGGATTGAATATGAATTTGCAAAATTTTCTGAAATAATTAGATATACTCAATCTTATCCATTAGTAAATGAAGCTTGGTCTGATGTTATGAAATATTCTAAAGATGCATGTAATTTATCAATTATTAATGAAATGTTATTTATTGATAAATACATTTTAAAAGAATGTGAAATAATGGTAAATGGATTAGAAAACATCTTAAATAATGAAGAATTTTTATTTAAAAAAATAAATACGTTTGAAAAAATTAAAGTTAATAAAGAAGGAATTTTATTAATTGATTTTAGAGGTGAAAAAATAAGTGGTGCATTAGATTTTATAAATAAAATACTTGAGTATGAAAATATTTCAACTATTTCTGCATTTATAAATCGAATTGAAATATGTAATAAAAAAATTCAACCAACATTACTTATAGAATCCGAAAATATTAAAAAAACTTTACTAAATCTATCATTAGAAATTGAATCTTTAAATAACACATACACATTATTATATAAAGAAAATGAAGCATTTAACCATAAAAGAAAATTAATTAAAAATGAAATACAACTTATAGAAAATAAACAAGTTGAAATAAATGAAATTGATTTAATAGATAAAACATTTAATGAAAGATATCCTGAATATTTGGAATTCATTCAACATTTTACTCAAATAGTTGAAAAATTAAAGTATTCTAGGGATAAATATCAATTAAACTTAACCCTTTACAATAATTTCATAAGTTATTTAAACAAAATTGACATATATTTCAATAAAAAATTAAATCCCTCTAATTTTAAAATTATCAAATCAAAATATAACACAAATATTACTAAGCTAATATAATTACAATAAAACCCCATAACGGTAAAATTCTCTCCAACTTGTAGTCATTGACATGAATATTTGCAGATACAAAATCGCAAATATTCATGCCTACGATTAAAACATCTTTAGAACTTAAAAAACTTTTACTAGATAAAACTGGTGAGAAATTTCAGGTAACTAAACTTACTCGTGATTCGCCTAAATCAGCCAAGGAGGCTGGTGATTTTTTTATTGAGGTTAAACCTCCACTTGGTTTTGATATTGACATTGAGTTTATCCTTACCATTCTTGCTGATTTACAAATCAACAATACTTATTCTAAAATCAATCTTGATGCTTGCTGTTTATTGCTTTCTACTTGGAATGCCATAATTGAATCTGGACAAGATTTAAACCAATTAATAGCTCGTGCCATTGTTGAGGAAGTAGAGAAAGAGAATGTTCCCAGATCTAACCAATCAACAAAAACACAATCAATCCGAGATTTGGTTGAACTGATTCTGAACGAAAACAGAACGCCAACTGAAGCTGAAAGAGAACTTTTAATCAGCTATGAAGGAATTGGTGGCTTAGCCAAAGACGGTGTTCGAGGACAAGGTATTTTAAGTGAGTTTTACACACCTGATGAAATCATTCAAAAAATGTGGGGACTTGCCTACAAAAATGGTTTTACTAACACAGGTAAAGTCCTTGAACCAAGTTGCGGTACTGGCAGATTTTTTAAATACCATAATCCAGCTTTGATTGATGCTTTTGAAATTGACCCAATTGCATACAATATTGCAAAACTTTTATACCCAAAAGCCAATATCACATTAGGCAGTTTCGAGACTAAATTCTTTCGTGGCAATTTTCATTTACCTAAAACCAAAGGCGATTATGACCTTATTATTGGCAATCCACCTTATGAGAGTTTTGTAAGCCAATATTCCCCAAAAGAAAAAACAGTTACCGAAGCTCTCACATTCGACCAATACTTTATCACACGAGGTTTGGATTTACTCAAAATTGGTGGTTTGATGGTGTTTATTATCCCTAGCTCATTTATGCGAAATGACAATAAATACAACAAAATCAAAGAAGAAATCCACGCCAAAGCCGAACTTATTGAAGCCTACCGATTACCCAATAATGTGTTCCCCAACACTTACATCGGTACAGACATTTTGGTGTTTCGCAAACACTCTTGGAAAGATTAACATTCCTCAATTATAATAATCAACCCTTATGGAAATTCAAAAACACCTCAGCTTTACCATGAACAATGGTTTAACAGAAGTTTCTGTATTGCTTAATGATTTAAGCCATCAAAAAGTACTAATTTCTGTGAAAAACATTGAATCAGAAGAGCCACCCATTGAAAGTGAGCTTTCTTATGATGACTTTGAAAATCAATACTTAATCAATGCTGACAATCCCTCAGAATCAGTCAAAGTATTGAGTAAAGGTTTTGTAAAACTTCGTGATGGTTCAATTTCTACATTTGAAAAAGACC
>JBEEOW010000006.1:0-159737 GCA_041191405.1 Bacteroidota bacterium
CCCGTCATCACCACCCAGCCAGCGGCACAATCTGTATGTCAAACAGAAACAGCGACCTTTGGAGTAACAATGGCTTCATCCCCAGCGAGTACAGTTGTAAAATGGCAAAAAGTTACAACAGCAGCCGATACCTCAAATGCTACAAAATATGTAGATATAGCGAATACAACAACAAGTTTATCATTAACGAATGTACCATTTACAGATAATGGTGCATGGTATAGAGTTGTAACAGCATCAACGCCATCAACATGTATATTAAACAGTAAATGGGTTCAATTAACCGTTAAACCTACCCCAGCAACGCCAACGATATCAGGCACATTAACATTATGTGTTGGTAATAATTTAGCCTTAACAGCAGCGACAACAACAACAGGCACAGCAACGTGGATATGGACTAAGCCATCAGGTTCAACAGCAGCGCAAGGATCAGGAGCGTCTTCAAACCAAATGAACAAGACAGGAGTTGCTTTAACAGAGGCTGGAGATTATACAGCTCAAGTAGTAATCGCAGGTTGTTCAAGTGCAGTGTCAACAGCGTCCAAAGTAGTAATTACAGCAGCACCAGTGGCAACAGTATCAGCAAGCCAAACAATATGTTCGGGCAAAGCGATGGCAGCTACTTTAGTAACATTAAATCCAACTACAGCAACATATGATTGGAGAGGAAAAGATACAACAATAGCTCCAGCAACTGCAGTAGTAACCAATCCAACACCAAACCCAACCTCAGGAACAGGAGTTGCACACAATACAGATAGAGCTCAAACAGGCTTAAGTGTACCTGTAGGAACAGTATCTGGTTCGTATGTATATTATATTACCCCTAAATCGGGTTCATGTGTCGGCACAACAGTTAGACATATAGTAACAGTAAATCCAACCCCAACAACGCCAGCACCAACAAATACAGGACCATACTGCGTAGGGAAACAAATAGATTTAGATGCTAATGTAGCAACCACATTAGTAGATGCATCGAATGGATATGCATGGACAGGACCAGCAGGTTTTACAGCTAATTCAAAAACACCAACGATAGCATCGGCAGCATTAACACCAACCTCAAATGCAGGTGTATATTCAGTAACAGTAACCAAAAACGGATGTACAAGTGCAGCGGGTACAACCACAGTAGTAGTAAATGACATCCCAACAGCACCAGTGCCAACTGCAGTAAGTGTGTGTAAAAATGCAACATCACCAATAATTACAGTTACACCAAATACAGCATTAAAATGGTATGCAGATAATACAACAACAACATCATCAGCAACCCAACCAACGATATCAACTGCAACAGTAGGCACACAATCATTGTATGTAACCACTACAGTAAATGGATGTGAGAGTGCAAGAGCAAAAGCAGATATAACTATTAATGATTTACCAGTATTTACAGCAACAGCAGCGCAAGCAACTATCTGTAAAGGAACCAATGCAGTAATCAACTTAAGTTCTGGAGCAGCAACATATACCTATACATGGACAACCACAGGAACCAATGTAACAGGTAACTCAGCACAAGCAACAGATCAATCAGTAACAAACATTACGCAAAACTTAGGATTGAGTAATGTAAACAATGCAGGAACAGTACAGTACATAATAACAGCAAAAGGAACAGGAAACTGTACCTCAAATCAAACAGTAGATATTGCAGTAGACCCATGCCCATATACACCAGACTTTACACCATCAAAAACAGCAGTATGTTTAGATGCAACAACAGGTTTGGCAACAATAACTTTAACGAATGCATCATCAGGAAATGTAAACAACTGGACATGGGATTTAGGCGGAGAAAGTGCAACCACCTTAGCAGCTAAAACAGGAACAGGTTTAACCGCATTAAATAACCCATCAACATTTACAGTTACTTACAATACGGCAGGAACCAAAACCATCAAATTAGAAATAGATGGAGTAGGAGCAACACAAAAAGTATCAAAAGTAGTAACAATAGAAGTAGGAGCAGTACCTGCAATTACAGTAAGTGGCAATAACCCAATCTGTGGAGATACTACAACAGCAATTACATTAAATACAACCAATGTAGCAAGTAACTTTACATGGGTGGTTAAATCACAAACAGATGTAACAGGAGCAACAGCAAATGCTACAGCACAGTTATCGCCAGCCACATTAGCACAAAAATTAACAAATACATCAACAGCTAATCCAAAAGTAGCAGGAACAGCTGTATATACAGTAACAGCAACAGGGCCAACACCAACGAGCTGTACTGCAAGTCAAGATGTAACAGTAACAGTAAACCCACTACCAGATGTAGTAGGAACAGGCGTAACAGTTTGTGGAAGCGCAACAAGTCAAAGCTTAGTAACAGGTATCAGTGCAAATGTTCCATCAAGTACCATCGCTTGGACATCAACATTGAATGGAGTAACATTATCGCCAACAAGTGGTAATGTAACAGGAACCACAATAGATGGAACAACTAATACAACAGGCGCAACACAAGGTACAATAGACTTTGTATTAACAGCAACCGCAAATGGTTGTGTAGGTCCAAATAAAACAATAACATCTACAATTAACCCACTGCCATCAGTAATAGGAACCGCAGCGGTAGGAGGAATATGTAGTGGAACAAGTAATGCAGATGTAATTACAGGCATAACAAGTAATATTACTGGAAATGTAAACTGGACAGCAGCAGTAGGAACAGGTACAGTAACAGGATTCACAACAAGTGGAACCCTAGCAGTATCAAGTACAGCTACCAAATTAACCAATGCAGGAGCAATTACAGGAACAGGAACAATAGTATATACATTCACACCAAGTTCAGGTTCAGGTTGCCCAGGTCAACCAACAACAATTACAGTAGCAATCAATGCAACGCCAACATTAAGCCCAATCACACAGCCAGGTCAATTATGTAGTAGTACTTCACCAAGTACAGTATTTACCACAGATGTACCAGCTAAAATAGTTTGGTTACCAGTTGGAATTGTGCCATCAACCATAAAAATGTTAAAAGGAGGTACAGGACCTGCAGTAACGGTAGCAGGCGATAGTGCATTGAATACAACTTCAGCAACCTTGTCTGATAAATTCATTAGCACATTAGCAACCAACAATGTACAAACCTTACAATATACAGTACAAGCCTCAAATGGAGCATGTAAAAGTGCAACACAAACATTAACCATAACCATAGATAGTTGTGAGTTAAAAGCAGACTTTGATTTTGATAAAGGATCAGTATGTGAAGGAGCAACAACAGCAGTAATTACATTTACAGATAAATCAACAAGTGCATCACCAATTACTTCTTATGCATGGGATTTTGGAGATACACCAGCTCAAACAGCAACAACAGCAGGTCCGCATACAATCACTTATGCATCATCAGGCACTAAAACAATAAGTTTAACAGTAACTGCAACCATAGCAGGAAATGTTAAAACAAATACAATCACAAAAACAATTACAGTAAACCCACTTCCAAATATTACCAATACCACGAAGGCATTTACTATTTGTGATTCAACAGCAACAAACATTGCCATAACAAGTGACCAAGCATCAACAACGTATGCATGGACAGTGTCAACTACAGGAGGTGTACAAAATGCAGTAGCAGGAACAGGTGCATTGATAGCACAAACGTTAAAATTACCAGCATTGCAAACAACCAATGGAACAGTTAAATATACAGTAACACCAACGTTAAATAATTGTCCAGGAGCAACAGCAGACTTTGATGTAACCGTAGAGCCAAGACCAGTAATAGCAACATTACAAGATGTGTCAGTATGTAGCAATGTAGCCTTGAGCTTAAATGTACAAGCAAATATAGCAACAAGCCCAATATCTTGGACAAGAGCAGCAGTAGGATCAATACCATCAGCTACAGGAAATTCAGGAGTTGTAACAGATGTATTAACCAATAGAGGAACAAGCCCAGTAACAGTAAAATACACTTTTACACCAACAGGTCCAGGTACGCAAGCATGCGTTGGAAAACCAACAAACTTGAATGTAATAGTTGCACCGCTGCCAACAGTAAACAGTACATTAACAAACCAAAAAGTATGTAGTGGAATACAATATAGTCACACCATTACTTCACCAGTAGCAGGAACAACATTTACATGGAGTAGAGCTGCAAATACAAACATAACAAACGGAGCAGTAACAGCACAAAATACAAATCCAATAAGTGAAGTACTGAACTTAGCATCGGGAGTAACTACAGGACAACAAGCAACCTATACAATTACCCCAACAGGTCCAGCGCCAAGTAATTGTTTAGGAAGAGATACCACATTAGTATTAACAGTAAACCCACTACCAACAATCACAGCTTCAACAGGAACTGTATGTAGTGGAGTAGCATATAGCTATACAGTTACAACACAGTTGCCAAGTTCAGCAATAGCAGGATTTACATGGGTTCGTCAAGCAAATGGAAGCATAACACCAGCAGCAACAGGAACTACACAAACAACAAATCCACTAGCTGAAACATTGACAAATACAAGTTTGACTCCACAATTGGTTACATATGCATTAAATGCAAAAACAATTGAAGGCTGTACCAATCCAAGTACAACAAACCATGTGTTAACAGTAAACCCATTACCAGTAGCAACTTTAATAACACAAAAGGCGCAAATATGTATTGGAGATAGTACAAGATTGCAAATTACCTTACAAGGAGCAACAACCTATAATGTAATATATAGCGATGGAGGTGTACAGCAAAATCTAAATTCAGTAACAGTAAGTCCACAATTAATTACAATCAAACCAACAACTACAACACAATACTCATTAGTAAAAGTAGAGGATGATGCAACAAAATGTTTGGCGAATCTATCAAATGTAAGTCCACAAACATTAAAAGTAAACAGCTTACCAACAGTATCGTTGAGTGGTAACTCACAAATATGTGAAGGAGGTTCAAGTACAGTAGACTTTACAATAGCAGGAGCTGCAAGTCCATACAAGTTGACATTCCAAGAGAAAAATATGAAAACGAATGTTACACAAACAAGTAGCATTAATAACATATCAACAAACGCATATCAAATCACAGTAGCGCCAATAGATACTACAGTTTATAAAACAGTAAGCTTAGTAGATAATAATGGATGTAAAGCGGTAATGACATCAACAGATTCAGCAGAAGTAGATGTAGTGCCAACACCAGTATTATCAACAGTGATAGGAGTAGGTAAAGATACCGTATGTGATGGACAGGCAACATTGATCACATTGACAGCAAATCCATATACAACCTTTAGCTGGACAGCCAAAGCATCGTCAAAAGTATCAGGAGCTTCATCAGGAACAGGATCAATAATCCAGCAAACCTTAAAAACAACAGCAACAGTAAAAGGGAATGTTAGATATACAATAACCCCAATGAACTATAGCTGCCCTGGTACACCAAAAGATGTAGTAGTATTTGTAAGACCTAAAACAATACCAAACATAGGAGCAGATAGAAGTGGAATATGTAAAGGAACCAAAGTGAAATTAACAGCAGGTAAGTTTAATACACAAGGAGGACAATACACTTGGACTTTATACGGAGCATCAACTGTTAAAACTTACGAAAACAGAGATACCTTAGAGATAGAGTTGAATGAAGACACTGAAATTGAAGTTAATTACAAAGACGTGTGTAATATAGATAATATAGACACAGCGATGTATAAAATCATAGAGCAGGTAGACATCAACTTTATAAAAGGAGATACTTGTGCAGAATATGTAACAACGTTTAAACCAGAAAACATAAGTGCAACAGGAAACAGCACCAATGTAACCAACTGGAAATGGAACTTTGGAGATAGTAAAGACACAACCGTAACAGACAGAGTAATAAAAGATGCAACCCATGCATATGCAGATGCAGGAGAGTACAATGTACATTTATCAGCATTGAGTGATCAATGTCCGGTAGGAGATACAACCATAAAAGTAACGATAATAGATTGTAGTATCCGAACCAAAACAGCCTTTACACCAGGAGGCGGTAACGGTCAGAATGATACATGGAGAATAGATGGCATAGAAAACTATCCAAATGCAAGTGTAGAAATATTTAATAGATGGGGAGTATTAGTACACCGTCAATTAAATGGCTATAAAGAACCATGGAACGGAACAAATACAAGTGGCGAATTACTAGAAGATGGAACCTACTATTATGTAATCACACTGAATAAATCTAAAAAAATAGTTAAAGGTTACGTAAGTATCTTTAGAGATAATGCTCAATAAATATTATTTATTACAATAAGGAGTATTTTTAGTACTCCTTATTTTTTTGCTCAAATTTTATACTTAATATTGTATAATTAATTATCTAAATAATACAAGTATGAAAACTTTAGTTTATGCATCATTGATATTAGTTGCTTTAGCGTCATGTTTAAATAGAAGTACTCCAGGCCAAACATGGCATCCAGGAAAACCTAAAGCTCCTGCTTCAAGAAAATAAATATGAGAATTATGCTTATAATGGTTGTTGTATTACTTACAATGTCAACAACTTGTATCAAAGCATCTTATAAAAATAAAAGAGGAAAAAATAATAAGTGTAATTGTGGCTAAGATTATAAAAATATTCATTTCATTACTTTTATTAGCCACAATTATTTCTTGTGAAACTAATAAACCTCGAAAAATTCCTAAAAAGGGAAGAATACCTTGTCCTTTAAAAGATTGTTGATTTTTTCATTTAAATTTTTTAACTAAAATAATTGTCCGTAATTTTCGGATAAATATTTTATTGTGAGAAAGATTATAATTGCTGTAGATGGTTATTCAGGCTGTGGAAAAAGTACAACAGCAAAAGCTTTAGCATCAGCTTTGAAGTATGCTTATATTGATACAGGGGCTATGTACAGAGCTGTAACATATTATTTTGATACACATTATGTGAATTTAACAAACCCCAAAGCTATTCAACAAGCCTTATCTGAGATTTCGATTAATTTTAAACCTAACGATAAAACAGGTAGAAATGAGACTTTTTTAAACGGGATTAATATTGAAGATGAAATCAGAACTATGTATATCTCTCAAAAAGTTAGTGAAGTTAGCGCCTTACCAGATGTAAGAAAAGCTATGGTAGCTTTACAGCAAAAAATGGGTAAAAAAGGTGGCGTAGTTATGGATGGTAGAGATATTGGTACTACAGTATTTCCTAATGCAGAATTAAAGATTTTTGTTAATGCTGATATAAATGTTCGTGCTTTTAGAAGACAACAAGAGTTATTAGAAAAAGGAGAACTTGTATCATTAGATGATGTAATCTCAAATCTTAGTGAGAGAGACAGGATTGATACAACTAGAGCTGAAAGTCCATTAAGAAGAGCCGATGATGCCTTTGATTTGGATACTACTTATTTTGATATTGACGAACAAGTTGATTATGCAATAGGTTTGGCTACAACTAAAATGATTGAAAAAACTAAGAAGTTTCAATCATAATTTACTAAATTACTACTTTAATGTATAAGTATAGTGGAAATCACAATTGATAAAAACTCTGGTTATTGCTTTGGTGTAGAGTTTGCCATTCAGATGGCTGAAGATGAACTTGATATTGATGGAGGGTTGTATTGTTTGGGTGATATCGTTCATAACAGTATGGAAGTTGAAAGACTTAATAAAAAAGGTCTAAAAATTATAGATAAAGAGCAACTTAAGGATTTGCACAATTGTAAAGTATTAATCAGAGCTCATGGTGAACCACCTGAAACTTATAAATTAGCTTTAGAAAATAATATTGAATTGATTGATGCATCTTGTCCTGTAGTTTTAAAATTACAAAATAGAGTAAAACATGCATACGATAAAACATCTGATGATAAAGGTCAGATAGTTATTTACGGGCAATTAGGACATGCAGAAGTTATTGGTTTAAACGGTCAAACAAAAGATGAAGCTATTATAATTACTTGTCCTGAAGATTTAGATAAAATTGATTTCACTAAACCTGTTACCTTGTTTAGTCAAACCACAAAAAGTACCTCAGGTTTTTATAAAATCAAATCTTTAATTGAAGAAAAAATTAAAGAATCAAAGCCTGAAAACTTAGATGATTTTGATGCAAATGATAGTATTTGTAGACAAGTTTCAAATAGAGAGCCACAATTAATAAAATTTTCACAACAACAAGATATTATCATTTTTGTAAGCGGTAAAAAAAGTTCAAATGGCAAAGCTCTTTATGGTGTTTGTAAAAATACAAACCCAAGAAGTTTTTTTATCGAAAATGAATTAGAATTGGATAAATCATGGTTTTTACCTAACGATAAAGTGGGTATTTGTGGTGCTACTTCAACTCCAATGTGGTTAATGGAAAATGTTGCTAATACAATTAAGTTGTTTTAATTATGCATAAAGAGCAACATTTTAATAGTTCAGAGTTAGTTCAGGATATAGTAATAGGGATGAGTGATGGTTTAACTGTTCCTTTTGCATTGGCAGCAGGTTTAAGTGGAGCTGTTTCTGATCCGACATTGGTGGTTACTGCTGGTATTGCAGAAGTAATTGCAGGTTCAATTGCTATGGGTTTAGGCGGTTACCTTTCAGGAAAAACTGAGATAGAGCATTATGAATCAGAATTAAAAAGAGAATATTACGAAGTTGATGTTTTTCCAGAAAAAGAAAAAGATGAAGTTCGTGAAGTATTTGCAGAAATGGGTCTAAGTGAATCGAGTCAAGAATTAATTGTAAAAGAATTATCCCAAAATAAAGATAAATGGGTAGATTTTATGATGAAATTTGAACTTGGTTTAGAAAAACCAAATATTAACAGAGCCAGAAATAGTGCAATAACTATAGGAACAGCATATGTAGTTGGAGGTTTAATTCCTTTGTTACCTTATGTTTTTGTTACGAATGTGCAAAAGGGCTTATTGTATTCGAGTGTTGTAACGCTTATGAGCTTGTTTTTATTTGGTTACTTCAAGAGTAAAGCAATGGGACAAAATCCATTATATGGTGCAATAAAAATAATGGGTATTGGAAGTTTGGCAGCTGGTGCTGCTTATTTTGCTGCACAATTCTTTGAAAAATTGTTCTAAATATAAAAAAAGTACTATAAAATGCTTCTTTATTTCAAATTTTTGTATAAATTTGGAAATTACAGTGCATACTTTAAGTATCTTAGGTAAGAATTATATAATAGATTACACAAATATGAAAAAATTATTAACTACTTTGAGCTTATTACCATTTTTCTGCTTTAATGCAGTAAATGCTAATACCATTGCAGAAGCTAAATCTGTTGAAGGTTTTGCTAGAGTTAATATTGTTTGTATTCAACCTCAAGCAATAGTTACACCTAATACTAATTTGTGTAATCCAGGTGGAAATGCTACAATACCATTACATGTTAAATTTTCATCTACAGATTCTTTAGAAATTGTAAATAAAAATCATACAATAGAGTGGTCTACTTTAAGTGGGGGAAACAGAACAGTGTTATCTTCAAGTGGTTTTGATATACAAGTTCCTTATACAGTTGGTACAACTATTTATTCAGTAAGAGTTATTGTACCAAATTTTGTTGGTACTCCTTGTTATGCTGATTTATCTATTAGTGTTTCAAATCCAGTTACTCCTTTAGTGTTGGATGTAGTAGGTTCAGAAACTTGCGGTAAAGATAGTATTAATCTAAATGCAAATGCTCCATTACAAGGTGTTGAAACTGGTACTTGGTCTGTTATAGGTGCTTCAAATAATGATATTTCAAATACTTTTATAAAAAATAAAAACTTACACAATTCATTGTTTACAGGTACTCCAGGTGTTACTTATACATTAAAATGGGTACTCAAAAATTTAGGTTGTTCTGATTCATTAACTGCAAAAGTACTTTTAAATCCCAATCCTAAAGCAACTGTAGGTGGTGATATTACAGGTAAAGAAACTTGTGGTTTAAATTCATTTAATATTTCAGGAACTGCTGCTGCAAATGGCATTGGTGAATGGAAAATTGTAAGCGGCTTAAATGGTTCTTTTTCGGATATTAAAAACCCAAATTCTACCTTTTCAGGCGATTCGGGAGTGGCTTATAAATTAAGATGGATAGTTTCATCTGATTTGTGTGGAAAAGATAGTGCTGATTTAAATTTAGTATTTAATTTAAATCCTTCAAATCCAGATGCTGGTACAAGTTTAAATGGTTTTGGAACATGTGGTATTACAAATGTACCTTTACAAGGTATTCAACCTAAAGTAGGTACAGGTACTTGGTCAGTAGTTACTGGAATTGGTGGTACTTTTGTTAATGTGAATGATCCAGTTACCACATTTACAGGAAAAGCCGAAGTTGATTATGTTTTAGCTTGGACTGCAAGTAATTTACCATGTGATAGTCGTCAAGATACTATGCTGGTTCGTTTCAGAGAAAATCCTTCAGGTGATGCTTCTTTTATAAATCCATGTGGTTCATCTGTAGCAACAATTTCAGGTATTGCTTCAACAGGTATTGGTTCATGGTTTATTCCAATTGATGGTAATGATCCTATTATTGGTGATGTAAATTTAGCTAATACAACATTAACTGGTGAAGTTGGAAAATCTTATAAAGTAATTTGGAAAGTTGAAAACTCTCCTTGTACAGCTAAGTTTGTAGAGTTGAGTGTTAAGTTAAGAGAAGAACCAAAATCGCCAACTATTAATACTACAGAAATCTGTGTAGGAAGTTCAAAAGTTTTGGATGCATCAACAGGTGAAAATGTTATTTATAATTGGGCAAAAAAATATAAATTACCTTCTGGAAAAGATACAATTGTAGTTGTTAATGCATTTGATTTAGATAAAATTACTGTCGATTATAATGATATTGTAGGTGATAGTAATGTTTATATAGTAGGAGTTTCAAATTTAGATAACTGTCTTAATTTTGATACTGCATTGGTTGTAAAAGTTGGTGATTATAACATTAATTTAAGCAGCAATTTTTGTAATGATAAAGGTTCAATTAATCTGTTAAAAAAATTACCATTCCAAATAGCTAATGGTGTATACACTTGGAAAGATAAGGATGGTAACATTTTATATACTTCAACTAGTGCAGCTGATACTTCTTATACGATTACTTCAACAGGAAATTATTCTCTAGAAGTAAATGAACCTAGATGTGGTTTAAAGAAATTTGATTTTACAATCAATGCTTATCCACAAGCTCAATTTAAAATTAATGCTTTAGATTCTATTTGTTTAGGAACAAATTTGGATGTTGCTGCAAACAAAATTGTTGATGGTACACCAAAGTATAAATTTTATTGGTATCAAAAAGAAGCCAATGTGAACGATACTACTTTGTTATTGAGCGACACATTATTTATCGGTTCAGTGAAGCCAAATAGAGATACAACATCATTATATTTGGCTGTTTATGATGCTAATGGTTGTGTTTCAAGAGATACCACTTTTGTACATGCTTTAAATTGGGATTTAAAAGCTCCAAACATTATTACCCCTAATAATGATAGTAAAAATGATCAATTCAAAATTTCGAAAGCACCTAAAACAACAGTTCAGATAGAATTTTATAATAGATGGGGAGAGCAATTGTATAAATCAGATGATTATCAAAACGAATGGGATGGAGATAACTCACCTGATGGTATATATTATTACACAATGGAACCATCATGTCCACAAGGAGCTCAAAAAGGTTGGATACAGATTGTCAGATAGTTAATTGTTAATTATTACAAATTTTAAAAAGCTACTAAATTTTTAGTAGCTTTTTTTTGTATTAATGTTTGTATGTACAAATAAAATATTTATATTTGTATATACAATTAATAATCCTTGAACAAAATGAAAAAAATACTTATTTCTGCAGTGGCACTTTTTGCAAGTGCAATGAGCTATGCTCAAGATTGGTCATTTGATAAATCTCATTCATCAGTGAAATTTTCAGTAACACACATGATGGTTTCTGAAACAGCAGGTCAATTCCGTAAATTTGAAGGAAGTGTAAAACCAACTTCAGCAGATTTTCAAAATGCATTAATTGATTTTACTATTGATGTTAATTCAATTGATACTGATGTAGATCAAAGAGACGCACATTTAAAAAGTGCTGACTTTTTTGATGCAGCTAAATATCCAAAAATTACATTCAAAAGTAAATCGTTCACTAAAGTTGATGGTAAGAAATACAAATTAACTGGTGATTTAACAATGCATGGAGTAACCAAAACTGTTACTTTAGATGTAGTGTATAATGGTACAATAAAAGATCCTTATGGATTTAATAGAGCAGGTTTCAAAATTACAGGTACTATAAACCGTTATGATTTTGGATTAAAATATAACGCTGCTATTGAGGCAGGAGGTACTGTAATCAGTGAAGAAGTTGAAATTGTTTGTGCAGTTGAGTTTACAAAAAAATAATTCAAAATAACAATTTGATGCAAAGGTCATGGTTTGTTTTAAGCCATGACCTCTGTTGTTTTATAGAGGTATAAAAAGTAGATTTTCCTTAAATTTTTCACTTAATTAACATCATATTTTAAATAATTTTCAATTTCGATTTTATTTTGCAAGTCAATTGTAATTGATTGATTCCAATCTTGAAGAGATAGATTCCATGCTTGACCTATTTGTAAGAAAAAATTTATTAGATTTTTGTCAATTTCTTTAAGATTTATGTCAAACCAAATGTTTTGGATTATGTTGTTTTTAAATTCGTAAAATATAATTGTTTCTGATTTAGAAAAAGCAAAACAATTTTTATGTAATGATTTATATGAATTTCCATAACCTGTTAATACATAGTTTATTTTTTCAAAATTCAAACTGATTAAAATATTTTCGAAATCTGTAATTGTAATTTTCCTGTCACTTAATTCTATTTTATTATCGTCGGTTCTAATATAAAGGTCTTTAAATCCAATGCCATCAAATTGCTCTTCTGAAAATGTATTAATTTTATTAGATTCTAAATCTACTTTTTCAATATTTTCATTAACAATTATTTCAATTTGCAAATAATCATCTTCGTGATAAAATGTAGTTGGACCGTCGAAGACTTCTATTTGAGGTTCAGGCTTTTGTTTTTTTCTAAAAAAATCAAATATTTTCATTTGTGATTATTTTCTTATTAAATATCAAAAACCTTTCCCACCTCAATCACATTCAGCACTTGCTGATTTTAAGGCTTCTAAAAATGCTTTTTGATCTTCGTCGGAGGTGTATTTTTTATCCATTTCTTCGGAAAGTTGGGTAATTTTTTCTCCTAAATTTTTACTGTCTTCTATTACTGACATATCTCCAGTACTTATTTTTTTAAGTAACTCTTTTGATTCACATTTTAATTCAGCAATTTTTTGTGCATCTTTTTCTACACTGCTTTTACAGCTATATAATGTACTTATTAAGCTTAGTATTAGTCCAAATATGATTTTATTTCTTTTCATAATTACAAATATGGGAATTAGTTTTTATAAAATTAGTTAAAAAAAATATTAAAATAATGATAAAATGAAATTATTTTATTTTCTAATAATTTAACCACATAGGAACATAGTATTGATTATTAGTATTTTAAATAATTAAGCATATAGAAGATAAGAATTAAATGCTTAAGAATACATTAGGGTATTTATCCTAAATCCCAAAATTACCCTTAACCCTAAACTCCTAAACTCCAACACCTAATGCTTTTAGTAAATCATCTCGTTTGCGAACTGATACAGGAATTTGACTTTTATCACTCATAATTGCATAGCCTCCATCAATTTTTACAAATTCTTTGAGGTGTTTTATATTGATTAAATGCGAATGATGAACTCGTGTAAATGAATATTCGGTGAGTAGGTCTTCGTATTCTTTTAATGGTTTGGTAACTAATATTTGTCGGTTTTCGGTAAGGTAAAACAATGTATAATTACGTTGTGATTCACAGCTTATAATTTCCTGAATTGCAACGATTTGTATTTTGTCTGCACTTGATAAAGCTATTCTTTTTTGTGTGGTTTGAATATCTTTAAATGAATCCATTAACATGTTGATTGATTGCGAGTTATTCGTTTTATCCACACATTTATTTACTGCTTCTTTTAAATCATCAGCATCAATGGGTTTGAGCAAATAGTCGATGGCGCTAAACTTAAATGCTTTGATTGCATATTCGTTATAAGCAGTGGTAAATATTGTTTTGAAATTGAGTTTATCTCTGATTTTGAGTTGTTCAAGAATATCAAAACCTGTACCATCGGCCATGCGAATATCTAAAAATACAAGCTCAGGTTTTAGTTTTAAAATCAGTTCTAATCCTGAAAATACACTTTCAGCTTCACCTATAATTGTGAGTTGCGGACAATAGATTTGTATGTCGCTTTTTAGGGCAACTCTTGCCATTTCTGAATCGTCAATTATAATGGTTTTCATTCTTCTAAATAGTTTATTATCAGCTTAATTCTTGTGCCTGTATTGATTCCAGTTTCGTTAAAAATATCTTCTATCAAAACTGCATTTTCGTCGTTAGTGAGTATTTTTAAACGTTCTTTTATAACTAGAATTGCGGTTGATTTATGTTTGTCGAGATTATTGTTGTTGCTAAATTCTGATGCTTTTATTCTGCCGATGCCATTGTCTTCAATAGTGCAAAGTAAGTGGGCATCTACTTTTTCAAAGTTAATGGTTATTTTTCCGTTGGTTTTTAATAATGCCAAACCATGCACTATTGCATTTTCAACAAATGGTTGAATTAGCATTGGTGGAATTTGAATAGCACTTGGGTCTGGAATATTTGAATATTGCACAATTAGTTCAAAATTATTGCTTAAACTTAATTTTTCGAGTTCAACATAATGTTTGATGAGTTCAATTTCTTTTTCTAGTGAAATGTAATTTTCTCGTGAACTATCTAAAATTGCTCGCATCAATTTTGCAAATCTGTTTAAATATGTTTTGGCTTCTTCGGCTTTGTTTTGAGCAATTAAGCCTTTAATTGAATTTAAACAATTGAACAAAAAGTGCGGATTCATTTGTAAGTGCAAGGCTTTTTGTTCGAGTTCTAATAGTTTTTTCTCTGTTTCGAGTAAATCTCTTTCCGATTTGTTTTTTTCTTTTAATGTTCTTATTCTTAAATAATAGGCACTTAAAATGATAGCTGATACAAATAATGTTAATGCAATTTTGAACCACCATTTTTGCCAAAAAGGAGCTTGAATAGTGAAACTAAATTGCTGTATTTTATTGTCGTCAAAACTACCACCATTGTATTTTGCTTTTACCATAAAAGTATAATTTCCAGATGGTAAATTTGAGTAAATGGCTTCAGCTCGGTTATTTTCTGGCGACCAATCATTGTCGAACCCTTGCATTTTCCAGGCATAGGTAACGGCTTCGGGTTCAGTTAGGTAAATGCCCGAAAACTGAAAACTTAAACTGTTTTTATCATAAGGTAAATCTAATTGTTGAGGAATAGCAAACCAAGGTGAAGGGTTTTTAAAATAGGGCGTATTTTGTATTGGATCGAAAAACAAATTGATGCCTGTAATATGCAGTGAAGGTGATTTTATTGATTTTCTTTCTTCTTGGGGATTATATTTGAACGCACCCGCAATTGAACCAAACCAAATATTACCCAAATTGTCTTCGCAAACTGCATTGTGGGTTGCTTCTATTCCTTTAAAACCAGAAGTTCGATTAAACAAAACTGTATTTGATGTATGTAACTGTTTTGTAATGTTGAATTTAAACAAACCTTTGTCGGTTCCTGCCCAAAAGTTGTTTGATTTATCTTGATGTATAAAATAGATGTTTTTTGAAAAATACTTTTCAGTTTTGATTTCAGTGAATTCATTATCAGTACATTGAAATATTCCTTTACCTGCCGAACCAGCTAAAATATTTCCATTTTTATCTTCAATAATACACCGGATATTGTTACCCGCATTTTTGAAAGTTTGAATTTGTAGATCATCGCCAATAGTAAATGCATTGATTTTTACGATGCCAGCCGTTAAAGTTCCAAGCCAAATATTTTCTTTTGAATCAACAAAAACGGTGTTAATTCTATCAGAACCAATTAATTTTGGATTAATTTTTACGAATTTCCCATTTGAATAATAACATACCGAACCGCCTGCGGTAGCAAACCAAACTCTTCCTTGTTTGTCACTTGCAATGGCGTTGATAAATAGACTACTTAAGCCACTTTTTCGGTCAAAATGTTTGAAATTGTTGCCATTGTACAAATATGCGCCATTGCCAGTTGAACCAAGCCAAATGTCATTGGATTTGGTTTTATAAATACACTTAATTTTTCCAGAAGTAATTCCTTGTTTTTCAGCAATTCGTGTTAATTTGTTACCATCAAAAACAGTAATTCCGCCTTCGGTACTGGCAAACCAAATATCACCATTTGGAACTTGTTTTACATCAAAAATTAATTCCCCTAAAACATTTTTTTCGGCTTTAAATTGAACAAATCTTTCATTATCAATTTTGCACAAACCTCCTCCTGAAGTACCAACCCACATATTGCCTTCTGAATCTTTCAAAAAGCGTTTAACCATATTTACACTCAAGCCATTACTAACATTGTAATACCTAAAAGTATAATTGTTTTGGTAATTGAGCACTGTAGCACCTTGACTTGAACCTATCCAAAGTTGCTTATTACCAGCATAATAAATAGTATAAATGCTTTTATGTGGAAGTCCATCTTTAACCAAAATACGCTTTAAGTTTTTGCCATCGTAAATATTGATTCCTCCGCCATAAGTGGATATAAAAGTATTGCCAAATTCATCGGCAGTGATTGCAGTTACATCGTTATTTGAAAGTCCATTTTTTTCATTAATAATTTGTACAACTTTATTATTTTCAAGAATATATACGCCAAATTGTGTGCCCACCCAAACTCTATTATCTGCATTTTTATACAAACAAATAATGCGTGTTTGAGGAAAATCTATGGGAGTAAATTGTTGATTTTTTTCGATAAAAAGTCCGTTTTCGGTAGCAACAATTAGTTTATTGTCACTATTAAAACATAAATCATTAATAATGATGTTACTTAAACCCTGTTTTTGGTCGAAATTTATAAAGCTTTTGCCATCAAATTTCGATAAACCTTCGTCTGTACCAAACCAGATATTTCCTTGTTTATCAATAGTTTGGCAACGAATAAAATTGTTAACTAAGCCATCACTTTCAGTATATTGCGTGAATTTTAAACCGTCAAATTTTGCTACACCGCCACCACGAGTTCCAGCCCATAAGTAATCGTGTTTATCTTGTACTAAAGCATACACTTGCGATTGTGGCAAACCATCACTTACGCCATAATTCCTGAAATTATAGTGTTGGCTAAAAGCCAATTGTACATTTAGAACAATGGCAAAAACTATATAAATGATTGATTTTGTGTTTGAATACATGGTTTGCAAATGTATTTAAAAATGGGGTAAATGCTCTTTTCGGTAAATGTATTTATTATCTTTTATTAAATAGTTGATTAATGAATCAGAACTAATTCCTTTCTCTTCAATTAATTTGTTGTTTTTATCATAAGTCCAATAAGTATATACAGTACGTACATAATCATGTTTTCTCTCATATATTTTATTTCCTCTATTGTCATATTTATATTCAAAATCAAAATCAACTGAACAATCATCCATGTAATCTTTATGTCTAATTAATTCATTTTTTATATTGTATTGATAGTGACGAAATAATCTAAGTTTAGTATCGCCTCTATAAATGCATTCTAATAAAAGTAGCTTTTTATCATTAAATATTTTTATTTTTTTATATTCTTTAACAATTTGATAGGGTTTTAAATTATTGAATTTCAAGTTTAAAACACTGTCTTTATACATAAATAGATTAATATTTTTTTTGACAGAATCAGGTTCGAATGTTATCTTTTTCTCATGTTTCCAAGTACACGAATACAAAAAGCTAAAGCATAAAAGAGACAAAATGTAGTTTTTCATTTTGAGTTAATTACGTACAAATCTATCGAATAAAATTTCAAAAATATATTATTGATTTCATATAAACTTTATCTTAGCAAAAATTACCAAACCATGATTTTTGATTTTAGGCTAAAAGTGTTTCATACAGTGGCAAGCAAGTTGAGTTTTACTCGTGCTTCAAGTGAATTGTTTATTTCTCAACCTGCTGTTACAAAACATATTAATGAGTTAGAGCATCAATTGAATACTAGGTTGTTTTCTCGAAAAGGAAGTAGTATAGCTTTAACTCCTGCTGGTGAAGTATTGCTTACTTATGCTGAAAAAATATTTAGGCTTTATGCTTCTCTTGAAAATGAAATTTCTCAATTAAGTGATTCAACCTCAGGAAGTTTGAAAATTGGTGCAAGCACAACATTGGCTCAATATGTGTTGCCAAAAATACTAGCCCAATTTCAAAAAATGCATCCGCAAGTGAGTATTGAGTTTATTCAAGGAAACAGTGAATTTGTTCAGCAACAGGTTTTAACTGAAAAAATTGATATCGCCATTGTTGAAGGTATCTCTAATCATACACTAATTCATTATCAACCTTTTGTGGAAGATAAAATTGTGTTGGTTGCAAAATCAAATAGAAAATTCCTTACCAAAGGTGAAATAAAACCCGAACAATTGTTACAAATCCCATTGGTGTTACGTGAACAAGGTTCTGGAACTTTAGAGGTGATATTCAAAGCATTAAATAAGGCTAATATCAATTATAAAGATTTATATATTGCCCTAAAACTCGACAATACCGAAAGTATTAAACAATACATTTTACATGCAGATTGTGCCACATTTTTATCCATTCATGCTATATCAAAAGAATTAAGAGAGAATGATTTAAGTATCATTGATTTGAAAGGAGTTGAAATAGCTAGAACATTCCAATTCATTGAATTACATGGTCAAAACAATTCTTTGGCAAAGCTTTTTAAACGATTTTGTATTTCTAATTATAACTTTTAGTTATTGATAATAACTATTTTTGATTGGATATTGTTATTTGCTTTCTGCAACTTTGTGAAAGTTAAATAACAATGATATGGCAATTATTATCACTGACGAATGTATTAATTGTGGCGCATGCGAACCTGAATGCCCAAACACAGCAATATATGAGAATGCAGCCAATTGGAAATGGTCTGACGGAACTATGCTTACCGAAGTTGAGCTTGAAGACGGCTCCATAATATCAGGAGATGCCTTACAAGAGCCAATTTCAGATGAATATTTTTATATAGTTCCAGCAAAATGTACCGAGTGTACAGGTTTTCATGAGGAGCCACAATGTGCAGCAGTTTGCCCTGTTGATTGTTGCGTTCCAGACCCCGATTATGTTGAAACCAAAGAAGAACTTTTACAAAAGAAAGCTTGGCTACACGACGAATAATTTACTGATTGATAATTATTTATTCCTAATTAACCCAACTATGTGAAAATGTAGTTGGGTTAGTTTTTTTAACTTTTGACTATTACCGATTTGATGTATTTTTTTATTACTTTGTAATTCATTTAAGTTTTTAAATTCATGAATAAACAACATATCAGTTTTGCTTTGATAATTATTTTAACTCTAAGTGTGTTGCTACATTTAGTTGGTTGGCAATTTGCATTCGATTTGCATTCACTTCCTTTTATTATTTCAAGAGTTATTACTGTTGTAATTATTTGTATTTGGGCATATTATAAAAATTCATTAACTACTTGGATTTTAGTTAGTATGCTTTTGGGTTTAATTATTGGATATGACTTACCAATGATTGCCATTCATGGAAAAGTGATTTCAAAAATATTTTTGAGACTGGTAAAAACCATCGTTGCACCTTTACTTTTTGGTACTTTAGTTGTAGCGATTGCAGGTCAATCAAATATGAAACAGGTTGGCAGATTAGGTTGGAAATCAATGTTGTATTTTGAAATTGTAACCACTTTAGCACTTTTTGTAGGTTTGGTTGCAATTAATATTTCTCAAGCTGGAGTTGGATTAAATGTACCATTTACCAAGGATGCGCATGAATTACCAACGGCTGAACCTAAAACTTGGGAGCAAATAATACTGCACATTTTCCCTGAAAATATAGCCAAATCAGTAGCTGAAGGTGAAATTTTGCAAGTAGTTATTTTTAGTATTTTGTTTGGAATGGCTTTAAATCAAATTAATAATCAAGCACATAAAACCTTTTTTATCAATTTCGCTGAATCATTAAGTGAAATCATGTTTAAATTTACCAATAATGTAATGAAACTTGCTCCACTTGCAGTAGGTGCAGCTATGGCATACTCAGTTTCTCACATGGGTTTGCAAGTGTTAATTCCATTATCTAAACTTTTACTAACACTTTATGCAGCCTTACTAGGATTTATTTTATTGGTTTTGATGCCAATTGCATTGTATTTCAGGATAAATATAATAGAATTTGCAAAAAAACTAGCTGACCCACTTTCCATTGCTTTTGCAACAACCAGTTCAGAAGCAGCTCTACCAAAAGCCATGAAATGCTTGGAAGAAATGGGTATTTCAAAAAAAATAATAGCCTTTGTAATGCCAATGGGTTATAGTTTTAATCTAGATGGTACAACTTTATATTTGTCACTTGCATCTATATTTGTAGCACAAGCATCAGGTATTCAGCTTACTTGGGAACAACAATTATTAATGGTTTTTACTCTGATGATAACTAGTAAAGGCGTAGCAGGTGTACCAAGAGCATCATTAGTAATATTAATGGGAACATTGCACTCATTTAACCTCCCAGTTGAGCCTGTATTTATAATTTTAGGTATAGATGAATTAATGGATATGGGTAGAACAACAATAAATGTGTTTGGTAATTGCTTAGCAACTGCTGTAATTGCAAAAACTGAAGAAAATAAATTGTTAATCTAAATTCAGATATTCAATTAGTTATTTAAAGTGTTTAAAATAAAGTTAAATATTTTAGTTAAATGTTTTGTGATTATAAAAAAAAACACCACCTTTGTACTCCCAAGTCAATCGGACAAGGGCTCTTAGCTCAGTTGGTTCAGAGCACCTGCCTTACAAGCAGGGGGTCACTGGTTCGAATCCAGTAGGGCCCACAAACATAATTTAGTTTGTGTTTATTTAAATTACCCTCATAAGAGGGCTCTTAGCTCAGTTGGTTCAGAGCACCTGCCTTACAAGCAGGGGGTCACTGGTTCGAATCCAGTAGGGCCCACATTTCAAAAGACTTACTCGAAAGGTAAGTCTTTTTTTTTGACTAAAAATTGAGAAAATGTATTTCTTTTATATTCTTTACTCAACATCTAATGATAAATATTATGTTGGACATACCTCAAATTTAGTTGAAAGATTGAGGAAGCATAATTCAAATCACAAAGGATTTACAGGAAATATTAATGATTGGAAAGTAGTTTATTCAGAACAATATTCAAGTAAAAGTGAAGCGTTTGCTCGTGAAAGAGAAGTTAAAGCTTGGAAAAGTAGAAAAAGAATAATTGCTCTTAGTTCAGTTGGTACTTGAGCATCCCGTTTTTCACGGGAGGGTCACTGGTTCGAATCCAGTAGGGCCCACATTTCAAAAAGACTTACTCGAAAGGTAAGTCTTTTTTTTTTTGACTAAAAATTGAGAAAATGTATTTCTTTTATATTCTTTACTCAACATCTATTGATAAATATTATGTTGGACATACCTCAAATTTAGTTGAAAGATTGAGGAAGCATAATTCAAATCACAAAGGATTTACAGGAAAAGCAAGCGATTGGGAAATTGTTTATTCAGAACAATTTGCAACTATAAAATTTAAAGAGAAGATGTGAATCTTTTTTCATTTTTCTTTAAATCTCTAGTTACTTTTTTTAATACAGTTTGGTAAGGTTTTATCACCCAAAATAACCAAACTATGAAAAAAATTTTCCTCTCTACTGCCTTTTGGGCTTGCAGTTTAGCAATGCCATTATGGGCGCAACATCGTTCTATATTTGAATTAATGAACGATGAATCTGCCAATTTTTACGAAGTACAAAAACAGGCTTCAAAATACTTTGATTCTGTGGGTACTGGCAAAGGCTCTGGCTATAAACAATTTAAACGCTGGGAATACAAAACTTCGCTTCTAATTAACGAAAAAGGCTTTAGAAAATCTTCTGCCGAAATTATGAAGGAGTGTCGCAGGGCTGAAGCTAATTTTAGAAGTAAAAATGCACGAACTGCCGCTGTTACGCATTGGACAGAACTTGGCCCTGATAAAATGACGCCTACAAGTGGCTGGAATCCTGGGGTTGGAAGGGTACGTTCAATTGCTATTTCAACTAAAAATGCAAGCTTGATTTTTGCAGGAACTGAATCTGGAGGAGCATGGAAATCAACCAATGGTGGTAAAAGTTGGACCGCAACTATGGTAAAAGAAACGAATCAAAATATTAGTGCTCTTACCATTGATCCACAAAATGACCAAATAGTTTATGCAGGTTGCGAAAGTGGATATTATAAGTCTGTAGATGGTGGAAATACATGGGTTTTGAATACCTCAGTAACATCAACTTTTAACAAATTTATAATCCATCCTACCAATAGTAACATAATAATTGCAGCTACAAAAGGTGGAACTTATAAATCAAATGATGCGGGTGCAACTTGGACAAAATCACACGCAAGTGCAGTTGAAGATTTGGAATTCAAACCCAATAATCCTCAAATTATTTATGCTATTGGAGATGGAGTTTATTTAAAATCTACAGACGGAGGAAATAGCTTTACTGCCATTGCATCTATTACAGGTAGAGGTAGAAGTATGGTTTCAGTTACAACTGCAAATCCAGAAGTTGTTTATGTAATTCAAGCAACACCGAGTGGCATTTTTGGTAAGTTTTACAAATCTATAGATAGTGGAGACAATTTTACAATTGTGAGTTCGGGTTTTTCAGGAAATAACAACATTTTGGGTTATGAGCCTAACGGAACAGGAACTACAGGTCAGGCTTGGCATGATTTGGCAATGGATGTATCTCCAACTAATGAAAATTTAGTACATGTTGGAGGTATTATTTGTTTTAAATCTATTGATGGAGGAATAACTTGGAATGCTACAACGAACTGGACTTGGGGAAATACTATTGGCTATAATCATGCGGATGTGCATGTGTTAACTTACAATGGAAGTACTTTGTATTCAGGTTCTGACGGTGGAATTTTTAAGTCAACAGATAATGCTGAAAACTGGACAGACATTACTACAGGCATGGGTATTCGTCAGTTTTACAGATTTGGTATTTGTAAATCAAATCCTGAGGTGATTTCGGGAGGTGCACAAGACAATGGTACAAGTGTGAGACGTTCAGATGGTATTTGGTATGATTGGCTCGGTGGAGATGGCATGGAATCATTTGTAGATCATCAAAACCCATCTATTTTATATGGCACATCTCAAGGTGGAGATTTATACAAATCAACTGATGGCGGAAATACAAGGGTTACATTAACCAACCCATCATGGGGAAGTGGTAACTGGATTACGCCGTTTAGAATGGACCCAAATGCTAGTTCAACTATTTATGTTGGATATTCTAAAATTTATAAATCAACAAATGGTGGTACTACTTGGGATGCGATTTCAAACTATGGCGCTTCTTCAAGATGCGATGAAATTGAAATTGCTCCATCGAATTCAAATTTTATAATTACACGCCATGGTCAAAAAATATATAAAACAAACAACGGAGGTACAACTTGGACACCTGTAACTATACCAACAAATATTGGCAATGTAAACTCGGTTGCAATACACCAGTCTGACCCTGAGTATGTTGTAATTGGAACAAGTACCGGAAATGTATATCAATCTGTTGATTTTGCTGATAACTTCACGCAAATTAGTGGAGCAAATTTACCGGCAATTGCTATCAATAAAATTGTGTTTGATAATGGAAGTTTGAATGGTTTTTATGTTGGTACTGTAAGTGGAGTATTTTATAAAGATAGTTCTCTTACTGATTATTTACCATTTAATGAAAATTTACCAACACAATCAATCAGTGATATGGAGTTTCATAATGCAACAAAACGCTTATATGTAGCCACTTACGGCAGAGGAGTTTGGTGGGCTCAGGCTTATAAAAGTGGTTCAGTGAACAATATTCCACAGGTTACAATTACAAACCCAATAAACAATGCTGTATTTACTGACCCTAATGCTATCACTATCAATGCGAATGCAAGCGATTCTGATGGTCAGGTTGTTAAAGTAGATTTTTTTGTTGATGGCACTTTATTAGGAACTGATTCTATCGCTCCTTACGATATAGTTTGGAATAATAATTTATTGATTGGTAAACATACTATGTATGCAAAAGCAAGAGACAATAGCGGAACGTTTGCTATTTCTTCGGAGGTGAATATTACTATTAACTCTGCATTGAACCAAAATCCTGTTATAAAAATTACAAATCCATTACTGAATGCTTTACTTGATGAACCACTAACTACATTATTTGCCGTTGAAACATCAGACCCTGATGGAACAATAGCAGAAGTAAGTTATTATTTAAATGGAAATTTGGTAACGAGTTTAAATACTGGTTTTAACTACAATGCCAACAATTTACAACCCGGCATTTATGTATTAAAAGCTATAGCTAAGGATAATATGGGTGCAAAAACGGCTGATTCTGTTACTTTTGTTGTTAGAAAATCGGTACAAGGAGCTGGTTGTACAGTGGCTGCATGGGTTAGTAGCAAACAATATTGCGCAGGACAAGAAGCAGCATTTAGTAACAAACTATGGAAAGCAAAATGGTGCATTTCAGGAGAAGTTCCTGGTTCAAATAAATATGGGGCTTGGGAAGAAGCAGGGGCTTGTTTAAGTACCGTTTATTCACAATTACCAACAGTAACAATTACAAATCCTTTGCAAGCAGCACAATTTAATGCACCAGCAGATATAACAATAAATGCATCAGCAAACGATGCAGACGGTACAGTAAGTAAGGTGGAGTTTTATGCCAATGGTCAGTTACTGACAACTGATTTTATGTCGCCATTTACATTTGATTGGAAAAGTGTACAAACAGGTGAATACAAATTGATTGCAAAAGTATATGATAATTATAATCTTGAAGGAGTATCTTCTGAAATTACTATCAATGTAAATACAATTGCAGCAATTTATGATGCATTACAAGGAAACGAATCATTTGCTTATCCTATTCCAACCAAAGATATTTTATATATCCGTTCACCCGAAATGCTTGATAAAGAATATGACTTAAGTATTGTATCACTTGAAGGAAAATTAATGTATCACAAAAAGGTTAATTTGCTGAATACCTTTGGGTTGGATATTCGTTTTTTACAACAAGGAAACTATTTGTTGAGCATTGAAAATGGTGTAAATAAAAAAGTTATTCAATTTGTAGTTAAACCATAAAATTAATAAAACCTCTCCTCAATTTGGTATTACAAGTTGGGGAGGGTTAATTTTTTTGCAAGATGAAAATATGCTTAAAGGTGGAATGGATAATTTACATAAAAACGCCATTCTCGCCTAATCCTCGTTAACGATTTGCTTAAATGAGGTTTAGTTGAGGAGCACCAACAAGGCATAATAACAACCCCTTAATTTTTAATTATAAATAGACAACATGACTTTTTAATCTGCATCACTCGGTTGGAGCTTAACAAAAGCTTATGATTAATAGTTATAAATACTAACTTGTATTTATAACTATTATAGAATTATAGGTATTTTTTTAAAATATTATAAAATTCATCAGGATTAAATGGTTTTGAAATATAATCATTCATTCCAGAATCCTTTACATTATCTTTGATATCAAAAAGAGCAGAAGCGGTAAGAGCTATAATTGGTATTTTCTCATCTTTTTCTCTTATTTTTAAAGTAGCTGTTAAACCATCCATTATTGGCATGTGCAAATCCATTAATATGATATCAAATTCACTTTCAAAATATTTTTGAATTGCAATTTCTCCATTTTCAGCCCAGGTAACCTTAGCATTCCAATTTTGAAGCATTTTTTTAGCAATAATAGTATTTATTTTATTATCTTCTACTAATAATACTTTCATTGAATTTAAATCTTTGATTTCATCCGCTAATTTAATTTTGATGTCAGCTAATTTATTATTTGATTTTTCAAACAATAATGTAAAGTAAAAAGTAGTACCAATGCCGAATTCACTTTTAACTTTTATTTCAGAATTTTGTAATTCTAAGAGTTTTTTAACTATTGTTAGCCCTAAACCTGAACCTCCAAATTTTCTATTTATATTGGAATCAGCTTGTGTAAATCGTTCAAAAATTTGTTGTATTTTATTTGATTCAATACCTATACCGGTATCAGAAATTTCAAATTTTATTGATATGTTTTTTTTGCTTTGATATTCTGCAATTAAATTTACTGTAATAATGCCATTTTTAGTAAATTTAATTGCATTTGAAACTAAATTATTTAAAATTTGTGATAGCCTTGTTTCATCTCCGTATACAAAATCACTAATATTTTTGTCAACATTTATAATAATTTCATTGTGATATTCAGTTGCTTTGAAAAAATTTGAAAGTTTAATATTTTTTAATAAAATATGTAAATCTATTTCATTTTTAGCAAATTCAATTTTCCCTTCTTCTATTTTATTATAATCTAAAACATCATTTATTAGATTTAATAAATTATCTGAAGAAATGTGCAATGAATTTAGATATTCAGATTGTTCAGGTAATGTCTCTTCTTGTTGTAATAGATGTATACTACCAATAATAGCATTCAAAGGAGTTCTAATTTCGTGACTCATTACAGAAAGAAAATTGGCTTTTGCTTTTGCTGAGTTTTCAGCTAATGCTTTTGCCTTGGTAAGCATTTCTTCAAGTTGAATTGATTCTTCAACTTTAGTTTCTAAGTATGAAATAATTTCTGTAATATCATATTCATTTTCAATTGAATTGAGTTTGTCTTTTTTATCAAGAGATTGAATTAAAGTATTTATTCTTTTAATAGAATTTTTTAAAATTTTTTCTTGTTCTTTTAAATCATTTAAAACTTTTTGATATTCTTTTTCACTAATTTCAAAAGCATGTTCTGACAACTTTTTATCTTTTTCATATGTTGAATATAAATTGCTAATAGATTGATAAAAAGGTATCATTCTTTCGTCATACCTTAATTCTTCAGGCAGGAATTTTTGAATTTGTTTCTGTAATGCTCTATTAAGATCCATTCTTAAACTTCAGTGAAAGTAGTTATTGTCATCGTTTGATTATGAAGTTCACAGATTGCTTTTTCATTTAAAGGTGATATTTCGCCATATGAATAAAAACCTGAGACAACACAATTTTTGCCAAATATCTCAATTGCAGATTCCACTTCTTCATCTGTTCTTTCTTGAAGAATTAATTTTCGACCAACACAACTTACTAATAATGCATATTGAGAATTAGCTTTTTGTGAAATTTCAATACATTTTTGAGCTGCTGTAGAAGAAGCTTCTATAAGCTTATCGAAATTTGCTTTCATTAATCTTACTTTGCTTCCTTCAGGGATATTTCCTGCAAATGTCATTTTCTTGTTTTCTTCATCAATTGTTAAAATAGTTCTTACCAAATTAGAACCATCTTTTAATTTAATGGACAAAGGAAATAAAAGTGCAGAAGCTGGTAGTTCGTTAGAGTAAGGACCTAAATATTCTTTATATAAATCTAATGCGTTTTTGTTATCTAATTCAATTAATATGTTTTTTTCAGATTTTGTTACTGTTCTTTCAGTTCCAAATTCATCCCAACCTCCTAATGAACCATGTCCAATTTTTAAATCTTGACTATATAACCCAACAGCAATAATATTTCCTTCAGTAGGTAATTTATTTAGTCCTGTAAGGGTAGAACTAAAATTTGAACCATCACCTGCTAAACCACCTGTTATTGGTACTTGATTAATGTTTAATTTATTCAATCCTTGAACTAATTCGCCTCCATTAACTTGAATCCCATCTGAAAATATTAATATACAGGCTAAGTTTTCTGAATCAAGGCTTTTTGCTAAAAATACACCAGCATCAAAACTATTTTCATGTTTTGAAATTTGAGTTTCAATTGCTTTCACTTTGGTTTTTTCAAATGACAAAGCAGTTGCAACAATGGTATTATCGCTAACTTTATCTTGTATTATTTCACCAGAGGTTGAAGCTAATATAATTGATGCATTTGGGTATTGATTCTTTAGATATTCAAAATTTGATTGATTTGCCAGTAAAGTCTTACTTCCAAACGCAAGGACTAAGGATGAATTTTCTACCAAAAAATTATTGTTTTTTGAAATTTCATTCCATTTTTCGTTTTCAAACAGTGTTAGTTGGCTCAATATCATGATAATATTTTTATAGTATATTTCTGAAAACTTAATACGTTTAAAAGAAGAAATGGATTAAATTAATTTAAAAATACGTGATTAAACTTATATTTAATTCTTGCTTTAGAATAATTTATTTATTTATATCCATCAGATTGCTGGTGAACAAAATATTAATGAGAAGTATTTTCTACTAAAAATATTTTATATTTCTTTCCTTCTTTTAATACCGTTACATACATTTTAACTTTATCTATTGTTGAATCATCTCGAGTATAGATGTTGTAAAAATCTAAAAAAGTTACTATGTATATATTTCCCTTCCCTGCAAGTTTTTCGATTTTTTTGCCCTGCAAGGAGTTCGTACTTCTACCGTCAGCCGTGCAAGAGTGTTTACACCTTGCAGCAACTAACTTATTTCATTGATGTATTCGTTTTACAATTAAGTGTATTATATATTCAAATATATTAGCTTATAAATATAATTACAAATTCTGGTCGCAAGGTGTAAACACACTTGCGAGGCGGACTGAGTGCCAGTATTTTAGGAACACCTTGCAGGGCTAAATAATATTAATGTTACAAAAATTAACCTTTTACTTATTATCATATTACGTATCACATTTAACAGTAAAACTTTGAACGAATTAACTAACAATTTATATCCTCCCCATTGCCTTCATTTCCATGTACTTATTCAAAGTTGTGATGGGTAAATTTTCGGGTTTGGTAAGGAAGGTTTGTATGGAGTGTGAACGTAATTGAGCACAAAGTGCCATTTTATCTAAATGGAATTTTTCGGCTAAGGTACCTGTGTATAAATCGTCTTTTGATGAAATTTCTTTGTAAATATTATCGCTTATAAAGGTATTTTCAAATAAAATTACCACCACTAAATGTTGTTTGTTGAGCTTACGAAGTACAGGTAAAATTCTATCAAGTCCGTGTTTGCTATCAATATTGGTGTAAATAAATAGTAAACTTCTGGTTTTGATGTTTTCTTTTACAAAATGATACAATAACTCGTAATCAGGTTCTTGTGGAGTAGAATTGAGCGCATACAATTTAT
Organism: Bacteroidota bacterium; assembly: GCA_041191405.1. GTDB lineage: Bacteria > Bacteroidota > Bacteroidia > Cytophagales > UBA9547 > JBEEOW01. The sequence goes on from JBEEOW010000006.1 coordinate 29,405, forward strand.
CCATTATTTTTCGCAACTGCGAAATACCACTATCAGCTTTAAGGAATGATTGTATTTTGTTATTGAAAGCCAAAAACCCAGGTTTATCTTGTTTGTTTAAAACCACTTTAGATATTGCCAAGGAACAATTAACTGCATGTTCAACAAGTGTTAAGCCATCAAAAGGCATGTGCATCAACCTGCCAACATCAATTAAAGAATATACTTGTTGCGATTTTTCATCGGAATAATGATTAACCATTAATGAGTTTTTGCGAGCAGTTGCTTTCCAGTTTATGCTTCTGATATCATCGCCAATTACATAGTTTTTAATGTGGTCAAACTCATAATTATGCCCAACTCTACGTATTTTTTTAAGTCCATTTTGAGTTACATTGTTTGAAAAAGCTTTCAATTCCAAATCTTTCATAGCTGATACCGAAGGGTAAACTGGCAATTGTTTTTGAGCTTTTTCTGTTTTTTTGTATTCAAAATAACCTATTGGTCCTGCAATAAAAATATTGATATCGCCAAATGCATAAATACCTCGTGAATAAGGTTTTATGGTATAATCAATTTCACCAGTTTCGAGTGCATTGATATTTATTTGTTTCTCAAAATCACGAATTTGTAATTGATAAGGTAATTCATCAATTACACTTAACTTTAAAGTGTATTTATTGTCATTCTTAATTTTGATAAGGATTTTGTTTTTCTCACCAAGTTCAAGAATACGAGGCGTTTGCCTTTGTATTGAAGTTTGTTTTCCTGAAAAATTTAGGACTAATATTTCATATAAAACAGTTAAAATCCATAAAATAAACAGACCAATAGCTGGATAAAATAAGAATGAAACTCCGAAACTTACAGCAAATAATACTGCAAAAGCTGTTAAGCTTCGAAAAAACAATGGTCTGGAATATAAATGTTTGAAAATCATTATCTAGGAATTTCAATACTTTGAATAATGGCATTAATTACTTCTTCTGATTCTAAACCTTCAAGGTCACGCTCAGGATTAAGAATAATTCTGTGATTCAATACATGCAATGCAACCGTTTTTATGTCGTCAGGCGTTACAAAATTGCGTCCGTTAATGGCTGCCATTGCTTTTGATGTTTTTAAAATGGCAAGCGATGCACGAGGCGAAGCGCCAAGATAAATATCGGCATGGTTACGGGTTTGGGTAACAATAGCAGCAATGTATCTCAACAATTCTGGCTTAATAAATACTTTTTCTACAATTGATTTTGCCTCAAGAATTGAACTTGTTGAAGCTACTTTTTGAATAGAATCAGCTAATGATTGTTTAAAATCAGACTGATACATGTTCAAAATTTCAATTTCTTCATGCAATTCAGGATAAGTTAATTTCAACTTAAACAAAAACCTATCAAGCTGAGCTTCAGGAAGTTTGTAAGTGCCTTCTTGTTCAATTGGGTTTTGAGTAGCAATTACAAAAAACGGAGATTCAAGCTGGTATTTATTTCCTTCAATGGTAGCCTGCGATTCTTCCATTGCCTCAAATAAAGCACTTTGGGTTTTAGCTGGCGATCTGTTTATTTCGTCAATAAGAATAATATTGGCGAATATTGGTCCTTTATGGAAAATAAACTCCGAGTTTTTTAAGTTAAAAACTGACGAACCCAAAATATCACTTGGCATTAAGTCAGGTGTAAACTGAATTCTACTGAATTTACTATCAATAGATTTGGCCAAACTTTTGGCAAGATAGGTTTTTGCAATACCAGGAACACCCTCAAGCAAAATGTGTCCACCACTTAATAAAGCTGTGGTAATAAGTTCAATATTATCAGTTTGCCCAATGATAACTTTGCGTAATTCTCTTAAAATACGTTCGTATAAATCAGCTACAGGCGTAACATTAAGTTCTTGCGACTGAAAATTTTCAGTAAAAGTGTTTTCGTTTTCCATATTTTACTTTTTGCTTAAGTGCGAATAGAATTTATTAATATCAATGATTACTTCTTTAAAATAAATTTTGTCATCTAACGAACGTGCATTTTTGAGCATTTGTTGATGCATAATTAGCTTCACTATCAATTCTTTATCAAAACCTGCAACTGCATGAAGCTTGTTTACAAACTCGTCATTATCTTCTCTGAGTGTAATTTTGAAAGTTTGTCTGATAAAAATAAATAAATGATTGATTTTCATTTGAAGAATTTCGGCATCGTTACCACTTTCGCTTTTGTAAAGTCGGGCTATGGTTTCGAGATATTCTTCAGTGGTGTTTTCGGGTAATTTATAAACTTCTATATGTTTTTGGCGACGTTTTAAATTGAAAATCAAGTACAAAATACCTGTAGCCAACAATATATACCAAGCCCATTTTAACTCTCTTTGCGATAAAATATAAGATAATGAATTGTTAAAATTCGGTCCATCACCGTTTTCGTTTTTATTGTGATATACTTTATGATATTTTTCCCAATAAACAGTTCCTTTCTTAAAATCTTTAAATAAAAGCGAAAAGAGTTGAGGTGTATGTTTATCAATCAAATTGATATTACCCAACACAAACGGATTTACCCAAAGATAAATTCCACCTTTTCCATAAGGTATTTTTATATAAACTGCATGATTTTGTTCATCTCTTGCAAGAATTTCAATTTTCACTTTTGATAAAATTGAAATTGAATCTGAAATACTATTTACAAAATAATCATTTACTTTTTTGTAATTGTTGATTTTGTTGTATCTCACTTTAAACTTATTATCAGCGGAATATACATTCAAATATCCTTGTTTTTGTGAAAGGATAATATTTTGATAATGAGTTTTTTTAATAGTTTTTTTCAGAGAATCAACTGTCTTTTCAATAACTTCTTCAACTATCGGTGATTCAACTTCTTGCTCTTCAAATACAACTGTAGTGTCAACAATAGTTGAGTCAGCGTAAGTAGTTGTATTTGTAGAATCTGTTATTTCAGAAGGTTCTTCATTTTCGTCAATTTCTTCTTGTTCAATTTCTTCAATTTGGGTTGGAATAATATCTTCAAGTAATTCATGAGGAAAATTTTCAGAAGCAATAAATGCGTTATTACCTTCGTCTATAAACTTCAAAAAGGCTTTTTTATCTTCATCCGTAAAATAAAGCTGACCTCTTTCTGTAAAAACGTAAGTAGCATTTTTAGCTTTGCCCATAAAACTTCTCCAAGGCTTATTTACAGTAAAAAACTTATCTTCCTCTGCTAAATTATCCTGAACTAAATCTTTAAATAATTTTATTCCATAAGGATGTGTTGTTTTTTCTTCATCATATTCCGAATACCAATCAATGGTGGTACTATTGATGTAAATAATTACACCAACCAATGCCGCTACCAAAACAAAAATAATGGCTTTAGTTGTAAAATTTCCTTGTAACTTTTTCATTTAAAAATGTTTAATAAAAGTTGAACATTCATTACTAAAGCTATTGTATTCTGTTTGAGTTACCGCAATTTTTGCAAAACGGAGTCTATCAAATGCATTATTCAAATTCTTCAACTCCCTAAAATGTGGAGTATCAAATATTTCATACAAATATTCTTTGTTTGATTTATCTTTTCTATACTTGATTAATTCTTTAACAACTAAAGTTTTGAGTACTTTAAAATAATTGAGTTTAACTGCTAATTCCCAATTTCCAGCTTGTACAGCTTTGTTTATCAATTCATCAAGATTAGCTGCAATTAAATTTTCTTCTATTTGGTTTATTATGTTATCACTTTCTTCTTGAGAAATATAATTTGAATTTGATTTACTTAATAACCAAATTAAATAAACCAATGCAGCAACAATTAGTGCAATTATTACTGTCCAAAACAGAATTGAAACTATATCTTGAGAAAATACGCCTTGTGGCATTGAAATATTATTGTTCTGTTTTGTTGGAGTTTTCTCTTTTTCTTTAGGAAATTTATATTCATCCAAATGCTTTTTGTATTTTTCATTATCAAATGCTATTTTTTTGCTAAATGCTTTTGAATTAGCAAGTAATGAAATGCAAATGAATAAAAAAACAACTATTCTTTTAATTGTAAAAGTCATGATACTAGTTCTTTTTTACTGGAGTAGTCAAAATTAAGTTCGACAACACTTTGCCCGATATAATTTCTTTCATGTTGTTATATACCAAATATACATAGATGTTGGCATATACAATGTTAAACGAATAAACTATATAGTTTAATAATTCAGGTAAATGTTTGATAATATAAAAGGCAGTAGTATCAGGTTTAGGTTCTTCAATATTCATATAAACAAACCCTAAATACAAACCCATCACCGGGCTCGACATTACTAACATAGTACCCCAAATTACAAATATAATTACTGGTAATTTAAAAAATGATTGATTGCCAGTGTTAACAAGTGACTTGAATAATACAGAAAATTTTTGTGAAAATGGAACCTCATTATCACTAAAAATAAAGCTTATAATAAGCAATGCAGGTACTTGTATAATACCTAATACCATGTTATCAAAAATTCCAATTAATACTATTAAATAGTTGATTACCAATACTGCTATAAAAGCTATACCAAAATCTATAAACTTTTTGTAAGATTTTAATACAAACTGCTTGAAACCAATATGAATACAGGTATAACTAAACGAATAAGCTAAAAATTGTAAAGTTCTATTTTGGTCAAGTGTAAATAGTTTGTAAATTTTTAAAAAGAAATTTTCTTCATTAAAATAAGGCTCAAATTCTGGGGCTGCTATAAAACTATTAATTATTAACAATAATATTCCTGAAAATGAACTAATTAAAAGCACTTTTTTAATATTTTCACTTAAAATTATGGTTGTATCAGAGAATAACTCGGCATGGGTTCTTATCCCCAAAAACTTTTTATTGGTAGCCTCAGGTTTGTACGGAATTATTTGGGGTAAATATTTTTTGGTAATGCCTTTAGCACCTAACATTCTAGGATAAATGATGAAATAAAAAGCCATAAATGCAAAGCACGAAAATATAAACACCGCTTTTACAATAGGGTGAATATCAGTATAACGAGTTAAAAAACCTTCAATAAAACCAGCCACAATAATAAATGGAATTACACCAGTAATAATTCTTAAACTCGCCAATGCTGAATATCTAAAAGATAAAAATCGAGAATAAGTACCCGTAAATAACATACCACTTCCTAATACCATACCCGCTGTACCAGCAATGATGATACTACAAATTTCAAAAGCTCCATGCATCCAAATGGTTAAAAATGAAGTAAGTAGCAAATCTCTTTCATAGAAAAAATATTGAAATACTCCCACCATGATGCCATTCTGAATCATAATACCAAGGCTACCGATACCTGCCAATAAACCTGATACAAAAGTTAATAAACTAACTCTAATATTGTTTTCAGTAATTCTTAAAAAATCAACAATGCTATGCCCTTGTTTGTACACAGCCATTGGGTCTTTTTTGTTAATATTGTCGATAGTCATTTCAACGTATTGTTGCCCAAGTATTTCTTTGGCAAAATCAGTGTCATTTGCACTTGATACTACCCCAATTGATAATGCAACAATGAACAATGTTATACATAAATACAAAGTTTTTCTGTATTCATACATTGTAGATGGAAGAATGAATTTAAAAAATGTAATAAATTCACTAAATTTTAATGCTTTGTTGCGGTAAATTTTGTTGTAAATATTCTGCGATAAATTATTTAAATATAACCTTACAGACCTATTTGGGTAAAAAGTACGTGCATAAGCTAAATCTTCGGTAGTTTGAATAAAATAATCAGCAAGATTTTTAGAATTGTTTTTTTTATTTTCAAAAACAATTTCCTCCAACTTCACCCATTTTTCTTTACTTTTGTTTATAAAGTCTTTTTCTTTCATTAATAACTATTACAATGAGTTATATTAATATAAAAACCACTCAAAATGTTGATATCACCTACGAAGCGGCGAACTTATCAGACCGAATATTAGCTTTTTTTGTGGACTTATTAATTATTTTTCTGATAAATATTTTATTTGTACTTATAACAACGATAGGGTTCAGTGTAAAAGGTGAAAAACTCGGATTCGTAATTAGCTTTGGAGCAGGGCTTGTTATGATGTTTTATTCCCTAATTTCAGAAACCATAGGCAAAGGTGCAAGTTTGGGCAAAAGAGCCTTAAAAATAAAAGTTATCAAACTTGACGGTAAGGAACCCAACATTGGCGACTATTTTATTAGATGGATATTTAGATTTATAGATATTGTAATCAGTTTTGGAACATTGGCTATTTTTTCAATTTTATCAGGTAAAAACAACCAACGCATTGGCGATTTAATTGCAAACACTACCATTATCAAAACCAGTTTTAATAAACGATTGAATGTAAATGCACTCGAAAACATTAGGAAAGATGCTGAAGTAACATTTCCTGAGTCACGTTACCTTAATGAAGAATATGTGCTAATCATTAAAAATGTACTTGATAGATACAAAAACTACCCAAATGAGGCAAATAGCTTATTACTCAAAGAAACCCAAGACAAACTACTAGAAAACATTGATTTTAACATTACAGAACGTATTACAACACATAAATTACTACAAACAGTTTTGAGAGATTATGTTATTTTGAGTAGGTAGGTTGGGGTTTTACAAAATGTTAGTACGGTTGACAAGGTCTAAGGACCGTTGTCAACGTAAGGAACAAAATATAAAGAGAAGATTTACAAATGTATTTTAGCGAAAAATTAACTTTCCTTTTGCTTCGACAAGCTCAGCAACCTTAAAGTTAATTTTTCGAGTAACCTATACTCGAAAACGGTCACTGAGCTTGTCGAAGTGATAGTTTTCGCTGGAAATTTAATAATTACATGCAGTATAAAACAAAAATCAATGCTCAAAACACTCAACAAATACTTATCAAAAATTGGTTTAGATGGATTTCTAATTGGCATTATGTTGATGGTTGTGTTGGCGTATTTTTTCCCGAGTTTGGGTATTGCTAAAAAACCTTTTTCGCTTGAAGAATTAGCCAATTATGGCGTTTCGGGTATATTTTTCTTTTATGGATTAAAGTTAAATCTGCAAAAATTAAAAGCTGGTTTAGCAAACTGGAAAATGCATATTCTTATTCAAAGTACTACTTTTATCCTATTTCCATTATTGGTTTTATTGATTAAACCACTGTTTATTAGCGAAGAAGCAAATCAACTTTGGATGGGCATATTTTATTTAGCAAGTTTGCCTTCAACAGTTTCATCAGCAGTGGTGATGGTTTCGCTAGCCAATGGCAATGTAACTTCTGCTATATTCAATGCAAGTATTTCTAGTTTAATTGGGGTAATAGTTACACCCATTTGGGTAGGTATGTTTATGGCTACAAGTACTGGCAGTTTTGATTTACAGAGCATTGTAATAAAACTTACTTTACAAGTTTTACTTCCTGTAGCAATAGGGATGTTACTCAATGCAAAACTAGGCTACCTTGCCGAAAGATATAAAACAGTATTAAAGCTATTTGACCAAAGTATAATTTTAACCATCATTTATACTTCATTTTGTAAATCATTTACCGAAAATCTATTTCAAGGATTTTCAATCATTGACATCCTTTTGCTCGCTTCTGGAATGTTATTTTTGTTTTTCACTTTGCTGTTCATTACCCAAAAAATAAGCAAACTGCTTGGCTTTTCAAGAGAAGATACCATTACAGTAATGTTTTGTGGTTCAAAAAAATCATTGGTACATGGTACAGTTATGAGTAAAATACTTTTTGCAAATGCTTCAATTACAGGTATTTTACTTTTGCCAATAATGCTTTATCATGCCTTGCAATTGATAGCTGTGAGTGTAATTGCGAAGAGAATGAATTGATAATTTTATACTCTGCTCTTAAATACATTTCAAATTGCTACATTGTGTTTAGTGAAAACAGAACACGAAATGCAGAATCTACTGAAGGCATTTTTATAGCATATAAAAATGAATAAAATAGTATAATTGCAAAATGAACTAAACGATAGTGGCAGCGAGGTGTGAACACACTCGCTGGGCGGGAGGCAGTGCCAGATTTGGAACACCTTGAAGGGCGAAAAAGTTATTGAAAAATATAGAACAAGAATCGTTAATGAGTTAATTGGATCAGATCCTCCAATTAAACTAGATGCATTAAATAAGCAACAATGATAAGATATATACTTCAAGTAGAACTACTTGATAACAATGGAAACTATTATCTATATCCAGCATTAAACCCTCAAAGTATTGAAAGTCAAAATGCTATAGATCGAAAAAATAATTATAACAAAACCTTTATGGCTGATGAAACTTCATTCAAAGGAATGTTTCCTGCTTATATTGGTGAAGGAGGCTTTCCAAAAATCCCTCATGTAATATGCGATATGCATAATTGGATTGTTAGAAAACCCTATGGCTTTATGTATCCAATTTCAGCCCGATTCAAGGAAATTTTAGAAAAATTTAATATTCCGAACCTGAAATTCTATCCTGGTAGTGTAATTTGGAAAGATATAGAGTATCCTTATTACGTGTTTCATTTATTAATACGTCAATTTGATTATATTGACTTTTCGAAATCTACTTTTATCCAAGGCAATATTGATGGTCAAAAAGATGGTGAGTTAATTGTTAACGGCAATAACATGGATGAAGTAACAGATAAATTAGACTCTCCAATTTGGATCTTTGAAAAAGCAATAATGAAGCCTGAATTCGAAACAATTGATATGACTCATTTGGGTGTAATTGGAATTGTAATCTCCGAAAGACTAAAAAACGCCATAGAAGAAGCAAACCTTACGGGTGTAAAAATAACAACCTGTCCTATTGAATTTCATTTATCAAACAAAGTATAAGCTATGACACTATTAAGGCTAGGAACACAGGGAATTAAAGGATTTCCGCTCTTCAACATCTTCCCTTAAAAATTAACAACAAAAACTAGTAAAATGTGCTCGTCGGGATTTGCAATCCCGATGCCGTATCCAAGGATTTTTAATCCTTAATAGTAGTAAATAATTGTCCGATCTTCGACATCTTCTCCTAAAAAATTAACAACAAAAGCTAATATAAAGTGCTCGTCGGGATTTGCAATTCCGATGCCGTATCTAAGGATTTTTAATCCTTAATAAATTGTAGTTAATTGTATGTAAACAAACTATCCATAATTGAACCTACAGTTGAGATAATTAAATAGAAACTTTACTCATTTTTAGTATTTCTTTTAACACCAAAACCTCAAAAAATACAAAAACCAACTACTTTATTGTATAGAAAACAATTTCAAAAGTAAAAAATCAATCTAAAAATATAAGCTATTTAAAATCAGCTATTTGAAAAAATATGTATAGTATTTCTACTTGTTTTTATAGAATTTTTTGTATTTCTGTAAATATGAAACTACATTTGTCAGTCATAATATATAGAGGTTAACCGTTCAATAGTATGCAAGAACTGACAGCACCTGCTGATTATTTACCAATTGCTATGCAACTTATTTTTGCAATTGGGTTTATTGTTACCACTATGGTAGCAACACATTTAATTGGTCCAAAACGTAAAACGGACGTAAAGCAAGAAGCTTTTGAGTGTGGTATCGAATCTGTTGGAAACGCACGTAATCCATTCTCAATCAAATACTTCCTTACAGCAATCCTTTTTGTTTTGTTCGATATTGAGGTAATATTTATGTATCCTTGGGCTGTAAATTTTAGAGATTTAGGCTGGGCAGGATTCGTTGAAATGTTAGTATTTATGTCATTCCTTTTAATGGGCTTTTTCTATGTGATTAAGCGAAAAGCATTAGACTGGAATCATTAATATTTAATAGATTTTTGCCAGAAAAGGCAAACAAAATCGTTTAAAAAAAGTTCATACGCTAAAGCCAAATTAAAAAAAGGCATTTATGGTAAATATAGAAAAAGCACCAGAAGGTATAGAAGGACCAGGATTTATGGCCACCAACTTGGATCAGGTGATTGGTTTGGCTCGTAAAAACTCTTTATGGCCTCTTCCATTTGCAACATCATGTTGTGGAATTGAGTTTATGGCTACTATGGCATCTACTTACGATTTTTCACGTTTCGGTTCTGAACGACCAAGTTTCTCACCACGTCAAGCGGATTTATTAATGGTAATGGGTACTATTGCTAAAAAAATGGCACCAGTTTTACGTCAAGTATATGAGCAAATGGCTGAACCTAAATGGGTAATTGCCGTAGGCGCTTGTGCATCAAGTGGTGGTGTTTTTGATACTTATAGTGTTTTACAAGGTATTGATGAGGTAATTCCAGTGGATGTTTATGTTCCAGGTTGCCCTCCACGTCCTGAGCAAATAATTGATGGTTTCTTAAGAATTCAAGATTTGGCTGCAAATGAGCCATTAACCAGAAGAAGCTCAGAAGAATATAAGAGATTGTTGGCTAAATACGATATGAAATAATGGAATCAACAATCACTAACGAAGTATTCTTACAAAAACTAACTGATAAGTTTGGTGACGCTATCATTTCATCTGTTGAAGATTATGGTATGCTAACTGTAACTGCTGATAGTTCAAAAAATATTGATATTCTTAATTATTTATTTGATGAACCAAGTTTACAAGTTCAGTTTATGACTGACTTAACTGGGGTGCATTATCCAGAGCAAGAGTTGGCATTTTGTGTAGTTTACCATTTGCATTCACTTGTAAATAATTACAGAGTTAGATTCAAATTTTTCATCGGTGGCGAAATTCCAACAATAGCATCAGCTACAAGCGTATATGCTACTGCAAACTGGATGGAAAGAGAAACTTACGACTTTTTCGGAATCATATTCGAAGGACATCCTGATTTAAGACGAATTCTAAACGTGGACGAAATGGTAGCATTCCCACTAAGAAAAGAGTTCCCTCTTGAGGACCCTAATCGTATTGATAAAAAGGATTATTACTTCGGAAGATAAAATTCAGAATTTACAAGATGAGCCATATAGAATTAGCAAATTCGGAAGTTAAAGAGACTACAACACTCAATTTAGGACCTACTCACCCTGCAACACACGGCGTTTTCCAAAACGTACTTGAAGTAGATGGTGAAAGAATTATGAGTGCTGAGCCAACTATTGGTTATATACACCGTGCATTTGAAAAATTGGCAGAACACCGTCCATTTTATCAAATTACACCTATCACTGACCGTCTGAACTATTGTTCATCACCAATCAATAACCTTGGTTGGCACATGACAGTAGAGAAATTGTTAAAGCTACAAACTCCAAAACGTGTTGATTATATGCGTATTGTAGTTATGGAGCTTGCTCGTATTTCTGACCACTTAATTTGTAACTCAATTCTTGGAGTTGATACAGGAGCTTTTACAGGTTTCCTTTATGTATTCCAACAAAGAGAAAAAATATACGACATTTTTGAAGAAATCTGTGGTGCTCGTTTAACAACCAATATTGGTCGTATTGGAGGTTTTGAGCGTAACTGGAACGAAAATGTTTTCAAAAAATTAGACCAATTCATGATTGAATTTCCTAAAGTTTGGAAAGAATTTGAAGGATTATTCAACAGAAACAGAATTTTTATGGACAGAACCATCGGTACTGGTCCAATTTCAGCTGAAAGAGCATTAAATTACGGTTTTACTGGCCCTAACTTACGTGCTGCAGGCGTTGATTACGATGTTCGTGTACACTCACCATACTCATCTTACGAGGAATTTGAATTTGATATTCCTGTAGGCCAAAATGGTGATACTTATGATAGATTCATGGTAATCAATGGTGAAGTTTGGGAAAGTTTAAAAATTATTGAGCAAGCTATCGATAAAATTAAAAAAGAACCAGCCGACATTTATCACGCAGAAGCTTCACATATTTACCTTCCAAAGAAAAAAGAAGTGTACACAAGTATGGAAGCACTTATTTATCACTTCAAAATAATTATGGGTGAAGTAAATGCTCCTGCAGGTGAAGTTTATCATTCTGTTGAAGGTGGAAACGGTGAATTAGGTTTCTATTTAATCAGTGATGGCGGACGTACACCTTATCGTTTACACTTCAGAAGACCATCATTTATTTATTACCAAGCTTATCCTGAAATGATTAAGGGAGGTTTAATTTCTGATGCTATTGTAACTATGAGTTCTCTAAACGTAATTGCTGGAGAGCTTGACGCTTAATAAAGATATCAGTTTTCGGTAATTTCTATTAAAAATTATCGGAAGTATAAATATTGATATAATTTTCAAAAACTGTTTTTAGCTCAAACTGAAAACTAAAAACTGAAAACCGACAACTAATAATGTCTGATACAACTACAAAAAAGATAGAATTTTCTCCTGAAGCTAAAGCTTTAGTTGAGAAATATATCAGTAAATTTCCTGAAGGAAAGCATAAATCGGCTATTATTTCAATATTACATTTAGCGCAAGCTGAGTTTAATGGCTGGTTAAGTCCAGAAGTAATGGATTATGTAGCTGAAATATTAAACATCAAACCAATTGAAGTTTACGAAGTAGCTACTTTTTACTCTCAATACTATCTTAAACCTCAAGGAAAATATGTACTTGAAGTTTGTAGAACAGGACCATGTTGCTTACGTGGTGCAGAAGATATCATTGAATACACATGTAAAAAGTTGGGTATCAAAGAAGGCGAAACCACACCAGACGGTATGTTCACTGTTAAAGGTGTTGAATGTTTAGCAGCTTGCGGTGAAGCACCAATGATGCAAGTAGGTTTAGATTATCATGTTGATTTAACACATGAAAAAATAGACTCACTTTTAGATAAATTTAAGTTAGAAAACAAAGTATCAAGAGCATTTCCATAATGGCTGATAGAGTTAAAATATTAACTCAGCACGTAAATGTGCCGGGTATCGAAACATTTGAGGTATATCGCAAACACGGTGGGTATGCTTCTGTAGAGAAAGCATTGAAAACAATGTCGCCTGATGATGTTACTGAAGAAGTAAAAAAATCGGGTCTTCGTGGTAGAGGAGGCGCAGGTTTCCCTACTGGTATGAAATGGAGCTTTGTTGATAAAAAATCAGGAAAACCAAGATACTTAGTTTGTAACGGTGACGAAAGTGAGCCAGGTACATTCAAAGATAGATACTTAATGAGTAAAATACCTCACCTTTTGGTTGAAGGTATGATTACTTCAAGTTTTGCAATTGGAGCAAACTTATCATACATCTACATCCGTGGTGAGATGATGTATGTAGTTCGTATTATCCAAAAAGCAATTGACGAAGCTCGTGCAGCTGGATTTTTAGGTAAAAATATTTTAGGTACAGGTTACGATTTAGATTTACATGTTACTTGTGGAGCAGGTGCTTACATCTGTGGTGAAGAAACAGCCTTAATCGAATCTCTTGAAGGAAAAAGAGGTAACCCACGTATCAAACCACCATTCCCTGCAATTGCAGGTTTGTATGGTAACCCAACAGTAGTAAACAATGTTGAGTCTATTGCTTCAGTACCATATATTGTAAATAATGGTGGTGATGAATATGCTAAAATTGGTGTTGGTAGAAGTACAGGAACAAAATTAATTTCAGCATCTGGACACATCAAAAATCCAGGAGTTTATGAAATTGAATTAGGTTTACCTGTTGATGAGTTTTTAAATTCTCCTGAATACTTAGGTGGTTCATGGAAAAGCGATAAAAAAATCAAAGCAATCATTGCTGGTGGTTCATCAGTGCCAATTTTACCACTTGAATTATTCCTAAAAAATGCTGCTGGCGAACCAAGATTAATGACTTACGAGTCACTTTCTGATGGTGGTTTTGCTACAGGAACAATGTTAGGTTCGGGAGGTTTCTTTGCAATGGATGAAGATACATGTATTGTTAAAAATACTTGGAACTTATCTCGTTTCTATCATCACGAATCATGCGGACAATGTTCGCCATGTAGAGAAGGAACTGGTTGGTTAGAAAAAGTTTTACACGCTATAGAATCAGGTCACGGTAAACAAAGTGATATTGATTTATTAGTCGATATTGCTAAGAAAATTGAAGGAAACACAATTTGTCCACTAGGTGATGCAGCAGCTTGGCCAGTAGGAAGTGCTATCCGTCATTTCAGACACGAATTTGAATGGCATGTTGCAAATCCTAAATTAGCAGCTGAACCTGGTGCAGTTTATAGAGCCTAAAAATAATTAAGAATTAGTAATTAAGAATTAATATAGTTTCAACTTATTGATTGTTAATTGCTAATTATTGGTTTTTGAATAAAGTAAAATTAATTCGATGAAATCATCTTCATTGAATAAGAAATAAATACAGTTACCGATAACTGTTAACTGATAACTGTTAACTTGAAATGGATTTAATAAAAGTAACAATCGACGGAGATGAAGTAATGGTTGCCCCTGGGACAACAATACTTCAAGCTGCTCGCCAATTAGGGAAGCATGTTCCGCCTGCCATGTGCTATTATTCTAAGCTTGAAGGTTCGGGAGGAAAATGTAGAACTTGTATCGTAAAAGTTACACAAGGTTCTGAAAAAGACCCTCGCCCAATGCCAAAACCAGTTGCTTCTTGTAGAACAGCCGTTATGGATGGAATGGTAGTTATGAATGAAACTTCGCCAGAAGTTATGGAATCAAGAAAAGGTGTTGTTGAGATGTTGTTATTAAACCATCCTCTTGACTGCCCAATTTGTGACCAAGCTGGTGAATGTCACTTACAAGATTTAGGTTACGAACATGGGGCAAATGCTTCACGTTATGATTTCCCTCGTCGAAAGTTTAACAAAATTGATATTGGACCTTATGTTCAGTTACACATGACTCGTTGCATACTTTGCTACAGATGTGTATTTACTGCTGACCAAATTACTGACAAACGTGTACACGGTGTGTTAGGAAGAGGTGATGCAGCTGAAATCAGTACATATATTGAGAAAGCGATTGACAATGATTTCTCAGGAAACGTAATTGACGTTTGTCCTGTGGGAGCATTAACTGATAAAACTTTCCGTTTCAAAAACAGGGTTTGGTTTACAAAACCAATGAATGCTCACAGAAATTGTGAAAATGAAAAATGCTCTGGTAAAGTACACTTGTGGACAAGAAACGGTGATATTTTAAGAGTAACAGCTCGTAAAGACCAATGGGGAGAAGTTGAAAGCTTTATCTGCAATACTTGTAGATTTGAGAAAAAATCAGCTTCTGATTGGGTAATTGAAGGTCCAGCTGAAATACGCCACACTTCTGTTATTTCTCAAAACCACTATGAAACTAAGTCAGAACAACCTGTTGTTCCTGCAAAACCTAGTATTCATACATTGGGTCCTATTAAAGAAACTACCTATTTGAAAAAATAATTATTGACCAATGGATTTTGAAATAGTATTTAAGTTAATAATGATTGTAACTGTGTTTGGTGTAAGTTTGGGTACAGCCATGTATTCAACTTTAGCTGAGCGTAAGTTTGCAGCGTTTTTCCAAGATAGGATAGGACCAGATAGAGCTGGTAAATGGGGTTTATTACAACCTCTTGCTGATGGTGGTAAACTTTTCTCAAAAGAAGAGATTATTCCTGGTGATGCTAATATTTTAATGTTCATTGCTGGACCATCTCTAGCAATGTTAACTGCTTGTATGACAAGTGCTGTAGTGCCTTGGGGAACATACCTTGAAATTAATGATTTAAAATTGCCATTAATTGTTGCAGATATCAATGTAGGTATCTTATATGTTTTTGGTGTCGTGTCTTTAGGTGTTTACGGAATCATGATAGGTGGTTGGGCTTCGAATAACAAATTCTCTTTATTAGGAGCAATTCGTGGAGCATCACAAAATATTAGTTACGAAATAGCAATGGGACTTTCAATCATTGCTTTGGTAATGATAACTGAATCATTGAGTCTTAAAGAAATTGCAGCACAACAATCATCATTCCACGGAATGAACTGGTATGTAATCAAACAACCACTTGGTTTCTTGATTTTCTTAATCTGTGCTTTTGCAGAAACTAACAGAACTCCTTTTGACTTACCAGAGTGTGAGGCTGAGCTTGTAGGAGGTTACCACACTGAGTATAGCTCTATGAAATTAGGTTTTTACCTTTTCGCAGAGTATATCAACATGTTTGTTTCGTCGGCAGTAATGGCTACCTTATATTTTGGTGGTTATAACTTCCCATTCATGAATGAATTAGGATTAGATCATAATATAGTTGCAATTTTAGGCGTATTAGCTTTATTTGTAAAAATATTAATGTTTATCTTCTTCTTTATGTGGGTAAGATGGACATTGCCACGTTTCCGTTATGACCAATTAATGCGTCTAGGATGGCAAATATTAATACCATTATCTATTGTAAACATTATTGTTACAGGAGGTTTTGTGTTGTTCTTTAAATAAATATTGGTAAGATAAATTCAATCTAAACAAAGATGAAACTCACTACCAGATCAAAAATGGTTGTAAATAAGCAAATGACCTTTAGTGAAAGGATTTATTTGCCTGCAATAATAAGTGGTATGGCGGTAACGCTAAAACACTTTTTTATGCCAAAAGTTACCATTCGTTATCCTGAAGTAAAACGTAAATTCGCAGCTGTTTACAGAGGTGTTCACGTTTTGAAAAGAGATGAAAACGGAGCTGAAAGATGTACTGCTTGTGGTTTATGTGCATTATCGTGTCCTGCAGAAGCTATCACTATGACAGCTGCTGAAAGAAAACCAGGAGAAGAGCATTTATATAAAGAAGAAAAATATGCAGAAGTATATGAAATCAATATGCTTCGTTGTATTTTCTGCGGTTTGTGCGAAGAGGCTTGTCCAAAAGAAGCTATTTTCTTAACAGCAGAAGAAATTGCACCAGCTAGATATGATAGAAAATCTCTAGTATTTGGTAAAGATAAATTAGTTGAAAAAGAGCATCATCCAAACGGAAAAGTTAGAGGTGGTGGTCCATTAGAAGAGCGTTTGTATCATGGATAAAATATTTTACTTCCTTTCGTTTTTGGCACTTTTGAGTGCTGGTATGGTTGTAGCAACCAAAAATCCTATACATTCAGTATTGTATTTGTTAGTAACATTTACTTCAATCACTGGGCATTACATTTTATTTAATGCACAGTTTTTGGCAGCAGTAAATTTTATAGTTTATATGGGAGCTATCATGGTTCTTTTCTTATTCGTTATCATGTTCTTGAATTTGAATGAGAAAATTGAACCAATGAAAAGTAACATCATGAAATTTATTGGTGTTATTGCTGGTTGTGTTTTATTAGCATTATTTGTTGGCACTTACAAAAGTGCGCTTGTTATGCCAGTTCAACCTGGTGTTGATACACAAATTGGATTACTTAAAAGTTTAGGTTTAGTTTTATTCCGTGACTTTATGTTGCCATTTGAAGTTGCTTCGGTTTTGCTTTTAGCAGCAATGATTGGTGCGGTAATGCTTGCTAAAAAAGATTGGAATTAATTGTATAGAAAGCAATGGAAAGTATAATTAACGTAATACCATTAAATTATTACATCATGTTGAGTGCAGCTTTATTCTGCATTGGAGTTACAGGTGTATTAATTAGAAGAAATGCCATTATTCTATTTATGTCAATAGAATTGATGTTGAATTCAGTAAATTTATTACTTACTGCATTTTCATCTTACAGTGGTGATCCAAACGGACAAGTTTTTGTGTTCTTTATTATGGCTGTAGCTGCTGCAGAGGTAGCAGTTGGTTTGGCAATAATTGTAGTTATGTATAGGAACACAAGTTCTATCGACATAGATTTATTAGATAAGTTAAGAAATTAATCAAGTTAGATATTCCTTTGATTATGAAAGAATTAGTAAAGTTTATTCCATTGTTGCCTCTTGCAGGTTTCCTTGTGAATGGTCTTCTGAATAAAAAGATGCCAAAAACAATGGCTGGCTTGTTAGCAAGTTCAGTAATGGCTTTTGCTTTTATCATTTCGTTTTCAACATTTTTAAGCATTAAGGATCAACCTAATGCTTCATTTGTTGTAAACATTTATGATTTTATCAATGTTGGCTCATTAAAGATTCCATTCTCGTTTTTAATTGATCCATTATCAGTATTGATGATGATGATTATTACAGGTGTTGGTTTCTTAATTCATATTTACTCAATGGGTTATATGCATGACGACGAAGGTCAAGTAAGATTTTTTGCTTACTTAAACTTATTCGTTTTCTTCATGCTTTTATTGGTAATGGGTTCAAACTACATTATCATGTTCATTGGATGGGAAGGTGTAGGTTTATGCTCGTACTTATTAATTGGTTTCTGGTATAAAAATCAAAACTATAACGATGCTGCTAAAAAAGCATTTATTGTTAACCGTGTAGGTGATTTAGGTTTTATCCTTGCCATTTTCTTGATTTTCAATCAATTTGGTTCGGTACAATTTGCTGATGTTATTGCTTCTGCATCTAAATTAGGAACAGGAAGTGTAATGTTAACAGCAATAACTTTATTGTTATTTGTTGGAGCAACTGGTAAATCGGCACAATTACCATTATTTACTTGGTTACCTGATGCAATGGCTGGTCCAACGCCTGTATCTGCACTTATTCACGCAGCTACAATGGTAACAGCTGGTATTTACATGATTATTCGTTCAAATATTCTGTTTACATTATCTCCAACTACTTGTGCTGTAATTGCTGGTGTAGGTGTAGCAACAGCTTTATTTGCTGCAACAATCGGTTTAGCACAAAATGATATTAAGAAGGTATTAGCATACTCAACAGTAAGTCAACTTGGATTTATGTTCTTAGCATTAGGTGTTGGTTCATACACTGGTGCATTATTCCATGTAATGACTCACGCTTTCTTTAAAGCTTTATTATTCTTAGGTGCAGGTAGTGTTATTCACGCTGTTTCTGGCGAACAAGATATTCGTAAAATGGGTGGATTGAAAGGTAAGCTTACAATCACTTTTATTACTTTCTTGTTAGGAACAATTGCAATCTCTGGTATTCCTCCTTTCTCGGGTTTCTTCTCTAAAGATGAAATTTTAGCGGCAGCATTTAGTTATAGTCCTATTCTTTGGGGCTTAGGTGCGGTAGCAGCATTCTGCACTGCATTTTATATGTTCAGATTATTGTTCTTAACTTTCTTTGGAACATTCAGAGGAACTGAAGAGCAAAAACATCATTTACATGAGTCGCCAATTTCAATGACTTTACCTTTGATGGTTTTAGCAGTATTATCTGTAGTAGGTGGATATGCAAATATTCCTGCGGTATTAGGTGGTGGCGAATATTTAGCTAAATATTTAGCTCCAGTTTTAGCTCCAACAACTGAATACATTGCTGCTCACGGACACAAAGCACATTTATCTCATGAAACAGAATATGCTTTAATGGGAGCTTCGGTGGTTATTGCATTGATAGGAATTATTTTAGCTTATGTTACTTATGTTGCTAAAAAAGCAGTTCCTGCAGAGGATGGTGCTGAACTTGGTTTCTTACACAAATTAATCTTAAATAAATATTATGTTGATGAAATCTACGATGCTGTTTTTGTAAAACCATTGTATGCACTTTCATCATTCGGATATAAATTTGTTGAAGTTTCGGGTATTGATAAGTTAGTTAACTTAACATCAGATAGTTTTGTATTAGGCTCAAAAGTTAGTTCAAAACTTCAAACTGGTAATGTTGGAACGTATTTATTACTTATGGTAATAGGTGTCATTGCAATATTGGCTTATAATTTCTCAAGAATTTAATTCAACATTAGAATATAAATATTGTAAATGATTACGCTAGCATTAATCTTCTTCCCGCTAATAGCATCGATATTAGTTTTTCTTTCAGGGAATAATAACGCAAAAAAGGTAGCATTACTTGGCGGACTAGTACAGTTCGTTTTATCACTTGTTGCTTTAAGTAAATATCAAGTTGATCCTTCGTCTTTAGCTGTAAACCAAGCATGGTTAACTTCTTTAGGAGTTAATTTTACAGTTGGTATCGACGGAATTGGAATTGTATTGGTTTTATTAACTTCGTTTTTAATTCCAATAATTATCCTTTCAACATTTGAAAGAGAGTTTAAAAATGCAGCTGCTTTTTATGCACTCATTTTATTCATGTCTTCTGCATTGATTGGAGTATTTGTTTCTTATAACTTATTGTTATTCTATATTTTCTGGGAAGCAGCATTGATTCCAATTTATTTCATTGCTGGTTATTGGGGTGGTGAAGATAGAGTTAAAGTTACTTTCAAATTCTTCTTATATACTATTATAGGAAGTTTGTTCATGTTGGTAGGTATTATTTATGTTTACTTACAAGCTCGTTCATTTGATTACACTACATTATCAGCTTTAGAATTAACTTGTTCACAACAAGGTTGGTTATTCTGGGCATTCTTTATTGCATTTGCTATCAAAATGCCAATTTTTCCATTCCATACATGGCAACCAAACACATATACTACTGCACCAGCAGCTGGTACTATGTTGTTATCTGGTATCATGTTAAAAATGGGTATTTTTGGAGTAATCAGATGGTTAGTTCCAATTTCAAAAGCTGCATTTTTATGCAATGGCGATATTGTAATTGTATTTGCAGTAATAGGTATAGTTTATGGTGCTGTGTTAGCTATTAAGCAAGATGATATTAAGAGATTAGTTGCTTTCTCATCAATTTCACACGTTGGTTTAATTGCTGCTGGTTTATTTGCTGCAAATGAATTATCATTACAAGGTTCAGTAATTCAAATGTTTGCACATGGTGTAAATGTTGTTGGTATATTCTTTATTGTTGATTTAATTGAAAGAAGAACTGGAACACGTTCAATCAAAGAACTAGGTGGAATTATCAATCAAGCTCCTTTATTGTCAGTATTCTTTGTAATAATAATGTTAGGTTCAGTAGCATTACCACTTACAAATGGTTTTGTTGGTGAGTTCTTATTATTAAACGGATTGTTCCAATATCATGCAGGTTTAGCAGCTGTTGCAGGTTTATCAATTATTTTAGGAGCTGTGTATATGTTAAAAATGTATCAAAATGTAATGTTAGGAGAGTCAAACGAAGTTACTTCTAATTTTGCTCCTTTAACATTATCAGAGATTATTGTGTTAACTGTCATTTCAGCTACAGTAATTATTATGGGAGTGTATCCTAAGTATTTCCTTGATTTATCTCAAGCTGATATACATTCTTTAGTTAGTTCTCATTGTTCATCAGCTTCTTGTATAAAGTAAATTATGATTGCATTAGTAATACTTGCGCTTTTAGGTGTTTTCCTGATGATGTCAGGAGTACTTGGTATTGGTAGAAAATCAGCAGGTGTTGTAGCTACACTAGGAATAGGAGCTGCATTACTTGCAAATACATTAATGTGGGACAAAGATGTAACTGCATTAAATGAAATGTTTAACAAAATGATGATAGTTGATAACTATGGTCTTGCTATGGTTGGTGTTATTTTAGCTTCAGCATTTGGACTGTTTTTATTATCTGATAAATATTTCTCAGAAATAACAAATTATTTTACAGAACACTATGCATTATACATATTTGCTTTGGTAGGTATGATTTGTATGGTTATGTACAATAACCTTTCTATGTTATTTATTGGAATCGAGATTATGTCGGTTTCATTATACATTTTGGCTGGTAGTAATAAAACTAACTTGGCATCAAATGAAGCTTCATTGAAATATTTCTTAATGGGATCATTTGCTACAGGTATTTTATTAATGGGTATTGCATTAATTTATGGTGCAACTGGTTCATTCTATTTAAGTGGTATTGAATCTCATTTTGTTGATAATCCAGATTCAAATAACATAATAGCTTTAGTTGGTATGTTCCTTTTATTAATAGGAATGGCATTTAAAGTTTCAGTTGCTCCATTCCATTTTTGGGCACCAGATGTTTATGAAGGTTCTCCAACTTTTGTAACTGCATTTATGAGTACAGCTGTAAAAGTTGCAGGTTTTGCTTCATTTTACAAATTAATGTATATCTGTTTTACACCAAATATTTTGTATTGGGAATCTGTAGTTTGGGTTATGATAGTATTAACAATTTCTGTTGGTTCAATTACAGCATTGATTCAAACAGGTGTTAAACGTTTATTAGCTTATTCGAGTGTTTCGCATGCAGGTTATATGTTAATTACAATACTAACTGCAAATGAAGATAGTGATTTATTATTCTATACTGCTGCTTATGTAATTGCTTCATTATTAGCATTTGGTGTGTTGTTCTTAGTGATTGATGCAAAAGGTGATGATAAAGTTGAAAGTTTTAATGGATTATCAAAATCAAATCCTTTCTTAGCGTTTTCATTAACTGTAGCAATGGCATCGATGGCTGGTTTACCATTAACTGCTGGTTTCTTTGCTAAGTTCTATGTATTAACAGCCGCTGTAAAAGATGGCTATATATATTTAGTATTAATTGCTATTGTGAATGCAATGGTTGGTATTTATTACTATTTCAAAGTAGTAATTGCAATGTTCTTCAAAGAAGAATCAAGTGAAACTATTTCAATATCAGTATCTCCATTCTATAAATTAGTATTAACTTCAGGAATTTTAGCTACAATTGTATTAGGTGTTTACCCTGATTTAGTGTATAACTTAATATAAAGTTGCAATAATCTTTCTTAATAAAGTATAATTTTATATTTTTACAGAATACTGATTTAAAAATTTAACCATAACCTTAAATTTAACCATGAACAAAGAAAACAATGTGAGTTACAAAGTGCCATTTATAATGATGGTTGTTTTGTTCTTCCTTTTTGGTTTTTTAACTGTATTAAACCAACAATTGCAAACACCATTAAAAGCATTATTTGCTTTATCATCAACTCAATCTACTTTATTAACATTTGCTTTTTTTACTGCATTTGTTGTAACTAGTTCTCCAGCATCAATTATTATTGATAAAGTTGGATACAAAAAAACTTTAGTAGTTGCTTTATTAGTAGTTGCTTTAGCTCTTATAACTTTCTTTGTTGCGGCATTACAAGTTTCATTTCCAATATTTGTAGTTGGATCATTTATCTTGGGTGCTGGAATTACAATGTTACAAGTAGTTGCAAATCCATATTTAGCAGCACTTGGTTCATCGGAAACAGCAGGAACTAGAATTAACTTAGCTGGAGGTTTCAATTCATTAGCAACTTATATTGCTCCATATTTTGCATTTTATGTAATGTTTATGGGTAAAGAGTCCAAAGATGTTGTAGTTGACGATGTTAAATTACCTTACATTGGTTTATTTATATTTGCTGTATTCTTAGCTGTTGTTTTTGGTTTATTAAAATTACCTGAAATTGGTGCTAAAAAAGAAGAAGGTGCTGCACCTGAAAAATTAGAAGGAAGTGCATGGCAGTTTAGTCATTTAACTTTAGGTGTAATTGCAATTTTTGCTTATGTTGGAGCTGAAGTAGCAGTTGGAAATAACTTAGGTTCATATTTAGAATCAATTGGTGTTCCTAAAGCTGATGTAACTACAAGAGTAGCTCTATATTGGGGAGGTTTAATGGTTGGTCGTTTCTTAGGTTCTTCTTTATTTAAAGATGTTAATTCTAAACAAGGCTTAACAGTAGTAAGTTTAGGTTCATTAGTTTTAACATTAGGAGGTGCTTTTCTACCAGGTTCAGTAAGTGTTTATTTATTAATTGCTGTAGGTTTATTCCACTCTGTAATGTGGGGTTATATTTTCGGATTAGCAATTGAAGGCTTAGGTAAATATACTAATCAAGCATCGGGATATTTGTTGATGGGTGTATTTGGAGGTGCTTTAGTTCCTTTAGCTCAAGCATTTATTGCAGATAAAATTGGTAACTGGCAGATAAGTTTTGCATTTGTTGCATTATGTCAAGCTTATTTATTATACTATGCATTAATTGGTAGTAAACCAAAAAAGGTAGCTGCTTAATTTATATTTAAAGTTTATAGTAAAAAAGGTTGTTTATATGATAGACAACCTTTTTTACTTTATATCAAAATATCTTTTTTCCCCAACCCAACGTAAAACACTATTCTATAAATAATTTTAGTCATGATAAAGCCTAAAAATCAAAATGGACCATTGGCAATAATGGTTGCATTATTTTTTTTATTTGGTTCTATAACAGTTTTGAATGATGTATTGGTACCTCATATGAAAAATATTTTTCATTTGACCACTACTCAAAGTACTATGGTGCAGTTTTCATTTTTTTTACCATATTTTCTTTTTTCTTTACCTGCAGGTTGGCTAATTGGTCAGCTTGGATATAAAAAAGTAATTATGATTGCTTTAGGTATTATGAGTTTAGGTTTATTCTTATTTATTTCCGCTGTTTCTTATGGTGTGTTTGAATATTTTTTAGTAGCATTGTTTGTATTGGGTGCTGGTTTAACGCTAGCACAAGTTACTGCTAATCCGTATATTATTGCTTTGGGTCCAATTGAAACTGGTTCTTCAAGGTTAAATTTAGCTGGTGGATTGAATTCTTTTGCCACTTCTATAAATACAATTATTGGAGGATCTTTGTTATTTGTTGGCGCAAATGCATCAATAGCTGAAAAAATCGATGCAATGAAATTTCCTTATTTTATAATGGCTGGTATTGTATTACTTTACGCTATTGTAATAGGTTTTTCAAAACTTCCTCAAATTAGATATGTATCAGAACAGGCTACTGGTAGTAATTTAGCAGGAATTTGGCAGTATAAACATCTATTATTAGGTGCAGGAGCAATATTTGCTTATGTAGGTGCTGAAGTATCAATAGGTACAATTTTAATTGATTTTCTGCAACATAAATCTATGGGTGGATTCACTGAAGTTAAAGCTCAATGGTTTGTTACTTTGTATTGGATGGGGGCAATGATTGGGAGGTTTGTAGGTTTCTTTACTTTACAAAAAATTAAAACCGAACGTGGTTTATTGTTTGTGTCTATTATGGCAGTTTACTTGGTTTTTGTTTGTATGTTTACTTCTGGCGTTGTTGCTCGAACATCAATAGTTATGGTTGGTTTGTGTAATAGTATTATGTGGCCATGTATTTTCCCATTGTCAATTTCTGGTTTAGGTAAATATACAAGTCAAGGTGCTGGTTTGCTATGCACAATGGTTGTAGGAGGGGCAATTATACCTATGATTCAGGCGTTTTTAGCTGAGGAAACTGGATTAGGTTATAACTTTAGTTTTATAATTGTATTACTGTGTTATTTATACATTTTGTATTTTGCTTTGGTTGGGCATAAAGTGGCAGCTAAAGAAGCAGAAATATTTGGGCATACAACATAGGCTTAGCTAAGGATATAAACAAAAAGGCTTAATGAATTCAGATTCATTAAGCCTTTTTTGTTTGTACTAATATGACAATATTAGAATCCTAACATTTTTATAGCTGTAATAGCAGCTTCGTCGCCTTTGTTGCCATGAATACCTCCAGCTCTATCAATAGCTTGTTGTTGTGTATTTGGAGTTAATACACCAAAAATTACTGGTTTGTTTGTATTTATACTTACTTGGGTTATACCGTTTGCTACTGCGTTACAAATGAAGTCGAAATGTTTAGTGTCGCCTTGGATTACACATCCAATTGCAATAACTGCATCAACTTTCTTTTTTTGTGCTAACCACTGCGAACCAATAGTTAATTCAAAACTTCCAGGTACAGTTTTACGGATAATATTTTCAGGTTTTGCACCTTCTTTAATTAAAGTATTGTATGCACCGTTATAAAGAGCTTCAGTAATTTCTGAATTCCATTCTGCTACAACTATTCCGAATACTTTTTTGCTTATATCTGTAATGTTATTTTGAGAATATTCGCTTAAGTTTTTTAATTCACTTGCCATTGAGTAGGGTAATTAATAATTAGTAATTAAGAATTAATACCAAATATATAATTTAAATAGTTTGATTGAGTATCAGCGGAAAACATCACTTACTAAAGTTTCGACTACGCTCAACCACCGTAAATGTTATTTTTCGAGAATATATATATTCGAAAACATTAACTGAGCGCAGCCGAAGTGTTAGTTTTCGCTAAACTATTTAATAAATAAAATTTGGTATTATATTATTTATAATGAAATAAACATTACCATTTAACAAAAAGAGTTCAATAAAGAGAACTTTTATTCTCATTATTGAACTCTTTTAAATTTATATTCGCTATAAACTATTTATTTCCTTCTAGGAAAGCTTTTAGTTTTTTAGCTTCAGTTGCTTCAGGAGCAGTTGGGTATTTCTCGATAATGGAGTTATAAACCTCAATTGCAGCCGCATTATCCTTTTTAATTTCGTGAGCAGTTGCTAATTTAATCAAATATGCAGGTGTAAAACCTTTATTTTCTTTGTAGTCAGCAGCTTTTTTATAGAAATTAATTGCTTCTTCAACATTGTTTTTTTCAAGATATGCATCTCCAATTAGTGAATAAGCTCTCGCTTGTACAATTAAATCAGATGAACTGAATGATGATAACTTTTCAATTGCTTTGTCGAAATTTCCTTGTTTTAAGTAAATAACACCAGCATAGTAGTTAGCAAGATTAGCAGCTTTAGTGCCACTATATTCATCTGCAATTTTAATAAAGCCAGGATTTATTCCATCTCCATTTAAAGCTTTGTTTAATGTAGAGTCTGCTTCAAAATAAAACTGAGCCTGGAACATTTTTTTCTGAGCTTCAGTATTTTGTTCAGCTATGTAATATTTATAACCGAAAAATCCAGCTACTGCTAGAGCTATACCTCCAACAACGTATGCTACTAAATTTAAATTTTTCTTTACAAAATCTGCTGAATTTTCTAATCTTTCTTGAATTGCATCAGCATCTGCTATTGAATCAAGAACTGCATTTTTTGCAGGTGTTTCATCTACTTCAACAGCAACTACTGGCTCTTGTTTTGATTTTATTTCGTCTTTATTTTCGCTCATTTTTTTAAAACTAGTCCATTATATATGGATATGACTCATCTGTATAAACATCTTTGTATGCTTCTGAAGCATCTGGGAATGGTGATTCTTCTGCAAATTTAACAGATTCATCCACAGTTACTTTAATTTTTGCATCAATTACTTCTAAATCAGCTTCAGTAGCCCAACCATTTTTCAATAAAGTATCTTTTACTGATTCAATTGGGTCTTGTGATTTATAAGATTCAAGTTCTTCTTTGGTTCTGTACTTAGCAGGGTCAGACATAGAGTGACCTTTGTATCTGTAAGTACGGAACTCTAAAAGTGTTGGTCCGTCGCCACGTCTTGCACGTTCAGCCGCTTTAGCAACTGCCAAGTGAACATCTTCAACGTTCATTGCATTTACTGGCTCTGATGGCATATCGTAAGCCTCACCAAGTACATATAAATCTGTTACGTTAGAAGTACGTTTTACTGAAGTACCCATAGCGTAACCATTATTTTCAATTACAAAAATAACAGGTAGTTTCCAAGCCATTGCCATGTTCAATGTTTCGTGGAAAGCACCTTGACGCACAGCACCGTCACCCATGTAAGTAACGCAAAGTTTGTCAGTACCTTTATATTTTTCAGCAAATGCTAAACCTGCTCCTAGAGGAACTTGTGCTCCAACGATTCCATGACCACCTGCAAAGTTTCTTTCTTTGTCGAAAATATGCATTGAGCCTCCTTTACCTTTTGAGCAACCAGTAATTTTACCATATAATTCAGCCATGATGCTGTTAGCACTTGTACCCAATGCCAAAGGAATTGCATGGTCACGATAAGTGGTGATATAATGATCACCTTTTACTAATGCTGAAACCACACCTGCTGCACAGGCTTCTTGACCTATATATAAGTGGCAAAATCCTTTTATTTTTTGCTGTCCGTAGAGTTGACCCGCTTTTTCTTCGAATTTTCTCATCAGTTGCATAGATTCATACCAAAATAGGTAATTTTCCTTTGAAAACTGATTGGCAGCCTCTACTTTTGTTTTAGTCGATTCTTTTGCCATTGCTTTAATTATCTAACAATATGATTTGACTTGCGAAGCTAAGGAAAATCGTTTAAAAAATGAATAAATGTTTCTTGAAAATATTCAAATAATCAATTTTAAAAATTATTCTGACCTAAAATTGTCGTTTTCGAGCAGTTTGAACTGTTTTTTGGGACTCAATGGGGCAGGAAAAACTAATTTTTTAGATGCCATTTATTACTTGTCGCTCTTCAAAAGTGCATTTAATCATGTGGATCAACAGTTGATTCGGTACAAAGAACCATTTTTTAAAGTGGAAGGTGTGTTTAAAATTGAAGAAAAAAGGTTTAAAATTCATGCAAGTTTAAAATCTGGGGAGAAAAAAAGTATTCGTTGCAATGATGTTGAGTATCCAAAAATCGCAGAACACTTGGGTTTGTTCCCCGTGGTGATGATTACTCCCTATGATGTGGATTTGATTAGAGATGGTAGCGAGGATAGGAGAAGATTTGTTGATTCTATCATTTCTCAAACCGACAAAGAATATTTAGAATATTTAATGGCTTACAACCATTATTTAAAACAAAGAAACGCTTTGATTAAGCAATTTTTTGAAAAACACTCCGTTGATTATGCCCAAATTGAACCTTATAATGTTCGATTAATTTCTCTTGCAAAAAAGATTTACCAAAAACGTAATCAATTTATAGCTGTATTTGAACCAATTTTTCAACAATATTATACTACTTTAACACTTGATAATGAAAAAGTTACTTTGCATTATTCAAGTTCGGTAGCTGAAATGGATTATGAAAATCTATTTTTACAGAATTTTGAAAAAGATTATCATCTGCAACGTACATCTATGGGTGTACATACCGATGATTTTGAATTTAAAGTGAATGATTTTGGATTGAAAAAATTTGGTTCACAAGGTCAACAAAAATCCTATGTAATTGCCTTGAAATTGGCGATGTTTAGTTACATGTTCGAAAAACTTCAAATTACACCGATTTTATTGCTTGATGATATTTTTGATAAATTGGATGAACAAAGAATTAAAAAATTGATATCAATTACTTCTCAAGCGCCTTTTAAACAGTTATTTATAACAGATGCTCGCCCCGAAAGAACACAACAAATTTTAGCAGAATTAAATATTATTGCTCAATATTTTTATGTTGAAAATGGGGAGGTGAAGGTGTAAAAATTAAATATTTATTTGTGAATATTTGGAAATACATCAATAATATATTAATTATGAAAATTATCTATTTAAAACGTTAAAAATTTATGATTAAATATTATTTGAATGTATTGCAAAACTATGCAACCTTTAGTGGTAGAGCAAGAAGAGCTGAATATTGGTATTTTGGTTTATTAAGTACAATAATAAGTATTATATTAACTGTTATTGAGTTAACAGTTGGCATATCTTTTATTAGCACTGTTTATTCTGTAGCAATCTTAGTTCCTTCTATTGCTGTTGGTGTAAGAAGAATGCATGATGTAGGAAAAAGTGGATGGTTTTTATTAATTCCATTTTATAATTTAATTTTATTATTCTCTGCTGGAGATGAAGGTACAAATGAATATGGACCAGATCCTAAAAATCCTGAAAGTGGTGGAGGATTTGCAAATGATACATTGGATGGTCATTTGATTCAATAATTTCATATAATAAGGGGCATCAGCCCCTTTTTTATGCTTTTTCTTCAACTACAATTCACAAACTGGTAACAAGTTAATAATATTGTTAACTTACCTTTGTGATTCAAAAAATTGTAAAGAATGAAATTAGTAAAATATGTAAGTGGCTTATTTTTATTGGGTATACTAGTGCTTATTTTTTCATTTAACAATTCTGAATCTGATAATTATAAAAAACATTATTTAGCTAAAATCAATACTTTTATACAAGCTCAAAATAAGCTTGGAAACACTATTTCGAACTCTACTAAAATTACAAAAGCTGAAATTGAATTAATTAGAAATGAAATTGCCCATACTCGTTTACAATTAAAAGCTGTTGATTTTTGGTTGCGTTATTTGGAACCATTGGCTTATAAAAAAATCAATTCTCCTTTGCCAGTTGAGTGGGAAACTGAGGTTTTTGAAAAACATGAAAAACCTTATAAAAGAATAGGTGCTGGCTTAACACTTGCAGAATTTTATCTTGATGAAGAACAAATTAACAAAGACACTCTTTTACATTTAATCACAGAAAGTCAAAAAGCTACAAATACTTTTTTGCAAGATTCTATTACAAATAAAATGAAATCTCACGACCATTTTTATTTATGTAATCGACTGTTTTTATTAAACTTAGCCTCAATTTACACTACAGGCTTTGAGTGCCCAGATACCTCAAATGTGATTCCTGAATTGCGATTTATGCTTACTCAAACCAAGGAATTATATACGGTTTATAATCAAAGTTTTCCAACAAATCCATTGTCTGATAACTACTTTAAACTTTTTGATGCAACTATTCAATTTGTAAATAAATCATCTAATAACTATTCTCATTTTAATCATTTTGAATTTATAAGAGATTATATCAATCCATTATTTATTCTTAATCAACAGTTTATAATTAATTATTCGGTATTTAGTTCGAGTAATTTAGATTATGCATTAAATAAAACTGCTAATTCTATTTTTGATAAAAACTTGTATAATGGTCAAAATACAAAAGGCATTTTTTTAAGAGTAAATGATGAAACATCGCTTCAATTAATCAATGATTTAGGTAAAAAGTTATTTTTCGACCCAATTTTATCTGTAAATAATGAGCGTAGCTGTGCATCTTGCCATAAACCAAATGAGTATTTTACTGATACTGCTGTTGCAACATCTTTACAATTAAACAATAAAGATGTTTTAAGCAGAAATACACCTTCATTAATTAATGTTCAATTCAATCATTTATCCATGTTGGATGGTAAGTTTTATACTTTACAACATCAAGGTAAAGCTGTAATTACCAACCCAATAGAAATGGGAAGTGATGAAGTTGAAGTAGTTAAAAAAGTATTGAATGTGCCTGAATACAAAAAAGGATTTAAAAAATTATTGAAATATACTCCACAAGAAAAGGAAGTTACATTGGAGCATTTGGTTTCAGCCATATCGTTTTTTTATGGAAAATTCGGCAATGGTTATGCTCCTTTTGATGATGCGATGAATAAAAAAGGTACAGTTTCGCAAGATGTAATTAAAGGTTTTAACTTGTTTATGAGTAAAGCACAATGTGCAACTTGTCATTTTGTGCCACAATTTAATGGAGTTAAACCTCCTTTTATTGGTTCTGAATTTGAAGTGTTGGGAACACCACAAGATGCTCATTATAAAGCATTAAGTCCGGATAAAGGACGATACGAAATTAACCCTGCTACAGAAACAATGAATGCTTTTAGAACTGGCTCCTTACGAAATATTGAACACACCAAACCTTATATGCATAATGGTGTATTTAAAACACTCGACGAAGTGGTTGAATTTTACAACGGTGGCGGCGGTGCTGGTAGAGGTTTAAAAGTTGATAACCAAACACTTTCATCTGATTCTTTGAAATTAAATGTAAACGAAAAACAACATTTGATTCAATTTATGAAAGCTTTGAGTGAGAAGGTGGTTTTAAGTAATCAGTAATCAGTTCTCAGTTTTCATAATATCTATAATTCTCAGTACTCTGTACACGTTACTCTATACCATATGTCTTCTGTCTTTCGTCTTTTATCTATGCTCACATTACTTTCAATAATGACGATAAGTTGTTTACAATCAAAGAAAATGACTTATGAATTTCCTACAACAATGACAGAAAATGTTCGCAAAGAATACCTGCGTCAATGTGAAAAAGGAGCAATATTTTTTGACATAAGTTGTGCAAAATGCCATACAAAGAAAACTATGTTTGGCAAAAAAATATATGATTTTACTAGCGAACAATTGTATAATTATGAAATCAGACGTTCAAACAAAACCCACGAAAATACACTTACTTCCGAAACTGTAACTACTGAGGAATTAGGCTATATTTTAGTTTATTTACAATACAAAAAACGTAGCGGATTGCAATTTGTGAGTTCGCATAAGGAGTAATCATTTGTAAATGATTTTTTTACCTACAAAAATCCTCCATTAACCTAAAACAGGTTATTTTATATGTAAAAGTCATTTTATACTTAAGATTATTGTTTTACATTTGGAAATGTTAAGCCAAATGATTTAATCAGCTTTAAAATTAAACAAAACTGATTACTGATAACTGAAAATAGATAACTACCATGCGATTAAAAATATCATTATTGTTATTGACTCTAAACTCAATAGCTTTTGCACAAACCAATTTTTCGTCTTTACAAGAAGTGCTTAATTTGGCAGAAAAAAATAGCTATACCACATTGGTTGCGGCTGAGCAAAATAAATTAGCAAGTTTAACTACTATTTCAGCTTATGGAAATGCGTTAAATCCTCGTATTCCTGTTTCTGCATCTATTACCGATAATACGAGATTACCTGTAAGTTTCTTTCCAGGTCAATTTTTTGGACAACCAGAAGGTACATTCAGACAAGTAGCAATAGGGCATCAGTATATTTCCTTGTTAAATTTTTCTCCTCAATTTGATATTTTAAACTTTGGAAATATTTCAAAAATTAAAAGTGCAAAGGCAAATGAGGCGCTAGCAAATCATAATGCTTTATTAACTAAAAAGAACTTGTTTGACCAAGTAAATGCGTGTTATCATAACATTGTTTCGTTTCAAGCACAAATAAAAGTGTTGAAACAAAATCAACAAAAGGCCGACAGTTTACTCAAAATCGTTGGGAACAAATATGCACAAGGGCTTGTGCGTAAGCAAGATGTAAATGATGTTGAGATTAATGCAATCTCAATCAAAGATAAAATTGAACAAGCTTCTTTAAGTTTAGATCAACAATATTTAATTTTAAAAACACTTTTAGATACTGAAGAAAATGTTTCTATTTCTCAGCAATTATCTACAGAAACTGTTAATAGTCAATTAAAAGCATCTGGAAATATTAATGAAGAAAATGCAAAATTCCAATTGGCTTTTTCGCAAGCTGAATATAAATCTGCTTTATGGAATAACTTGCCAACGCTCTCATTTGTAACATCATTTAACTGGCAAAACAACAGTAATGCAGCATTTTTAGATTCAAAAAATTCGTGGATAAATAGCAACTTTTGGAGTTTACGTTTGGCGTGGGATTTTCCAACCAATGTTCCCAAAATCACTGCTTTAAAATCAAACTTAATCAATTTCCATATTGCAGAAATCAATGCTAAACATGCAAGTTTGCAAACCAAATTATTAAATGAACAAATGGACAAAGATTTTGAAAAAAGTGTTGCTCAGTATAAAAACAATCTGGCTATTTATCAACTTAAATTGGATAATTACCAAAAAAGTAATAATCAATTTCAAGCAAATATTTTACCCCTTGATAAATTGCTTATTGCTCATAACGACTTATTAGTGAGTGAAATAAATGTGGCTACAAGCATGGCTGCAATTGCATTTAACAAATCTAAAATTGAAATTAATAACCAAGTGAAATAGTATGAAAAATTACATTTTATATATAAGTACAGCTTTTATTGCTTTTGCCTGTAATAAAACTCCTGAAAAAGTTGTAAAGCCTGTTTATAAGGATATTACTGAAACTGTTTTTGCATCTGGAACTTTGTCGCCAAATGAGCAATACAACCTTACAGCACAAGCTGATGGTTATTTACAAAATATTCGTTTTAATGAAGGTGATATTGTAAAAGCAAATCAAGTTTTAGGTAATGTTGACAATAAAGCCAACAATGCCAATGCTTTAGCATCTCGTGAACAATTAAAAATTGCGGAGTTAAATGCTTCTGATAATGCTCCAGCTTTGCAACAGTTACAAAGCAATATTACATTTGTCGAACAAAAACTTGCGCAAGATTTACAACAATTGAAAAGATACAAAGCTTTATTAGAATCAAATTCTGTATCTAAAGTAGAGGTTGAAAATTTTCAAATCACAGCTGATAATTCGCAAGCAAATTTAAACTCTCTTAAAAAACAGTACGAAAGTTTAAAATTACAAGCACAACAACAAAAAATTACTCAAGAAGCTGCTAATAATATTAATGCTGTAAATCAAGATTTTAACCAAATTAAAACCTTAGTTGCAGGCAAAGTTTTGAAACGTTTCAAGCAAACTGGTGATTATGTTCGCAAAGGAGATGTTATTGCAACCATTGGAAATCAAGGTTCTATAGTTGCCAAACTGAATGTTGATGAAAATAGTATTAACAAAGTTAAAGTAGGGCAAAAAACTTTGATTAAACTTAACACACAAAAAAACAAGGTATATGAAGGAACGGTTTCTGAAATTTTACCTCTGTTCGACGAAGCAACCCAATCTTTTGTATGTAAAGTAGTGTTTAATACTGAGTTAGATTTTAAAATTGCAGGTACACAGCTCGAAGCCAATATTATTGTTGGTCAAAAAGCAAAAGCATTGTTAATTCCTCGTTCATATTTAGGTTTTGGAAACAAAGTGAAGTTGAAAGGAAATACCGAATTAACTGAAATAAAAACTGGTATTATTTCTACCGAATGGGCTGAGGTTACGGGTGGTATCACCGAAAAAGACGAAATTATTCCTTTGAAACCGTAATTAGTTGAGCCCTGAAAGGGCGAAATAACTTAACAATGGGTGAAGCCCATTGAATAACCCAAACAACAAATATCATGAAACAAGCTATAAATTCAGAAATTGCATTTACATACATCAGTTCAAATAAAAAACTGACAGCCGTGGCAGCTATGGGCGTAGTGTTGGGTTTGGCTGTATTTATTTTTATGAATTCAATGATGGCTGGTTTTGATAAACAAATCAATGAATCTATTTTTAAATCTATTTCACACATTCGTATTTACAAAGACGATGAAATTAGTAAGCCACTTAAAAATGACTCAATTAATCCATCTTTGATAATAAACCCAAAGGTAGTTCCAACTTCAAATACCATTATTAACCCGAACGAAATTATAAAATTACTTGAAAAGCATCCTGATGTAACTGTGGTTTCTCCACAAATAGTAACAAGTGTATTTTATAATAATGGGAAATCGCAAATTGCAGGTTCGAGTATGGGATTTATTCCCGAACGAGGAAATCAAATGTATAATATTGAATCATTTATGGTTGATGGTAGTTATCAAGCATTTATGAATAATCAAAATGGAATATTAATAGGTAGTGGAATAGCTCAAAAAATGAATTTAACTGTTGGAGATAATATTAGTTTAACTTCCTCAAAAGCAGTTACAAAGGTAATGCGAGTAGAAGGGATTTTTCAAACCAACAATTCAAGAGAAGATAAATCACGTTCATATATTAGCTTGCAAGCTGGACAACAATTACAAAAACAAGGTCCAACTTATGTTACTGATATCAATGTAAATGTTAAAAATTCTGATCAGGCAGAAAAATATTCTCAGTTATTTTCAGATTTAACTGGCTATAAGGCTGAAGATTGGAAAGCATCAAACGAGACACTTGTTGCAGGTAATAAAATGCGAAAAGTGATTATAACTTTTGTTTCTTTTACAATACTAATAGTTGCAGGTTTTGGAATATACAATATTCTAAACATGACAGTTACCTCCAAAATTAACGATATTGCAATACTTAAAGCGATGGGTTTTAGAGGTGGAGATGTTGTAAAAATATTTGTTACCCAAGCAATGACAATTGGAGCAATTGGAGTTACTGTAGGCTTAGCTTTAGCTTCAGTATTAATATATGCTTTACAGCATTTTTATATTGGTGGCGATATTGGATACTTTCCCATTTATTTCAATTTAGGAGTATTTCTCAAAGGAATAGCTATGGGTTTTTCAATTACCTTTCTTGCTGGTTATATACCCGCTCGTAAAGCCGCAAAAGTTGACCCCGTAAGTATATTCAGAAAATAGATTTGAGAGTTTTCAGTTGTCGGTTGTCAGTTTTCTGTGACAACTAAACTGAAAACAGATTACTGAAAACCGATAACTCAAAATGATACTTCAAACCAAAAATATAAACAAGTTTTTTACTGATCCAGTAAGGTTTCAGGCTTTGCATGATATCTCTTTTGATGTAAACAAAGGGGAGTTTTTAACCATGATTGGGAAATCTGGTTGTGGCAAATCAACTTTGTTGTATATACTTTCTACCATGGATACTGATTATGATGGACAGTTAATTATTGACAATGAAGATGTTAGTAAGTATAATCAAGATAAGTTAGCCGCTATTCGTAACCATAAAATTGGTTTTGTCTTTCAGTTTCATTACCTTTTACCAGAGTTTTCGTGTTTGAAAAATGTAATGATACCAGCATTACGATTAGGGCAATATTCTGAACAGGAAATTGAAGAAAGAGCTTATGCAAAACTAAAAATTCTTGGTTTAGAAGAACAAGCATTAAAACCAGCAAGCAAACTCTCTGGCGGACAACAACAGCGTGTAGCCATAGCTCGAGCATTAATCAATGACCCATTATTAATCATGGGTGATGAACCAACAGGAAACCTCGATAGTAGGAATACCCAAATAGTATTTGATATTTTTAAAGAACTAACCCAAGAATACGGACAAACAATCATTGCTGTAACCCACGACAACGACTTCGCAGCAGCCAGCGACCGTACCATTCAAATGCAAGATGGAAAAATTATAGATTGGGATTATAAAGGGTAGAAATATTATAAATTTACTATCTGAAAAAACTAATTGGTTATTTAGATAATTTTATCTGCATTAATATTCGGAAATAAAAAATTCCCCGCTGATTTCGCTGATTTGTTTCGCTGATTTTCGGAGATTTTACTAGTGAGTAAGGTGTCTTGATCTGAAACAACTAATTGGTTATTATGTAAATTTTATCTGCATTAATCTGCGTTTTAAATTTGCGTCAATCTGCGGGAATAAAAATTTTCAAACTGATTTGTTTCGCTTATTTTCGGGGATTTTACTTGTGAGCAAGGTGTATTTTCCTGAAACAACTAATTGGTTATTTAGATAAATTTTATCTGCGTTAATCTGCGTTTTTAAATTTGCGTCAATCTGCGGGAATAAAAAATTACTACGGTTGTAGCGCTGAGTTGTGGTATTATTAATATACCCAAGAATTAAAACTATATCTACCTCTATAACATCTATGAAAAAAAGGAAATCTACTATCCAAATATAACCAATGTGTTATAAATAGTTTTTTTCTTACATTTCTTTTTATGATTAAAGGGTCTTCAATTTTAACCTCATTCTCACTTTGATTAGTTGTAGTTTTGGGTTCCCGGTATCGTTTTAAAATCGAATCAGTTCTCGACATAGGATGCTGTTCAGTTTTTACAGAATCAGTAACTGTATTTTGCGCATAAGCATCAGTAAATGAGAAAGTAAAAAATGAAACTACACTAGCAACTATAATTTTAAAAGTAGAATTTCCAAACTGAGTATTTTCATCAATCATTATTTGGTCTTCAGTAA
The DNA here is from genome assembly GCA_041191405.1 of Bacteroidota bacterium. GTDB lineage: Bacteria > Bacteroidota > Bacteroidia > Cytophagales > UBA9547 > JBEEOW01. The sequence continues at coordinate 66,819 of JBEEOW010000006.1, forward strand.
AAATGCCACAAGTTGTATCAGTGTTTTTTAGTCTAAATATCTCAATTTCTTGGCTTGAAAAATTTCTAAAATCAACCACATTCTTTTTACAAACCGAACAATGACTTGTAGCGTCATCATTCTTTTTGAATTTCCAAAAAGGTTCGTGACAGATATATTGCATTTTGATGTTGTTCATATTAAATATCTAATAATTTACCTACGAAATGATATCTTTCAATATGAAAAAACGGAAATCTACCATCTAGATACAACCTTCCAATTAGAAATATTTTTTTGTTTCTCCTTCTTTGCCTTATAACTGGTTCTTCACTTTTAACCTCATTATTGATTTTATTTTTAGGGTTTTGAGCTTCTCTATATCGTTTTAAAATCGAATCAGTTCTCGACATAGGATGCTGTTCAATTTTTACAGAATCCGTCACAGTATTTTGAGCATAAGCATCAGTAAATGAGAAAGTAAAAAATGAAAAAACACTAGCAACTATAATTTTAAAAGTAGAATTTCCAAATTGAGTATTTTCATCAATCATTACTTGGTCTTCAGTAAAAATGCCACAAGTTGTATTAGTGTTTTTTAGTCTAAATACCTCAATTTCTTGGCTTGAAAAATTTCTAAAATCAACCACATTCTTTTTACAAACCGAACAGTGGCTTGTGGAGTCATCATTCTTTTTGAATTTCCAAAAAGGTTCGTGACAGATAAATTGCATTTTGATGATGTTCATTTGTAGATAAAATCGAGTTGTTTTAAACGAATTACTTAAAAATAGTTACTAAAATTTGCTATACAATTAAATACTAAACTACTTTGTGTTCATAAATAAATTAAAAATGAAAAAGGTAACTCTGCTAATAGCTTTAACAATTATTTCATTATCAACATTTGCTCAATTATCAATTGGTTTAAGGGGAGGTTTAAACTTATCAAATATCGCTCTGCAAAATAAAACCTCAACTTCACCAGAATCAAATACAAAAACTGGTACTTCATCAGGAATAGTTGTCAATTATGGTTTTAGTGATAGGTTGTCGGCACAAGTTGAATTACTATATGCCAGAAAAGGATGTAAATATCATGATGTTGTGCTGGCAACAACTTATGATGCAAAAGTTAAACTAAATTATTTTGAAATACCTATTTTGTTTAGATATTCAATTGGAAATGAGAATAAAGTACAAGCATTTGTAAACGCTGGACCATATTTAGGTTTTAGACTAAAAGCATTATATGAGCAAACATCTACAACCACTATTTTTGGTTCTACCACTACCCGAAATTCTAGTACAGATTTTACAAATGATGTACATAATACAGACATAGGTTTAAATGGGGGTATAGGTGTAAACTACGCACTTGAATTAGGTAAACTATTTGCCGAAATACGTTATGGTTATGGCTTAACTAATGTGAATAAAACAGTTACCAACAATGTAACTGAACATAATTCTAATCTTCAGTTTATTTTTGGATTTATGTATCCAATTGGGTTGTGATTTAGATATTTAATTTTATATATGTTAATTTTTATTAAATCATTTTGTGTATAAAGAAAATAAATTGAAATAATTCATATTTTAAAGGTTACCTGCTACGAGTTAAAGGTAATTAAAGTTGAATAATTGCAATAAAATTCTTTAATTGCATTTGAATAATCCAAAATTCCCCCAAAGAAATACTAATATGAAGCTACTTTACAAGAATATTTTTAAAAAGGCACTTATGCTTGGTTTAATGATGAGTGCTTTATTTGCAAATGCAGCAACGTTTACTGTTACAAATACAAATGCAACTGGTGCCGGTTCTTTTGTACAAGCGATTCTTGATGCTAATGCTGCTGCAGGGGCTGATATTATCAATGTAACAGCTGTCGGAACAACATCTATTGCTGCATGTCAAATCACTGGTCCAGTTACTATTAATTCAGCACTAACTTTTATTGTTGATGGAACAGGTACATATCGTCAAAATCCTTGGAATACTGATTTAATTGGAATTGCAAGTAGTAATGTAACAATAAATAGTTTAGTTGTACAAAATGCTAAACCTTCTGTAGTTGCAAATACTTGGGAAGGAAGTGGGTTTATTTGTGGAAATGGTTTATCAAACATTACTTTAAACAACTGTAAAGTAACTGGTTGTAATGCACAGGGATTTGCAGTTTCAACTTGGGTAGCAGCTGGTAATACTGTTCAAAATACAAATTTTACATTTACAAATTGTGATTTTTCAAATAATGGAAGATGTGGTTTAAATCTATCTTACACTAATAATGTTACCATAACAGGTGGTACATACAATAATAACTTTGAGCATGGTATTTATTTTAATGGTTTAGTTTATAAAGCTGGAGCAGCGGTTGCTTCAACTGATATTGCAAATTTATTAGGTGTTACTGGTGCTACTGTTGATGGTGCTACTTGTAATAACAATGGTGGTACAAACTCTGATGGAGGAGGTATAGTTTTAGAAGGGAATAGTAATGGAAATATAATAAGAAATGGATTTTTTAATAATAATAGAGCTCATGGTATTTGGTTAAGAAGAGGAAATGACAATAACCAAATTTTAAATAATCAATGTTTTCAAAATGGTAAAAATGGTGCATTTGGAGGTTCGGCTCTTGCTTGTGGGGTAAATATTGCATTAGGTGGAAATACTGGAAACTTAATCAAAGGAAATACTTGTGAGGATAATAAATTTCATGGTATTTATTTATATGATAACTATGGTTTAACTGGTAATAACCTCAACTATATTGAAAACAATACTGTAATAACGAATGACCAATATGGTATTTTAATTATAAATTCAAATAAAACAGTTATTAGAAATAATAAAATTGGTACAGATGCAACAGGTACTGATAAAGGAAATGCTTTAGACGGTATTTTTTATGGTAATAGTTCAACAGGTGGAGAAATCTCTGGTAACTTAATCGTTTATAATAAAGGTAATGGAGTAAATATTACAGCTGGTAGTGACATACCTGCCGATCCATCAGACCCAAATACTGTACTAATCCCTAAAGGTGGTTCAAATGATAATTTTATTTTTAATAACTATGTTGGTATTGATCAAGCTGGGATTGCAAAACCAAATAGTTTAGATGGAATTGTTTTATCAGAGTCTTTTGGTAACAATATCGGAAGATCAGCTACAGTTTTAAATGCTCACGCAAATTCAGCTATAGTAGGTATTACTGCAAATACTCGATACAAAAACTATATTTCAGGAAACTTAAAAAATGGTATTTCTTTATTTAATATTGACCCTACAACTGGTTCATTAAATCCCAAGGGCTTACCTTTAAATGCTACTGTAATTGAAGGCAACTATATCGGTACAAATCTAATAGGTACCTCTGCTGTAGCTAATGGTTCTGATGGTATTGGCACATTAAATACTGGAACATCAAAAGTAAGTAAAATCTCAATCATTGATAACTTGATTTCAGGAAATACTGATGATGGAATTCAATTAGGTGGCTCAAGTTCAACACCAAGTTTAAACGAATTAATATCAATTCAAGGAAATATAATTGGTATGAACTTAGCACAAAACGCATCAATACCAAATGGTGGACATGGCTTAAATTTAGTTTCTACGGAAATGGTTGAAATTGGAGACCAGTTAGCGACAGCTTTTTCATCTAAATCAAATCTTATCTCAGGAAATACCAAAGATGGTATTGAGGTTACTTTGTTTGCAAAAAATATAAATATCTATTACAATAGAATAGGTACAGATCCAACAGGTACATCTGCATTCCCAAATAGAAAAGGTATCTGGATGGATGGTGCAAACAATAACTTTATTGTTGGAAACTTAATTTCAGGAAACACAGAGGATGGTATTTATGTAGTAAATGCATCTGGTTTAATTAATCCAAATACAATTTCTAAAAACTACATAGGTACAAATCAAGCAGGAACGGCTGCATTAGCAAATGGATTTAATGGTATTACTTTAGATGCTTGTAACAATAATAAAATTGGTACTTCTACTACTGACGGAAACTTAATATCAGGAAATACTGGTGAAGGTATATCATTAATCAATAACTCTGATGCTAATACTATTGATGGAAATACAATTGGTTTAAATGTTACTTTAAATGGGAAAATTCCAAATGGTAAAAATGGTATCTTACTTTCTACCAATGCAAGTAATAATAAAATTGGTTCTGTTGTAAGAAACTATATTTCAGGAAATGCTGAAAACGGAATTCAATTAAATGGAGCATCAAATAACACAATTGCTAAAAACTTTATTGGTTTAGGTCCAAGTCCTGCTGATAGTCCTTATGGAAATATGAAAGATGGTATTTCATTAATTGGAAGTAGCACCAATACAATAGGTGGTGCAACTACTGCCGATGCAAATACAATTGCAGGTAATAACTTTGCTAATGGTACTTTTAATGGAATTTCAATTACAGCTTCATCAAATACAAATAGTATTTTAAATAATAGAATTGGAACACTGAGTACAGGAACAGGTAACCCAGTAGGAGCAAATGGTGGGCAACAAAATATTGGTATTTTAATTAATGGTTCAACTGGAAATACTTTAAATGCTAACATTATTGGTAACGCTAAATCTCATGGTGTAAGTTTAGTATCAGCAAATACAAATACTTTAACTACAAACTTAATTGGTTTAGACATTAATGGAACAGGTAAAATTCCTAACAATGGTGATGGTGTAAGCTTATTAAGTTCAAATGACAATAAAATAGGAGGTTCATTAACAGCAGACGGGAATTTTATTTCAGCAAATAAATTAATTGGTATTTCTGTAGTTGGTACTAGTGGTTCAGGAACTACAGGTAACTTAATTCAAAACAATTATATAGGTACTAACAAAAATGGAGTAGGTACTACTTTTGGTAATGATAGTTTAGGTATTGTACTTTCATATGCTAATTCAACTCAAATATTAGCAAATGTTGTTTCAAAAAATAGATTAGGAGGTATCAGTTTATCAAATTCTGGTACTAATGCAGGAACATTTAATACTATTAATGCTAACATTATAGGTTTTGACAAAACAGGTCAAACAGCTATTGGTAATGGAGGAAACGGTATTACACTTGATAACTCTAAATACAATCAAATTGGTGCAGTTGGTGCAGGTAACGTAATCGGTAATCACGCTACAGGAGATGGTATTCAATTAAAAAATACTTCATCAAACAATACGATTGTTGCAAATACAATTGGTTTAACAAAAGATTTTTCAACTACTGCAATAAATTTTAATGGTATATCGCTAGATAATTCGAGTATTGTAACAATTGATAAAAACATTGTTTCAGGGAATGCAAAGGACGGTATTGTGGTTACAGGTTCAACAGCAACAAGTATTACGAACAACACAATTGGAACTAATCCGTCAAATGCTACCACTTTAGGAAATACTGAAAATGGTATTAATATTAATGCAGCATCGAATGGAGCAACAGTAACAGCGAATATAATTGCAAAAAATGGCTTAGATGGTTTATTAATTGATGCATCAAACGGTGCTGTAGTTACTGCAAATATAATAGGTACTAATGCAGCTGCTTCAACTACTAACTTAGGAAACGTTGGAAATGGTATTAGCTTAATAAATGGTTCAAAAAGTGCAAAAATTGGTACTACAAATAATATAGCTTACAATACAATAGCTGTTTTTGTTGATGATGCTACAACTACAGGTAATACAATTACTCAAAATAGTATTTATTGTAATACTGATGCATCTATTCCTGGTATTAAGTTAAGCAAGAATGGAAATAACAACTTATTGAATCCTTGGATTTCAACACGTAAACCAAAAGTTTTAATTAAAGACCCTAATAATGGAGGTAAGTCTTCTTTATTATTAGATTCTGTTTCAGTGGTTCAAGGTGCTACAGTTGAGTTCTTCAAAAAAGATGCAACTTGTAATAACTGTACACAAGGTCAAACTTATGTTGATAAAATAAATGTTGTTACTATTCCTGCTTCTAGCCCAAGTATTGGAATTGCATATTTAAACTTAAACACAGTATTAGATTCTTTAGAATGTGATGATTATATAGTTACTGTTACTGATTTAGCGGGAAATACATCTCAGTTTTCTACATGTTCTAAATGTTTTAATTTATGTACTCCATCAACTGTAACATTAAATCCAGTTTCACAAACTGCTTGTGAGGGTTCAACTACTACAAAGTTTACTGCAACATCAAGTGGGTCATCAGATACATATATTTGGCAAGTTTATGACAATACACTTTCTAAATATGTAGATATTCAAGCTTCAAATACTGATTATTCTGGTATTACTACAAACACTCTTTCAATTACAAATGTTAAAACATCAATGGATGCTTTGAAATATAGAATCAAAGTATTTACATGTGGAGATAGTGTGTTTTCAAATGTTACTACTGATGCTATTTTAACTGTGAAATCTTTACCTAAAGTAACACTTGATCCGCTTCCAACAAGATTGTGTGTTGGTGGAAATTATACCTTTAAATCATTAGGAACTGGAACAGGTTTAACCTATCAATGGCAAGTTGCAAACAAAACTACTCCAACTGTTTTCTCAAATGTAAGTGGTGAAACTAGTGCAGATTATACTTTCTCAAACATTCCACAGACAGCAGATGGAAATATATATAGAGTTGAATTAAAAGGCGATTGCCCTACAACATTGCCATTATATACTGATACTGCTCAGTTATTTGTTGACTCTGCAACTTCAATTAAAACACAGCCAGTTGATGTAGCAATATGTTCACCAGGAAATGCAACTTTCAAAGTAGATGTATTGGGTAGAAATACAGCAACATATCAATGGCAAGAAAGTATAAATGGAGGTGCATTTGCTAATATTTCAAATGGTGGTATCTATGCAGGTACTTCTTCTACAAGTTTAACATTAACAAATGCATTAATTTCAGCTAAATATCAATTAGTTGTTACAGGAAAATGTAACCCTATAACAAGTAATGCAGCTAATTTAACGTTTACTACTGCACCAACTGTTCAAACATCTCCTGTAAGTACACCTATCTGTGAAGATGCAAATACTACACTAAGTGGAACAGTCAAAGATGCGACATCATATTATTGGGAAGTATCGACAGATAATGGTGGAACTTGGACTACTGTTGCAGCATCTTCAGTTTATTCAACAGTAACAACAAGTACATTAACCTTTACAAAAGTACCATTATCGTATAACACATATCAGTATCGCTTAGTTGGTGTTGGTGCTTGTACTCCTGATGCTGTAACTTCTGCTACGATATTAACAGTGAATGAAAAACCAAAGGTTGTAAATATTTCAAGTATTACACCTGTATGTGAAGGTGCTACTGCAACTTATACAACAACTGCTACTGGTACAAGCTTGAGTTTCCAATGGAAAGTTTCAACTGATAATGGTGTTACATTTAATAATATTGCAGTTGGTGCACCATATACTGTAACTAGCACTGCAAATTCATCTACTTTGGATATAGTAACAAGTACTTCACTTAATACATATAAATATCAATTGGAAGTTACAGGAACATGTTCTCCTAAAGCTGTTTCTAATGATGTATTGTTAACTGTGAATTCTAATCCAACAGTAACAAGTCCAGCAGATGTTACCATGTGTGAGAATGCTACTAAAACAATGTCTGTAACATTGGGAGGAACAGGAGTAGGAGCACAATGGCAAATTGATAATGGAACAGGTTATGTTGATATTATTGCAGACGCCACTTTCTCAGGAGTAACTAGTAATACATTAACAATTAAAAATCCTGCTACTTCATTAAATGGAGCAAAATTCCAAGTTGTTGCTAAAGGTACATGTAATAATACTACCGGAGTAACTTCTGCAAATTTTGCAACTTTAACTATTAACACAGTTCCAGTTATTTCTCTACAACCTAAAAATAAAACTGTTTGTGAAGGAAGTGCAACAGGATTTGGCGTTACTGCAACTGGTACAGGTTTAACATATAAATGGGAAGTAAACACTGGTAGTGGCTTTACTTCAATTTCAGGTGCTGGTTATTCAGGTGTAAACTCTGATACATTAATGATATCATCTGTAACAAATGCAATGAATAATTATGAATACAGAGTAGTTATTGCAGGAACTTGTTCAACAGTTACAACCAATTTAGGTAAATTAACAGTTAATAGAAGTCCTCAAATTTTACAATTCCCACAATCTGCTACAATTTGTCCAGGAAACACAGTAACATTTACATCAAATGCATTAGCTGTAGCTGGTTTAAATTATAGATGGCTGACTGATAATGGTACAGGTATTTTTGATACAATAGTAGGTGCTAATCAAAAAGATTATAAAACTCCTACTGTTTCGGTAGCTACAGGAGGTTTTAAATATCAATTAGTTGTTTGGGCAACGTGTCCATCTCCAGTAACAACTGCACCAGTAGGCATAACTTTAACAACTGCTCCTGTTATCACAACTGCACCATCAAATGCAAGTATTTGTGATGGTGGGGATGCAAACTTTACAGTAATTGCAACAAATGCAACAAGTTATCAATGGTCAATTGATGGTGTTGGTATTTTAAATGATGATGCTACATTTACTGATACAAAAACTAATTCATTAACTGTTAAAGGGGCAACTTTAGCTCAGTTTAATGGTCAAGTATTTAGAGTAACTGCGTTTGGAGCATGTGCACCTAATGATACCCGTACAGCTTTTATTAATTTTGTTATACCTACAGTTGACCCAATTTTGCCAAGCTTAGTATGTGATAGTAATTTAACTAATATCAAAGTTGAATCAACAGGTCCAGGATCAAGTGGTGCAGGTACAACTTTTGTATGGTCATCACAGGCATTATCACCTGGAGTTGTAACAAATCCTGCTGTTAATATACCAAGAGGTAGTGGAGGAAAGCATACCATTGCTGAATTATTAGATAATACAACAACCAATCCAGTAGTGGTTCAATATACAGTTACACCTTATAAAGCTGGATGTTATGGTAATCCTGAAGTAGCAACTGTAATTGTTAGACCAACTGTTTATTTAACATTAGATGGGCCGTATACAGATAAATGTATTGGTTCAGATATTACATTAACTGCACCATTTTATCCAAATGGGGAGTATGCATGGTTCTTAAATGGTGTTTTATTAGATAAAGATACTTCTAATTCAGTTACTGTAAAGGTTCCTTCTGAAGTTACAGAGGTAGAGGTATTCTTTGAAGATACACTTTTCAATTGCCAAAATCCTTCTGTAATTGATTCTATTGTTCCAATTCCGTTAACTAAGGTTGATTATGTTAGAACTAGATTATGTGCAGGTTTTGAGGCTACATTTACTCCTAATGTGCCAACAAATGCATTAGTTGATAATTTTGTTTGGACATTTGGTGACTATAATGTAACCAAAAATAGCACAATCCTTAGTCCTGAAATAGGTTATAATTTTAAAAATGCTGGTAGTTTCTTAACTAAAGTAGATGCTTATTACAAAGGTTGTAAAGTGGCTTCGTACGATTCAACTTTAATTGTAAGTGATTGTTCTTTACAGTTTAGAAATACAATTACACCAAATGGTGACAACCAAAATGAAGAATTTGAAATTGGAAATATCGATTTATATCCAAATGCTGAAATATCGATATTTAACCGTTGGGGTGTAATAATATGGTCTGGTAAAAACTTGACTGTGAATAAATTTGCAGGGTTGAATACATCTGGTGAAGTATTAGAAGATGGGGTTTATTACTACGTACTTGATTTAAAAACAGGTAGTAACAAACAATCTATCAAGAAAGGATATATTACTTTAATGAGAACAATTCCATAATAATTATCTAAGAAATAAACATTAAGAGAGGAAGTTAATTGATTTTAACTTCCTCTTTCTATTTAAATCAAATATTATGTTTACAAAATTAAGGGTTATTGAGTTAGCAACGGTGTTGGCAGGGCCAGCTGTTGGTCAATTTTTTGCTGAATTAGGAGCACATGTCCTTAAAATTGAAAATCATAATACTGGAGGAGATGTTACGAGAAGTTGGAGGTTATCTTCTGAGTCGGCAAATAGTGAATATATTAATGCATATTTTTCAACAGTAAATTGGGGCAAACAATTTGTTGGTATTGATATTTCTACAAATGAAGGATTAGCAATTTTTTATGATTTAATCAAAGAAGCTGACATTTTAATTTGCAATTTTAAACCAGGAGACGACTTAAAGTTGAAGGTAGATTATGAAACTCTAGCATCTATAAATCCGAAACTTATTTATGGACATATAACTGGATACGGTTCAAATAACAATAGAGTAGGGTTTGATGCCATCATTCAAGCAGAAGCTGGCTTTACTTTTTTAAATGCTGAAAAGGGGGGAAATGGGCATAAAATGCCTGTTGCTTTGATGGATGTATTGGCTGCACATCAATTAAAAGAGGGATTATTAGTTGCTCTATTAAAAAGAGTTGAAAATAGTTTAGGTACAAAAGTGGAAGTGTCGTTGATTCAATCAGGTATATCTGCATTGTCAAATCAAGCGCTTAATTATTTGCATGCGGGAGTTATACCAAAAGCAATGGGTTCAGAGCATCCAAATATAGTTCCTTATGGTTCTAGTTTTTTAACTAAAGATAATGAATACTTAGTGTTGGCTGTTGGTACTGATAAACAATTTCAGCTTTTATGTAAGGTGTTAGAAATGAGCGATATTGCTTTTGAAGATAGATTTTTATCGAATAAAAATAGAGTTGAAAATAGGAAAGAATTAAATGAGATTTTGGCAACAAATATGTTAAACTTTGATATTGAGTTTATATTAAACCAATGTTTGATGCACAATATCCCTGCTGGAAGAATAAATAATATGGAACAGGTTTTTGAACAACCAGAAGCAAATGAATTGATTATTCTTTCGGATGAGTTAAATATGCGAGGCTTAAAACAAGTAGTGGCTTCAAATATTGAAAGTATAAACTTAACAACACCTAAACCTATTGGTTTTGATACTGATAAAGTTTTATCTCAATATCTATCAAGTGAAAAATTAATAGAACTTAAAAATAAAAAAGTGATAGCTTAATATAATTTAGCTATCACTTTCTAGAATTTTAATAATCTTAAGTCTAAAATCTATAATCTAAAATCTTAAAATCTACTTTTTGGGTTCAAGCGGAATATTCGCAGTCACCTTAATTTTTTCTGCAATTTTTGCGAAAACTACTTTTGGTATTTCAATGTTATGGTCTGCGGTTGCAATCCAGAATTCACTAAATAATGTGATTTTACCTGATTTCACAGTAACCTGACCTTCAATTGTTCTGTCTTTTGTTACACCATGTATCGTTAATTTTCCGGTTGCTGTAACTTTATAAACACCATCTTTGGTGTAGTCTACTTTTTCATTGATTTTACCTGTAAATGAAGCTTTTGGATATTTTTCACTTTCCATGTAATTTTCATTGAAATGTTCTTGCATTAAGGAATTTGTAAATTTAAATTGCTTTATAACAAGTTGAATAGCAAGGTCATTTGTTTCAGTATTTAACACTGCTCCTACGGTTTTACTAGTAGCATTTATATCTTCAACCGGAGTGGTTGAAAAAAACTGAACAACTCCCTTTTGGGTCATATAAATTTGCGAATATGAGCAAATACTATTAAATAGAATACTTGAAATTATGATTAATTTTTTCATTTTGAATTTGTTAAAGTAATTTAAAGTTAAGTCCAACGGTTAATACAGATTTTCGTTGTAATTTCGGACCAATTATTGTGCCATCATTTTTGTTTGTTTTTATATCATCATCATACAAAAGAGTATAATTAAAAGTTGTAACTATGAAATTATTCACTTTCATGCTTATTAAATTATCGAAGAATACGTCTATTTTATTCAATGTTTTGTAATTCATAAACAAGTTAGCATTAGCTTGATAGGTTACGTTTTTTGCAATTGAAAATTTTGCCCCAATGTTTGTGTAAGCCCCAAGTTCAATTCTTGATTTTTTGCCAACACTTACTCCATAAGCACCTGCATTGGAAAGTATTTCACTGTTAACTATGGTAGTTTTTGTTGTAACTGGAGATAAAACAATAAAGAATTTTTCGTTTGGTTTAATTTGAAAACCAAGAGAACCTACAAAATAAGCAGGAGCTAAAAAATTTGAAATATAAGTTTCTTTCTCGCTACTAGTAGCTTTGTCTATTTCGAATTTTGAACCTTTATCAAATTGAGTTCTAAAGTCAACTAAAGCCGTAATACTAGTTTTTTTGCTCAAATTTCTACCATATTTTGAGGTTAAAATAATTTTATCATCACCTTTTCTGAAATTTGCCGAACCCAATTTTGATTGCCCATAACCTAGTTCAATGTAGTTATTCCATGAGTGATGATCTTCTAATAAATTGGCATAACTTGTAAATAAGCTACTTATGGTTTGAGCGTTTTGTCCACCTGCAGCCCAATTGTTTAATGACGTATTTGTAAAATTTACATTAAATAATGAACCAACTTTCCATTTTTTTAAAGAATCTGGCTTTTCTGTAGCCACTTTGGCAGCTAACTCTTTATCTACATCTGCTTTATTAAATTTACCTTCTTGTGCAAATGAAATATAATTTGCTAAAATTAGCATTGCAGAAAATACTACTTTTTTCATGATTACTTAAATAGTTTTAATTTTCGAGCATAAAAATAATTGAATTTTTTCATTTAATTAGTTTCAATTTTAAATTGATTGTGAGAGAATTATTTATATTTCTTATTTTATTAACTTTGTTAAAATACAAATTTAGGTATGAAATTATTCTTGAAAATTAATCTCATTTTCATTGTTATTTGTTTGTCAATATTATACTCATGTGCTCAAACGAGTGACAATATCGATACAATTGTAGATGAAACATCAAAGGCATATATTGTTGTTGATTCTCAGGCAACAACAATTTCAACCAGATTTAATACCCCAATTGGATTTACAAGAAAATCATATCCCAAAAATTCTTTTCAATACTATTTAAGTAATTTTCCATTGAAAAAATTTGGTTCAAGAGTTTACTTTTATAATGGATTTCCTAAACCTAATCAAACTGTAAATGCTTCGGTTTTAGATATTGATGTAGGTAAAAAAGACTTGCAACAATGTGCAGATGCAGTGATGCGTTTAAGAGCAGAATATTTATTTGCTCAAAATCAATTTGATAAAATACATTTTAACTTTACCAATGGATTTAGAGTTGATTTTGTTAAATGGGCGCAAGGAAATAGAATAAAAGTTCAAGGGAATAATACTTCTTGGTATAAAGCTTTTGAAAAAGAGGATTATTCATACCTCAATTTTAAAGCTTATATGGAGCAAATTTTTCAATATGCAGGTACTTTGTCGCTTAGTAAAGAGCTAAAAAAGATTCCAATTGATAGTATTGAAATTGGGGATGTGTTTATTCAGGGTGGTAGCCCAGGGCATGCAGTGATTGTTGTAGATGTTGCTGTAAATGGAAAAGGAGAAAAGGTGTTTATGATTGCCCAAAGTTATATGCCTGCTCAAAATATACATTTGTTGGTAAATGCTACAAATGAAAAACTTTCGCCTTGGTACAATGTTCATCAGTTTGAAAAAATATATTCGCCTGAATGGACTTTTGAAAAGTCTGATTTGAAGAGGTTTTGAATTGATTTACACTTAAGTAATCTGTTAAAATTAAAATTATAAAATTAATATCCGTAATATTTAAATGTTCGTAAAACGCATAAAAATATAGGGTTGGTTTTGATTTTATAGTAAATAATAATACATTTAACTAAAATTTGATTTTATATGACCGCAGCTCAAAGTATTAGGTTATTTGAAATATTTCTTCCAATTGTTAAAGAAGAATCAAAAGCCAAAGAAATAATTACAAACATTGAGGATGTTATTGAAAATAGATTCGATAAAGAAAAAGAAATTTTGGCAACTAAACATGACATATTAGAAATGAAAACTGAGATTATGAAAACTATATATGTAGTTGGCTTAGTTCAGTTTTTAGCTATTATTGGTAGTGTAATTGCAATTATGAGTTTTATCATGAAATAATTATAGAGTTTTTAAATTGAGAGGTTTGTTTTTTTAGATAATTTTTTAAAAAGTTTAAAGTTTTTTATCTTAATTATATAATCTTAAATCAAAACTTTTCCACTAAAATCATTCAAATACCAATAAAATAAGTATTTTTGAAAACTATTTTCTAAAAGCGATTAGTTAAAATTAAAAACTTTAAAATACTATTTCCGTAAAATAGGCGTTACCCATTGGGTAATTTATTTAATGTTGAATTTGAAATTATTAAAACTGCATAAAGCATGAAAATTATTGTACCTATGGCAGGTATGGGTAAAAGAATGAGACCCCATACACTAACAGTTCCAAAACCACTTGTTCCTATTGCTGGTAAGCCTATTGTACAACGTTTAGTTGAAGATATTGCTAAAGTAGCAGGCGAGGCTGTTGAAGAAGTTGCATTTATTATCGGTAACTTTGGTAAAGAAGTAGAACAAAAACTTTTAGACATAGCAGCATCTGTTGGTGCAAAAGGCACTATTTATTATCAAGATAAAGCTTTGGGAACTGCTCACGCAATTTACTGTGCTGAAAAATCTCTAGATGGTAATGTAGTTGTAGCTTTTGCAGATACTCTTTTTAAAGCTGATTTTACTTTAGATACTTCTGCGGAAGGAACTATTTGGGTTCAAAAAGTAGAAGACCCACGTCCGTTTGGAGTGGTTAAAATTAATGATTCAGGTTATATTACTGATTTCGTTGAAAAACCAGAAACATTTGTTTCGGACTTAGCAATTATTGGTATTTATTATTTTGCTGATGGAGCTAATTTAAGAAGCGAAATCAAATATTTGTTAGATAATAATATTCTTGATAAAGGAGAATACCAATTAACGAATGCTTTAGAAAATATGAAAGCTAAAGGTTTGAAATTCAAACCTGGTCATGTAACTGAGTGGCTTGATTGTGGAAACAAAGATTCAACTGTTAATACCAACCAACGTTACTTAACTTACATTGCTGACGAGAAATTGGTTGCTGATTCAGCTAAAATTGTAAATTCAGTAGTAATTGAGCCATGTTATATTGGTGAAAATGTAACAATAACAAATTCAGTTGTTGGTCCTTATGTATCATTAGGAAATGGTTCAAAAGTTGAAAAATCAGTAATTGAAAATGCAATTGTACAAGAAAGTGCAACCATCAAAAATGCAAATGTAACCAACTCAATGATTGGTAATTTTGCAACATTTGCTGGTAAACCTGCTGATTTAAGTGTAGGTGATTACAATGTTATTCAAGCTTAATGCAAAAATATAAATTAATACTATTATCTATTTTCTTATTTTTGGGCGCCCAGCTAGAGCTTGGTGCCCAAAATATTTTTAAGAAAAAAATAAAAAAACAAAAGCAATTAACCGAATCGCAACATATTGATACAGAGGCAATTTTTATTGATGCTTCGAAAGAATATGTATTAGGTAATTATGCAAAATCACTGATTTTGTATCAAAAATTTTTAGATTTTTATCCAACAAATAGTGCAGCGCATTTTAAAATGGCAGAGTGTTTAGTTCGAAAATCGGATACTATGCAAGCCATTTTGTTTGCAAAAAGAGCAATCGAACTTGACCCAGAATCTAGATTTAATTATGTGCTTTTGGCTGAACTGTATGAGTCAAAAGGATATTACAATGAAGCAATAGTAGTTTTAAATCAATTGTTATCCAAAGGGCATCACGACGACCAGTATTATTTTGATTTAGCATCATTATACTACGAAGTAAAGAAATTTCCAGAAACAATTTCAATGCTTGATAAAGCCGAAGAACGCTACGGCATCAATCCTGAAATTACTTTCAAAAAACAAGAACTATATATTAAGTTGAATCAACTTGATAAAGTAGAGGCAGAATGGAGAAAATTAATCAATGCATTTCCTGCCGAAATAATGTACAAACTTGAATTGGCTGAGATTTTATTAAACAATGAAATGCCCGTTCAATCAAAAAAACTTATTGATGAGGCAATTGCTCAAGACCCAGAAGAACCAGCAGGAAAATTGATTTTAGCTGATTGGTTAAGACAACAGGGTTACTCTTCAGCGGCAGATTCAATGATAACTTTAGCTTTTAGTAGTGAACGCTTACCTGTTGAAGATAAAATAAACATTATCACTGAATATGCACAAAGTGGCAATGCCAATGATAATGCAACAAAAGTATTGTGTTTAAAACTTGGCGCTTTAACTGCTAAATATCATCCAAATGAAGCTTCTGCGTTGTCGATTTATGCTGATATGCTCATTATCAATGAACAATATAGAGCTGCACAAGAAAATTATATTAAATCATTAAAACTTGATGGAAATCACTTTTCTGTTTGGCAACAAGTGTTGAATATTGATTTGCAAGAAAAAATGGTTGATAGCATCATTAAACATAGTAATGAAGCATTAACATTTTACCCAACTCAGCCTATATTTTATTACTATCTAGGTTTGGGCTATGAACAAGCAAAAAAATACAAAGACGCTATAAACAAGCTACAAAAAGCACAAATAATGCTTGAAGGTGGTGATAAAAAACTTCGAGTACAAGTAAGTTCATTGTTAGGTGATATTTATTATTCATTAAAGGATTACAAAAACTCTGATTTAAATTTTGATGATGCTTTAAAATATGATCCCAACAATTATCATATTTTAAATAACTATAGTTATTACTTATCTGTTAGAAAAGAACGTTTGGCTGATGCATTAAAAATGAGTAAGCAAGTAGTTGATTTTTACCCTGATGAAGCAAATTTCTTGGATACTTATGGTTGGATTTTGTATCAAGATAATAAATTAGAAGAAGCTGAAAAGTATTTATCAAGAGCGGCTGAATTATCTAAAAATGGAACCATTTACGAACACTTAGGTGATGTTTTATATAAATTGGGTAAACAAGATTTAGCACTTGACTATTGGAAAAAAGCCCAAAAGCTAGGAGATACAACTGAATTATTACCAAAGAAAATTGCTGATAAGAAGTTGTATGAGTAAGAAGATATTGATAAATTAGATATGTTAGATAATCAATATGAAACTAAAATTTCAGCTAATTATCAAAATTTTGAATTTATTAGTGAAGGTCCGAACGGTTTAATTACAAAAGTTGTTCATTATTCTGAAACAAATTTAAAAGGTTATTATAATCTTGGATTTGGAGATAAAGATACACTAACAGGCTTTGTTAGTGATATCTCAGTATCAAATAATGGAGATATGAATAAAGTTTTATCAACTGTTGCGACAACTTTATTTATATTTATTAGAAAATATCCAGAAGCAACTGTTATAGCCACAGGAAGTACTGACGTAAGAACTAGATTATACAGAATTGGTATTTCAAATAATTTGGAAAAAATTGAAAAGGAATTTGTTATTATGGGTTTGAAAGATGGCAAATGGGAGATTTTTCAAAAAAATATTGATTATGGAGCATTCTTAGCATATAAAAAATAAATGAAAAAGAATAAAACAAGTGAAATTACTTTACCAAAGGGCTTTGTAATTTCAAATGAAATTGAAAGTAATTATGATAACCAACCTTTATTTAAAGAAAAGGTGGACAAGGTTAATTACATTTTAAAAACGGTCGGTATTCCAAAATTTAACAAGTAATATTTTATAAATATTAAATGAAAATTCAAATTATTGCTGTAATTGCCTCAATACTAGTTTTTTTTGCATCATCATGTGCACGAAAATCTGTACCCAATACTTCTGCAGTTGTAAAAAAGGATTCAGTGATTACTGAAAAACCTTCAATTGTAGAAATTAGAAATATTGATGATTTTCAAAATTTATCCTCAAAAGGTAAAATGGATTATGATGATGGTAAGCAAGCATTAAGTCCCAATTTTAATTTAAGAATAAGAAAAGATAGTGTAATCTGGATTTCAGCATCAATGTTGGGGTTTGAGGGTGGTAGATGTTTGATTACCAAAGATTCAATTAAAGTAATGATGAAACTTCAAAAGGAATATTCATTATTTAGTTTTGCTTCGTTAAAAGCCCAAACTGGTTTAGAGTTCAGTTATAAAACTTTAGAAGATTTATTACTAGGCAATACGCTTGAAACTTTTACTGATAAAAATAAAGTTTCGTCAGACTCTAGCTCTACAACTTTACTTAAAAAGCTGAATGAGATTGAGTTAAAAACAGTAATTGACAATAGAACTTTAAAAATCACAGGAAACAATATTTCAACACATGGAGCAAATGCAAGTATAAAATATGATAAATTTGCAGCATTAGGGGCATTCTTGTTTCCATTTACACAAGATTTACAAATAAATTATTTAACTTCACAAGGCGTAAGCGCTATTAAAGTAAATCTTCAACACAATAAAGTGGATTTGAATGTGCCAAATTTGAGCTTCCCATTCGATATTCCTAAATCTTATGTACGCCGTTAAAAGTAAATTTATATTATTTTTTTTATTAGCATTTGTAGCTTACAGTCAGGTGTTTGCACAAAAATCTCGTGCTGAATTAGAACGTGAAAAACGTGAAAATATCCGCAAAATTGAGGAAGCAAACAGAATTTTAGCTGAAACTAAACACAAGAAAAAATCTACCATTGGTCAGCTTAGAGCTATTGAAGGTCAAATTAAATCAAGTGAACGTCAAATTAAATTGATTTCTCAAGAGTTAAATTTAATCGATAGAGAAATCGGAAACATTGAAACAGACATAGTGAAGCTTCAAATTACGCTTGAAAATTTGAAAAAAGAGTATGCATTAATGATTTATGCTGCTTCAAAAGCTAGTAATGGTTACAATAAATTAACTTATCTTTTTGCGTCAAAAACATTTAATCAATTAGCAATGAGGTTAAAATATTTGACTTTTTATGCTGATGCTAGAAGAGATCAAGTAGCACATATTCATGAAGTTACAGGTCAATTAACCAACAGAAAAAATCAAATCAATAATAAAAAGAAAGAAAAAGAAAACTTAATTGTTGTTGAGAAAAATGAAAATAATACCCTTCATCAACTAAAAGGTGAGCAAACTGAAGTTGTAAAGGAACTTTCTAAAAAAGAAAAAGAAATTCAAGAAGATTTAGAAGATAAAAAACGTTCGGTTCGCAAACTTGATAATTTGATTGCGGACATGGTTCGTCGTGAAATTGAGAAAAGTAGAAAAGCAGCAAACAATAATAATACAACCTCATCAACAAATAAAATTACTTTAACACCTGAGGCAGCTGCACTTTCTGCGAATTTTGCAGAAAATAAATCACGTTTGCCATGGCCAGTTCGACATGGTTTTATTTCTCATGAGTTTGGTCGTCAGCCACATCCGGTACTGAAAGGTGTTGTAGTTGATAATTTAGGAATTGATATTCAAACTAATAGAGGAGAAGAAGTTAGAGCTGTATTTAAAGGAAAAGTTATTGCCGTTGCCGAAGTACCAGGAATGGGAAATGTTGTGATGGTTCAACATGGAGAATATTTTACAGTTTACGCCAAATTGAAAACAGTATTGGTAATTTCGGGTCAGAAATTGAATGCAAAAGATATGATTGGTTATGTTTCTACAGATAAAGACGATTTAACTGAATTACAGTTTCAAATTTGGAAAAACTCAACCAAACTAAATCCGGCTGATTGGTTGTATAATAAGTAATTACCCTTTTTTAAAAACCTAATTTTTATTTATTCCAATTAGATTTCTAATAAATTAAAAAATATTAATATTCACTAAATTATGGCTCAATTATCTCAATTTCAAACGTTATTAACTGATTCTGGATTAATAACTAACCTAATTCAAGCATCAGAAACAGTTCCTTTTGATACCTTATTGGTAAAACTAGGAAGCACAATTGAGAAAGATGAGCGTGAATGGCAATTAGAAATTTCGTTTCCAAATGAATATGCAAATGCTTTAGAAAAAACAGATGCTGTTCACTTTTTCGTTTGTTTACATCCTGAAATTCCAGCACAAAGAGCGGAAGTAATTAACACAACACTAGGTGCATTTAATCCACAGGTGCCATTTGGTAGCTTTGGTTATTACCAAAGAATCAATTTAATGTATTTCAGATACACTGCATTAATTAACAAAAACGACGATTTCGCTGATTCATTACAAGAACTAGTTTGGTTAATTGCAACTACTTTGGCTGATTATAGCGATGTGCCTTTGGCTGCTGCATTTAGCAACTATTCGGCTGAAGAAATTTTAAAACAAGTTAACTTAGTGTAATTATTAATTGATAATTAGTAATTAATACTATCTCTACTTTGTGACATTTTATTTAAGATAAATTTTAGCACATAGAAACATAGTGAAAAATTAGTTTATTAATTTTTTTCTATGATGAACTAATTATAATCACTTTCTTTTTACTATTTATACTTAAATTGAAAAGAAAGATTAACATAGAAAAATCAAATTTTGATTTTTTAGGCAAAACCTATGTTTCTATGTGGTTATATTTATAATGTTGAATTAATTAATTTAATGTGACAAAGTAGAGCTTAAATTTTAATACTAATTAATAATTACTAATTATAAATTAAACTCCGAAATATGTCATCAAAAGTAAGAATTGCGTTTTTTGCCTCAGGTTCAGGAAGTAATGTAGAAAATATTTTTACTAAATTAAGTAACGAAACTGCTATTGAATTTGTAAAAATTTACTGCAACAAGCCAGATGCTTTTGTATTGCAACGTGCAGAAAAATTACAAATTCCTGCAAGAGTTTTTACAAAGCAAGAGTTTAGTTTGTCGGATATAATTTTGCAAGATTTATTAGATGAAAAAATTGATTTAGTAATACTTGCAGGTTTTTTATGGATGATACCAGCTTCGTTAGTAAAGGCATTTCCTAATAAAATAATAAACATACACCCTGCATTGTTGCCAAAATTTGGTGGTAAAGGTATGTATGGAATGCATGTACACGAACAAGTAGTTGCAACCAAAGAAACCGAAACTGGAATCACAATTCATTATGTAAATGAGCATTATGATGATGGTCCTGCAATACTACAAGCAAAAGTGCCTGTTTTACCAACGGATTCACCTGATGATGTTGCAAATAAAGTACATCAACTTGAATATGAGTATTTTCCAAAAGCTATTTTGGAGGTGGTGAGAAAATTTGGGGAATAATTAAACATAAGTGCATTCGCTTGGCTTTACATTTAGCCTAGCGATAGCTAAAAATTACTTATTGATTTGATTTTTAATAAAGTATTTTCAGTTTCAAGAGTTGAAGTTTTTACTATTAAGAAGCTAAATTTCTGGTTTTTAAAAACTCTTGCATAGCTTTGTCTTTTCTTAAATTTTCTCTAAAAGCCGAAAGTTTGGCTTGATATTCTTCAGAATTAATGAAACGGTCTAAAGCAGCCTTCATTTCAGGTGTAAATTTTAGACTTGAAGTAGATGGTTTTTCCATTTATTATTTAATTTACCATTGAAAAAGAGCTATTTATCAATATTTTTATTTTGATAAGATTGAGAAATCAAATCTCTTTTTTTTGCAATCGCTGCTTTTGCAGATTCAAATGTGCGTTTGTAAACCTCTGATTCTAGAAGTGATTTTTCTATTTCTGCAAAATAGGCTGGAGTTATTATTATGGGATTGTTGTTCATAATATTACTTCAAAAACCTTTTTAAGCCTTCTTTATGTTTTTCATAGCTAGCAATAGCTCTAGCCAATTTTGCTTGAGCTGCAGGTGATTTTGGAGCTTCTTCAGCAACTTTTTTTATAAGCTCTGGAGTGAGAATGATACGATTTGTAGCTATACTCATAATATATTAGTCTTTAATTTTATTTTTTAGTGTAACCCAGAATGCTTCGTATTGGTTTCCAATTTCAAAGATTTCTTCTTTAGAATCTTTTATACCCGTAATATTAACTAACGTAGACAAAATATTGAAATTATTTGTAATAATTCTATTATAAAGTAGTTGTTTTTTTCTTGAATTTCCTTCCAAATACACTGCCGTTTCAGGATTTTTTTCCAAAAATAAAATTATTATTTGTAAAACAGTTGTTAATACTTTTGTAATATCTCCATTGTTACTATTTACTTCATCTGAATATTCATTGGTTTCTGGAATAAGGTCTAGAAGTGCAACATTGTATTTATTATTTTTAAAAAACTGAAATACAACTACTTTTAATATTTCTCCTTGATTTCCTTGACTTACAAACGAAAATAAAAAATCCTCGTTTTGAATAAAAGTATAACCTTTTTTATTCATATCATTATCTACCGTTTCTTATACCCAGCCAACTCTGCCTCTAGCTTTTCTATTTTGTCTTTAAGTAACACTATTTGCTCTTCGTAAAGCTTTTCTATTTTGGTTGATTGCTGATAGATGGTTGAAAAGTAGTTATGATTATCACCAGTATTATTAAAATTCATTCCATCTTTTAATAAATCCTCTGGTTTCACTTCAAAAAGTTGGGCTACTTGTTGTAACTTTTCAATATTAATATCAACCTCATTTCTTTCAATTTTACCGTAACCATTTACTGACATATTTAACATTTCTGCAACATATTCTTGCGACCATTTCTTTTGCTCTCTTATCTCTCGAATGTTATTTCCTATCTTCATAGTTGCAAAATATTTATTTGAAGTGTTTAATTGTTGCCTAAAAGTGGCTATCTAATTTTTAATTTAAAACTAGCTTTGCAAATATAAAAAGTATATAGACATCTTACTATAAAGTGCTTATAATCTTTTTATAAAATCATATAAATTATTGAAGAGTACCCCGTAATCTTCATTTCAAGTAATAAAAGTTTAAAAATTAAAATAAAAATGAGACATATTCTTTTGTTAATTCTACTTTCATTTACAGTTTTTGTTAATGCTCAAACAAAACCCAAAAGCAAAAAAAGTACTCCTACGAAACCAGAAATTGATAAGCTTTATGAAAAATATAAAGATTCTGATAGTATAACTTTATATACTCCACATGGCGAACTTTTTGGAAATGTTAATATTGATATGAATGAAAATAATAAACCTATTTCTGTTCAAATTTATGGACATTCTGAAAATAAATCTGCAATTGCTGAATTTATTTCAAATACGATAAAGATGAAATTAAAACAAGGTTATAAAGCAACAAAAATGCCCTTTGGTTGGGGAAGTTGGAGTTTTACAGAACTTGTTGAACAAGGTTTGGAAAACGAATTTAGGGAAGGACATAGTTTTCAGTTATTAATGAAAAAAGGTAGTATGTATTTTAGAGTTGATGCTGGATGTTGTCAAAAATCGCTTGAAGGGGATGTGCTCTATAATTTTGATCAATCGTTCAGATATTCTTGGGAAATTGAAACTGGAGATTCTAAAAGAAAAGGTGGAAATAAAGCTACCGACTTTGAATTTTAATTTGGTTTAAAACTGATACAAACAAATTTATATTCAAACATTTAACTCTTCAAATTAACTATAATAATGAATAAATTAAAACTTATAAAAGTTACCATTGGTGATAATGATAACGATAAACCTTATGTGGAATTTTTCAAACAATTAAATGATTTTAAAATTGAGATTTTTCCTGATTCTCAAATTTTCTTTTCAAAAGATAATAATTATTTTGAAACATCATTAAGCAAAATTGAGGAAGATGCTTTTGGAGTTACTTATTTAGGTAAACTACCCAATGGGGTAGATTTTCGACTCTTTATCCTTTCGGAGATGACAAAGAAGTTATATAATGCAAAAAAAGCAAATCAAACAATTTCTTTTGGAGGAATTAGTGTCAATAGCTACGCTGTACATTTTGAAATAATTGAGCTTGAAGATGAAGAAGATATTAATGCTCAATTAGTTCCATTCTATGAACAAATTGTAGAAAGTGTTAATAATGAAAATTATAAATTAGCTTATGAACTTGTAGAAGAAATGCATACCATAATTCCTAATAATGATATAGTGTACAATATATCGGCAAGTATAAAAATGGAAGCTGAAGATTATTTAGGTTGTGTAGAAGATAGTAAAAAATGTGTGTCTATAAATCCAAATAATGCTGAAGGTTGGAGTCATCTTGGTGTTTCATATTGTATAATTGGTCAAATAGAACAGGGATTGCTTGCTTTAAAGAAAGCAATTGAATTAGGACATGCAGATTCTGTTTTAAATTATAATTATTGGGAAAAAATGGTTTAAATATTTACTTCTAATTCTTTACTCTTGCCTTACTATAGATCAAAAATTTTTAGAAAAATTGAAAGTTACAATTTTGAATCTGTTTGTGTGAATTTCCATACTAGGGTTATGCATTAAAGTAATTTTTATTGTTAATTTTTAGTTGAAGTTATTAAAGATCAAAAGTATCTCATAAAGTAATAAAACTGACTAACTATGAAGAAATTCCTATTAATTCCTTTACTTATTTTCTCTTTAAATTGTTTGTCACAAGAAACTCCAAGTTCTTTACTTGAAAATCTCTGTGAATACAAAACTGATGGCTTAGGGAAATCTAAAGGTCTTAAAATAAAAATTAAATTTCCTTGTAATTGGAAACAAGCTGATGGAGATAGACCACACGTTGTTAAGAAATTTTCTTATGATTTGGGTGATGGTAGTTCTTTAAATCAAAACATTGTTATTAATCAATTTCCCTACACTCCTTCAAATGCAGAAATAAATGACATGCTAAGTTCGCAGGGATTAAAAGAACTAGTCGGTAAATCAGGCACATTTATTTCGGGTAGAAAAATTAAAATTGACGGTATTGATTGTGGAGAGGTTAAAACACAAATGGTACGAGAAACAACAGTCGGTACTATTTACCTTTATTCGATAATTTATTATCTAGTGTATAAAGATAAATTAATTGTTTTGACTTGTGGAGCTGGGGCAGATAATGATTCAAGAGCCAAAGAAGTATTTGAAAATTACAATATAATATTTAAAAGCTTTGCTAATAGTTTAGTTATATTGTCAAAATGGGAATAAAATATAATTATTAGTATTACACTATAATAAGCTCTTTTGATAAAACAATATTTTATAATGATATACCACTTAATTCTATGATGTTAAAAATTTATATCTCTACAATTCTAGTCGCTACTACTATCTTTCTTTATTCTTGTGAGATAAAGCAAAGTGATACAAATACCATTACAAATAAAACTGATTCAATTAAACACGAACCATTTAAAGGTTTTGGTGAGTTAATTGTTGATACTCCTTTTGAAAAAGTTTCTAATTATAAGAAGTTTAAGAAAAATGGGAATATTTATTCATTAGAAAAATATGAGATAAGCAAAGAAATTGGTGTTGTTGAATTTGTTGAAGTTGAATTATACGATGGTTTAATTTACAAAGTAAAATTTTGTAATGGTCCATTTACAAAAGATTTTTATTTTAAAATTAATGATACAATAATCAGTTCTGGTTATAATAAAGACACTTATATTGATTATAGCTATATACCAAAGAATAATGATATTGTTGTAGTTGAAGAAGCAGGTGCTGATGCAATTTATTTTGGTCATCCTGATTTTACTAATGAATTTGTTTTATTTCACGATGAAGCATTAAGTTATTCTCAAATGAAATTTTTAACATCAATACCAAAACCAAAGTTCTTTAAAAATGATTTTACTTCAGGATATGATATTTATAATTCAAATTCAGGAATAACATATAGAATTTCGAAAGAAGATATGAATAGGAATAGTTGGCAATTTGAAATTTCATATGAAAGCCTTTTAATAAAAGATAGAATTAAAAGAGATAACGACAGCTTAAATAAAGTTCAATATATGCAAGATGTTGTTAAATAAAACTTAAAATATGTCAAAGCAAACAATTAGAATGCTTTCAGCATTCTTTATCATATTCTGTGGTACAACATTTATACTCAGTTCAATAGGTGTAATATTTACATTAGTTTTGGGAGGTAATTTGTCAAATTACTTTATTAATCAAGATGGAGACTCTGAATTTGGATGGTATAAAGCTCAATTTTGGATAGTAATAATTTCATTTATTACATTATTACTTGCAGGTGGTAGTTTAAAGAGAATTAATATTTTCAGTAATTTCCCATACAAAGAAGAGGATAAATAAGGTTATAAACAGTCAAGCTTCGCATCTTGCCTAATTTTTTTATTTATATTTTTTCAAACATCAAGGCTAGAAGCCTTAAAGATAATTGTTATTAGTCAACGCCAAACGACGGCGAAGTACTCTTTTTCAGAATTAATTTCAAATAAGCCATTTAAAACTAAATTCAAATTTATTAATTTTATAAAATAACTTATATTTGTATTCCTTAACCAAAAAAGGAGTTCTATAATTACTCATTATGTCTAAAAAAATTCAATCTGCCCTTATCTCTGTTTATTACAAAGATAATCTTGAACCAATCATTAAATTATTGGCTGCTAACGGAGTAACAATTTATTCTACTGGTGGTACTCAAAGTTTTATTGAAGAGCTTGGCGTTAGCTGTGTAGCTGTTGAAGATTTAACTGGCTATCCTTCTATTTTAGGTGGTAGAGTTAAAACTTTGCATCCAAAAGTGTTTGGTGGTATTTTGAATAGAAGAGGAAACGATTCGGATGTTGCTGAAATTACTGAATTCGAAATTCCTGAAATTGACTTAGTTATCGTTGATTTATATCCATTTGAGCAAACTGTTGCTTCGGGTGCTGATGATAAATCTATTATCGAAAAAATTGATATCGGTGGTATTTCTTTAATCAGAGCTGCTGCTAAAAACTTTAATGATGTGGTTATTGTTTCGGCTCGTGAGCAATACACTGAATTATTTAATATCCTTACTGAAAACAACGGTGGTACTACTTTAGAGCATAGAAGATATTTTGCTGCACAAGCATTTAATACTTCGTCGCACTACGATACTGCTATTTTTAACTGGTTTAACAAAACTGAAAATATTCCTGCTTTCAAACAAAGTATTCAAGGTGGCGAAACTTTACGTTACGGCGAAAACCCTCACCAAAAAGGTACTTTCTATGGAGATATTGACAAATTATTTACTAAATTAAACGGTAAAGAATTGTCGTACAATAATTTATTAGACGTAGATGCTGCTGTAGCTTTAATTGATGAGTTTACTGAAGATGTAACTTATGCAATTTTAAAACATAACAATGCTTGCGGTATTGCAACAGCTAAAGATGGTAAAACTGCTTACTTAAATGCACTAGCTGGCGACCCAGTTTCGGCATTTGGTGGTGTAATTATCACTAATACTACTGTTGATTTAGCAACTGCGCAAGAGTTAAACTCATTATTTTTCGAGGTGTTAATTGCGCCTGCATTTGATAATGATGCATTAGAATTATTAATTACCAAGAAAAACAGAATTTTATTACTTCGTAAACAAGTTGAATTTGCTCCAAAACAATTCAAAACTTTATTACATGGTGTAATTGAGCAAGATAAAGATTTAAAAACTGAAACGCTTGCTGATTTTAAAGTAGTTACTACTAAAGCACCAACTGAGGCTGAGCAAAAAGCGATGTTGTTTGCTAACAAATTGGTAAAACATACAAAATCAAATGCTATTATTTTGGCAAATGAATTCCAATTGATTTCAAGTGGTGTTGGTCAAACTTCAAGAGTTGATGCATTACGTCAGGCAATTGAAAAAGCAAATGCTTTTGGTTTCAAATTAGAAGGAGCTGTTATGGCATCGGATGCGTTTTTCCCATTCCCTGACTGTGTAGAAATTGCTCACAAAGTAGGTATTACTGCAGTGATTCAACCAGGTGGTTCGGTAAAAGACCAAGCTTCGGTTGATTATTGCAATGAAAATGGCTTAAGCATGGTAATGACTGGTTTCCGTCATTTTAAACATTAATAGTAGAGACGTGGCATACCTCGTCTAAATATAAAATAAAGAAATAGACAAAGTTAGTGTAGCTTTGTCTATTTTTTTGGATAAATAATTCTGATTCATAAATCTTATGTCTTAAGTCTTAGGTCTAAAATCTAACATCTACAATCTAACATCTAAAAATATGGTACACGAGTACATAATTGATTTTCTGGATAGTAAAAAAGTATCAGAATCGGGAGAAATTAATGAGAAAGTAAAAGAAGAATTACTGAAAAAGTTAATTGCTACTTGTGCTAAAACTATTGCAGAAGAAGCTGATTTTGCAGAATATCACAATCATACTGAGGGTGATAAAAACAAAGCTAACAGACGCTTACAGCGTGGCGATGAGTTACGTTTGTATGCAAAACTTATCGCTGAAATTAAATTGTAAAATATTGAATAAGAGCCTTGAAATAAAAATTTTAAGGCTCTTCTATTTTTTTATATTGCTCCGCTTAAATATGCTTGCCTCTCTGGTTCTGGGAATTTTTCTATTGCATAACGAAGCATAGTTCGTGGCATTAATCTGTAACGAGTAAGTAAATAACGGGTTAAGGTTTCCTTGTCTCGCTTGCCAATTTCACGCAACATCCAACCTACCGCTTTGTGAATTAAATCGTGTTTATGGTCGAGTAACATTGCTGAAATTATGAGTGCATCGTCAAATTTATTTTTTTTGATAAATGCAAAAGTTGACATAATAGATATTCTTTGCTCCCATAAATTACTTGATTCTGAGAGAGTATATAATATTTCTTTGTCTTCCTTTTCAAGTAAATAATCGCCAACTATGTAATGCGCCGAACTATCAACTAAATCCCAGTTGTTAGCACATTTTGTATTTTGTAAATAGTATAGGTATAATTTTGATTTTTCTTCTTTTGAAGCTTTTTGGTACTTAGCAACCAACATCAAAAAACCTGTTAGCCTTTGCTCGTGAATTGGGTTTGTAATTAGTAAAGTAATGTCATCTAATGAAGCATCTTTGGCAAATTTTTTAACAACCAAGCGTTGGTGAGGTACAGTTATGCCCCAAAATTGGTCGCCTTCGCCATATTGTCCTTTGCCAGATTTAAAGAAATTTGGGAAAAATGCAGCTTTCTCAGGATTTATATATGTTTGTAATTCAGCAACTATTTGATTGTACATGATATTTTAAATTTATAAAAAAGTTATTAATACTTAATACCCCAAACTCTACAAAGTAGCTTTTAATTTCATAATTCGTTGGTAAGCTTCATTGATACGAGCTTTTGAAATTTCGCCAGACAAAACCATTTTCTTGATTTTAGCATGAATTTCAGTTGCAGTTATTCTATCTGATTGTGATACATTGTTACCAAACAAAACTACATCCACTCCTGCGTTTATTGATAATTTCAATGCATTATCTAAACCATAATTTTTACTGATGGCAAACATTTGCATATCATCTGAAAACACAACACCATTGAATCCCATAATGTTACGAAGTAAATCTCCCACAATAGTTTTTGAAAGTGTAGCTGGCAAACAAGTACTATCTAAATGACAATTGATAATATGGGCAGTCATTATAGCGTCAACTTTATTGGCTTTGATTAAATTATTGTAAGGAAAAAGTTCATTTAATTTCCAAAGGTTAGTAACATCGGTAATTCCTAAATGCGAATCAGTTGTGGATGAACCATGCCCAGGGAAGTGCTTTAAAATGGTTTTTACATTGTGTTGATGATGTGCTGTAATACTTGCATCTGCATGTTTGGTAACTACATCAGGATTAGGCGAATAGCTTCTTCCAACTTTAGCAATTACTGGGTTGTTTGGGTTTGAGCCCAAGTCAACATCAGGGGCAAAGTTTAAGTTGATTCCTAAATAAGCTAATTGCTCGGCAAGCGAAAGTGTGTAAAAAGTAGTTGAATCTGTATTTTTTTGGCTACCCAAATAAGTGGCTGATGGCATTTTTACAAAACCATATTTTTCTTTTAATCGGTGTACTTTGCCACCTTCTTCGTCTATGCTAATCAGTAATTTAATTGGTGATGAAGCCTGTAAATCAGCAATTAACTTTTTTAAGTTTTCTTTTGAATTAGTGGGGTTAATATTCTTTTCAAAAATGATGATACCCCCCATTTTACGTTTTTTGAGTTCATTATTTAAGGTATCAGTATTGGTAAGAACAGTTCTACTATTAATACCAACCATAATCATTTGTCCAATTTTTAAGTCAAGGCTATCAGCTTCGCTTAATGGTTTTTCATTTGATTTTGAGGTATTCTGTTTTGTTGTATTATCTTTTTTATCATTAGCTGAAGTGGAAGTGTTTGTTTTTTTGTTTGCACAAGTAGTTATAAAAAAACAAAGTATAAATAGGTATAAAATTCGAGTCATTGTGTAATTGTATTTTTGAGCGATAACAAAAGTCTATATAATGACTTAGAAAAACAAGATTAATTTAGATATAAAAAAACCTCGCTAGGTATAGCGAGGTTGATTTTTATTCTTCGTTGTCTAAATCAAAGTCTTCATCATCTTCATCTTCCATGGTTGTGTCGAGCCATTCAATGAAGTTTTGCCATTTAAAGTCTGGGTCATTGTCAACATCATTTGCATTATGATCCCAAATCACTACTTCAAATTCATCTTCGCCAGTTCTGGTATCAAAACACCAAAAATCACCATTTTCATATTTAAATGGTGTTAAATATGCTGGTAAATTTAATTCTTTGGCTTCTTTAACTATATTTTCGAGATTTAAATAATCGTCTAAGTTTTTATTAGCCCATCCAAAACCTACAAAAGCTAAATCGCCCATTGGCATTTTATGACAATAGATTAGCTGAAAATCAACATAAGATTTTGGGAATTTTACACCATATTTTTGAGTAAGATTCTGTAAATCTGTTTTGTTTGGTTGTGGCAAATCAGACGGAAAAGCTGGTTCTAGTATGTACGAATATTTAGAACTAAGATCTTTTAAGTTCATTAAATCACTAATTATAAAGTTAATTTTCAAATATAATTATTGCAATATAATTTTCAAAAAATGAATTTAAATACTTTGTTGTTATATATTTTGAATTTCTCAAAATTATAGCTCATTTTTGATTAAATTAACATAAACTTATTTACATGATTCGTTATTTATTGAGTATTCTATCACTATTTATAGTTCATTCATGCTTGTTTGCTCAAAAGTTAAAACAAGTTAATGCTGATAATGAATTTATTGAATATACAGGTAGAATTGATTTTTCGGATAAAAAAAATCCACAGTTTGCTTATCCAGGGGTAAGTATCAAAGCAAGTTTTGAAGGTACTGAAATTGGATTTATTATCAATGACTTTGGCGAAGGAGATTCTGCTCACGCAAATGTATTTGAAGTAATAGTTGACGATTCATTACATCAAACAGTTTATTTAAAATCAGGTAAAAATAAAGTACTTTTTGAAAGTGTTATTGAAAATAAAAAACACACCATTGAATTATTTAAACGAACTGAAAGCTCAGTTGGTACGTGTTCATTTTCAGGTTTTTTAACTCAAAATGGAAGTTTGATTAGTCCTATAAAACTTAAACATAATAGAAAAATTGAATTTATAGGCGATTCGTGGACTTGTGGCTATGGCAATATGCGAGCTGATATGAAACCAAAACAAGGATTTAACTCTCAAAACGAAAATAACTATTTAGCCTTTGGAGCAATTACCGCTCGAAACCTCAAAGCGCAATATGTTTGTATTGCCTATTCAGGTAGAGGAATGTATAGAAATAGTTCTGGCTATACACATGGAACTTTGCCTTTGATTTATGACCAAATTATTCCGGATAATGAGAAGTTGATTTGGAATCATCAAAGTTTTGAGCCTGATTTGACAGTTATTGATTTAGGAACAAATGATTTTTATCCAGAAGCTTGGGCCGAACCTTCGGCATTAGATTCAGCAAGTTATGTGTTAACTTATGTTGCTTTTGTAAAGAAAATTAAAGTGTTACACCCAAATACAAGTGTATTGTTATTATTTGGCAATTCAAAATCAGATAATTGGCCGGTAGGCAAAAAGCACTTAACTCGTTGGAGAAATTACATGAAAGCAGTTTTTGAAACATTACAAAATGAAGGACAAAAGTCCATTTTTTTATATGAATTAGCTGTTCAAAAAGCACCTTATGGCGAAGATTGGCATCCTTCACTACATACCCATAAATCAGTTGCCAATGAACTAACTTTATATATTGCAAAGGTTTTAAATTGGTAATATTTTTGAGTTATGTTTAAATATTTTTATAAATTGAAAGGCTTGATTTTAAGTATATTTACTCAAATTTGTTACTTAATGTTTTTTAGCCAACTTTGATTAAAAGCATGCGTTTAAGTTTAACTTTATAAATTTAAATGTATGAGTAAAAATTTACGTTTACTGCTATCATTGCTTCTAATTATTTTTGGTTCAGAAGCAGTAAGTCATTTTGGTACAAAATTATTTCCTCTAAATAATCAATATTTAGAAAGTGTTGCTGATGCATTCTCTATAATGATTTTGTCAGCTCCATTTTTTTATATAATCATTTCAAGAGAACGAAAAAGGTCTGATAAATATCAACAAGAAAGTCTTAAAAATTTTGAAATCTCAAAACAAGCACTAATTAATTTAGAACAATCTTCTATTTTACAAAAGGCAATATTAAATGGAACTAGTTATGGCATAATTGCAACCACACCTGATGGAACAATTACCTCTTTTAATCGTGGTGCAGAACAAATGCTTGGTTATAACGCTGATGAGTTGATAGATAAATTAAGTCCAGCTGTATTTCATGATTTAGATGAAGTGATAGCAAAGGCAGCATCACTTTCAGAAGAAATGAAAGTGGAAGTTACTCCAGGATTTACAGTTTTTGTATTGAAAGCAAGGTTATTCAATATTCCTGATACTAATACTTGGACTTATATAAAAAAAGATGGAACAAGAATTAAAGTAAATTTAACTGTAACTGCACTGCGAAATGAGTTGGAAGAAATTATTGGTTATCTAGGAGTTGCAGAAGATATTACAGAGAAGTTAATTAGAGAGAACGAAAAACATAAAGCTGCGGAACTGCAAAATGCCATTTTGAATGGAACCAAATATTCAATTATTTCTACAGCTTTAGACGGAACCATTGTACTTTTTAACAAAGGTGCTGAAGAAATGCTAGGATATAAAGCTGAAGAAATGGTAAATATTCAATCTCCTGCTATTATTCATGATTTTAATGAAGTTGTTGCCAAAGCTAAGGTTTTATCCGAAGAGTTTGGTTATGAAATTGAACCAGGAATTGATGTTTTTCATTTAAAATCCAGATTAGGAATTGAAGATGTAAACGATTGGACTTATATAAGAAAAGATGGTTCACGATTAACAGTAAGTTTATCAATTACTACTCTAAAGGACTCAGAAGGAAATATCTATGGTTACTTAGGGATAGCTAAAGATGTTACTCTTGAAAATCAAGCCAAGCAAGAACTAATACATGCTAAAGAATTAGCAGAAGCTGCAAGTTTGGCAAAATCAGATTTCTTGGCAAATATGAGTCATGAAATACGCACACCTTTAAATGGTGTAATAGGGTTTAGTGATTTATTACTTAAAACCAAACTTAATGAATCGCAACAACAGTATATGAATGTTGTTTTCCAATCAGCCAACTCACTGTTAGATATTATTAATGATATACTTGATTTTTCAAAAATTGAAGCTGGAAAATTAGAATTAGCCATTGAAAAAACTGATTTATTACAGCTTACTTCTCAAATTGGAGATGTTGTATCCTATCAAGTACAACAGAAAAAATTAGAAATGTTGCTTAATATTCCAGTTGATTTACCACGATTTATTTGGACCGATGCAATACGATTACGTCAGGTTTTAATCAATTTGTTAAGTAATTCAGTGAAATTTACCGAAAAAGGTGAAATTGAGCTTAAAATTGAAGTTTTAAATAAATCAAAATTTGAGGCTACTTATAGATTTTCAGTTAGAGACACAGGGCTGGGTATAGAGCCTCAAAACCTTGAGAAAATTTTTAAAGCTTTTGAACAGGAAGATACCTCAACCACTCGCAAATTTGGAGGTACTGGTTTGGGTTTAAGTATTGCAAACAAACTTTTAGCATTAATGAACAGTACTTCATTACAAGTTAAAAGTGAAGTTGGTAAAGGAAGTGTATTTTATTTTGATATTATTTTTAAAACGGAGGATGGTGAGCCATTAATTTATCAAAATATTGAAAAAATTAAAAAGGTATTGGTTGTTGATGATAATGAAAACAACAGAATTATAGTTCAAGAAATGTTGGCTTCAAAAAACATTGAAACTGAGCAAGCTGAAGATGGTTTAGAAGCCTTAATGAAACTTAAAAAAGGAAATATATATGATGTAATAATTATGGATTACCACATGCCTGATATGGATGGCTTGGAAACTATAAAAAATATTAGAAATATTTCATCACTAAATGCAGATAACCAGCCAATTGTTTTATTATCAAGTTCATCAAACGATGAAAGTATTTTGGCAAAATGTAAAGAATTTGGTGTTCAACAACGCTTGGTAAAACCTGTAAAAATTCATCAATTATATGCTGCATTATCAAGTTTGAACGATATTCAAACAGAGGAAACTGTAGATGAAAAGATTGACTTTGTTGAAGTAAAATCAACAGAAGTAGCTAAAGAACAAAAGATATTAATTGTTGACGATAATACCGTTAATTTGTTACTTGCTCAAACAATTATTCAAAAAATATTACCCAATGCAAGTATAACAAAGGCTACAAATGGTAAGCAGGCTGTTGAATTATTTATGAATATACATCCTGATTTAGTATTTATGGATGTGCAAATGCCAGAATTGAATGGGTATGAGGCAGCTACAGCAATTCGCAAATTAGAAAATGCCACAAATGTTCCAATTATTGCTTTAACAGCTGGTACTGTATTAGGTGAGAAAGAGAGATGTATAGAGGCGGGAATGAATGATTATTTAAGCAAACCATTCGTTAAAGAAGCTATTGAAAAAATGATAAATACTTATTTATAAAAATAATAAATTCCTGATAATAAGTAGGTAATCAAAAAGAAGGGGCTTATCCAACTTTGGATAGCCCCTTCTTTTTTGGGAAAATTTAATA
Source organism: Bacteroidota bacterium (assembly GCA_041191405.1). Taxonomy (GTDB): domain Bacteria; phylum Bacteroidota; class Bacteroidia; order Cytophagales; family UBA9547; genus JBEEOW01. Next base: position 101,919 of record JBEEOW010000006.1, read on the forward strand.
CCTATTGAATTTATAAAATAGTGCATTGAAAACAAATACTTACTTAGTAAATGCCATTTTTCGCTGTAAATTTTGTTGTACTAACTTCAAATATAATTGGTATAAATTATAATTTGAATTGAGATACACTACGTTTTAATTCAGTAGCTATGTTTGCTAAACTAGTTCCAGTACTTTCAATTTCAATCATTGAACTATTAAGTGTTTGTGCAGAACTAGCTATTTCTTGCGTTCCTGCTGATGTTTCTTCTGCTACAACAACGATTGTTTCAATATTTTTAACAACAACACCGATTGATTTTTGTTGTTCAGTTGTTGACTCTAAAATATTTTTAGCCAATGATAATGTTTCGGTACTTGATTGGTTTATTCCTTTGAATACCTCTTCGGCAGCTTTTGTGTCTTTTGTACCAGATTTAACACTGATTTTCATTTTGTCAATTGCTTTGTTTGCAATTTGAGTGTCTTTCATTACATCTTTTACAACCTGTTCAATATTTTTAGCAGATTTTCTTGAATCTTCAGCAAGTTTTCTGATTTCTTCAGCAACAACAGCAAAGCCTCTACCAGCATCACCAGCTCTAGCAGCTTCAATAGCAGCATTTAATGCAAGTAAGTTAGTTTGTGCAGCAATGTTTGTGATAACAGATAAAGTACTTGATATTTCTTCTGAACGTTGAGTTAATATTTCAATAGAGTTGCCTGTATCATTAGCAGAAGCATTGATCTCATCCATGCTTTTTACAACATCCTCTATTATTTTTAATCCTTCTCTACAACCTTCAACTCCTTGTTCCGAAGCTTTATAAATATTTTCTGCTTTATCTCCCATTTCGTTCGAAGAGTCAAGTATTTTTTCAACTAATTTACTTGATTCATCTGTTTTTATGGCTTGATCTTGAACACCTTGGGCCATTTCGGCTATCGCAGATGCCACCTCAGTAGTGCTATGTTTCATTGATACAGATTTTTCCTGCATTTGCGAAGCAGCCGCTGCTACTGTATACGAGTTGGTTTCAATTGTTTTAAGAATTTTATTTAGGTTTTGGTTTGCTATGTTAAGCGCATCACCCATTTCCTTAATATCGCCTTGTGCTTGTAAATTAAAGCTTTGTGTTAAATCACCTTTCGACATTCCGGTGATTATTTTGTTAATTTCTAATACAGGATTAGAAATATTTATCATCAAATTATTTAATGCATCGGTAAGTTCCTTCCAAACTCCTTCTACATTACTTACTTTTAATCTTTCTCTTAATTGTCCTTGATTACCAGCTAAATCTACAACCCTGTTTACTTCAAGAAGTACTTCAACTAAAGTTATCTTTAAAGTTTCTAAATCATTAATTACAGCAACAATATCACCGTCGAGTTTTATACCTCTTGTTTCGATAGTTGCATTTAGGTTTCCTTTTCTTAATTGATTTATAAAATCGGAAGCTGCATTGAACCCTACTGTAAAAGTTGTAATATCTGTAGCAAGTTTAATTACTTTGGTTACTCTACCCATTTCATCAAAAACAGGGGCATAAGTAGCTTGAATCCAAAGTTCATAACCATCTTTTCTAATTCTTTTAAACCTTCCAGATGCTGTTTTGCCGTTTCTTAAATCATCCCAAAACTGTCTGTATTCAAATGATTGAGCATACGATGATTCAACAAACATTCTATGATGTTTACCTACTATTTCATTTAAACTACTGTAACCTGTAGCGTTTAAAAAATTTTGATTTGCTTTTAGTATATTACCTTCAACGTCAAATTCAATCATAGCATACTGCGAATCAACAGCATTGAGTACAGCCTTTGATTCCCTTCTTTCTATTTCTGCTTCAGTAATATCATATCTAACACCTACATATTTATATGCTTTACCGTTTTCATCGAAAACAGGAGTCATTACAGCATCTACATAGTAAGGGGAGCCATCTTTTTTCTTATTTTTTACAACGCCTCTAAAAGTTTTTCCAGCTTGAATTGTTTCCCAAAGTTCTTTAAATACGGCTTTATCCATATCTGCATGTCGAACAATATTATGTGGTTGTCCTACCACATCTTCTGGTCTCCATTGCGATACTTCCGTAAATTTCTCGTTGATATTTAAAATAGTACCTCTTAAATCGGTTTCAGAAATTAAAGAAGTAGTGTTCATAATTCTTAATCGAGCCTCGAGTTCTCTTTGGCTTTGTTCTGCTTCTTTTCTTGCTTTAACCAAATCGGTTATATTTCTTAAAAATGCTGTAAAAAGTTTCTCATTTTCATTAATAATAGTTTCGTTTAATGAAAGTAAAACAGGTATTCTTTGTCCATCTTTCGTTAAAATTTCTACTTCTCTACTTTTTCCAATTATTTTTCGTTCACCAGTTCTATTGTAGTTATTTACACCTTCTGTGTGTTTATGTCTGGCTTCAGGAGGTGCCATATCAAACATTGGTCGCCCTACTTGTTCGTAAGCTGAATATCCCCAAAGTAACTCTGCCGCAGGATTCATATATTGAATCACATTTGATTGGTCAATAACCACAACAGCATCAATATTTTCGCCTAATACTTCTCTAATTTTCTCTATTTCAGTAGCAACGTTCTTACTCATTTTTCTTCTATTTGGGTTTAAGAAATATATATTTTTATAATAATTATTTATCCAATTCCTAATCATAAAAAATTACTTAAATAGATAATATTGTCATTTAAGTAATTTGCAGTTCAAATAATGTAGAATATACATTTTAAATGTTTATGTTTTTCAAATTATAAACTAATGAATAATAAACACCTTAATTTTATTATTTAAAATATTGCAAATCTACGATTACGTTTTTCTACGTGGTTCTATTTGTAAAGGTTTTGCTTATATAATTATTTGAAACATAATTAGTTTTTAAACGTAATCGAATACTATCACTTAAAATGGAAAAGTTATGTTACATCAAATTATTTACGTAAGCAATAGATACTGTGAAAATACAGAAGTTGATAAGATTTTAGAAGTTGCTCAAATCTACAATCGCAAACACAATATAACTGGTTTGCTTTTATTTACAGATACCAAGTTTATTCAAACGCTTGAAGGTGATAAGGAAGATATTACTACTTTGTATAATAAAATCGAAAAAGATACTCGACATAAATCATCAGTAATACTTGTAAATGATGTAATTAGAGAGCGTTCGTTTCCTAGTTGGCAAATGGCAAGTAAAAGGATTGGTTCTTCACAGGTGAATTATGTAAGTAATATTAACAGAGAGGAGATTGAAATTTTTGAAAGTGTTTTAAATGGTCAAAAAGAAAATGGATTATTAGTATTGGAAATTATGAAACGATTTTTTTATGTGTAAACTGTAATTCAATACAAGCTTAAAAAAAATAAATTCTTTTTGATTATGAAACCAATAAACGAAACCGAAAGATTAGCAGCATTAAAAAGCTACAAAGTTTTAGATACTTTACCCGAAGAGCAATTTGATAGATTAACTGAATTGGCTTCGGTAATTTGTGGAGTTCCTATTACTTTGGTTAGTTTAATTGACGCTGATAGGCAGTGGTTTAAATCGGCTGTTGGTTTAGATGCACCTGAAACACCAAGAGATATTTCTTTTTGTCAGTTTGCAATTTTAGGTGATGAAGTTTTTACAGTTGAAAATGCGCTTGAAGATGAAAGATTTAAAAATAATCCTTTGGTTACAGGAGCACCTGATATACGTTTTTATGCTGGAGCTCCTTTAATTGATTCTAATGGTTTTGCACTTGGTACATTGTGTGTAATTGATAGAGTACCACGCAAATTAGAACATAATCAACAACGAGCTTTAGAAATTTTGGCTAAAGAGGTTGTGTCTCAATTAGAACTTAGAAAACAAAAAAATGATAAAGAACAATATGAAAGTTTATTTAATCTTTCGTTAGATTTAGTTTGTATTGCGAATACTGATGGTTTTTTTAAACAATTAAATCCAGCATTTACCACTATTTTAGGATGGTCTCAAGAAGAATTATTAGGTAAACCTTTTGCCGAATACATTCATCCTGATGATTTAAATTCAACTTATGAAATTGTAGCAGAACTAGCTAAAGGAGTTCAATTAGTAAATTTTGTAAATAGATATAGGACAAAGTTAGGTGACTACAAAACAATTAACTGGATGGCAAACCCAGATGTTGTAACAGGTGATTTATATGCAATTGGAAGAGATGTTACTGAAAGTAATAAGTTAAATGAACAAATTACTAATGCCCAAAAAAGTTTGGAAGAAGCACAATCAATTTCAAAAGTTGGTAGTTGGGAATTTGATTTAGAAACAAATTTTTTAACATGGTCACAGGAACATTACAATATTTTTGAAATAGAATCCCCTCAGTCGCAGGAGAATTTATATAACTTGTACCGAAGTAAAATTCATCATGACGATATTGCTGCTCTTGATAAGGCAGTGAAAGAAGCAGTTGAGTTAGGTAAAGATTTTACTTATGAACATAGGTGCGTTTTAGATAATGGTAAAAGGGTGAAATATGTAATTGGAATAGGAAAAGTTATTCTAAACCAAGCAGGTAAGCCAGTTTTGCTAAAAGGTACAATTCAAGATATTACTGAACGTAAACTATCAGAAACTAAAGCTCAATATATTGAAGATAGATGGAAGTTTGCAATTGAAGGTAATGGGGATGGATTGTGGGATTGGGATATTAGAACTAATACAGTTTATTATTCCGACCAATGGAAACGCATGATTGGCTATGAGCCTCATGAAATTGAGGACACTTTAGATACATGGAGCTCTCGTATCCATCCTGATGATATAGCCGAAGCATATCACCAAATTGATTTGCATTTAAAGAACGAAATTCCATTATATAGCCATGAACAAAGAATAAGATGTAAAGATGGTTCATATAAATGGGTATTAGATAGAGGTAGAGTAATTGAGTGGGACCAAAATGGGAAACCTGTAAGAATGGTTGGTACCAATAATGATTTAACTCAACGTAAAAAATACGAAAATACCATTCTTGAAAAACAAAAAAGTTTAAATGATGCCCAAAAAATATCCAAAACAGGAAGTTGGGAATTTGATTTGATAACTAATGAAATAATTTGGTCAGAAGAAACATACAATATCTACGAAATATCTAAAAATGCTACAGGAGAAGAACTTTTTAATTCATACAAAGCATCTTTTAAAAATGAGGAATTTGCAATTAATCAAAAATTAGTTGCAGAATGTATTCAAAATAAAACACCTTTTGAATCAGAACGATTTGTATATTTTGACAATGGAGCACGTAGAAAATATTTACTAGGGAAAGGTGAACCTATTTGTAATGAAAATGGTGAAGTTGTTGCTTTAAGAGGGACTATTCAAGATATTACTGATAGAAAAAATCTTGAATTAGAAAATGAGAAAACAAATAATCGATTACTTGAAGCTCAAAAAATATCAAAACTTGGCAGTTGGGAATTTGATGTAAACACGTATGATACAATTTGGTCGCCTGTACTTGTAGATATTTTTGAGATAGAAGAAACTGAAAACCCAAACAACTATTACAATAGATACAGAGAAACATTTGATGAAGTAGAGTTAGCTAATTTTGATACCCAACTTAATTTATGCCTTACTGAAGGTATTCCATATAAAGTGGAGCATAAATCATATTTTGATAACAAAACAAGGTTTAAATACATTGTAACAAATGGTTTTTTGGTATACGATGAATTTGGTAAACCAAAATACTTATATGGCACCACACAGGATATCACTGAACAAAAATTACTTGAACTTGACATTCTTAAAAAACAAGAGCAATTAAATGAAGCACAGGCAATTGCGCAAATAGGAAGTTTTGACTTCAATTTGCAAACGCAAGAATTGTATTGGTCACATGAATTACACAATATATTTGAAATTTCTCTTGACACTCCAAAAGATAAAATTTATGAATTGTATCTTTCTCGATTTAAAGCTGAAGATATTGAAAGGCTTAATGGTTTAATCGCTAATGCATTAGCTAATAAATCGGATTACGAAATTGAACATCCAATTTTTATAGGAGATACAACAAAATATATTTATGGCAAAGCCAAAATCATTAGTGATGTAAACGGCAACCCTACTAATATTAGAGGGATTGCACAAAATATCACTGACAGAAAACTAGCGGATGAAAAATTACGAATCAATGAGGAAAGATGGCAATTTGCTATTGAAGGTAGTGGGGATGGAATTTGGGAATGGAATCCTGCAGAGAAAAAGACTTTTTATTCAAAACGTTGGTTAGAAATGTTAGGCTTTTCTCCTGATGATTTTACTGATAGTGATTCAGAATGGAGTTCACGTTTACATCCTGACGATATAGAAAGAACATTTGCAGAAATATCTCTAAACCTATCAGGCGAAACCGAGTCATTTAATCACGAATACAGATTTAAAAACAAAAAAGGTGAATATGTATGGTTGTTAAATAGAGGTAAGGTAGTTCAAAGAGATGAAAATGGAATAGCTATACGAGTTGTAGGTACACATACAGATATTTCAGAACGAAAACTGATAGAGGAGCAACTTAAACTTGCAAAAGACAATTTAAATACAACATTTGAAGCCATTACTGAAGGTATAGTACTACAAGATTTAGAAGGGAAAATTGTAGAATGCAATCCTGCTGCTGAGCAAATTTTAGGTTTAACTCGTGAGCAAATGGAAGGCAAAAAATCTATTGACTCTTCGTGGAGAGCAATACATGAGGATGGAACAGATTACCCAGGAAATACACATCCTGCCATGCGAACACTCGCTACAGGAGAATCTATTTTCAATGATATAATGGGGGTTCATAAGCCGAATGGTGAATTAACTTGGATAAATATAAACTCAGTATTACTACCCAATAATAGAGGAGTAGTTTGTAGTTTTGCTGATATTACCGAAGCTAAGAAGAATGAAAAAACTATAGTTTCTAGAGAGAAATGGATTCGTTCGTTGGTATCAAATATGGACGACTTGGTTTTTGTATTGGATACAAACTTTATTTTTAAAGAATATTTCACTAAAGATGCCGATTCATTATATACCAAACCAGAAGAATTCATAGGAAAGCATATTGATTATTCAGGTTTACCAAATGATGCTTTGAACATTATTAAAAATGCATTACAAAATTGTAAAGATTATAAAATATCACAAAAAGTAGAATATTCTTTGAACTTTACAAATGAAGTGTTGTGGTATGATTTAGGAGTATCTTTTGTAATTGATAATAATGATAATATCACAGATATAATTTGCGTTGCTCGAAATATTACGGCTGCTAAAAAAATAGAAAGAGAAATAATTCATGCAAAAAATGCAGCAGAGGCAGCTAGTGTAGCTAAATCGGAGTTTTTGGCAAATATGAGTCACGAAATACGTACACCATTAAACGGTGTAATTGGTTTTAGTGATTTATTGATGAATACTAATTTGGACACTACCCAGCAATTATATATTAATACAATTAATAATTCTGCTAAATCATTGCTTGATATTATAAATGATATTCTTGATTTCTCAAAAATTGAGGCTGGAAAATTAGAATTAGAAACTTTATCTACCGATTTAGAGCAATTATTAATTACAGCAAGTAATATTATATCATATCAATGTCAATCCAAAAATCTTGAATTATTACTAAATATTTCTCCAGATATTCCTAAACATATTTTTACTGACTCAGTTCGATTACGTCAGGTGATAGTGAATTTATTAGGAAATGCTGTAAAATTTACTGAAAAAGGCGAAATTGAGCTTAAAGTAGAAGTTTTAAGTAAAATTCAAGATAAAACAAAGTTACGTTTTTCAATAAAAGATACTGGAGTAGGTATAGCACCTGAAAAGCTAAAGTCAATATTTAATGCTTTTTCTCAAGAAGATACTTCAACTACACGTAAGTTTGGAGGTACAGGCTTAGGTTTAACTATCTCAAATAAATTGTTGGCTCTGATGGGTGGCGCTGCCATTCAGGTTGAAAGTGAGTTAGAAAAAGGCAGTACATTTTATTTTGAAGTTGAGTTTAAGGCAGATGATGCAGTAGTTACTCCTAATGCACAATTTGATTTAAGCCACATTAAACATATTTTGATTGTTGACGATAACGAAAAAACAAATCAAATAATATCTCAAATTATTGGTAAGTATAATATTACTTCCGAATTTCTGACCGATGGTATAGATGCACTGTACAACCTAAAAAAAGGTGCAAAGTATGATGCAATTATTATTGATAATAACTTAAAGGATATGAATGGAATAGAAGTGATTTCTAAAATCAGATCTAACTCAAATCCTGAAATAGCCAAACTGCCAATAATACTTACCTATTCAACCTCTGAACAGCACGATTTGTATAGCCAATGCTTAGAATTAGGTGTAAGGCAACAAATTTTAAAGCCAATTAATTCAACTCAGTTATTAACTGCTTTGTCAAAAGTCAATACTTTTGAGGAGATTGAAGTTGATAAAAATATTGATAATCAATTGTTAACTTCAACTAATACACATACGGTGTTGGTAGTTGATGATAATAGAATTAATATACTTTTAGCAAAAACAATTTTGAGCAAACTATTACCAAATGCGATGATAATGGAGGCACAAGATGGAGACAAAGCTGTTCAATTAAATAAAGAGCATCAGTTTGATATTATTTTTATGGACGTACAAATGCCAATATTAAATGGATATCAAGCAGCAGAAGCTATTCGAAACTCAGAACAAAAGGGTACAAAAGTGCCAATTATTGCACTAACAGCCGGTACTGTATTAGGCGAAAAAGAACGCTGCCTGCGTGCAGGAATGGATGATTATATTAGTAAACCATTTACCAAAGAAGCAATTGAAAAAGTATTGCATACTTACTTAACTGTTTAAAATTTAAAACGTATTTTACCAAACAAATTATTTTGAGATGAAAGAGCATTATCTTCAAAAAGAGCTTTTTGACTTATTAAAAAGCGATGATAAAATTTTAAACTTTATTCAAGAAGTTTGCTTGGATGGTATGTGGTATTGGGATCTTGAAAAGCCTGAAAACGAATGGATGAATAAACGTTTTTGGGATAAATTAGGATATGATGCGCATGAAATGCCTCACTCACCGAGTGCTTGGCAAGGTATTATAAATCAAGAAGATTTAGCATTAGCTACCGAAAATATTCACAAACATCTTCAAGACCCTCTTTTTCCATTTGAACAAGTAATTAGATACACTCATAAAAATGGAAATACTATTTGGATTAAATGTATGGGTAAAGCTATTTTTAATGAAAATAACGTTCCTGTACGAATGTTGGGTGTTCATATTGACATTACAAACTTAAAAGAAGGTGAAGAATTTATTAAAAAAATAAATGACGATTTAAAACAACAGAATTTTGAATATCAAAGAACATCAAGACTTTTAAATGATGCCCAAAAAATGGCAAATATGGGAGCTTGGGAACTTGATGTTGCTACAGGTAAAACATATTGGACAGATGAGGTTTATAATATCCATGAATTAGAGAGAGGTTTTGATCATAATAAAGTAAATGGAATTGAATTTTATCATCCAGATTATCGTCAAGAACTTATTGATAAGTTGACCAATGCAATTCAAAATCACGAAAATTTTGAATTAAAAGCGAAGTTTATAACTTTTAAAAATAATCTTCGTTGGGTGCTAGTATCTGGTTTTCCGGTTGCAGAAAACGGAACTGTAACTCGTTTAAACGGGATGATTCAAGATATAACCGAGCAAGAAAGAAATGCGGAGTTACTGAATCAAAAAAATACCATGTTAGATATGGTAAACACCCTTCAACATACATTTTTAGTAGAGGGAAATGATTCTGATGTTTTTGATCTTGCTTTAAAAATGGTTTTAGATGTAACAGATAGTGAATATGGATTTATTGGCGAAGTTTTACATGCTGATGATGGGCAACCATATTTAAAAACCAAAGCAATAACTAATATTGCTTGGAATGATGCTACCAAAAAATTTTATGAAGAAAACGCACCCCAAGGATTAAATTTTACTAACCTTAAAACTTTGTTTGGAGAGGTTTTATTAACTGGCAAACCAATGATTGCCAATGTTCCAGCTTCTCATCCTAAAAAAGGTGGTTTACCAAATGGTCACCCTCCTTTAAATGCATTTTTAGGTTTGCCATTGTATGTTGGTAACAAAATGGTGGGAATGGCAGGTGTATCAAATAGGCCAGGAGGTTACGACGAAAAACTTATTTCAAATATTGAAACCCTAACTACAACTATTGGTCGTTTAATTGATTCTCAACAGTCAAAAATTGCTTTAAATAATAGTTTAGAAACTCTTGCAAAAAGCAATTTAGAAAATCAAAATATAACCAATGCTATAAATGCCAGTTCATTGCTTTCAGTAACTGATGTTCAGGGCAATATAATAAAAGTAAATCAACAATTTTGTGCATTATCTGGATATACTGAAGAAGAATTAATTGGTCAAAATCATAGAATTATTTCATCAGGATATCATGATAAGCAATTTTGGAGGGATTTATGGAAAACCATAAGTAGTGGCAAGGTTTGGAAAGGAGAAGTTAAAAATAGAGCCAAAGATGGAAGCGAATATTGGGTAAGCTCAGTAATAAATCCAGTTTTTAACCAATCAGGTGAGATAACCAACTATTTGTCTATAAGGCAGGATATTACAGCTAAAAAAAGAGCTGAAGAGGAAAACAAAGAATCAAGTCTTAGATTAACTCTTGCAACGCAGGCTGCCAATATTGGTATTTGGGAATATAATATTGTTGAAAATAAAATATTATGGGATGATCAAATGTATGCTCTTTATGGATTAACCAAATATTCCTTTCAAGGTGTTTATGAAGCTTGGCGTTCGGGGCTTCATCCTGATGATATTGAAAGGGGCGACTTTGAAATTGACTTAGCAATAAAGGGTGAAAAAGATTTTAATACAGAATTTAGGGTAGTTTGGCCTGATGGTTCTGTGCATCATATAAGAGCTTTGGCTACAATTATCAGAGATGAAAATGGAAAAGCAACAAAGATGATTGGTACCAATTGGGATATAACAGATGCTAAAAAAGCAGAAAGAGAAATAATTCATGCAAAAAATGCAGCCGAAGCTGCAAGCTTAGCCAAATCAGAGTTTTTAGCCAATATGAGTCACGAAATTCGTACACCATTAAATGGAGTAATAGGCTTTAGTGATTTATTGATGAGTACCAATCTTGATAGTACTCAACAACTATATACATCTACTATTAATAATTCCGCCAAATCATTGCTTGATATAATCAATGATATACTCGATTTTTCTAAAATTGAAGCCGGTAAGCTTGAAATTGAAACAGTTGCAACCGATATTGAACAATTGCTAATTACTGCAAGTAATATTGTATCATATCAGTGTCAAACTAAAAATATTGAGTTGTTACTCAATATTTCACCTGAAATACCTAAGAAAATTTGGACCGATTCAACTAGGCTCCGTCAAATTATTGTAAACTTATTGAGTAATGCAGTAAAGTTTACTGAAAAAGGCGAAGTTGAGTTAAAAGCCGAAGTACTTACTAAAACAGAAGTTTCAGCTAAACTTCGTTTTTCAATTAAAGATACAGGGGTGGGTATAGCCCCTGAAAAATTAAAGTCTATATTTAATGCATTTTCTCAAGAAGATTCTTCAACCACTCGTAAATTTGGAGGTACAGGTTTAGGTTTAACTATTTCAAATAAGTTGTTAGATTTAATGGGAGGTGCTGCCATACAAGTTGAAAGTGAATTAGGTAAAGGCAGTACATTTTATTTTGAAATTGAATTTAAATCTGAAGATTCAATTGAATTAACCAATACTTCTATTGATTTAAATCATATCAAACATATTTTAGTTGTGGATGATAATGAAAAAACGAGTCATATTATCTCACAAATAATTGGTAAATATAATATCACTTCCGACTATTTATCAGTTGGCATTGATGTATTGTATCATCTCAAAAAAGGAGCAAAATATGATGTAATTATCATTGATAACAATCTACAGGATATGTCGGGAATTGAATTGATTTCTAAAATTAGATCTAATTCAAATCCTGAAATTGCTAAAATGCCAATAATACTTACTTATTCAACCTCAGAGCAACATGATTTGTACAGCCAGAGTTTAGAATTGGGAGTAAGGCAACAGATTTTAAAACCAATTAACTCTATTCAATTGTTAATGGCTTTGTCAAAAGTTAATTCTTATGAGGAAATTGAAGTTGATAATAAAATAGACAATCAATTGTTAACTTCAACCAGTACACATAAAGTGTTAGTGGTTGATGATAATAAAATAAATATACTTTTAGCGAAAACTATATTGAATAAACTATTGCCAAATGCAATGATTATTGAGGCACAAGATGGTGACAAAGCTGTTCAATTAAGTAAAGAAAATCAGTTTGATATTATTTTTATGGATGTACAAATGCCAATATTAAATGGATATCAAGCAGCTGAAGCGATTCGAAACTCAGAACCTGAGGGTGGAAAAGTGCCTATTATTGCTTTAACAGCAGGTACTGTTATAGGAGAAAAAGAACGTTGCCTGCGTGCAGGAATGGATGATTATATTAGTAAACCATTTACCAAAGAAGCAATTGAAAATGTATTGAAATTACATTTGCATCACTAAATAAGGCTTGTTAATTGAATTGATATTTAAGGTTAATGTTCAAAAAATGAATAATAACCTTAAAATATCAACTTGTATTGTGAAAGTATCTAAATCTTTTAAACTATACAAATTGTATTTTTTAAGGTTTAAAATGATAAATTTATAAACTCAATTGAAAGTATTACGTATTGAATAAATACAAATTTATTTACTAATTTATTTCACTAACTCATTTGAAAAAAATATTTGTAATCATATTGATACTATTAAGTAATTACAACTATGCTAATTTTCAATCAAATGAGAAAATGAAGGCAATTTTTATATACAATTTTTTGAAATATATTGAGTGGCCGAGTGATAAAAAAGTTGGTCCATTTATAATCGGAATTAAAGATTCTCCTGAGTTGTTTGATGAAGTATTATTAATTGCCAATATTAAAAAAGTGTATGGTAATCAGCAAGTTATTGTTAAAAAGGCTGATGACTTGAATGAGAAATATCACCTTTTATTTGTTGGTAAATTATATAAAGGAAGTATGATGGCGATTGCTGAAACAGCTAAACAAAATAATACTTTATTAATTTCAGATATACCTGGCAGTATAAAAAAAGGTGTTTGCATTGAGTTGATAATTGCTGGTAATCAGGCTGAATTTGATATCAATAAACGAAATTTAAAAGAAAGTAAACTGTCTGTTTCTCAACAACTGATGGATATTGCTCGAAATATTGAATAATATATATTTATGAAAAAAATATTTAATTTAAATATTTATGGTGTAAGTAGGAGAATTATTATTGGTTTTGCTACTATAATTTTTGCTTTTGCAATTAGTGTTATTTTTATTGGTAAAATAGTAAATAATTCACAAACTACTTTAGATAATTTATTTGAAGAACACGATAAGTCAGTTGAAAACTTATATGAATTTAGGCAAATAATTAATCAAACTAAATTAAGTTTTTTGAATATTGTTTATTTACCAAAAGGTGATGTAGAAATTAAAACAATCCAAAATATTCACAATATCCAATTTCCTAAGCTTGAAAAAAAATTATTGAAAAGTTTAGAAATGTGGCAAAGTAATAATGAGAAAATAGTTATTATTTCTTCATTAAAATTATTCAATGAAAATATCAAAAGTCAAAAACAAATTATTGAATTATTGCCTGATTTTGAGAGTCGTAATAATGCAATGCTCAAATTTCAAAGTGAAGAAATTTTAGAAATATCTATACTGCCGGTGCTTGATAAAATTAATAATGATGTACAAAAATCGCTTGAATGGCATAAAGATGAAAAAGAAAAATCTCGTCAATTAATGACTGATTATTTTAAACAGCTAATGTATGTTTTACTGATAATTGGTTTCATTATGACAGTATTAGGTGTTATTGCAACTCAAATTACGGCAAGCAAAATTGCCAAGCCTTTACAAAAAATGAAAGAGTTGATTTTTAGGTTAAGTAAAGGTGAATTAGTTTCTGGTCAAAAATTTGAAACCAATGATGAAATTGAAGAAATTAGTATATCAATCAATAAGTTAATTGATAGTATGAAATACAATGCTCGCTTTGCTGAGAGCATTGGAGAAGGTATGTTTGATTTAGTATATGAGCCACTTAGCGATAAAGATGAACTTGGGTATTCGTTAAAACAAATGAATTTTCAAATTAAAAATTTAATTGAATCGCTACAAACTACTCAAAAACAAACACTTTTAGCTAAAAATAAAGCTGAAGAAGCTTTAATCAGTAAATCTCAATTTTTATCAGTAATGTCGCATGAAATTAGAACTCCTTTAAATGCAATATTGGGTATGTCTAATTTATTAAATGATGCAAGCTTAAGTGAGGAACAAAAAGATTATTTAGTTACTATTCAATTTTCGGCCAAAAATTTACTGCATTTAATAAACGACATTTTGGATATTACAAAACTAGAAGCAGGCAAAGTAATTATTGAAAATGTTGATTTTAACTTATACAATCAAATTCAAAGTATACAGAAGTCGCATTTGGTAGCTGCTTCCGAAAAATCTATTTTATTAGATATTAATTCAAATATAACAGCCAATACACTTTATAATGGAGACTCCTACCGATTAAATCAAGTTTTGAATAACCTAATAAATAATGCAATCAAATTCACTCACAAAGGAAAGATTACTATAAAAGCGAATGTTGTAAATAGCTCTTCTAGTTTCGATACAATTTTGTTTGAAATTGAGGATACCGGAATTGGGATTCCATTGTCGAAACAAGATATCATTTTTGAATCCTTTACCCAGGCTGATTTAAACACAACTCGTTTATATGGAGGATCAGGTTTGGGGCTATCCATCTGTAAAAAATTAATCGAAAGCATGGGTAGTAAAATTCAACTTACTAGTACTGTGGGAGTAGGCTCTGTATTTAGTTTTGAACTTAATTTGCCAAAAACAATAATTTTAAATTCAAATGAGAATATTTTACCTGAATCAAATGCCATCAATGTTGAAGGTAAAAACATACTTTTAGTGGAAGATAATACAATTAATGCCAAAGTAATGGCAGGATTTTTTAAAAAATGGAAGATAAATTTTGAATTAGCTGAAAATGGAAAAATTGCAACTGAAAAAGTTGAAGAGGGTAAATATGATTTGATTTTAATGGATTTGCAAATGCCAATAATGGATGGTTATGAAGCAACTAAGATTATTAAATCCAAACAAATTTCAACTCCTATTATTGCACTTTCTGCTGAAGCATTACACGATATCAAAACTTTATTAGACGAATTTGGTTTCAATGATTATGTTTCAAAACCATTTGTTCCTCAAGATTTAATAAATAGAATAAGTTATTTTACTTCGACTGAATATTTGGCAAATAAATTACAAACAAAAGATAATCAATTAGTTTCTTTTTACAGATATAATGAACTTGCCAATAATGATTCTGCATTTTTAAAGATGATACTTTGTCAAGTGCTCGAAGAATTTCAAATAGTGTTGACTTATTTTGAACATGACTTGTCCTATATAAATGAAAACAAGGTAGTTCTGGAGACAATGTTTAATAAAATTATGCCAAGTTTAAAAATGCTTTCATTGTCTGATTTGTATCTAAGTTTTGAAAAAATATTAAAAATTGAGGATGCTGATATGGAAAATAGTAATGAACTAAAATTACATATAGAGAAATCAATACGTGCAGTGATTTTAGAATTACAAACTAAAATAAAAAATATATAATCACAATAAGTGGATGAGTTATGAAAAGGATTTTGAGTTTTATATTTATATATCTTTGTTATTCAGTAGTTTCTGTTGCTCAAATGGATACTTCTTCTACAAATAAATTACTTGAATTGGATTTGTCGCAGTTGGTAACAACGCCTTCAAAAGTTAAGTTTACACAACAAGAATCGCCTGGTATAGTAACTTTAATTACAGAAAAAGATATTAAAGTTTCAGGTGCTAATGATTTAATAGATGTATTAAAATTAGTGCCAGGAATATCATTTCATACTGATGTTCAAGGAGTGGTAGGTATTGGTATGCGAGGTATATGGGGGCACGAAGGTAAAGTACTTATTATGATTGATGGTCAAGAAATGAATGAGTTATTGTATGGAAATATTGCTTTTGGAAATCATTTTGATGTAAGTCAAATTAAAAAAATAGAAGTTGTAAGAGGTCCAGGTTCAAGTGTTTATGGTGGATTTGCCGAACTAGGAGTGATAAATATTATTACAAAAGAAGCAAATGATTTGAATGGAGTTGAAGTTAACTCATCTTTTGGTAGTTTTCAAAATGCCTACGCACATAGAAATGTAAGTGTAAAAGCCGGAAAAGCGTTTACTAACGGTAAGATAAGTTTGTTAGGATTTGTTGGTCAGGCTCAAAGGTCAAATCAGATATATACAACTGTTTATGGAACACAAACTAATTTAGCGAATAATTTTTCAACTAATCCTTCAAATTTAAATTTTGGTTTTAATTATAAAAATTTAACTGCAAAACTTATTTTGGATTCATACTCAATGAAATCAAGAATAACATACGACACTATTGAACATATTCCATTGCCAACAAAATTTAAAAGTTTGAATGCTGAAATAAATTATAAAATACAGTTGAATAGTAAAGTAACAATTACTCCTAAATTTCAATATATAAATCAAAAACCATGGGAGAATATAGTTTCAAATTCAATAACCAACATTAATTTACGTGCTCAAAAAGTTTTGGCAAATATTGAAGGTGATTACAATCCAACCAGAAAAGTAAATTTGCTATTTGGTGTTGAGAGATTTGTACAGTTAGCTCAAAATTATGAAAAAGCTGAATCTCCAGTATTTACTGCTGATAGTTCTGATAAATTTAAGAATTTTACAACTTCAATTTATCTTCAAGGGACTGTAAAACATAAAATTGCAAATCTTACTATAGGAGGTAGATATCTGCATAATGATATATTTGGCGCTGCATTTTCGCCTAGAGTTGCATTAACTAGAACTTTTAATGATTTACATATTAAATTTTTGTACTCTGAAGCATTTAAAACACCTACAATTATGAATATTGCTTGGAATCCAAATATTAAACCTGAAAATACACAAGTATTTGAAGTTGAAACTGGATATAAACTAAATTCATCTATTGATTTTTCGGTTAATGCATTTTCAGTATTAATAAACCACCCTATTGTATATGAATACGTTAATAATAAAGATTTTTTTAGAAATCATAGCCAAACAGGTTCAATAGGTTTAGAGGGAAACATTAATTGGCATTCAGAAAAGGTAAAACTCAATTTTAATTATGCTTATTATTCTTCAAATGGTAGAAATAAAGTTGATAATTATGCCTTGCTACAAAATACTAATTCAGTTTTAGGTTTTGCAAATCATACTGCAAATTTAAATGCCACCTATAATTTTACGGAACAGTTCAGTGTCAATAATATATTTTCTTATGTAGGAAGTAGGTATGCTTATCAATTTGGTAGTTACAATCAAGTTGATGATAGTTTTAATCCATTAAAAATAGACCCAACATTGCAGTGGAATATATTTGTAAATGCATCTGATTTATTTACTAAAAATTTTGATTTGGGGTTTGGTATCAATAATATTTTAAATCAACAGATATATTTTGTTCAACCATACAATTCCTTAAATGCCCCTTTACCAGTATATAATAGAATGTTTGTATTAAAAATTGCTTATAAAATTTAATCAAATTTTTGCTTTAAAATGTCATAGATAATTTCTGCAATAACCAAATCTCTGTACCATTTATTATCGGCAGGCACACAATACCATGGAGCATATTGTGTGTTACATTTGTCAAAAATATCATCATATATTTTTTCATATTTATTCCATAATTTTCGTTCTATTTCGTCTTCAGCATTGTATTTCCAGTTTTTTTCAGGAGTATTTATTCTTTCATCTAGCCTTTCTCTTTGTTCTTCTTTCGAAATATCAAGAAAAAATTTAATCAATACTGTGTTATTTTCGGTAAGCAGTTTTTCAAAATTATTTATGTGTTCAATTCGCTCTTTATAAGTTTTTTCTGAAATCAAATCATGTACTTTTGTAATTAAAATATCTTCATAATGTGAGCGATTAAAAAAAGAGATTTTGCCTTTTTCGGGAGTTTTAGCATGAATTCTCCATAAAAAATCATGATTTAATTCTTCTTGTGTTGGAGCTTTAAAGCTAGTTACATTAAAACCTTGAGGATTTAGTTGTGAGGCTAATTTTCTAATCGCACCATCTTTACCCGAAGCATCCATTCCTTGAAATAAAATAATGATTCCAAAACTTGGATTTGCAGATAGCATGTTTTGAAATCCATCAATTTTACTATACAAAAACTTACACCTTTCAAATGCTTCTTCTTTTGAAATTGATGATGGTGCTTTTGTGGCTACTGTTTTGAATTTTGAAAAATCTTTAGGTGACATAGTGATTTTTAAACATTATACCTTTTTTCAAAGTTAGTTTTAAATTAAAAATTACCAACAAAAATCATTTTAAATAAAAGAAATATTAACAACCTTTGTATTGTGAAATTCTTAAATACAAAATATACGAGTTTATTTGTGGCTACTATACTTTTAATAAGTGTATTGGTATCCCCAATTTCGTATTTAAAATTTAAGTTAAATCAAGATTATATTGCTCAAACTTTGTGTATTTATAAATCAAAACCTGCATTAAAATGTAATGGTCATTGTTATTATGCCAAAAAAATGGAAAAGCAAGTTCAAAAAGCTGCTAAAACAAAGCAATTGTTAGAAAATTTACCAGTATTTACTCTTTATTCTACTCCTGATTTAGAAATCTATTTCCCAAATAAAGCTAAATTTTTGTTTGCAGTCAATCATTTAACGCAAGTAAAATCAATTCATTCACAGTCGTATTTTTTTACAGTTTTTCATCCACCCTTGGTTTAGTTTTTTAATTTATTTAAATTCCTTTATATCATTAATGAGTTTAAATTCATTAATTATTTCATTTTAAAATTATAAAACATTGAAAATTAAATCATTGTTAATAGCTATTTGTATAGTTATTAGTATTGAGCAACAAAGCTATGCTTGCGATGCATGTGCATGCTCATTTGGAGGTAATTATGTTGGGGTTTTGCCTCAATTCTCAAGAAGCTTTGTGGGAGTGAGGCATTATTACAGAAGTTTTAACACTTCAGGTATGTATAATGGTAACAAAGTTACTGCTAATGATATCTTTAACAGAACGGAAATTTGGGGTAGATATGTACCTCATAAACGAATTCAAATTTTTGGATTTTTGCCGTTTGTAGATAACACACAAGAAATTGTTGGCAATCATCACCCTATGACAGTATCTGGTTTAGGAGATGCTTTATTGAATTCGAATTATACAATTATTAATACAGGTGATAGTTCGTTTATGGCAAAACAATTACTTTTGCTAGGGTTAGGGGTAAAACTACCAACAGGAAAATTTGAACAAAAACATGATAATATATTATTGCATCCAAATCTTCAAGCAGGAACTGGAAGTGTAGATTATCAAGCTTCAATTATCTATGTTTTAAGATATAATTCATTTGGAATATCAACAGATGTATCTTACAGATTTAATGGAATCAATAGTAATAAATACAGATTTGGAGAACGTTTTTCTACAAATGCAAATCTGTTTTACAGATACAGAACAGGAAGTATTGTACTTATGCCATTAGCGGGTTATACTTACGAATTTGCCTATGCTGATACTCAAAACAATTTTATTGATGTTAATACTGGAGGTACAACCTCATTATCTAATTTAGGATTTGATCTTTATTTAGAGAAATTTATAGTTAATACTTTGGTGCAACTTCCTGTTTCTTATTCAAATATAGAAAGTTCACCTAATCCAAGATTAATGTTAGGATTATCATATTTGTTTTAAAAATTATGAAGATAAAAATTGTAATAAATTTCGCATGTTTTATAATCTTTGTTTTTTTTACAAATTGTGATAAAAATAAAGGTTTTCTGAATTCTAATGCACAAATTCAAAGCGATATTCCAGCTATTCAAATAGTAAGTCCAACATTAACAGAAATTCAAAGTAATACAAACTTAAGAATTAATGTAAATTATAGTGCAAACTCTTCTTTGCACATGTATGGTTTTTGGTTGAGAAACAAAAAATCAGGAACAGAATTCGCTTCATTTATGAAACATTATGATGGTTCAAAAATAAACTTGGATACAACCATCGTTTCAAATTGGCAAAGTGGAGATACACTAGCATTGCAAGTGTATACTATTAACCATAGTAGTCAAACCAATAGTGTAAACCAATTAATCATTGTAAAGTAATTAAACTATATTTGTAATATGGAAAAGTTAAAAAGAGAAATATTCTTATTAAGCATAGTAATTGTGTTAATATCCTTGGTACTAGGATACTTATGGTATAATAAATTGCAATCAAACGGACCAACAAAGGTGTTGCCAATTTTTGGTATCGAGGATATTAAAGAAAAAAATGTAGATGGTAAAATTGTTTATGATACAGTATTTCATCAAGTACCAGATTTTAGTTTTACTAATCAAGATGGTAAACAAGTTTCTCAGCAAAACCTACAAAATGTTGTTTATGTAGCTGATTTCTTTTTTACAACCTGCCCAAGTATCTGTAAAGATATGGCAAAACAAAAAATCAGATTGTATAAAGCATTTGAAAATAATCCACAAGTAAAAATTGTTTCTCATACTGTAAATCCTGAAAATGACTCAGTTCCGGTAATGAAAGCTTATGCTAAGCGTTGTAAAATTACAAATACTGATAAGTGGTATTTACTTACTGGTGATAAAAAAGCATTGTATAGTATAGCAAGAGACGGCTATCATGTAAATGCTACAAAAGGTGATGGCGGACCCGATGATTTTATTCATACTGAAAATTTTGCTCTTGTAGATAAAAATAAAAGAATAAGAGGTTATTACAATGGTACATCTGAAGCCGAAGTAAATCAACTAATGTATGATATAGAACAATTACTTTTAGAAGAAAAGAAAGAAATTATTAAAGATAAGAATCACTAAAATTAATAATACAATTCAAACAAAAAAGGAGCATGAAATTTAAACTTCATGCTCCTTTTTTGTTTTCTAATTATTTGATTTTAAAGAATATCCATTAAAATTAAATATACACCATAAATTAATAATACTGCACCTACAATAGCAATTAACCAACCGATTACTGGTACATAATATGCCAAACTCATTACTAATAAACCTATTACAGCTAAAATCACTCCTTGCTTTAACCCACCACTTGATTTTTTTAGAGTTTCAGCTTTATTATTAATTTCAGCTTTTTTCTCTGGGGATAATTTATTATACTTTTTCGCTAAAACATTAGATAATTTATCTAATTGCTTTTCTTGTTTTGGAGATAAAGTAACTCCTGGGTTAGATTTAACAATTTCTTCTTTAATTGTTGTTTTAAATTCAGTCGCAGAAATAGTTTTTGGTGCTGAAGTATTGTTGTTTTCAACAACTGTTGAAGTTACAGCATCTTTTGATTTCCACTCAATATCTTGAGATTTTAGGGATGAAGAAATGTTAGCACTTTTGTACGAACAAGAAGTAGCCATTAAAGCAACTAAACATGCAGCAATACCAACATTAACTGAACTTAGTATTGAAGTAAATACTTTTTTCATAATAAATTATTAGGGGTTTAATGAATTTTAGTCCAAAAATAAGAAATAATATAATAAAACTAATACATTTTAGAATTTTGTAAAAAAAGAAAAAAGTATTTTAAAATAACTATTTATATATTTGCTGAATGGGAAATAACTTGGAAAACATAGTTGCTGACATTACAGCATTTGAAATAAAAGATACTGCATCCTTAGAGGCATTTAGATTAGCTTTTTTAGCAAAGAAAGGTGTATTAACTTCACTTTTTGATGAGATTAAAAATATTGCTCCTGAAAATCGCAAGGCTTATGGAGCTGAGATTAATAAAATAAAAAACTTAGCTCAAGAAAAGTTTGATTTAGCCCAAGAGCAAGTTGCTATCGCAGAAAGTGCAACTAATCTTGACGCCATAGATTTATCTTTGCCAACAACGCCAAATAGTTTAGGTTCTCGTCATCCATTGGCAATTACTAAAGCTCGTATTGTTGAAATTTTTGAAAGAATGGGCTTTAACCTATCTGAAGGTCCAGAGATTGAAGATGATTTTCACAATTTTACAGCCTTGAATTTCCCTGAAAATCACCCTGCTCGTGAAATGCAGGATACATTCTTTATTGAGAAAAATCCAGATATTATACTTCGTACCCATACTTCATCAGTACAAGTACGTGTAATGGAAAATCAAAAACCTCCAATTCGTACCTTATCTCCTGGTAGAGTGTATAGAAATGAAGCAATTTCTGCTAGAGCACATTGCATGTTTCATCAAGTAGAAGGTTTGTATATTGATAAAAATGTAAGCTTTGCTGATTTAAAACAAACGTTGTATCACTTCGTGAAAGAAATGTTTGGAGAAAAAGTAAAATTGCGTTTCCGTCCATCATTTTTCCCATTTACAGAGCCAAGTGCCGAAATTGACATTTCATGTTTAATTTGTGGAGGTGATGGCTGTAATGTGTGTAAGCATTCAGGTTGGGTTGAAATTGGTGGGGCAGGTATGTTTGACCCTAATGTATTGAAAAACTGTGGTATTGACCCAGAAGAATATTCAGGTTTTGCCTTTGGAATGGGTATTGAAAGAATTACAATGCTTAAACACCAAATCAAAGATTTAAGATTATTTACAGAAAATGATGTAAGATTCTTGCGTCAGTTTAAACATGTGAAATAGATTTTTAGTAGTCAGAAATCAGTTATATGATAATTATATTAAAAGTGATTCGTTTTAATATTGTTATTGTATAACTGTATATTTTGATTAAAATGAATAAAAAAATTATAATATCTATTTTAGTTCAACTATTATTGATTCCAATTTTTTATTTTGTTCTTTATAGATTTGCTCTATTATTTCATGAACCGTATATTCCTACAAGCGGAGATGGAATGGATTTCTATAAAATTATTATAATCTTTTTAACTTTATTTGTACTTATTACTCTTCCAATTTTAAATTTAATTCAAACATTTCTTTTGAAAAATGAAATTGTCTCAGTTTTAATTCATTTTATTTGGTTTGTTTGTATAATATGGTTTACAAAAGGAGATTTATTATATCGTCCTTATGATTTTGGATTAATTCTCTTTTGTGTAGGATTTACTATTTTTACAAGATTAATTATTAATAAAATTTTGGAACAGATTATTGCAAAAACACATACTAATAACCTAAAACTACACGAAATATGAAAATTATAAAATTTTGCTATTTACTTTTAACGGTGTTCCTATTTTCCACATGCGATACACCAAATAATACTTCTGAAAGAATTCCTAATGTGTATATAAACTATCAAGTTAATCTTCTTGATCCAAACCAAGCAATACCTAACAACGGAGGATATAGGTATATTAATAATATTGGCTATAAAGGAGTGTTGTTGTTTAAAGATAATGTTGGTAATTATTTAGCTTTTGAAAGATCATGTACTAACCAACCTAGCAATTCATGTGAAATTGTAGAAATGGATGCAAGTCAATTATTTTTTAAATGTAAATGTTGTGCATCAACTTTTGATTTCAAAGGTTCAGTTACAGGGGGAATTGCAACTTGGCCTTTAACAAGGTATTCAACTTCTTTGAATGGCAATATTCTTCAAATTTCAAACTAGTTTAACTATTAAGTGATACATTTAAATTATTAATTTTTTATTATTTTTAACTATTAAGTCATAACTTTGTTGTAATGCTTGGTAATTGTAACCTAAGCCTTTAAATTTGCTTATCATTATATCACTACTATAAAACCGTTATGGTATCTACTCAAATTCGTGACACACAAATTTTTGACCTCATCCAAAAAGAAAGCGAGCGTCAACACCATGGTATAGAGCTTATTGCTTCTGAAAACTATGTTTCTCCTCAAGTTATGGAAGCGCAAGGTTCTGTGCTTACTAATAAATATGCCGAAGGTTTACCAGGCAAACGTTATTATGGAGGTTGCGAAGTAGTTGATGTAACTGAGCAATTAGCTATTGACCGTGCAAAACAACTTTTTGGTGCTGCTTGGGTAAATGTTCAGCCTCACTCTGGTGCACAAGCAAATGCAGCAGTAATGATTGGTTGCTTACAACCAGGTGATAAAATTTTAGGTTTCGACCTTTCGCATGGTGGTCACCTTTCTCATGGTTCTCCTGTAAACTTCTCTGGTAAAAACTACCAACCATTTTTCTATGGTGTTGATGAAGCTACTGGTGTAATTGACTGGAATAAAGTAGAGGCTATTGCACTACGTGAAAAACCAAAAATGATTATCTGTGGAGCATCTGCTTATTCTCGTGATTGGGATTATGTACGTTTAAGAGCTATTGCTGACCAAGTTGGTGCATTATTATTAGCAGATATTTCTCATCCATCAGGTTTAATTGCTAAAGGCTTATTAAACAACCCAATGGAACATTGCCATATTGTAACTACTACTACCCACAAAACTTTACGTGGACCAAGAGGTGGTATGATTATGATGGGTAAAGATTTTGAAAACCCATGGGGATTAACAACTCCAAAAGGTGAAATCAGAATGATGTCTAACGTATTAGATATGGCTGTTTTCCCAGGAACGCAAGGTGGGCCATTAGAGCACGTAATTGCAGCAAAAGCAGTGGCTTACTTCGAAGCATTAACAGATGAGTACACAGCTTATGCAAACCAAGTAAAGAAAAATGCAGCAGTAATGTGCGATGCATTTGTAAATAAAGGTTATAAAGTAATTTCAGGAGGAACTGATAATCACTTAATGTTAATCGACTTACGTTCAAAAGGTTTAACAGGTAAACTAGCTGAAAATACATTAATTAAAGCTGATATTACTATCAATAAAAACATGGTTCCTTTTGATGACAAATCTCCGTTTGTTACATCAGGTATGCGTGTTGGAACAGCAGCTATGACAACTCGTGGTTTAAAAGAAGATGATATGTTACGTATTGTTGATTATATCGACTTTGTACTTACGCACCACGAAGACGAATCAAAATTACAATCAGTTAGATCTGATGTAAACAAATGGATGCAAGATTATCCTTTGTTTAAAATGTAATATTTAAAGACTTAAGATTAAAGACATAAGACTTAAGATAAAGCCATTCTCGAAAGGGGATGGCTTTTATTTTTCTTCATTTTTTACGTTTTGCTTTTAATAAACACTTTGGGAGTAAATATTTATTATATTTGTTTTCTAATTTGGTTTAATAAAATAAATTAATGAGTGACCCAAAAGAAATGTCATTCCTTGATCATCTCGAGGAATTACGTTGGCATGTAATCAGAGGAGGTATTGCTATAATTATAACATCTATAGTAGCATTCTTTTTCATGGATGTTATTTTTAAATATGTGGTTTTAGGGCCTGCCAGGGTTGATTTTATCACCTACAGAATGCTTAATAAATTAGTTACTTTTGCTGGTCAACCTCAATTAGCTATTGATAAAATTAATTTTACGCTTCAAAGTAGAACACTTTCTGGGCAATTTACCATGCATTTAACTGCTGCTGGCGTTGTTGGTTTGGTTGTAGCTTTCCCCTATGTATTTTGGGAAATTTGGCGTTTTATAAAACCGGGTTTACACTTAAAAGAAGCTCGTTCAAGTACTGGCGCTGTATTTTGGGTTTCATTGTTGTTTATGCTGGGGATATTGTTTGGTTTTTTTGTGGTTTCTCCTTTGTCAATACAGTTTTTGGCAAACTATCAACTAAGCGAATTAATAGAAAATCAGTTTGATGTAAACTCTTATATTTCTACGCTTACAACACTTACACTTTCATGTGGAGTAATGTTTCAGTTACCAATGTTGGTGTATGTATTAACCAAAATCGGAATTGTAACACCTTCGTTTTTACGCAATTACCGTCGACATTCAATTGTAATTATATTAATTATTGCAGCAATTATTACACCTCCAGATGTAATGAGTCAATTATTAGTATCTATGCCATTATTTTTACTTTACGAAGTAAGTATTTGGGTTTCAGCTATTGAAGTTCGTAAGTTGAAAAAGAAACTTGCTAACGCCCCTATTATTAATTAATGAAAATTACATTTACGGTGGTTGAGCGTAGTCGAAACCGAAGTAAATTAATTTTCGAATACTGAAAACTGATTACTGAAAACAGATAACTAAAAATGTGCGGAATTTTATTTGCAATTGATAAAACCGACTCACAAATTGAGTTTGGTTTATCTATGCTATCGCACAGAGGTCCAGATTATCAATCATTTTGTCGTAAAAATCAACTTGTACTTGGGCATACTTTATTATCAATAATGAATAGTATTGTTGATGCCAAACAACCTTATGTTGATTCACAAACTGAAAATGTACTAGCTTGGAATGGGGAGATTTATAATTTAAATCTTCTCACTGAAAAGTATTTTTATAATCAAACTTTTAAAACAGATACCGAACAATTACATGCTTTACTTAGCTTGAAAAGCAATAAAGTTTTGTCTGAATTAAATGGAATGTTTTCCATATTTTTTTATAATAAAAAATTAAATAATGTGTTGATTGCTAGAGATAAACATGGTATTAAACCATTGTATTATCATGTTGATAAACAGATTTTTGCTTCAGAAATAAAACCAATTCAGTGTTTAACCAGTAAAACATTTACAGTTTCTCAAACTTCATTTCAACAATACCTTAGTTTTGGTTATTCGTCAAATAATAATACTTTTTGGAATGAAGTTAAAAGCTTTCCCAAAGGACATTTTCAATTTTATTCGCTTCATAACAACACTTTTACTGAACCACAATCTTATGTTGAGAATTATAATTTTCAATCAACATATTTATCAGAAAATTATTTACAAGAACTGATTATAAATGCTGTAAATGAACAATCTAAAGCTGAAACTAAAGTAGGTTTAATGCTTTCTGGTGGTGTTGATTCTTCCATTTTATTAGCTGCTTCAAAATCTAAAATAACTTCATTTGTAGTGAATCAAGATGGATTAGATAACTCAGTTTTTGAATCAGATTTGAAATATGCAACATTGGTCGCAAAGCATTTTGATTCAAAGTTAATTGAGGTTGATGCTCCAATTACTGAAAATTTACCTCAGCAATTAGCTCATATTTTAGAAGAACCAATTGCAGATATTGCAGCTTGGTATCAATATAAAATTGGCGAAAAAGCTAAAAATGAAGGAATTAAAGTATTGCTTTCAGGTACAGGAGCTGATGAATTATTTGCCGGTTATCGAAGACATAAAGCTTTTGAGTTTTCGCAAAATTCAGTAAATCATTTGTTAGTTAATTTTACTTCACCATTTAAAAAGTTGTTTTCATCTGAAATACAAAAGCTGATACAGTTTAATACATCTCAAAATATCAATGAATTAATATATTTAGGAAAAATGGCACAGCTATTTCCTCAAAAACAAAATAAAGTTAAAAACTTACAAGAACTTTTACAATTTGAGCAAGATAATTATTTGGTTTACAATAATTTATTAGTGAATGATAAATCAACTATGGCTTTTGGAATTGAAGTTCGTGTACCTTATTTAGATAATTCAATAGAGGATTTTGCTCATCAGCTTTCAAAAAATCAATTGATTGATAAAAATATCCAAAAGGTTATTTTAAAGAATGCATTCAAAAATCAATTACCTAAAGAAATTCTAAACAGACCCAAAAGTGGAATGGCAGGAATACCGAGTGTAAAAGTTACCAATTATTGGAAACAGTTTGTTATAGAAAATAAACAAGTTTTATTTGATAATATTGAAATTGAAAAATCTATTTTTGAAAAAACATTTTTTTCTAATTCATTAAATTACAAAGAGTTAATGGTATTTGTGATGAGTATTGCATTAATACAAAAAGCTACCCATTGCTGAGTAGCTTTTTGTAGATTATACTTTTAATGCTTTAATATTACCAAATAAAGCTTTTGCTTCTTCTAACTTAGCTTGTAGTAATGGAGAATTTTTTGTTGCTTCAACAATTTTTTTTCTCAATTCATTATCTAAAATCACACTATTATTTTTCATATAGTTTTATTTTTTGTAAATATAAAATTCACTATATTGATTTCCAAGTATGTAATCGCTTAATTTTTCTTCTTTAAGGATTTTAATCGTAATTAAGTTCATTAATTCATTATAATTATTGTTTATTATTCGGTTATATAGTTTTTGTTTTTGCGTAGTATTTCCTTTTAAAATAATACATGAATCAGTGTTTTTACTTATAAAATCTAGTATAATTTTTATTACGGTTGCCATTATTAAAGTTAAATCTCCGTTATTTGAAATAGTTTCATCAGAAATTTTCCTGTTAAAACATTGTAATCAGTTAAAACTAAACAGAATAAGTTTTCATTTATTTTTTGAAAAATTACAACTTTAGGTAAGTCAACTTTTCCCTTACTTAAAAAAGTGTAAATAGTATTTTCTTCATTAAAATATTGATATCCTTCTTTTTTCATCTTGAAGTATAAATAAGTTTCAGTTGTTAAAAATACTATTTGTAATTTGTTTTACAAAAAAAGCTACCCATTGCTGAGTAGCTTAATTTTTTTGTGTGTGTAGTTTGAAAAATATTTTTCAGAATAAACCTCTAAATTTATACGTTTGAGCTACTTTATCAATCGCAACTACATAAGCACCAATCCTTAAGGATACATTATGTTTTTCATGGGCAGCAAAAACTCTATCAAAAGCTTCACGCATAATTCTGTCCGAACGACGGTTTACTCTGTCCAATGTCCATTTGTAACCTAAGCGGTTTTGTACCCATTCAAAATACGAAACTGTAACACCACCAGCGTTTGCCAAAATATCTGGTACTACTACAATTCCTTTGTCATTGATAATTGCATCTGCTTTGGCATTGGTTGGACCATTTGCACCTTCAACAATTAATTTAGCTTGAATTTTACCTGCATTATCAACTGTAATTACATCTTCTTTGGCTGCAGGAACAAGTAAATCAACTTTTGAAGTTAATAACTCCTCATTGGTGATTTTTTCTGCGTTTGGATAGCCTTCTAAACTTTTATTGTGTGTGTTGGCGTATTCTATCATCGCTGGGATGTCCAAACCATTGTCATTCCAATAAGCCCCACTTACATCAGAAACTGCTTTTACTACAATACCTCTTTCATGTAAAAGTTTGGCTGCATTTGCACCCACATTTCCAAAACCCTGAATTGCTGCAGTAGTTTTTGTAGGAATCATTTGCATTTTTTCCATTGCTGCAAATGCGGATACCATTACACCTCTTCCTGTAGCTTCTACTCTACCAAGAGAGCCACCAAGTACAAGAGGTTTACCAGTTACAACTGCTTGCACAGTCATACCTTGCGCTTTGGAGTATTCGTCCATGAGCCAGGCCATTTCTTGTGGCCCAGTACCCATG
This sequence comes from Bacteroidota bacterium, assembly GCA_041191405.1. GTDB lineage: Bacteria > Bacteroidota > Bacteroidia > Cytophagales > UBA9547 > JBEEOW01. The sequence goes on from JBEEOW010000006.1 coordinate 131,649, forward strand.
TCAGGAGCGGGGATGTCCTTATCTGGTCCGAAAACATCAGCAAGAGACTGAGTATAAGCTCTTGTGAGTCTTTCAAGTTCGCCTTTGCTCATACTGCGAGGGTCACAAATAATACCGCCTTTTCCTCCACCATAAGGCAAATCAACTACGGCACATTTCCATGTCATCCAAGCAGCAAGTGCTTTCACTTCATCAAGTGATACACCTAAATCGTATCTAATTCCACCTTTTGCAGGTCCTAAAAACGTATTGTGAATAACTCTATATCCTTCAAAAACGTGAATTTTTCCATTATCCATTGTAACTGGAAGCGAAACAATAATTTGTCGAGCAGGAGCTTTTAGCACATTGTAAGTAGCTTCGTCGAGACCCAATAAATCTGCCGCTACATTAAATCTCGACATCATTGATTCAAATGGATTTTCTATAACACAATTTTTATCAGCAGCCATAACAATAAATCTTTAATAAAGGCGTGATACGTGTGTGTACTGATGAAAGGTTGGTTTTTTATTAAAAAATATTATTGAAAAAGTAAAATATATTCTTAAAATTGTTCAAGTATAATGTATAATTGCTTTGTAATTAGTTAATTAAATTTTGAAAAATATTTGTACTGACAACTGAATTTAAATTTGAAAAAAATCCTACTTGCTTAAAATTAATGTTTTTAAGTAAGTAGGATTTTTGATTAATTATGCGTTATAAGCTTTTGCAAATTCCTCTGCGAAATGCTCAAGTTTTGTTTCGCTTAATGTTGAAGGTTTGTTATTTAGATAATCTTCAATCATTTTTCCATTTCGGATAGATGTACCCATTTCAACGTAATTTTTTGCTAATTCTTCATATAAACCAGCGCCAATCATTCCAGCAAATGATTCTTCATCTTTAAAATCAACCCAAGGAAGTTCAGGTTTGCCAATTGCTTTACCTAAAATTGAAGCAATTTCAGCAGGTTTTTTCTCGTCGCTTGCAATATATTTTACAGATTTATCAGCAAAATTTAAAGAAATTAAAGCTTCAGCTGCAACTTTAGCAATATCTTTTGGATGAACTAAAACCAATGTAGAATCTGTTCCAAAATTTCCACCAATAATTCCTGCATTTTTGATTAAACCTATGTTATTTAATAAGTTATAATAAAAATATGCTGGACGTAAATGTAAAACATTTACTCCTTCAAGTTTGTTTAATGCCTGTTCTACATGGTATAAGCCACTCACCGGACCAACACCATCAGCTAAATGAGCTCCAATACTGCTTAAGTTAACCACATATTTTACTCCCGCATTTTTAATAGCATTTGCATATTTTTGACCTACACTTGCAATGTACCCTTTCCAATCTTCTTTTGCATGATAAGGAGGTACAATGGTGTAAACCGCTTCTGCACCTTTGAATGTATTTTCAAGAAAATCTTGGTCAGTTACCAAGCCAATAGCTGCAGTAGCACCCAACTTTTCAATTTCTGATTTGCGTTCCGATGAACTACTTACTACCGTAACTTTTTTACCAGCAGCTATTAAATGTTGCACCAGCGGTTTGCTGATATTTCCTAATGAACCTAATACTACAATTGACATAATTTTATTGATTTAATATTGAGAAATTTTGTTTTGAAATCTGATGCAACAAAGGTATATTTGTACTTACTTAAATACAAGTACTAACCCTAAAGTATGTATGACAGCTGTAAAAACATCTTCAACAAACTATTTGAATAAGAAACAAATACAAACTCAGTGTCCGGTTACATTTACACTTGATAAAATAGGTGGAAGATGGAAAGCAATAATTATTTACAATTTATTATCTGGCAAAAAACGTTATGGGGAATTAAAAAAGTTAATGCCAAGTATTACTGAAAAAATGCTAATTCAACAATTACGTCAACTTGAAGCTGATAATATGATTGAACGAACAGTAATGCCAGTAGTACCTCCACATGTTGAATATAATTTAACTAAAGCAGGAACTGAACTAGCTCCTATTCTTGAAGCAATGTGCAAATGGGCTGATAAATATAATGTTTAAAAAAATACTTAATTAATATTATCATGAATAATAATTTCTTTATTCAATTATTTGAATATAATCATCATTGTAATCAACAGCTTTTTAATAAACTAACAGAAAATAAGGCTCATTTATCAGAAAAACTAATTCTATTATTTAATCACACTATTAATGCACATCAAATTTGGAATAGTAGAATTATAGGTGAACAAACATTTGGGGTATATCAAATAAATGAGTTTGAATCTTTAAGTTTAATTGATGAAAATAACTTCAATATTTCTCTACAAATACTTCAAAACTACAATTTAGATACTGTTTTTGAGTACAAAACTTCCAAAGGGGATGAATTTATAAACTCAGTAAAAGAAATACTTTTTCATGTAATAAATCATTCCACCTATCATAGAGCTCAAATAGCTAGCGAATGTAAATTAATAGGAATAGATCCTTTAGCTTCAGACTATATTTTATATACAAGAATTAAATAAACCAATTTAATTCAGTTAATATTATCTTTTTAAAAATTTCAAAAGTGGCAATATTCACACAAAATCATAGTTCTGATAACATATAATCTTTATTTTTGTAAGTACTTATTATTTTAATGATGAAAAATAGATTTCTTCCTGCTGAGTGGTACCCACAAAGTGCTATACAATTAACTTGGCCTCACGAAAATACGGACTGGGTTGATATTTTAGATGAAGTTATTGTTTGTTTTAGTGAAATTGTAAAACAAGTTTCTTCTCACCAAAAAGTATTGATTGTTTGCCCAAATGAAGGAGCTGTTTTGCCTCATATTCAGGATGCTACACTTGAAAATGTAATTTTAGTACCGCTACAAAGTAATGATACTTGGGCTCGTGACCATGGTGCAATTACCGTAATTGAAGATGGTAAAGCCAACATTCTTGATTTTAGATTTAATGGTTGGGGCTTAAAATTTGCCTCTAATTTTGACAACCAAATCACATCACAACTATTTAAAAAACAAATATTTGGCAAAAATACTACTTATGAAAATCATTTAGGATTTGCATTAGAAGGTGGTGGAATTGAATCAGATGGTAAAGGAACTATTTTAACTACCTCATATTGTTTACTTTCTCCAAATAGAAATGGACATTTATCAAAAAACGATATAGAACATTATTTACTTAAAGCCTTCAATGCAGAAAGAGTACTTTGGTTAGATAATGGATATTTAGCAGGTGATGATACTGATTCTCATATAGATACGCTTGCTCGTTTGTGTAATGAAAACACAATAGCTTATGTAAAATGCGAGGATAAAGCCGACGAACATTACGAGGCATTACTAGCTATGGAAAATGAATTAAAAGCATTTACCACAGCAGATGGCAAACCCTATAATTTGGTTGCATTGCCAATGGCTGATTTATATTTCGATGATGAAGATCCAACTTATCGTTTACCAGCAACTTATGCAAATTTTTTAATCACAAACGAAATGATTTTAATGCCAACTTATAACTCTCCAAAGGATGAAATTGCCATAAAAATTATGGAATCAATTTTCCCTGATAAAAAAGTAGTTGGTATCAATTGTATTTCATTAATCAAGCAACATGGTTCATTACATTGTGTTACAATGCAATATCCTAAAGAAGTTTTTGAGTAGATGTGTAAATTATAGTACTATTTTAATTGATTCTCATAAAAATCTTCAAATTTTAAAAGCATTTAATTTATATTTGCCATTATGAATAATACAGCTCAAGATAAATCAGCAGTTACAGAGAATGTTTTGAAAAAAATTATTTCTCATGCTAAAGAATATGGTTTTGTTTTTCCGTCGAGTGAAATTTATGACGGTCTATCTGCAGTGTACGATTATGGCCCTTATGGGGTAGAGTTAAAAAACAATTTGAAGAATTTGTGGTGGCGTACCATGACCCAATTGAATGATAATATCGTTGGGATTGATGCAGCTATTTTTATGCATCCAACTACATGGAAAGCTTCGGGTCACGTTGATGGTTTTAGCGACCCAATGATTGACAACAAAGATTCTAAAAAAAGATACAGAGCTGATGTACTTGTAGAAGAATATGCAGCTACAAAATCTCCAGAAGAAGGCTTAGCACTTGAGAAAGAATTAGCTCGTTTGTTAGAAGCATCAGATTTAAAAGGTGTTCAAGATTTAATTATCAGAGAAAATATTGTTTGCCCAATTTCAAAAACAGCTAACTGGACAGAAGTTCGTCAATTTAACTTGATGTTCTCTACCCAAGTTGGTTCAGTAGCTGAAGATTCAAGCACTATTTATTTACGTCCAGAAACTGCACAAGGAATTTTTGTAAACTTCCTAAATGTACAAAAATCTGCACGTATGAAAGTGCCATTTGGTATAGCACAAATTGGTAAAGCTTTTAGAAATGAAATAGTTGCACGTCAGTTTATATTCCGTATGCGTGAATTTGAACAAATGGAAATGCAATTTTTTGTTCGTCCAGGAGAAGAGTTACAATGGTACACTCACTGGAAAGAAGCTCGTATGAAATGGCACAAAGCATTAGGAATTCCTGAGGATAAATTACGTTATCACGACCACGAAAAATTAGCTCACTACGCTAACGCAGCTGTGGATATTGAGTACGAATTCCCATTTGGTTTTAAAGAAGTTGAGGGTATTCACTCTCGTACTGACTTTGACCTTAAAAGTCACCAAGAATATTCGAAGAAAAAACAACAATACTTTGATTCAGAGGTAAATCAAAATTACATTCCTTATGTAGTTGAAACTTCTGTTGGAGCAGATAGATTATTCCTTTTAACACTTTGCAACGCATTTACTGAAGAAACAGTAGGCGAAGGCGAGCAACAAAAAGAGAGAGTTTATCTAAAATTACACCCAGCAGTAGCGCCAGTTAAAGCTGCAATTTTCCCAATCACTAAAAAAGACGGACTTCCAGAAAAAGCTCGTGAAATATACAATGAGTTAAGATTCGACTTAAATGTAATCTACGAGGAAAAAGATGCAATTGGTAAACGTTACACTCGTCAAGATTTAATCGGAACGCCTTTCTGTATCGCAGTTGATCATCAATCACTTGAAGATAATACAGTTACTATCCGTTATCGTGACACAACCACGCAAGAACGTATTTCAATCGCTGATTTAAAAGCTAAATTAGTAAAAGAAACTTCATTCAATACAGTACTTTCATTGGTTTAGAGTTCAGAGTTCAGAGTTTTCATATTTACCTTATAAACTCTTAACCCTAAACCCTAAACCCTTAACTTAAAATACGATGATTATCAAAACCAAAAAGTACCAATTAGAGAAAAATAACTATCTCAAAATTGCGTTAATCAATGCATTGAAAGAGCAATGGTGGGCATTTTTGATAGCTTTAGGTATCTGTGCATTTGCCTATTTTAGTTGGTGGTTTATAGTAGTTGGTGTAGTTGCGGCAATATTATTTGTAGCATTTTGGGCTATACAATTTTCTGGAGTAACCCAATTAGAACAATACAAAACATTGTTTGATAAATACTTATATGAAATTGATAGTCGTCAGATAATGATGAAACTCAACGACAAACAAGGAATGCAAATGCCTTGGGAACAAATAAAAACTGTTCAAAAAACCAGCGAAGCATATATTTTATTTATCTCAAAAGGACAATTCTTGTTTTTACCATTCAAAATATTTAATTCAGATGCTGATATTAAGTTTTTTGAGATGTTGTTAAAAAGAAAAGAATTATTGCCAGAAGTTAAATAGTATTTATCTTTCTCTATAAAATTATAAAAGCCATTCGAAACACGAGTTTGAATGGCTTTTTTATGATTTATTTAAATTTCTAATTATGAAAAAATACCTTACTCTTATAATTATAAGTTGCTTTTTAGGTTTTGCAAATTTGAGTTTTTCTCAAACTCAAAGTAACGTTGACTATCTTCAGATTAGACCTGAACTTGAAAATATACATAATGATTCAATTCGTGCTTATGATTTGTCTGAAGTTGAGGAAATTCCTTTATATGTAGGTGGTTATAAAGAAATGTCTAATTTTATTATTAAAAATTTAAATTATCCTAAAAGTTTAGAAAAAACATCTGTTTCGGGTAAAGTGTTTATTGGTTTTTCAGTTGAAAGTGATGGGAAATTAAGTGATTTTACAGTTATTAAAGGTATCCATCCTGATTTAGATAATGAGGCATTAAGAGTTGTAAAGTTAATGCCAAAATGGAATCCAGGGAAAGTAAAAGGTAAAGCAGTGAAAATTAAAAAAATAGTGATTCCATTTAATTTCGAAATAAAATAAAACTGATATAAATCATATTTCAGCTTTTATTAAACAAAATTGCAATTAAATATTTGATAATCTGTTTTTTATAATTGATATCTATTGTTTTTATTTTTACCAATTAAATTACAACTCCCATTCTACACCTAAAAATTTATATCTTTGTAAATAGACAAAAAAATATAAATACAATATGTCAGATACTCCAATAATTTGTCCAAGTTGCAAATCTCCTTATGGTTATTCAAATGGAACTTCACTGGTTTGCCCAGAATGTAACCATGAGTGGAATGAAGAAGATGTAGTAGCTGACGAAGTTTCGGCAGATACAGAAAATGTAATCAAAGATGCCAATGGTAATATTTTACAAGATGGTGACACTGTGGTAGTAATCAAAGATTTGCCAGTAAAAGGAGCGCCAAAATCAATTAAGGCTGGTACTAAAGTTAAAAATATTCGCTTAACTGATGGCGATCATAATATAGATTGCAAAATTGATGGTTTTGGAGCTATGGCTCTAAAATCTGAATTTGTAAGAAAGGCTTAATTTAATGATAGGTGTAAGTTTGAAATAGCTTGCACCTTTTTTTTGAACTTATTTTTACATTTATCAAACCAAAATGCCATTCGTTCGTACAACCTAGCAGTTGTTGGTAAGATTTTTTATTTTATTGATTACTAAATGATTATAAATATTTAAAATCAATAAAATGGATATTGTCAGAAATTTTCAATTTGTACTATCAGTTGAGCATAAACCAGAAGGACTTCAGTTATTTAAAAGAATAGGCATTTTTATTGTTTATCAAAATACTTATACGCCCAACGAATATTATGTTTTCAATCCAAAAACAGAATTATATTATATTTTGCAAAGAGTGGCTCTTTTTGATTCGGTTGAAAATGACTTTATGGGAGCAATTATGGCTTTTTGTAAGTAAAGAAGATTGTAAAACCTACCCATATTTTCTCTTTTAATTGATTTTATTTCAACTTGTTTATATTAGTTTGGTTTTATATTCTTATAAATCAACGTGTTGTTTTGTTTTATATAATTCTAATTTTTTATTAATACCTAACCTTTTAGGGTAGACTATATGTGAAATATCAAAGTTAACATTGTAACAAACAATATAACTATGAAAAAATTATTACTTACTACCTTATTCGGAGCTATAATTAGCTTAACAAATGCGCAAGTTGACAACACAAACTTAGTTGCAAATTATTTTTTTGAGCAAAATACAAATGCTCACAACAATGTTCCATTAAACGGAACTGTAAACGGAACTGTGTCTTACGACACAAAAAATGGGTCTGCATTAAAAATTTCAAATACTCTAGGCTCTACTAGTTGTAATGGAACGTGGCAGCCACAGTGTATAAGATTTAGTAAGGGCGGTTGCTTACAATATCAGCAAGTTTGTGTTGGTTCTTTAACAAATATACCTTCAAGCAATAATTATGTAAGTTTACCATTAAGTGACACAGTAATTAAAGATAAGTTCACTATTTCATTTTGGTTAAATCCTACAAATACTAATGTGTTTGTGTGGAATAATATATTTTCAAAAAGATTAAACAGACAATTAATAGATGGTAAAACTGTACTTTATAATAGTATAAATATTTCAGTTTATAATGCAACAACATTAAATGCAGGTATTTCTACATTAAATGATACAGAAGTTAATTTAACAACTCCAATTTCAACAGCAGTTTGGACCTACATTACATTTACTTATGATGGTAGTAAAATTAAACTTTATAAAAATGGTGTTTTAGCTAGTGAAGCTAACATAACAGGTAATATCAATTTCGATAGTCAATTTCAATGGGTACTTGGTCAAATGTCAGATAAAGACAATGCACAAGGAGGTAATTTTATGATGGATGATTTGTATATTTTTTCAAGAGCATTGAGTGCACAAGAAGTTGTATCATTACAATCATCAGGAATCACTGGGTTAGAAGATAATGTTTTAAATCAAAGATATGTTATAAGTCCAAACCCCGCAAACGACTATGTTAATTTGCTAGCATTTGGTCAAATATTTGATTTATTAGGCAACAAAGTAGCTGAAGGTGTTGGTAATGTATCTGTTAGTGGTTTACATGTAGGAGTTTATCTTGTTAAAATAGGCGTTCAAACAGAAAAGTTAGTTATAAAATAATCTAACAATAAACATTTAAATACAAAAAGTTTTTTATAACTTGCGTGGCTAAAACTAACCGGGACGGGTTCCCAAAAATTAATTACAATGGCTGTTAAAATCAGACTCGCAAGAAGAGGAAAAAAAGGAGCACCAATTTATGATATATTGGTAGCAAACTCAGTAGCACCACGTAGTGGTCGTTTCATTGAGAAAATCGGTTCATATCAACCAGTTGCTGATCCAGCAATTATTTTGTTGAATGAAGACCGTGCTCTTTACTGGGTAATGGTAGGTGCACAACCAACTGATACCGCAAAAACAATTTTACAAAAAGCAGGTATCCTTTTCAAAAAACACTTACAAGTAGGTGTTAACAAAGGTGCAATTACGCAAGAAGTTGCAGATGCTCGTTTTGCTGAATGGAAAAAAGGAAAAGATGCTGTAGTTGAATCTGAAGCTAGCAAAAACGCTAAAGCTAAAGAAGCTGCTAAAGCGGCTCGTTTAGAAGCTGAAATTAAAGTTAACCAAGCTCGTATTGAGGCTCAAGCTGCTGCTGCAGCGGCTGCTGTTGCTGAAGAAGAGCCAGCTGCTGAAGAGGCTGCTGAGGCTAGTACTGAAGAAGCTGCTGAATAAGCATCCGTATTTGATACTCGAAAAGGAACATTGTCTTGCATAATGTTCCTTTTTTTGTATTTATTTAGATAATAGATTCTAGACATTAGATTTTAGACTTAATTCTTCAATCTAACATCTACAATCTAACATCTATAATCTTAACAAAAAATGGCTAGCTATTACAAAATAGGTAAAATTTCTAAACCTCACGGGGTTAAGGGGCAAATGCAGGCACAACTTGTGTTTGACGATGAAGATATTCTCGACGAACAAGAAGTGTTTTTCCTATTGTTAGGAACTGGATATGTACCATACTTTGTAACCGAATTCAGAATGACAGCTTCGGATAAAGCAATCATAGCTTTTGAAGAAGTAACCAATCCTGAAAAGGCAAACAAATTACGTGATGTAGAGTTTTATGTACCTCTTGATGCTATACCAGAAGAGTTAAGAGAAAATGATTGGGATCAAATAATTGGTTACAAATGTATTGATAAACGTGATGGCGAAATTGGTATCATTGAAGATATTCTTGAAGCACCAAGCCAATTATTGTTATCAATAAAACATAAAGGAAAAGAAGTTTTAATTCCTTTGGTTGATGCATTTGTTGACACAATAGATGATAAAGCAAAAACATTATACACAAATCTTCCTGAAGGATTGTTAGAGGTTTACACAAGTACAGATTCTAACCAACCAGATGATGCGGATTGATATCATTTCAGTAGCACCAGAGCTTTTAAATAGTCCATTTGAACACTCTATATTAAAACGAGCAATCAGTTTTGGAGTAGTAGAAGTTCATATACATAATTTAAGAGATTTCTCCTTAAACAAACATCGTCAAGTGGACGATTATGCTTTTGGCGGAGGTGCAGGCATGGTAATGCAATGCGAACCACTAGCAGCTTGTATAAGAAGTTTACAAGCCGAACGTAGTTATGATGCAGTAGTTTATACTACCCCTGATGGCAAAACATTTGATCAAAAAGATGCAAATAGAATGTCGTTATTGGGAAATATTATGATTATTTGTGGGCATTATAAAGGGATAGACGAAAGAATTAGAGAAAAATTTGTAACCCACGAAATAAGCATAGGCGACTATGTATTGTCTGGTGGAGAGTTGGCAGCTGCCGTAATCTCCGATGCAATAATAAGACTAATTCCTGGTGTATTAAATGATGAAACCTCAGCTCTAACTGACTCATTTCAAGACGATTTATTGGCTCCGCCAGTATATTCTCGTCCGGCAGAATGGGAAGGAATGAAAGTGCCAGAAGTGCTACTTTCTGGTCACGAAGAAAAAATTAGAGTGTGGAGAGAAGAACAAGCGCTGGAACGAACCAAAACTCGTCGCCCAGATTTATATAATAAATTAATCAATTAAAACGAACAAAATTGTGATTTGTAAAAAATAATCATATATTTGCAGTCCGTTTTTGAAAATTACACAACGATGAATCCGTTATTAAAAATAGTTGCTGAAGAGTACGCAGAGCAAAGAGCTGCTTTGCCTTCATTTAAAGCTGGTGATACATTAAATGTTCACGTTAAAATTAAAGAGGGTAACAAAGAGCGTATCCAGCAGTACCAAGGTATTGTAATCCAACGTCGTAATCCAAACTCTCAAGGAGAGACTTTTACAGTTAGAAAAATTTCTAACGGTGTTGGTGTTGAGAGAATTTTCCCAATTCTTTCTCCAAACATTGATAAAATTGAAGTAGTACGCCGTGGTGCTGTACGTAGAGCTCGTTTGTTCTACTTACGTGGTGCTGTAGGTAAAGCTGCAAGAGTTAAAGAAAAAAGAACTTTCGCTCCAGCTAAAGAAGCGAAATAATTCATTTCTTAAAACAAATATTAAAAAACCTCTGAGATTCGTCTTTGAGGTTTTTTGGTTTTATGTATTTAAGCTAACATCAAACCTATAAGGTTTTAAAAACCTTATAGGTTTAAAATTCCCAATCATCAAATAAATTTATGTCATTTATTTGATGATAATTTTTAAAATCATTGATACTTCCAAACCATGAAACTACTTCATTTCTACACAATAAAGTAGGTTTTTCAGAGAGAATACTGTTATATGAACTATATTTCCAATCCTCAATTTGTGATGTAAAACCATGTTTTACAGGATTTTGATGAATATAATTTATAACAGTACTTAAATAGTTGTCAGATTTTACTGAAAATCGCTTGGTAAAATCTATCCATAATGATCCTTTGCGATTGTACATTTTGTTGTATGCTTTAGCATAGGAGTTTAGCAAATTACTCAACTCTTGCATCACTAACTTATGAAAATCTGATTTGTATTTAGGATGTGCAAGTAATGTTTCTTCTGAATGAATTTTTATAAGGAAATGAATATGGTTGGGCATTAAACAATACGCCAAAGTATTGCAAACTGAAGGCATATATGAGGCATATTTGCGAAGAAAAAACGAAAAATTATCATCATTTTTAAATAGATTTTCATTCCCAACTGCATGATTTACAACATGATAATATGTGTCAGGCTCAAATTGTTCTAATCCTTTCATAAATTATATAATCTTTTAATTTGTCAAACCTATAAGGTTTTAAAAACCTTATAGGTTTCGTTATAGTTAAGCCATATAACAATGGGTCTAATAGTTTTATTTAGTTTGCTATTTAAACGGGCAAGGGTTAAAATAATATTTTTGTTAATGAGCAAACCTTATAGGTTTCTTACTCCCCCTCCACAATTTTAATTTCCTCATCAGTTAAGCCATATAACTCATATACCAATTGGTCTATTTCTTTGATTTAGGCAACTTTTCTTCTTTAATTTTATCAAAATCTATTTTATCAATTGGGTTTTCATTATTTTTAATTTGACTCCATGTGAAACAATACATCTCATCGTTACTCCAATTTTTAGGATATTGTACACAAAAATATCCACCAATTGCTGAATCATAATTTTCATCATAATCATAACTATACCCACCAGATAATGCACGACCTTTGGGTTGTAAAGAATAATTTTCATTTTGAAATTGGGCAGATAAAATAATTACTAATCCACTAAGTGCGTCCATTAATGTATCAAAATTTGCTTTTACGAAATAGTTGTGTCTATCATGTTTTGACTTATTGTATGATTTATACCATTCTAAAACGTGCCAATTTTGATTGGGGTATGTACTCCAATTAATAAATGGAGTACGGATATTTTTTAAACCTTTCCATGTTGGAAATTTTACGCTATAAGAAGATAATTTATGTGAAAACTCTAATAAACAATAATCCTTATCAATACTTCTTTTATCTCTATTTGAATATATATTTTCGTTCAAAATTGCTGTAAAATTAGCTTCAATTTCAACGCAAATCCTAATAAGTAATTCTTGAATTCTAAGAGAAATTGTATCTTTATTTTCATCGCAAGGTTCAACAAATTTAAATAATTCAAAAACATCTTCTTGTATTAATAGAAATGCTCTAATGTAATGTTGAGGGTCTAAAGCATATTCTTTATTTAGCAAATACATACTATTTCCTGAATTTGAATATGAGCCATCAGACAATTGTCTAACAGTTCTTTTAAACGGTTTTAATAATCCACAATTAGTAATTTCCATTTTGTTTATTTTCAAATAATCTGTTTAATTTTATAATTTATATATACTTTACTCTATTCATAAATTACATTTATGTCAAATTCTCTAATATATTTTTCTAAATCTGTGTAGGACACGTATTTTTTTTTGGAATTATCATCTGAGAACTTGTTATTATATTTCATTATGTACCTAAGCGTTTCATGATTTTTAATCCAATAAACCTTGCTATTTAATAATAAAAAATCTTTATCAAATGCTGAATTTACATCTTTTGCTCGAATACTTAAAGGTGTCGCATTATCATTTTTGCAAACTTTTCTTGATTGGAAAACTTTTTTCCATTTAAAAATATCAACAAATTTATAAATGCCCAAAAATGCACCTATTGCAATAAAACCAGTAACTATTGACATAAATTCACTTGCACATGTTAACCAATCTTTCATATTATTATTTTTTACAATAAGCCTTAAACATTACATATTTATTAAACCTATAAGGTTTCTTACACACCCTCCACAATCCTTATTTCCTCATCAGTTAAGCCATATAACTCATATACCAATTGGTCTATTTCTTTTTCTAAGGCTGAGGTATCTATTTTTGAGTTAAGTTTTTTAATTTCTAAAATTTCTTTAACAATAGTTTCAATTTTTTCTTTTGTTTCTTTGTTCGCTAATTTAATTGGGAATTTATATAAATCACTATTCTTTAATTGTGGTGTACTGTCAATGTTTGTTACAAGTTCATTAACATAAAACCAATTAAATAATTTTGAATTAAATAAGGATAATAAAACCAAATGTGGTATTCTAGAGTCAATATTATAAATAAAATACAAAGATTGTTCTGGATAAAAACCTTCTGTTTCAATTGCTGAAATAAGTGGTATCCCTGTTTTTCTTAATAATATTTTAGGTTTAATGCCTAATTTATTAATGTCTCTTGTTCTACCTGTTATATTTTCATCTATAAATTCAAAGTAAAAACTATCATTAACAAAATATTTTTGAATAGACCTCCCTTTTAAAACATTTATTTGTCTTTCATTAATTCTATTTTCATAAATTAAATTTGACTTACCACCAAACCCAGATGTTGCTAAAGCAAAATCTGATAATTTGGAATTTAACTTAAGTCTCTTAATGATTTCAAAAATTTTAGGATTTTTATAACTTTTAAATTCATAAATTTCATTTTCTAAATAAATTGAGTTAAGAATTAATGATTTTTCATTATTTGGAGAATCTTTAACAGAAATTTCATAAACATCTTTATTTGCTTTCCTTAATAAATAAGTCATAGTATCAGTAATGATTTCTGGAAATTCCCATCTATAGATAATTTCAATAAGTGTTGTGTTTTTAATAAGAAATTTTCTTAAATAAGATAATGATTCGTTTGAACCTAATCTATCTGGTATAATTATACAGTTAAAACCATTATTTTGGGTTAGATTATATGAAGTTTTTATAAAATATTCATAAAGATTTGGCATATAAGTATTTTCAGGAAAGATTGATTTATAATAATTTAATAAATTATTGTCATCAATATTACTATGCTTACCCATTAAAGAGACCCAAGGCGGATTCCCAATAATCACATCAAAACCAACAAAATCACCATCGTTGTTTAATACTTCTGGAAACTCAAAACGCCATTCAAAAGCATTTTCATAAATTTTATTACTTTTGATTTCTTCTATTTCATTTGATAACTTCTTTACTAAATTCTCTAAAAATCTAGTTCTATCTTCATAATCTTTTTGTTCTTTAACACTTAATTTGAATAATGATTTTTGATTTAAATGAACAAATAATAATCCTGAATATTCATTCAGTTTCTTAACTTTTGGGTCGCTTTTGTTTATTTCAGTTCTAAAATCACTCTTAATGTCTTTGATTAAGCGTTCCATTTCCCACTTTTCTTCCTTGCTTTGGGCATGGCGGTAGGTTTGTACTGCTAGTTGGTAGCTTTCTACATTCCATTTACTTTTTTTAAGAGCCTTTTTAATATCTGCATCTAAACCAAATCGGCTAATTAATGAGTTTCCACATTTGATATTGATGTCGATATTTGGGAGGGTCTCTAATTGTTTATTTTCCTGCTTGTAGTAAGCATTTTTTAACAATTCGACCCAAAGTCTTAACCTACATATTTTAACTGAATTAGGGTTAATGTCCACCCCAAATAAACAGTTTTCAATAATGGTTTGCTTTTGGTGAAATAGGGTTTCTTGTATGCGTTGGCTTTCTTTGTTGTTTGGGTTGTATTCGTAAAGTTCGCCATCTTCATCAGTTACTACCAATTCATCATTTTCAACAGAAATTTCATATCTGTTAAGCGATTTTCCGTCTTTGTCTTCTAGTATTTTAAGGTCGCTTTTTATGGCAATTATTTCATTTAAAGCTGAAACCAAAAAGTGACCAGAGCCAACTGCTGGGTCGCATATTTTTAGAGAGTTTATTATTTCATTGGCTTCTTTACGGTTTTCAATTTGGTCGTAGAGTTCGCTAAAATTAGTTTCTATGTCTGAGCTTTCAGTTAATTTATAATTTGCTTCTTTAAACTTCTGAATTACAGCTCTTCTAATAGTCTCACGACACATATACATGGTTATAAAACCAGGAGTAAAAAATGAACCATCCTTATAACCGTTAATTTTTTCAAATATTAAACCTAAAACAGATGCATTAATCAGTTTTTTATTGTCTTCTTGTATTTCACCACTACCATCAGAACTGAAATCATACGCATTTAAAAACTCAAATAAATAAGTAATTCCATTAAGGTTTTCTTTGCGTTTTTTATTTTTAATTATAACACTTGAACTGTAGAATGGTAATGTTGCATTAATATCTAAGTTATTAATAAACAATGTTTTTTGTTCGAGTTCTGTTGGTTCAAATAATGAACTGTTTAGGTAAGGTACTAAACCAAATACTTCATTTATTTTAGGTGTGCGTTCTTCTACTTTTTTAGCTAATACACTAAAAAACAACTTATCTAATTCATAGTAATCTTTGATTTTATCTAAATTAAGGAAAGCATATTTTTTGTCACCTTTGTGATAAGTGAGTAATTGAGCTTCTAATAATTTCAAGAATAGAATTCGATTCATCCATGTAATTACCAATTCTAAGCCAACGTTAAACAATCGTTCTTGGTGTGTACTTCCGTATTGTGAAGGTGTATCTAATATTAGTATTTTATCGTGGCTTTCTAATTGTGCAATTGCATTTTCGAGTAATGAACCTTCATTTCTAAACCCTTCTGGTTGACGTTGAATAAGTTTTTTACCACCTTCTTTTTCTTCTTTTAAACCAATAATATGTAATAATTCTAAATAAAAATCTTTATCTAAACTATTACTATCATTAGCAAAAGGTACTTTTAATAAATGATTAGGTGAAAGTATTTTAAGTAAAGCAATAAGGTTTTTATCATCTTTTAAGCTTTCATTCTTTAGTGCTTTTTCAAAATCTTTTATATTAAAAAAGGTACATTCTACTTCTGATTGTAAAGTATCAATGTATGGTTTAGCTATTTCATTGTAAAACAATTTGGTATCTTTAGTTACCTTTTTCCCATCTCTCCATTCTTCGTATTCTTTTACAAATTTCTTGTTTTGGAAAAATGTTTTCTCAAAATAACTAGCTTCAAAAATGTACCATTCATTGATATTGGTAGCAATTAAGTACTTAATATCAATGTTGTTTTCTTCAATACGTTCACGTAAATAGTATAAAACCAACTCTTGAAATGCTTTACCATTGGGTTTATCAACAGAAATCCATTCATTTTTATTGGTTGGTCGTTTGGCTTCAATAATTACACCAACAGATGATTTATTATCTTTACCGTTATGAATTACAAGGTCTTGCGTACCTTTTGTATTAACTTCGTTTGTGTTTTTGTAATAGGTATTTAACAGAAAATCACGAACATGATTCTTTTGATTTTCTTCACGTTCTATTTCATCAATCTTATTTAAAAGTGTAATTAAGTTGGTTTTAAACAAATCCATGTCAGCACGTAAAGGACGTTGCTTTAAAAATGCTTTGTTCAATGCCTTTTGTGGTGTTTTTAATAAAAGTTTCATGCTATTATTTTATTTGAATAGCTAAATTAAACCTTTTATCGGTTTAAACAAAAGTACTTACTTCAAAAAATAATTATACAAACCTATAAGGTTTTCAAAACCTTATAGGTTTAATTTGAATCACTCCACTATCAACTTTTCCATTTTGACGCTTGAGGCAGTTTGTATCGATACAAAATAAACACCTCGTGATAAAACATGGGTAGTGTTAGCTTTTATTTGTATTGAGCCTGTACCATCAAGGTCGTGTGTTTGGTTGTAGTATATTTTTCCGTTGGTATCAAATACTTTAATAATTACTCCTTTTTCTGATTGAGTTTTAAAATGCAAGTACACATCGCCATCTGTAACTGGGTTTGGTGATAATGTGTATTTTCCTTTAAAGGCATCTTGAATACCAGCAATTGTCGAATCAAAATATGCACAGTTTGAAGTATCAATACACATTTTTTTGCTTACAATTACTGCATAATTACTTACATGCGTTGGCGAAAATACTTGTT
Source organism: Bacteroidota bacterium (assembly GCA_041191405.1). Classification (GTDB taxonomy): domain Bacteria; phylum Bacteroidota; class Bacteroidia; order Cytophagales; family UBA9547; genus JBEEOW01. Next base: position 148,921 of record JBEEOW010000006.1, read on the forward strand.
TTGTTGCTCCATCAATTGGGGCATTGGCATTGTTACAATCTATCCATTGGTACGAATCTGCACTATCAGCTTTGGTAATTAATGTATTGCCTTTTTGGGTAACCAAGTTGTCGTCGTCTAAAATTTGTAATTCAAGTGAAATTACACTGTCGCAAATTGTTGATGGAATGGTATCATTATAAAATCCTGATTTTGTAAGTGTTTTTCCTTTGTAATCATAACTTTTACAAGCACTTACTTTGGTTAAGTTCACTTTTAATTCAATTACATTTACCAAAATTGGCGTTCGTACACTTGCATCGCAGGTACTATCTTGTACATAAAAAGTGGTGTTTTTGCCAAGAATTGGTGTTTGAAATGAATTACCTTCACCTAAACGTTTACCACCTTTATCGGCTGTGTACCAAGCTAGTTTTCCGTTTGCTGTTCCTAGTGCAGTGAGTGTTACTTTTTTGCCTCCGCAAATAGTTTGATTAGCTGAATTGTTGGTAATTATTGGTGATGGAGGTAAAACACAATTCTCGTATAATTGGGTGTAGCGAGGGTAACTTCCGTTGTTGCCATTAAAGTCAACTTTTGAGGTATAAGTATTTGTATTTGGGTCAAATTCAAACAATACGCCAATATCATTTGCTCCTCCGTGGTGTGTTAATCCATAAAACTTATCATTACTTAAAGTCATTGTTCCCAAAGGATTAGCCCCAGTGGTTAATGATAAATCATATTTTGATGCGTAGGTATTTGTTGTATCATTCCACTCAAAAATTACACCTGCATTGTTTGCTCCACCTTCAAAGTTTAATCCGTAAAATTTGCCTTTATACAAACTCAAATTCCCCGAAGGCGAACAACCAGTTGCTTTTTTTAAATCTATTTTTTTAGTGTAAATATTGGTTGTAGGATTCCATTGAAATAATACGCCAACACTATCAGTACCACCTTTTTCTGTTAAACCATAAAAAATATCGTTTTTAAATGTTAAACTTCCATTTGGCAAAGCACCGTTTATAAATGTTAAATCTATTTTTTTGCTTAAAACTTTAGTACTTGGATTAAATTCAAAAATAACTCCTACACTATCAGCTCCTCCTTGTTGCGTTAACCCATATAATTTGCCATTATAAACTGATAATGAGCCGAAAGGATGAGCTCCATTTGTTCCATTAAAATGTGCAAGTGCAGAGTAAATATTCGTTGCTGGATTGTATTCAAACAAAACGCCTTTATTGAAATTACCACCTTTGTAGGTTAATCCGTATAATTTCCCAGCAAAATAGGTAAGTGCTCCATAAGGTTTTGCACCTAGTGTATCATTGAAATCATATTTTTTGGTGTAGGTTTTTGTTGTTGCATTCCATTGGAAAATCACACCTTTATCATAATTTCCACCTCTTTGTGCTGTGCCATAAAAATTTCCTGCCAAGTAAATTAACGAACCTTGGGGAGTATTCCCTTGTGGACTAAAGCTTAAATCTACTTTTTTAGTGATTGTATTTGAGCCGATTGCAAATTCAAAAATTACACCTTTGTTATTTACTCCACCTTGCTGAGTGAGTCCGTAAAGTTTACTGTTTAAAACAGTTAAATTTCCAAAAGGAAAACTTCCATTCAATCGGTTAAAGTCGGCTTTTTTCGAATAAACATTAGATGTTGGGTCAAATTCATATAAAACACCCACCGAATCACTTCCGCCAACATAGCTTAACCCATATAATTTGCCATTACTTAAAGTCAATCCACCTAATGGATAAGCGCCTGTGGTTAAGATAAATTCGTATTTTTTGCTGATTGTATCAGCATTTACGTCCCACTCGAATAGAGTACCATAATCATCGGTTCCGCCACCAAGTGTTTGTCCGTAAAATTTACCGTTAGTGAAAGTCAAACTTCCTGAATATGGATTTAATCCGTTTTTCTCTCCAGTAAAATCAACTCGTTTTTGATAGTTATTTGACGAATCAATTTGAAAAATTACTCCTACATTATTTTTACCTCCTTGTTGTGTCGTGCCGTACAATTTGCCATTGTATAAACTTAAAGTACCAGCAGGGTAAGCGCCTGTTTTTAAGCTAAAATCATATATTTTTGAATAGGTATTGGTAATAGGGTTAAAACTGAAAATTACACCTAAACCATTTGCGCCACCTTGTTCAGCTAAAGCATATAAAGTTGATTTGTAAGCTGTAAATGAACCATTTGGATTAGCTCCTGAGCTTCTCTGAAAATCATATTTTTTAGTAAAAGTATTGGTATTATAGTCCCACTCATAAATAACACCGTTTCCATATAAACCACCTTTTGATGTCATTCCATAAAATTTGCCGTTATATAAAAACAGTGAGCCCGTTGGATTACAACCTTTTAGTGAATCATCAAAATCTATTTTTTTACTGTATGCTCCATTGCTTGGATTAAACTCAAAAATAACTCCTAAATTATGTTCTCCTCCACTGTATGTAGTGCCATATAATTTGCCATTTCCTGGATTAACTAATGCTGAGCGACAAGGTAAACTTCCTGATGATGTTGTAGTTAGTGAATAATCTACATTTAAAGTATTTGTACTAGGGTTGTATTGAAAAATTGTGCCTAAATCATCGTCTCCACCAGCTGATGTGAGTCCAAATAGCTGAGCATGAACAAAAATGTTCAAGTTGAATATGAATATTAGGGAGAGAAAAATTAGTTTTTTCATGATTAGAGTTTTCAGTAATCAGTTTTGTGTTTATTAAAAAATCAACGAAAAAAATACTAAAAAATTATTTTTTCTCTGTCAATACTTCTTTTGTTTCTATGGCAAACAAATCAACTTTTACTGCTACTTTTTCTGTTTCAATAGCTCTGAATAACAATATTTTCTGAATTGTACCATTGCCTTGTACTTTTCCCATTTTTACACGGTTAACGTCGCTAATATCGTCAATAGTTGCAGCTAAGGTAGTTAAAGTATCGTCATTAATCTTTTTTGTTTTGGAGAATTTCTCAAATTGCTTCGGGCTTACATACGAAACATTATGATTAACAAATTGTTTTTTTGTATCTGAAATGATAACCATTTTTATTGATGGGTCATCGTTTTCGAATTTAATTGCATAGTTTTTAGTAAAGAATCTTAGCAATTTGATTTTGGTTTTCCCAAGTACAAAGTCTTTGTTTAAATCAGTTTTTTTCAATTCAATAACCTCAAATTTCTTAGGTACGGTTACTTCAATTTCTCCACTTACTTCTTTCAGGTTTAAATCTAAAGGTTTGTAGTTTACAATTATATTGTATCCGTATTGAGTTTTTAAAGTTTTGGCAACCAATGCATTTTCTTTGTTTTGGTCACTTTCGCCCATAGTCATTACGTTTTGACCTTTTTCGTTCTTTACATAATTCCATTTTGCGTTATAATCCACATACTGAAAGTAAGGTAACGATTTAATATCAGCATTAATTGTAACCCAATATGCATTATTTTGTGGTACGCCATCAACAGTTACAAATGAAGTTGCTTTTGAAGAAGTTGCGTGTAATGTTTTCTTGAATTGAGCTATTCCATTTTGAATATCAGTACCTGAAGGAGTTATACTGTTAGGTATAATTACATCTTCCATTACCATTTGATTTTCAAGTAATGATGGTTTTACATCATTTTGTGAAACATAAGCATCGTAGGCAATTTTAGTTAACATTAACTTTTGTTCGGGTGTAAGTGCCGATTTGTCAAGTTTGGTGTCAATTTTGGTTACAACTTTTGGCTTTTTTGGTTTGCTTTGCTGATTAGTTGTGTTTTTTGGTTTTTTTTGAGCAGGCTTTTGCTGAGCCATCACTTGAAATGTGATAAATAAGCAAAGTATAGAAATTATTTTTTTCATATTATATTTCAATTGAGCCAACAAAAATTATTACTCGCAATTTAACTATTTTAACTTTTTATTTGAATATTAATTTACAAAACTTTTTTTGCTACTAAAATCATTCTACTACTTAGTTTTTCATCAAATGTATTGAGTTGATAATCACCAAATACATCAATTATTGTGAGATTACTCTTTTTAAGAAATTTATCAAAATCTGATTTGAAAATGGCTTTTACTTGTTCTTGAAAATGATATTTTTTCCCTTCAGCTTCAAATTGTATGTCTTTTTTAATAAAACCATTTTCAACAAATCGTTTTAAATGGAATGTTACTCCGTCAATTGTTTTGGTTTCTTCTTTTACTAAGTTTTCGATTACAGTTTTTGGATTTAAAAAGTCAATTATCAATGTGCCGTCATTTTCTAATGCATCAGCCATATTTTTAATTGCTAAAAAGTCTTCGTTTTCAGTTTCAAAATATCCAAAACTTGTAAACAAATTTAATATAACATGGTATTTTGATGGCATCCTATTTCGCATATCATGTACTGCGAACTGTAAAGTTTCATTACTGTATTTTTGGGCTTCTGCTATGCTTTCTGGAGCTATATCTAAACCTGTAACATGGTACCCTTTTTTATTTAAAAATATACTATGTCTACCCTTACCGCAAGCTAAGTCTAAAAAGTTATAATTTTTAGGAAATTTATATTTTTCAATGATATTGTTGATGAAATTTTCAGCTTCAATAAAGTCTCTACTTTTGTATAAAAGATGATAATAAGTTGAATTAAACCAATTACTGAACCATTCCATAAATTAGATAAATTATATTTTTTCGTATCAAATGTATATTTAAAATATTAGATTTAGCATTAAATTTGATAAAAATTATTTCTTTTATTTTAATTTATGATACAAAGAGTAATTTTGTACAATAAATTTCGTTAAAATTGTAGTCTGAGTTTGAAAAGACTTATTATTTGACTTAGTAAAAATTAATTATTTGAATTTGACGCTATAATGAAAAAAGCGATTTTAATTGGAATGGCATCTGTGGTGGCCATGGCTGCTTGCACGGGTTCTAAAAATAATACTCCTAGTGAGCCAGTTATTGAAACCTTAGGAAATAATCCTGTAACTACATCTCAGTTTGAGTATGTTTACAAAAAAAATAACGCAAATGATGCGGATGCTTACACAGAAAAAAGCTTAAAAGATTATTTAGCACTTTATACTAATTTTAAACTCAAAGTTACAGAGGCTAAATCTCTTGGCTTAGATACAGCTCAAAGTTTTATTAAAGAACTTGAAGGTTATAAAAAACAATTAGCACAGCCATATTTAACTGAAAAAAGCGTTACAGAAACTCTTGTTAAAGAAGCTTATGAGCGCTTGAAAGAAGAAGTTTCAGCTTCGCATATTTTAATTAAGGTTGCTCCTGACGCTGACCCAGCTGATTCTCTTAAAGCATATAATAAAATTAAATCAATTAGAGATAAAGCTGTTGGAGGTGCAAATTTTGAACAATTAGCTGCTGAAAACTCTGAAGACCCATCTGCTGTTCAAAACAAAGGATATTTGGGATATTTTACTGCTCTACAAATGGTTTACCCTTTTGAAGATGCAGCATTCAAAACTAAAATTGGCGAAGTTTCAGGTATAGTTCGTACTAAATTTGGTTACCATATTTTAAAAGTTAAAGATAGACGTGCATCTAGAGGTGAGGTTAAAGTTGCTCACATTATGGTTCGTGCAGGCGAAGGCATTGCATTAGATGATTCATTGGAAGCAAAAAAGAAATCTGACGAAATATTTATAAAAGCGAAAAAAGGAGATAATTGGGATGAACTAGCTTCTCAATTTTCTGACGATTTAGGAACAAAAAATAAGGGTGGAGTATTGCCTGCATTTGGTACAAATGCAATGATTCCAAGTTTTGAAGATGCTTCATTTGCATTAAATACACCTGGAGAAATTACAGGTCCAATCAGAACACCTTATGGATGGCATATTATTAAGTTGATTGAGAAAAAAGGTTTAGCTGAATTTAAGGACTTAGAAGCAAGTTTAAAAACTAAAGTTTCAAAAGATTCTCGTTCTGATTTAAATCGATCGGTATTAATTGCTAGATTAAAAAAAGAAAATCAATTTACCGAAAATGCTACAACTCAAGCAAAAGTTTTTGCAAAAGCTGATTCATCTTTAATTAAAGGAAAATTCACTTTTGCTAAAGAAGATAAATTAATTGGTGAACAATTAATTTCTATTGGAAACAAAAAAGTTACAGTTCAAGATTTCTTTAATTTTATTCAAGAAAAAGGTCGTTCAAGATCAAACTTTAGTCCAGCACATTACATGAATTTGTTGTACAAAGATTTTGCTGAAAAAACTATCTTGGATTACGAAGAATCAAATCTTGAAAACAAATATCCAGACTATAAAAACCTTGTAAGCGAGTATCGTGAAGGAATTTTATTGTTCCAATTGATGGATACAAAAGTTTGGGGCAAAGCATTACAAGATACTTTAGGCTTGAAAAAATTCTTTGAAGCAAACAAAGAAAACTACAAATGGAACAAACGTTTAGATGCAACTATTTATAATACAGCATCAAAAGATGTATTAACACAAGTAAAACAAAAATTGAAAGATGGATATTGGACAGTTTCTGAGCCAAAAACAGAAGACATCATTTTTGATTTAAACAAAGCTGTGCTTACTAAAGATGATTCAATTCGTTTAAATGGTTTGGCTTCGATATTAGCTAAAGATAAATCATTGAAATTGAAAATTGTAGGTAATGCTGATGCTCAAGAAGCTAAAGCCCAAAAAACTAATAATTTATCTCTAAAAAGAGCTCAATTGGTTTTTGATTACTTAAAATCAGTGAAAGTAGATGAAGCTCGTTTGAGTATTGAAGATAAAAAACTTGATAAAGTTGCTAAAAACAATAAAGTAAACTTTGTATTTAGTTCAAACTCAAATCATTCATTAGAGAAAATCTTTAACGAAAAACAAGCTTTAACACTTCAAGTAAGCCATAGTTTATACCAAAAAGGTGATAATGCAATTGCTGATGCTATTGAATGGAAAGAAGGAGAGCAAGTTATTGAAAAAGATGGAAGAGTAATTTTGGTTGTAGTTAAAAAAGTTGAAGAGCCACGTTACAAAAACCTTGAAGAAGTAAAAGGTGTTGTTATTTCTGATTACCAAAACTATCTTGAAAAAGAGTGGATTAATGAGCTAAAAGCTAAATATCCAGTTACGGTTAACGAAGTTGAGTTAAAAAAATTAGTTAAAAAATAGAAGTTAAAAAATATCAAACTTAATGATGCTTTGCTCTAATATTAAGGGCAAAGCATCGTTTGTTTATTACAATTACTGAATTATAAATTATTTTATGAAATTAATGTTGAATAATAGCAAATCACTTATCGGTTTAATATTTATATTTTTTGTTTTAATAACAAGTACAATTGCACAACCATTAGCTAATAAAGGTCAAGTAATTGATAAAATTGTTGCAAAAGTTGATAATCACATAGTTTTAAAATCTGAGTTAGAAGCAACAGCATTGCAATATATGGCTCAACAACAGTTTAGAAGTTCAATTGAAAATTTAAATTGTACTGTATTAGAGTCATTGTTAATCAATAAATTATTGCTAGCAAAAGCAGATATTGACTCAGTAACTGTTGAAGATAAGCAAGTTGAAGCTCAGTTAACGCAACGTATGGCTTATTTTATTCAACAAATTGGTTCAGAAGAAAAATTAGTTGAAATGTATAACAAACCAATTGCCGAACTTAAAAACGACTTACGTAAGCAAGTAAAAGAGCAAATTTTAGCTCAAAAAATGCAAGACAATGTTGTGGGTAAAGTAAAAATTACACCAGGTGAAGTAAAAAAATTCTTTGCTAAAATTCCTCAAGATAGTTTACCATTTTTCTCAAAAGAAGTAGAGGTTGGTCAAATTGTAATTGAAGCCAAAGTTGGTAAAGACCAAAAAAATATTACTCGAAATGAGTTATTAGCGCTTAAAGCTAGAATTGAAAAAGGAGAGGATTTTGCTGTTTTGGCTAAACAATTTTCGGCTGACCCAGGTTCTGCCGCCAATGGTGGAGAATTAGGTTTCTTTAAAAAAGGTGAATTAGTGCCTGAATATGAGGCAGCTTCTTTAAAGTTAAAACCAGGTCAAATGTCGGATGTGATTGAATCTCAATTTGGTTTCCACTTAATACAGTTAATTGAGCGTAGAGGTATGGAGTTTAATACACGTCATATTTTATTAAAACCAGCTTCATCAACAGTTGATATTTCAGAAACTGAAAATGAATTAAATAAAATTAGAAATTTAATTTTGAAAGATAGTATTTCATTTACAAGTGCAGCTAAAAAACACTCTGATGATAAAACAACGTCTGAAAATGGAGGGTTTTTTACAGATGCAAATACTGGAAGCACACAAATTGCAGTTGATGCTATTGACCCAAGTATTTTCTTTGTGATTGATACAATGCAAGTTGGGCATATTTGTAAACCTATTCCATACAGAACTGCCGACGGAAAAGACGCAATGAGAATTATTTATTTGAAAAAAGTAACGCCTCCTCATAAAGCAAATCTTGAAGACGATTTTCAAAAAATACACAGTGCTGCTGTAGCCGCAAAGAAAAATAAAGTATTGTCAGAGTGGTTTCATAAAACTAAAAATGAAGTTTTTGTTGAAATTGCTCCTGAATTCAAATCTTGCGATATTTTAAAAGATATTTAATATAAAATATTTATATAAATGATTGATTTTAAATCAGATGTTGAAGCAGCTGAGGCTTTATTTGCCTCAACGCAAAATTTAGAAAAAGAGATTGGAAAAGTAATTATTGGTCAGCAAGATGTTGTTAGGCTAGTTTTGACTTCTATTTTTTGTAAAGGTCACTCATTATTAATGGGTGTTCCTGGTTTGGCAAAAACATTGTTAATTAATACCGTAGCTGATGCTTTGTCATTGAATTTTAATAGAATTCAGTTTACGCCTGATTTGATGCCATCGGATATTTTAGGTGCTGAAACAATGGATAAAGACCGTAATTTCAAGTTTATTCCTGGTCCAATTTTCTCAAATATTGTACTTGCCGACGAGATAAATCGTACACCTCCTAAAACGCAAGCAGCTTTACTTGAAGCCATGCAAGAAGGTTCGGTTACAGTTGCTGGGCAATCGCATCAATTATCAAAACCATTTTTTGTACTTGCAACCCAAAACCCTATTGAGCAAGAAGGTACATATCCATTACCTGAAGCGCAGTTAGACCGTTTCTTGTTTAATATTACCCTTGATTATCCAAGCTTTGCACACGAAGTTGAAATTGTAAAAAACACAACTTCTGCATTTACTTATAAAGTGCCTAAAATTATTGGTGCTGACGAGATTTTAGCATTTCAAGCATTGGTTCGTAAAGTGCCAGTGGCTGATAATGTAGTTGAATATGCAGTTAAATTGGTACACAATACTCGTCCGCAAACTAGCACCAACGAAACCACAAAACGTTACCTCGATTGGGGAGCTGGACCAAGAGCATCGCAAAGTTTGATATTAGCTGCAAAATGTAATGCATTATTAAATGGTAAATTATCTCCTGATATCGAAGATGTTAGAGCAATAGCATTGCCTGTGTTGAGACACAGAATTGTGAAAAGCTTCAAAGCAGATACTGATGGTTTATCAGTAGATGATATCATCAAAAAATTGATGTAATAATTTAAACCACATAGAAACATAGTGTTGATTATTAGTAGTTTAAACTATGTTTCTATGTGGTGAAAATTTATTCAGGTAACATAGGATTTTCTTTGAAAATCAAAATCTATGTATTACTTATTTTATTTTACATAGTCATGATTATTAGTGTTTTAAAGACTATGTTCCTATGTGGTAAAAACTTATAACTTGTAAAGAATATAAATCAATTTATTATGAAATTCTCCAAACTATATTCTTTATTATTGGTTTTCATTACAAGTTTATTAAGTTGTAATAATGCAACCAAAAAAGAAGAAGTTAAACAAGTGTCTAAACCAGTTGAAAATATGAGTAATTTACAAGAAGCTACATTTGGAGGAGGTTGTTTTTGGTGTATTGAAGGCGTATTTTCAATTATGGATGGCGTTGTAAAAGCCGAATCAGGTTACGAAGGTGGAGATACCAAAAATCCGACCTACAAAGAAATTTGTACAGGTTTAACTAATCATGCAGAAGTTGTAAAAGTTACTTATGATAGTACTAAAGTTACTTATAAAGAGTTGCTTGAAGTATTTTTTACTGTTCACGACCCAACAACCCTAAACCGACAAGGAAATGATGTTGGAACACAATACCGTTCTGTAATTTTTTATCATAATGAATTTCAAAAAAAGGAGGCAGAAGAAATAATTACTAAGCTTACCGAAGCAAAAGTTTACGAAAGTAAAATTGTTACCCAAGTACAACCAACTGCAACGTTTTACAAAGCCGAAGATTATCATCAACTTTATTTCCAAAACAATGGTAATGAGCCTTATTGCAGATTTGTAGTAAAACCTAAAGTTGATAAGTTTAAAAAGGTTTTTGCTGATAAGGTGAAGAAGTAGGGGGTTAATAATTTGTTAACTATAAAATTGAATTTTTATCTTTGTTGATGTTCCAAGTGTTACAGCCGCCCTTGTTGGTCTTATGACCAACAAGAAAATGTAATAAGTAAACAAGCAAGATTAAAAATAGTTGGACAAGTTATGTACATCGTATTTTACGAAATGAATTCAAGTGAAAGGGATATTATATGTTATTATTTAGATTTGAGAAAATAAAAAATTGTCTTGTCCTGAAATAGGTTTACACAAAGTAAGCATAAAATGGAAGGAAGAACAAAGGTTGTATACAGTGAAGCATTCAAACATTTAGTGTGTAAAGAGCACATCGATACAGGTTCAAGTTTGA